>NZ_KB900031.1:202812-570312 GCF_000378545.1 Thioalkalivibrio sp. ALE23 | reverse complement strand
CTGCACGAATGGCGTAACGATGGCGGCGCTGTCTCCACCCGAGACTCAGTGAAATTGAAATCGCAGTGAAGATGCTGTGTACCCGCGGCCAGACGGAAAGACCCCGTGAACCTTTACTACAGCTTCACACTGAACTTTGAGCTTGTTTGTGTAGGATAGGTGGGAGGCTTTGAAACCGGGACGCCAGTCTCGGTGGAGCCATCCTTGAAATACCACCCTTGCAAGTTTGGAGTTCTAACTCAGGCCCGTTATCCGGGTCGAGGACCGTGTGTGGTGGGTAGTTTGACTGGGGCGGTCTCCTCCCAAAGAGTAACGGAGGAGTGCGAAGGTACCCTCAGCGCGGTCGGAAATCGCGCGACGAGTGCAAAGGCATAAGGGTGCTTGACTGCGAGACAGACACGTCGAGCAGGTGCGAAAGCAGGTCTTAGTGATCCGGTGGTTCTGTATGGAAGGGCCATCGCTCAACGGATAAAAGGTACTCCGGGGATAACAGGCTGATACTGCCCAAGAGTCCATATCGACGGCAGTGTTTGGCACCTCGATGTCGGCTCATCACATCCTGGGGCTGAAGCAGGTCCCAAGGGTATGGCTGTTCGCCATTTAAAGTGGTACGCGAGCTGGGTTTAGAACGTCGTGAGACAGTTCGGTCCCTATCTGCCGTGGGCGTCGGAGATTTGACAGGATCTGTCCCTAGTACGAGAGGACCGGGATGGACGCACCTCTGGTGTTCCGGTTGTCACGCCAGTGGCATTGCCGGGTAGCTAAGTGCGGAAGGGATAACCGCTGAAAGCATCTAAGCGGGAAACCCACCTGGAGATGAGATCTCCCTGGAGCTTCGAGCTCCCTGAAGGGCCGTTGAAGACGACAACGTTGATAGGCTGGGTGTGGAAGCGCGGTAACGCGTGAAGCTAACCAGTACTAATTGCCCGTGCGGCTTGACCATATAACACCCAAATGATTGTTGGTCTCTTCTGACACATCACCTAGTTGCATTCCGAATTTGGACAGTGAGCGCTGTCCAGCCAGTTTGCCTGGCGGCTATAGCGAGCAGGAACCACCCGATCCCATCCCGAACTCGGAAGTGAAACTGCTCTGCGCCGATGGTAGTTAGGGGCCTCCCCTCGTGAGAGTAGGTCACCGCCAGGCATTTACACCGAAAGCCCGATTCCTCTTGCAAGGGGTCGGGCTTTTTTTATGCCTGATTTTGTGCCCGTGTGACGCCGGACGACCGGCGGGAGGTGGCTGTGGCGAACAAGCGGACGGATGGTGGCCTGGTGGTCGTGGGTCTGGTTCTTATTGCCGTGGGGGCGTATGCGCTGCTGGGGCAGCAGGTCCATTTTTCGCCGATCGCCCCCCGTGAGGATGGCGGGTTTGGCGGGTGGTTCGCGACCGTGGTGGGCGTTGTGATGATCCTTGGCGGGCTGTATTTCCTGCGCGAATCGCGGAAGTAGCCATCGGCAGCCAGGGGGCGGCTCCCTAGAGCTCGCGCCAGCTGAACCCTTCTTCCTGGGTGGCGAGTTCCATTTCGGCCGCGGCCGCGCCGACGCCCTCTGCAAGTGCGTTCCGGGCGTGATCGGGATGGTTGTTGTCGGTCGACAGATGCATCCCGATCAGCGAGCGCAGCTTTCGGTTATCGGCCCGTCGGAGCAGGTCACGCGCCGCGTGATTGGGGAGGTGGCCCCATCCTCCGCGAATACGTTCCTTGAGACGCTCGGGGTACGGGCCTGCCTGGAGCATATCCGGCTCGTGGTTGCATTCGAGCAGGAGTCCGTCGACGCGGGCGGCGATCTCGACCATGTGGGGCGTGACATGACCGGCGTCGGTCATTAGTGCCAGCTCGCGGTGACCATCGGACAACGTGAACTGTGTGGGTTCCCGTGAGTCATGCGGGACGGTGAACGGAATCACCCGCAGGTCGCGGATCTCGATCGGCGAGTCGCTGGTGATTTCCAGGGTGCTGGGGAAGCGATTGTCGCGGGCGGCTCGCAGGGTGCCGTGGGAAGCGTATACGGGGATTCCGTGGCGTCGGGAGAACGCGCCGGCGGCGCCGATATGGTCACCGTGCTCGTGCGTGATCAGGAGCGCGTCCAGCTGGTCCGGCTGCAGGCCGGCGCGCGCGAGTCGACGTTCGGCCTCCTGCGCGGAGAAGCCGCAGTCGATCATGACGCAGGTGTGGCGGGCCCGCACGACCAGGGCGTTCCCGCCGCTTCCGCTTCCAAGAGAACAGTATTGCAGCATGCCGACAGCGCCGGTGCTCGGTGATCAGCGGCGAAAGCCTTCCACGATCCGTTCGAGGAGGAATCGGGTGTCGTCCTCGTCCAGCGGTTCGCCTTCGATGTCCCGTGCACGCAGGAGGGACTGGCCGTTGTCCGCGGAGAGTTCGAGCCGGTAGCGCGTGTCTGCGCGGCGGTCACCGCGACCGAACAGGCGGCTGAAGAAGCCACCTTCGTCTTCGTCGGCGCTGTCGGGGCGATAGGTGACTTCGTGCACCCCGCTGCGGCGGTCGCGTTCGTCGACGAGGAGGCCGGAACGGTCGAGGCGCGTGCCGAGGTGCCGCCATACCTGGTCCGTTTCGCTGTCAAAGCGAAGAACCAGTTCGTCGCCGACATTTTCGAGGCGTGCGCCCGGGACCCGCTGGACCTCGGATTCGTCGGCGCGCTGACCGCCTTCGCCGGGGTCGCCGGTGAGCAGGAACAGGCGCAGGCGATTGAGCATTTCTGCTTCCAGCTCCGGCTCGGAGGGGCGGGAAACCCAGAGGAAGCGTTCTTCGCCCACGGGCTGTTCTTCGGCCCCGCGATGGGTGATGTAGACCGCGGTGCGGCTGTCTTCCTCGCGTTCGACGCGCAGGCGGTACCGGTCACGGGTGTTCGAATCGTAGAGACCGCCAATGGTCCGGGCGATGAAGCCGCGGGTGCCGCTGAACGGGATACCGGCGCGGTCTTCGGCCCACTGGGTTTCCATGATGCCGACTTCCGGTTCGTTGCGTTCCAGCGGCAGGTTCTGGCTGTCCCAGAACGCGGCCAGGCGATTCCACAGGGCGTCCGGGTCGGTATCGACCGTCAGCCAGCGCGTATCGCCGTCACGCCAGATCTGTACGTCGCTGTCTTCGGGCAGCACCCGGACCTCGCCGGCGCGCGGCGCCAGGGCGCCCGTTCCGCCTGGTGTGCCGGTCTGTCGGGTATCCGGCTGCTGCATCTCGCGGGCGCTGACGCGCTCTCCCGGTGCGTCGGGGACGCGGTAGCCATCGCGGCTGTCGGGGGCGCTGAGTTCGGGCGGAACCTCGAGGTCAGGGGCCTGACGGGATTCCTGATAAACCGGGCCACGGTCATCGGTACCGGCGCAGCCGGCGGTACCCAGTGCAAGGGCGACGGCCAGCGGCAGCGCCGCGGGCAGGTAAGCGCGTACGGTCGTACGAGCGGAAAACGACGAAAAACGGGTCATGAACGGTTCATACCTCGATGCCGGCCTGGCGCATGGCGTCCAGAACCGGGGCGTGAAACGGAGCCGAAAGCGGTGTCAGCGGGAGGCGGATGCCTTCTTCCATCATGCCCATCTGCTGCAGCGCCCATTTGACCGGGATCGGGTTGGCCTCCAGGAACAGGGCCGAGTGCAGCCCGTCCAGCTGGCGGTTGATCTCGCGGGCTCGTTCGGCATCGCCTTCGCGCACTGCCCGGCACATCTCCGACATCAGACGCGGCGCGACGTTCGCCGTGACCGAGATGACGCCGTGGCCACCGGCCAGCATGAAGGCAAGTCCGTTGGCATCCTCGCCGCTGAACAGGTCCAGGCGGCTGCCGACGCGTTCGACCAGCTCGGCGGTGCGCTCGTTGCTTCCGGTGGCTTCCTTGATGCCCACGATGTTGGGCACCCCGGCCAGGCGTTCGACCGTTTCGGGCAGGATGTCGACCGCCGTCCGGCCGGGCACGTTGTACAGGATCTGCGGGATGTCCACCGCCTCGGCGATGGCCTTGTGATGCAGATACAGGCCTTCCTGGGTGGGCTTGTTGTAGTAGGGGGCGACCAGCAGGCAGGCATCGGCACCGGCTTCCTTCGCGCACCGGGTCAGGGCGATGGCCTCGCGGGTGGAGTTGGCTCCGGTTCCGGCAATGACCGGGAGCCGGCCATCGATGGTGCGCACGACGTGCGCGATGGCCTCGCAGTGTTCGTCGAAATCGAGGGTGGCCGATTCGCCGGTGGTGCCCACGGCGACGATGGCGTCGGTACCCGACTCGACATGGAATTCCAGCAGCCGATCCAGCGCTGGCCAGTCCAGGCTGCCATCGGCGTGCATCGGGGTCGCGAGCGCGACCATGCTGCCTTGAAACATCGCCCCCTCCAGGACAAGTAATGGTGCAGTCTAACGGGGGACTGACAGGGCATTCAAGAAAGCGCCGCGTTGGCCTGTACCCGGGGAGGTGATATGTTCCGACATCATGATCCACGCGATGCGCCATTGCCGTTCGCCATCCTGCTCGCCGGTTGCAGGAGGCCGGGCCCGTGGCTGAGGTCGTCGGGGCCGGTACGCACACCGAGCTGGTGCTGAGTCTGCTGGGGCCGGACCGGCCGGGCCTGGTGACTCAGGTGACCCAGCACGTTGCCGAATCCGGTTGCAATCTGGAAGCCAGTCGCATGGTGGTGCTTTCCGGCTACGCCTGCATGGCGGTGACCGCCAGCGGAAACTGGAAGACCCTGGCGACCCTGGAAGGGCGGCTGGAACGTCTGGAACGCGAGAGCGGGCTGGTGGTGACCGCGCGTCGCGGGCCGCTGGCAGAGTCGGGCGAGGCCGCCATGGCCTATGCCGTGGACGTCATCGCCCTGGATGCCCCGGGGCTGCTGCACGGCCTGGCGAACTTCTTCGCCACGCGGGGCGTCAACCTGCGGGATGTACAAAGTCGCGTCTACACGGCGCAGCAGACAGGCGCCCGCATGTTCGCGGCGAACATCGTGATCGACATCCCGGCCGCGCAGCATCTGGCGACGCTGCGGGGCGAATTCATGGACTTCTGCGACGAACTCAATCTCGACGGGGTGCTGGAGCCGATCAAGGCCTGAATGCCGCCCCGTCCCCGACCGGAGACACGAAAATGACGGTTGCGATCGATCAGCCCGTACCTGCCGATATCCGCCTGCCGGCCACCGGCGACCAGGAGCTGGCGCTGGAGGATTTCCGCGGGCGCATGGTTGTCCTGTATTTCTACCCCAAGGACAACACGCCGGGGTGTACCAACGAGAGCCGTGACTTTGCCGAGCGTCTGGCCGATTACGAGGCAGCGGGGGCGGTGATCCTCGGGTGCTCGCGCGACAGCGTGAAGAGCCACGAGAATTTCCGCAGCAAGCAGGAGCTGCCGTTCGACCTGCTCAGCGATGCGGACGAGCGCCTGTGCGAGGCCTTCGACGTCATTGGCATGAAGAACATGTACGGCAAGCAGGTGCGCGGCATCGAGCGCTCCACGTTCCTGATCGACGCGGACGGCGTGCTGCGCCGGGAATGGCGCAAGGTGAAAGTCCCCGGCCACGTGGACGAGGTGCTCGCCGCGGTGCGTGAACTCTCGGGCTGACATCGAGCGCGTTTCTGCCCCTGCCCCTGCGCCCCGGAGGCCCGATGATCGAAGACCGCGAACCCGGCCGTCATCTGTTCGTGCTGGACACCAATGTCCTGATGCACGACCCCACCGCGCTGTTCCGTTTCAAGGAACACGACATCTTCCTGCCGATGGTGGTGCTGGAAGAGCTGGACCGGGGCAAGAAGGGGGTCTCCGAGGTGGCGCGCAACGTGCGTCAGGTGAGCCGGTTCATCGACGAGCTGATGACCGGGGCTACCCACGAAGCGATTGTCGCCGGGCTGTCGCTGACCGCGACGTCGCTGGAGGACTCGGATCTCGGCGGCCATGGCCGGCTGTTTTTCCAGACCCGCAGCCTGAATTCGCACTTGCCCGAGTCGCTGCCGGGCTCTTCGGCCGACAACGATATCCTCAGCACCGCACGGGCGCTGGAAGAGGAGCTCCCGGATGTCCGGGTGACCCTGGTGTCCAAGGACATCAACCTGCGCATCAAGGCTGCGGTGATCGGCCTGCATGCGGAGGATTATCACAACGACCAGGTGCTGGATGACGTTTCGCTGCTGTACTCGGGAATGCAGGAGCTGCCCGGCGACTTCTGGGACACCCACGGTGCGGCGATGGATTCCTGGCAGGAGGCCGGCCGGACCTATTACCGGGTGAAGGGGCCGCTGGTTGCGGAATGGCATCCCAACCAGTTCGTCTATCGCGAGGGCGAGCAGCCCCTGAGTGCCATCGTGCTGGAGGTGGATCGGCCGGCCGAGACCGCCGTGATCGAGCTGGTGGACGACTACATGAATCCCCGGCACACCGTCTGGGGCATCAATGCCCGCAACCGCGAACAGAATCTCGCGCTCAATCTGCTGATGGATCCGGAAGTCGATTTCGTCTCGCTGGTGGGAGCGGCGGGGACCGGCAAGACGCTGCTGACCCTGGCGGCCGGCCTGGCGCAAACGCTCGAGGACGGGACCTACAAGGAAATCATCATGACCCGGGTAACGGTGCCGGTGGGCGAGGACATCGGCTTCCTGCCGGGTACCGAAGAGGAGAAGATGACCCCCTGGATGGGGGCCCTGATGGACAATCTCGAGGTCCTCGGCGGCAACACCGAAGGGGCCGGGGAATGGGGCCGGGCGGCCAGCGGGGACATCCTGACCAGCCGCATCAAGATTCGCTCGCTCAACTTCATGCGCGGGCGTACCTTCCTCAGCCGCTACATCATCCTGGACGAGGCGCAGAACCTCACCAGCAAGCAGATGAAGACGCTGATCACCCGTGCCGGGCCGGGGACCAAGATCGTCGCGCTGGGCAACATCGCGCAGATCGACACCCCGTATCTCACCGAGACCACCTCGGGGCTGACCTATGTGGTGGACCGCTTCCGTGAATGGACGCACAGCGGGCACATCACGCTCACCCGCGGCGAGCGCTCGCGGCTGGCGGATTACGCTTCCAACAACCTGTAGGTGGCGCAGGTCGTGCTGCAACAACCGCGAAGGAAAATCCGGCCCCGTCATTGCGAGGAGCCGCAGGCAACGCGGCAACCTTCCGAAGCTGGCGCCGAGTCAGATACGGGCTCAGATGGTCCCGGACGGAGATCGCCACGTCGCTTCGCTCCTCGCGATGACGATGCGGGCGATAACCCGTCGCGATGGCGATGCGCGCGATAACCTGAGCCCGGCCCCCTGCGGCCCTCCGCAATGACGGTGCTTGAGGCGGGGCGCGGGTGGAGTGGGTGGGGGTCTAGCCGTCCTCGCTGTAGCGCACGCAGGCGCGGTCGGTCTCCCACAGGGTCAGGGCGCTGACGCGCAGCCCGGGGCGGTTCAGGCGTTCCGCCATCTCGCGGAAGAACCAGCGGGCGATGTTCTCCGCGGTGGGGTTGACCGTGTCGAACGGCGGCACGTCGTTGAGGTAACGATGGTCCAGCTGCCCGGCGATCTCGCGTGCGGCGCTCTTGACCACCTTGAAATCCACCGCCATTCCGGTGTCGTCCAGGGTTTCGGCCTCGACCTCGGCTTCCACCTTCCAGTTGTGGCCGTGCATGTTCGCGCACTGCCCCGGGTAATCGCGCAGGGTGTGCGCGGAGGCGAAGTCGGTCAGGACGCGCAGGGTATAGCGGGCACTCATGTTCGGATTCCGGAAGCGGTCGGCCGGCGGGCCGGGAGATGGCTGTCAGCCTGCAAAGCCTAGCCGGCCGCCCGGTGCGGCGCAATTCTCCTGCCCGGCCGCGTGGCGAATCGCTGCCAGCACGCCGGCGGTATCGAGACCGCATTCGGCGAGGATGGTCTCGCGCGGCCCGTGTTCGGTGAAGCGGTCGGGGATGCCGAGGGTCTGGCAGGGGATGTCGAGCTCCTCCGCCGACAGCCACTCCAGGACCGCGCTGCCGGCGCCGCCGGCGCGGGCATGATCCTCCAGCGTCACCAGGCGGTCGTGTTCCGCCGCCAGGCGGGCCAGGCAGGCGGTATCCAGCGGCTTGACGAAGCGCATGTTGACGACCGTCGCATCCAGGGCTTCGCCGGCCTCCAGCGCCGTATCCAGCAGGGCGCCGAAGGACAGGATGGCGATGCGTTCCCCCGCACCGTCCGGGCCCGCCTCGCGACGGATCTCGGCCTCGCCCACCGGCAGCGGATCCAGACGGTCGCCCGGCTCCGTGCCCGGGCCGCTGCCGCGCGGATAGCGCACCGCGGCCGGGCCGTTCCAGGCAAAGCCGGTCGCCAGCATGCGGCGGCATTCGGCCTCGTCGGCCGGGGCCATCAGCAGCAGGTTGGGTACGCTGCGCAGCAGGGCGATGTCGAAGGTACCGGCATGGGTGGGGCCGTCGGCGCCGACGATGCCGGCCCGGTCGATGGCGAACAGCACCGGCAGATCCTGCAGGGCGACATCATGGATGACCTGGTCCATGGCCCGCTGCAGGAAGGTCGAGTAGATCGCCACCACCGGGTGCTGGCCCTCGCAGGCCATGCCGGCCGCCAGGGTCACTGCGTGCTGCTCGGCGATGCCGACGTCGAAGTAGCGCTGCGGGTACTGTTCGGAGAAGGCGACCAGGCCCGAGCCCTCGCGCATCGCCGGGGTGATGCCCAGCAGGCGCTCGTCGGCCGCCGCCTGGTCGCACAGCCACTGGCTGAAGACGTCGGTGTAGGTCGGTGCCTTCGGGCCGGAGGGGGCGAGACCGTTCTCCGGTTCGAACTTGGACACGCCGTGATAGCGGCAGGGGTCCTCTTCGGCCGGGGCATAGCCCTGGCCCTTGCGGGTGACCACGTGCAGCAGCTGCGGTCCGTGCCCGCCGCGCAGGTTCTTGAGGATGCCGGCCAGACCGCTGACATCGTGACCGTCGACCGGCCCGAAATAGCGAAAGCCCAGTTCTTCGAACAGCGTGCCGGGCACCAGCATGCCCTTCATGTGCTCCTCGGCGCGCTGGGCGAACGCCTTCATCGGCGGCACGAACTCCAGCATGCGCTTGGAGCCCTCGCGCATCGAACTGTACAGGCGCCCCGACAGCAGCCGGGTGAAGTACTGGTTCATCGCGCCCACGTTGGGCGAGATGGACATGTCGTTGTCGTTGAGGATGACCAGCAGGTTGCAGTCCAGCTCGCCGATGTGGTTGAGCGCCTCGAAGGCCATTCCGGCGGTCATCGCGCCGTCGCCGATCACCGCCACGTGGCGCCGGTCGAGGCCTGCGTGGCGGGCGGCCAGGGCCATGCCCGCGGCGGCGCTGATGGAGGTGCTGGAATGCCCGGCGCCGAAGGCGTCGTATTCGCTCTCCGCGCGCTTGGGGAAGCCCGCCAGTCCGCCGTGCTGGCGCAGGGTCGCCATGGCCTCGCGCCGCCCGGTCAGGATCTTGTGCGCATAGGCCTGGTGCCCCACGTCCCAGACGATCCGGTCGTCCGGGGTATCAAAGGCGTAGTGCAGGGCGATCGCCAGTTCCACCGTCCCGAGGTTGGCGGCCAGATGTCCGCCGGTGCGCGAGACACTGTCGATCAGAAAGGTGCGCAGCTCCCGGGCAATCTCCGGCAGTTCGGCGCCCGGCCGGGCGCGCAGATCGGAAGGCCACTCGATGGCATCGAGGAGGGGGGTGGCTTGCATCGCGGAGGGCACCGGCTCAGTGGATGCGGTCGACAATGTAACGCGCGAGATGGCGAAGCAAATCGGCCTCTGCATCCAGGGGTTGCAGCGCCTCCAGAGCCTGGTCGACCAGCGCCACCGCGCGTTCGCGCGAGGCTTCCAGGCCCATCAGCGCGGGGAAGGTCGACTTGTCCAGGCGCGCATCCGCTCCGCAGGCCTTGCCCAGGGTCTCCGGATCACCCTCGACGTCCAGGATGTCGTCGCGGATCTGGAAGGCCAGGCCGATGCATTCGGCGTAGTCGGTCAGGCGCGCCAGCAGGGCGTCGTCGGCGCCGCCGGCCAGCCCGCCCAGGCGAACCGAGGCGCGGATCAGGGCGCCGGTCTTCAGCCGGTGCATGCCCTCCAGCCCCGGCAGATCCAGGCGCCCGCCGCAGGCTCCCAGATCGATGGCCTGGCCCCCGGCCATGCCCTGCAGGCCGGCGGCGCGGGCCAGTTCCTGCAGCATGACCGGGGCGCGCCCGGCCGGCAGTGCCGCCGTCCCGCTCGACAGCGTGACAAAGGCCTGCGCCTGCAGGGCGTCGCCGGCGAGGATCGCGGTGGCTTCGTCGTAGGCCCGATGACAGGTCGGGCGTCCGCGCCGCAGTTCGTCGTCATCCATCGCCGGAAGGTCGTCGTGGATGAGCGAGTAGACGTGGATCATCTCCACCGCCGCGGCTGCGGCATCCAGCGCGTCCTGCGGGGCCCCCAGGGCCTTGCCGGTGGCATATACCAGCAGCGGGCGCAGGCGCTTGCCGCCGGAGAGGGTGGCATAGCGCATTGCCTCGATCAGCCGGGCGTCGGGCGCGCCGGCCGGATCGAGGGCTCGGTCCAGGACCCCCTCGATGCGTTCCTGATACGCGGGGATGGCCTGTTCGGGCGAGGTGGTGGCTGTCACGTCGGGCGTCCGCGGGTCCGGATCAGAAGGGCACCGGGTCATCGTCATCCGTCGCGGGCGGGGTCCCGCTGGCGGCTTCCGGGTTGCCGGAGGTTTCGGTGGTCAGGGCTTCCATGCGCCGCTGGGCCTCGTCGAGGGCCCGCTGGCAGCGATCGACCAGCTGCATACCCTGCTGGAACTCCTCCAGCGACTGTTCCAGACCCAGCTCGCCCGACTCCATGCGGGCCACCAGGGTCTCCAGGGCCTCCAGGCTGGCTTCGAAGTCGGCCGGGGTTCCGGGTGCGGGATCGGGAGTCTCGTCGGACATGGCGATTGTCGGCTGCAAAAGCGGCCAAAGTACCGGATCCGCGCGTGCGTGAAAAGCACGAGGGGGCAGGTTGACAGGGCCGGGGACAGGGCATACATTTGCCGTACGGTTTAGACAGAGTCTAAATCACTGTCTGCACTCGATGCGACACTCGCTCGCTGTGTCTGTGTAGAACCCATACGAAGAAGGAGAGACATCATGGATCTGAAAGGCAGCAAGACCGAAGAAGCCCTGAAGGAAGCGTTTGCCGGCGAATCGATGGCGAACCGTCGCTATCTGTACTTCGCTTCGAAGGCGGACGTGGAAGGCTACAATGACGTGGCTACCGTGTTCCGCTCCACCGCGGAAGGTGAAACTGGCCACGCCCATGGGCATCTCGAGTACCTCGAGGACTGTGGTGACCCGGCCACCGGCCTGGAATTCGGTGGTACCGAAGCCAACCTGAAGACCGCGGTCGCCGGCGAGACCCACGAGTACACCGACATGTACCCGGGCATGGCCAAGACCGCGCGCGACGAAGGCTTCGACGAAGTCGCCGACTGGTTCGAAACCCTGGCCAAGGCGGAGCGTTCCCACGCCAACCGCTTCCAAAAGGCGCTGGACCAGCTGGACGACTGATCGTCGCGGCTCGTGTCCCGCAGCGGGGCCGGCTCAGCCGGCCCCGTCTTGTCTGCAAGAACAGAACAATCAGAACATCCGGAGGGATGAATGTCTGCGCCGACCCATCAACGTGAAGGCAGTCTCGAAGCCCCGACCCGCCATCCACTGGACTGGAAGAACCCCGAGTTCTACAACGAGGAATCGTTGTTCAACGAACTCGAGCGCGTCTTCGATATCTGCCACGGCTGCCGGCGCTGCGTCAGTCTGTGTCATTCATTCCCCACGCTGTTCGATCTGGTCGACGAATCCGAGACCATGGAAGTCGACGGGGTCGACAAGAAAGATTTCTGGCAGGTGGTGGATCACTGCTACCTGTGCGACCTGTGCTACCTGACCAAGTGCCCCTACGTCCCGCCGCACGAGTGGAACGTGGATTTCCCGCACCTGATGCTGCGGGCCAAGGCATTCCGGTTCCAGAACGAGGGTGCGAAGACCTCGCACAAACTGCTCTCCAGTACCGACACGGTGGGCAAGCTGGCGGGCATTCCGGTGGTGGCCGGCGCGGTCAACGCGGCCAACAAGAACGGAACCGTGCGCAAGCTGCTGGACAAGACCGTCGGCGTGCACCCGGACGCCCCGGTGCCCGAGTATCACTCGAACAAGGGCCGTTCGCGCGTGTCGAAGGTGTCCGGCGGGGTGAGCAACCCGGAACCGGCCGGTGCCACTCAGGGCCGGGTCGCGCTGTATGCCACCTGCTACGGCAACTACAACGAGCCGCACCTGGTCGAGGACCTGGTCAAGGTCTTCGAGCACAACGGCATCGAGGTCACGCTGGTCGAGAAGGAGCAGTGCTGCGGCATGCCCAAGCTCGAGCTGGGTGACCTGGAGTCCGTGGAGGCCTCCAAGGACGCGAACATCCCGGCGATGAAGAAGATGATCGACCAGGGCTACGACATCGTCGCCCCGGTGCCATCCTGCGTGCTGATGTACAAGCAGGAACTGCCGCTGATGTTCCCCGATGAGCAGGACGTGGCCACGGTACGCGATCGTATCTTCGACCCGTTCGAGTACCTGATGGAGCGCCACAAGGACGGCAAGCTGAACACCGACTTCCCGGAAAAGCTGGGCAAGATCGCGTATCACGCCGCCTGCCATCTGCGCGTGCAGAACATGGGCCTGAAGACCCGCGATCTGCTCAAGCTGGTGCCGGACACCGAGATCGAGACCGTCGAGCGCTGTTCCGGGCATGACGGTACCTATGGCGTGAAAAGCGAGTTCTACGAGACGGCCAGCAAGATCTGCCGTCCGGTCGTGAACCGCGTGACCAAGGCCGAGGCCGACCACTTCTCCAGTGACTGCCCGATGGCCGGCCACATGATCGAGAACGGCATGAAGGACGACGACAAGCAGCCCGAGCACCCGCTGACGCTGCTGCGTCAGGCCTACGGGCTGTAACACCCATCAGGAGGGAAGCGAATGGCCAGTGACAGCTACCACGAACCGGTCGAGGAGCTCAGCGACGAATCGCGCGAGATGCATCGCGCCATCGTTTCGCTGATGGAAGAGCTCGAGGCGGTCGACTGGTACCAGCAGCGCATGGACGCCTGCAAGGATCCCGAACTGAAGGCGATCCTCGCGCACAACCGCGACGAGGAGATCGAACATGCGGCGATGGTGCTGGAGTGGATCCGGCGCCGGAACCCGGTGTTCGATCGCGAACTCAAAGACAATCTCTGGTCCGACAAGGACTACACCGACAAAAGCCAGCATCACGACCACTGATGCCCCGTGCGGGTGATGTGGCTCCCGGTGCTCGAGGAGGTGAGAACATGGTAACGGAGGAAAACGTGGACAAGCTCAGCCGTGACGACCTGTATTCCCTGGAACAGTATTCCGAGGTACGGCCCAATTTCCGCCGCGACGTGATGGAGCACAAGCGCCACCGCGTGCTGCAGATCGGTCCTGCGGTCACCCTGCACTTCGAGGATCGCATGACCATGCAGTACCAGATCCAGGAGATGCTGCGGGTCGAGAAGATCTTCGACCGCGAAGGCATCGAGGACGAGCTGGGTGCCTACAACCCGCTGATCCCGGACGGCTCCAACTGGAAGGCGACCATGATGGTCGAATTCCCCGACGCGGACGAGCGCAAGGTGCAGCTGTCGAAGCTGATCGGCATCGAGCGCGTGACCTGGGTGCAGGTGGAAGGCCACGACAAGGTCTACCCCATCGCCAACGAAGACCTCGACCGCGAGACCGAGGACAAGACCTCGTCGGTGCACTTCCTGCGCTTCGAGCTGACGCCCGCAATGGTGTCGGCGGCCAAATCCGGCGCGGCCATCGCCGCCGGCGTGGACCACGAGAACTACAACCACCGCGTGGATGCCGTGCCCGAGGGCATGCGCGAATCGCTGGCGGCGGATCTCGACGCCGTCAATTGACGGTGAGGCCAGTCCGGCCGATTAAGAAAGGGCGCCCCGGCGGGCGCCCTTTTTTATGGATTCGGAGTGGTAGTTGCCGGCTCTGCCCGGCCCGTTATGCCGACTTCCGGCTTACAGCGCGTCTAGGACCTCGCCCAGGCGCGAGACGGAGACCACATCCATGCCCTTGATCGGCTTGCGCGGGGCGTTGGCGGCGGGGGCGATGGCGCGGGTGTAGCCGTGCTTGGCGGCCTCGCGCAGGCGTTCCTCGCCGTTGGGGACCGGGCGGATCTCCCCGGCCAGGCCCACCTCGCCGAAGGCCAGCAGTTCCTGCGGCAGGGGGCGGTCGCGCAGGCTGGACAGGGCGGCGGCCAGCATCGGCAGGTCGGCGGCGGTCTCGGTCACGCGGACGCCGCCGACGACGTTGATGAACACGTCCTGGTCGAACAGGGCCACGCCGCCATGGCGGTGCAGCACGGCCAGCAGCATGGTCAGGCGGTTCTGCTCCAGGCCCACGGTGATGCGTCGTGGCTGCGAGGCGTGGCTCTCGGCGACCAGGGCCTGGACCTCCACCAGCAGGGGGCGCGTACCTTCGCGGGTGACCATCACCACGCTGCCGGGCACCGGGTTCTCGTGGCGTGACAGGAAGATCGCCGACGGGTTGGCGACGGGTTTGAGGCCGGTCTCCAGCATCGCGAACACGCCCAGTTCGTTGACCGCGCCGAAGCGGTTCTTGACCGCCCGCAGCATGCGGTAGCGCCCGTCCGGGTCGCCCTCGAAGTACAGCACGGTGTCGACCATGTGTTCGAGGATGCGCGGGCCGGCCAGCTGCCCGTCCTTGGTCACGTGGCCGACCAGGATCACGGTGATGCCGCGCTGCTTGGCCAGCCGGACCAGCGCGGCGGCGGCATCGCGCACCTGGCTGACCGAACCCGGTGCGGACTGCGAAGCGGCGGTGAACAGGGTCTGGATCGAGTCGATCACCAGCACCCCGGGGCGTTCGCTTTCGCAGGTGGCGATGATGTTTTCGACCTGCGTCTCGGTCAGCAGGCGCAGGCCGTCCACCTCCAGCCCCAGGCGCTGCCCGCGCATGCTCACCTGCTGGGCCGATTCCTCGCCGGTCACATACAGGGTCTGCTCCGGTGGCAGGGCGGCCAGGGTCTGCAGCAGCAGGGTGGACTTGCCGATGCCGGGGTCGCCGCCGATCAGGATCACCGAGCCGGTGACCAGGCCGCCGCCCAGCGCCCGGTCGAGTTCCGAGATCCCGGTGGAGGTGCGCGGCAGCTCGCCCGTCTCGACCTCGCCCAGCCGGGTGATGCGTGCGCTCTCGCCGGCATAGCCGCCGCCGCGCGGCCCGGCGGAGGCGACCGGCGCGGCCTCCTCGAGGGTGTTCCAGGCGCCGCATTCCCCGCACTGGCCGGCCCATTTGGGCGAGGTCGCGCCGCAGGCGCGGCAGATGTACTGGGTCTTGCTGCGGGCCATGTCAGTCTTCCGGGGTGGTCGGGCTGTGGTGTTCCGGCGGGATGCGCACGGTGCGGATGGTGTTGTTCTTGATCTGCACGATGTCCATCACCACGCCGTTGATGCGCACGCTGACCGGGGCTTCGGGGATGCTCTCGAGGTGCTCCACGATCAGCCCGCTGAGGGTGCGCGGGCCGTCCAGCGGCAGCTCCAGCGCCAGCGCCCGGTTGATCTCGCGCAGGTGGATGCCGCCGTCGACCATCGCCGCGCCGTCGTCCTGGAACAGCACGTCGTCGCTCATGGTCGGCGAGTCGGTGGTGAACTCGCCGACGATGTCCTCCAGCAGGTCCTCCAGGGTGATCAGGCCCTGGATGTCACCGTACTCATCCACCACCAGGCCGATTCGGCGGCGCTGCTGCTGGAAGTTGATCAGCTGGCGGTTCAGAGGCGTGCCCTCGGGGATGAAGCAGGGCGGCGTGACCACCTGGCGCAGTTCTTCGGGGCCGAACTCGTCGCGCTCGATCAGCGGCAGGACGTCGCGCAGGTGAAGAAAGCCCAGCACCCGGTCCAGCTCGCCCTCCACCACCGGCAGCCGTGTGAAACTGCCGTGCAGCAGCTGATCCAGCACCTCGTTCCACGGCTCGGTCAGGTCCAGCACCACGATCTCGTTACGCGGGATCATGATGTCCTCGACCGTGGCCCGCTCCAGATCCAGCAGGTTGAGCAGCATGCGGCGGTGGTTCGGAGGGATCAGCGAGCCCGCCTCGGAGACCACGCTGCGCAGCTCGTCCGCGCTGAGGGCCGAGCGCTGGCGGGCATCCACCGGCACCCCGAACAGCCGCAGGAAGTTGTTGGCCAGCAGGTTGACCAGCCACACCACCGGCCACAGCACCCGCATCAGTACGCGGTAGATGCGCGCCGCCGGGTAGGCCACCCGCTCGCTGTGCAGGGCCGCCAGGGTCTTGGGGGCGGTCTCGGCGAAGATCAGCAGGGTCAGGGTCAGCACGCCGGTGGCGATGGCCACCCCGGTGTCGCCGAACAGCCGCCAGCCGATGATGGTTGCGATCTGGGCGATCAGGATGTTGACGAAGTTGTTGCCCAGCAGGATCAGCCCGATCAGGCGGTCGGGCTGATCCAGCAGGCGCGCGGCGATGGCCGCCCCGCGGTGCCCGGTCTGGGCGCGATGGCGCATGCGGTAGCGGTTCAGCGCCATCAGCGCCGTCTCCGACCCGGAGAAAAAGGCCGACAGCAGGAACAGCACGAGCAGCGCGCCGAACAGGACGGACAGCGGGATCTCTTGCAACGGGGGGACCTGCGGTCAGGTGTGGGCGGGCTCCATTTCAGGCAAGCCCCGCGAGGCTGTCAAGCGCCGGCGCAGGGCTCACACTCGCCCGAGGATGACCTCCAGCACCAGCTTGGTGCCGAAGTAGGCCAGCACCAGCGCGACGAAGCCGCCGGTGGTCCAGGCCAGCGCGCGCGATCCGCGCCAGCCCAGGCGCCAGCGCCCCAGCAGGAGCACGGAGAAGATGACCCAGGCCAGGATCGACAGCACCGACTTGTGCACCAGGTCCTGGGCGAACAGGTCGTCGACGAAGATCATGCCCGAGATCAGGCTGAGTCCGAGGAACAGCCAGCCGATGAAAATCATGCGGAACAGCCACAGTTCCATGGAGAACAGCGGCGGCAGGTAGCGCACGATCCCGCGCGTGTGGTGGTCGTGCAGGGCGCGGTGCTGGGCGGTCATCACCGCGGCCTGGGCGGTGGACAGGGCGAGGAAGGCCCAGCCCAGCGCGGAAAACAGCACGTGCACCGCGATCCCGGCCGAGGTCGCGTAGCGGGCGTCGCCGTCGCACAGCAGCGCGGTCAGCGCGGCCAGCAAGGTCAGTGGCAGGACCACCATCCCGAGACTGGCCAGCGGGTGGCGCAGGGCGGTGACCCACAGCAGGGCCGCCACCAGCCACATCGACGCCGACAGCGCATTGCCCAGGCACAGGTTCCAGCCGGTGCCGGTCGCGATCGCCGGGACCAGGGCAACCAGATGTGCGAACAGCGCCAGCAGCCACACTGCCAGCGGTCCGCGTGGCTGCCCGGCGGCCAGCGGTCGGTCGCGTATCCCCAGGGCCAGGTAGCCCAGCGCGATCAGGTACAGAAAAACGGCGATGGTTCCGGCGATCGTGGTCATGCGCGGATTATCCCTTGTCACGTCCGCGAATGCACTTCGTCATCGCGCGCTGCAGGAGACCCCCGGTCACGGGTATAATGCTCGATTCGATGCGGGCCGCGCCCCGCCGATTTCATCCGCAGGAGACACGTCCCATGTTCGACGGCCTTTCCAGTCGCCTCCAGGACACGATGAAGCGTCTGAAGGGTCAGGCGCGCCTGACCGAGGACAACATCCAGGAGGCCCTGCGCGAAGTGCGCATGGCCCTGCTCGAGGCCGACGTCGCGCTGCCGGTGGTGCGCGAGTTCGTGAAGGACGTCAAGGAAAAGGCGCTGGGCAAGGAGGTCATCGGCAGCCTGACGCCGGGGCAGGCCCTGATCAAGGTCGTGCACGACGAGCTGGTCGCGACCATGGGGGGCGAGAACGCCTCGCTGAATCTGGCCGCGCAGCCGCCGGCGGTGGTGCTGGTGGCCGGCCTGCAGGGCGCGGGCAAGACCACCAGTATCGGCAAGCTGGCGAAGCTCCTGCGCGAGCGCGACAAGAAACGCGTGGCGGTGGTCAGCTGCGACGTCTACCGCCCCGCCGCGATCCAGCAGCTGGAGACCCTGGCCGGCCAGGTCGAGGTGACCTTCTACCCCAGCGATACTTCGCAGAAGCCCGACGATATCGCCACCGACGCGGTGCAGCGGGCCCGCCGCGAAGGGATCGACGTGCTGCTGGTGGACACCGCCGGGCGCCTGCACGTCGACGAGGACATGATGGCCGAGGTGCAGACCCTGCACTCGGCGGTCGAACCGGTGGAGACCCTGTTCGTGGTCGACTCCATGACCGGGCAGGACGCCGCCAACACCGCGCGCGCGTTTGGTGACGCCCTGCCGCTGACCGGTGTGGTGCTGACCAAGGCCGATGGCGATGCCCGCGGGGGTGCCGCCCTGTCGGTGCGCCAGATCACCGGGGTGCCGATCAAGTTCATCGGCACCGGCGAACGCCCCGACGGGCTCGAGCCCTTCCATCCGGAACGTATCGCGTCCCGTATCCTCGGCAAGGGCGACGTGGTCTCTCTGGTGGAAGAAGCCTCGCGGCAGGTCGACGAGGAAAAGGCCGAGAAGCTCACGCGCAAGCTGAAGAAGGGGCGCGGCTTCGACCTGAACGACCTGCGCGAACAGCTGGCCCAGATGGAGAAGATGGGCGGCATGGGCAGCATGCTGGAAAAGCTGCCCGGCGGCGGCAAGATGCAGGAGGCGATCAAGAATCAGGCCGGCGACAAGGAGATCCGGCGCATGCAGGCCGTGATCTCGTCGATGACCGACGAGGAACGCCGCCACCCGGACATCATCAAGGGGTCGCGCAAGCGCCGCATCGCCGCGGGCTCCGGCTGCCAGATCCAGGACGTCAACCGCCTGCTCAAGCAGCACACCCAGATGAGCAAGGCGATGAAGAAATTTTCCAAGGGCGGCGCATCGAAAATGATGCGGGCCCTTGGAGGACAAATGGGCGGCATGGGCGGCCCTGGAGGCCCCGGAGGGGGGCTGCCGAAACGCTGACGACGGGGCTTCGGCCTTGTCTTGGCGCTGCAATTCGTTATAATCGCGCGTTTTCTCGCGAAACCGAACTTCACGGGGTTCAAGACTTCATGCTTACAATTCGTCTGTCACGCCGCGGCGCCAAGAAGCGCCCCTTCTACTCGATCGTGGTGACCGACTCCCGCGCCCGCCGCGACAGCGGCTACATCGAGCGCGTCGGTTTTCACAATCCGGTTGCCCGCGGTCAGGAAATCCCGCTGAAGATCGACCTCGAGCGGGTCGATTACTGGCTGAGCCACGGTGCCGGCATGTCCGAGCGCGTGGAGCACCTGGTCAAGGGGTACCGCAAGCAGCAGGCTGCGGCGGCCTGACCGCCGGGAGACGCAGGTGAGCGAGGCGGGTGAGCGCATCCGCGTCGGACGCGTCTCCGGGGTCTACGGCGTCAGGGGCTGGGTCCGGATCTTTTCCGAGACCGAGCCGCGTGACGCCATCACCGGTTTCCCCCGCCTGTGGATGAAGCAGGCCGAGGGATGGCGGCTGGTGGAGATTGAAAGCGGCCGCGCGCACGGCCCCGGCGTGGTCATCAAGTTCGCCGGGGTGGCCGATCGCGATGCCGCCTACGGACTGATGGGGGCCGAGCTGGCGATCGAACGCGAGTGGCTGCCCCCGGCGGAAGAAGGCGAGTACTACTGGGCCGACCTGCAGGGCCTGTCCGTTGAACATGTCGACGGCACGCCGCTGGGGACGGTCACCGGTTTCATGGAGACCGGCGCCAATGACGTGATGGTCGTGAGCGGTGAACGCGAGCGGCTGATCCCCTGGGTGCAGGGTCCGTACATCCTCGAGGTCGATCTCGAGGGCGGACGGATCCGGGTGGACTGGGATCCGGAATACTGACGCGGCGATGCGCTTCGACGTCATCACCCTGTTCCCGGAGCTGGTCGCATCCGTGACGCAATGGGGCATCCCGCGCCGGGCCGTGGAGGCCGGGCAGATGGACCTGCGGACCTGGAATCCCAGGGACTGGGCCAGCGGGGTGCACCAGGCGGTGGACGACCGGCCCTATGGCGGCGGCCCCGGCATGGTCATGCAGGTGCCGCCGCTGAAGGGGGCGCTGGACGCCGCCCGGGCCGATGGCCGCGAGGCGCTGCACGTGGTCGCGCTGACCCCGCAGGGACGGCCGCTGGATCAGCAGCGGGTCCGGGCCCTCGCGGCAAGACCGCGGGTGGCGCTGGTCTGCGGCCGCTACGAAGGGATCGACGAACGCTTTATCGAAGCCGAAGTCGATGAAGAAATCTCGCTGGGAGACTACGTGCTCTCCGGCGGGGAACTGGGCGCCATGGCGATCATCGATGCCTGCGCCCGCCTCCGGCCCGGGGTGCTGGGGCATGCGGATTCCGCCGAGCAGGATTCCTTCAGCGAGGGCCTGCTGGACTGTCCGCACTACACCCGGCCGGAGGAACTGAACGGACACCGCGTCCCCGGCGTCCTCCTTGGAGGCGACCACGGCGCGATCCGCCGCTGGCGCCGCCGTGAGGCGCTGGGGCGTACATGGAGCCGCAGGCCGGATCTGCTGGCCCGGCTCGAACTGGGGGGCACGGATCAGGCCCTGCTGGACGAATACCGCGAGCGTCACCCGCGAGGTGGCGTCCGCTCCGAGAGCGATGATTGAGGTCGAGCAATGAATAACGTCATTCAGCAACTGGAAGCCGAGCAGATGAAATCCGATGTCCCGGATTTCGGCCCGGGCGATACCGTGGTGGTGCAGGTCAAGGTGCGCGAAGGAGAGCGCGAGCGCCTGCAGGCCTTCGAGGGCGTAGTGATCGGCAAGCGCAACCGCGGCCTGAACTCCGCGTTCACCCTGCGCAAGACCTCCTACGGCAACGGAGTGGAGCGCACCTTCCAGACCCACAGCCCGCAGATCGCCGAGATTCAGGTCAAGCGTCGCGGCAAGGTCCGTCGCGCCAAGCTGTACTACCTGCGCGATCGTACCGGCAAGGCCGCGCGCATCAAGGAAGACGTGCGCGCCCGGGCCAAAGGCCGCGGCTGACTTCCGGGCCGCGGTTGGTCCCGCGGACCCCCGCGCGAGCGCATGCAAGGCCGGCGCTGCATCCTCCCGGGTGCATCGCTGGCCTTTGTGTATGCCTGCGATCCCGAAAACTCCCTCCTCCTGCTCGGCTGGGAAGGCCATGAGACGCGGGTTTCCGTCCCGCTGCGCCTGCCCTTCGCTCCCGAGGTCTACGCCCGGGACCCGCGTGCCTGGGTTCCGCCCGATTGCCTGCCGCCCGGCAGCCCGCATCAGCAACGGGTCTGGCACGCGCTGACTCGCATCCCCGCCGGCGAAACCCGCACCTACGGCCAGATCGCCCGCGCCATTGGCTCCTCGCCGCAGGCCGTGGGCCAGGCCTGTCGTGCCAATCCCTGGCCCCTGTTCATCCCCTGTCATCGTGTCCTGCCGGCCGGCGCCGCCCCCGATCGCGGATCCGCGGGGGGATACGCCGGCCAGGTTGAGGGCCCCCTGGCCGCCGCCAAACAGGCCCTCCTGCGCCACGAAGCCAACCGGCAAACCGAAATCAACGGGCACTTTTTGCAAAAAGGGGGAATAGATCCGTTCCCCGGGGCGTCTGCCTGTCGGTGCCGGACTGCAAGAACCCTTGAAAAACAGACTTTTAAAAAACGCTAATATAGCGTTTGTTTGTTGACACGGTGTTCACGCATTCCGCACTCTGCAGCGTAGGTTCGGGCGACGGAGACCCGGGCCCATCGAATAAAACCGTGTGATGGAGGTTTCCATGTTCAAGAAAGCATTGCTCGCCTTGCCCGTAGCAATGGCGGTCGGGGGCGCTGCCCAGGCCGGCGAATGGCAGGACCCGACCGATGTCCTGCAGAAGCTGCTCGACGCCAATCCCGATTCGGCGTATCTGCATCAGAGTGAGCAGAACATCATGATGATGCCGGACAACCCCGCCCTGTGGGTGGCGGAAGACGGCGAGCAGCTGTTCTACGAGGAACGCGGGCCGAACAACGCATCGCTGGAAGGCTGCGACTTCGGCAAGGGCGAGGGCGTGCTGGAAGGCGCCTACGTGGAGCTGCCGCGCTACTTCGAGGACGTCGGCAAGGTCATGGATTTCGAGCAGCGCCTGGTGCACTGCATGAAGGAAATCCAGGGCTACGACGCCGATGACGCGGCCGTCGCGCAGCGCCACGGCAGCGGTTCGGACATCATGCAGCTGACCACCTATATCGCCATGCAGTCTTCCGGCATGGAGTGGCAGCCGCAGAACGATCATCCCGAGGAACAGGCGATGATCGCGGCCGGCGAGAAGCTGTTCTTCCGTCGCGGCGGAGCCCAGGACTTCAACTGCGCCTCCTGTCACGGTCAGTCCGGCAAGCGCATTCGTGCGTCGGTCCTGCCCGAGATGCGTAACTCCCAGGAATGGACCAAGGCGGTCTCCTGGCCGGCCCAGCGTGCCGGGCACGACAACGTCCGCAGTCAGAACCACCGCATCCGTGGTTGCGTGTGGCAGATGCGCCACGCCGGCATCAAGCCGGACTCGATGGCCAACACCGCGCTCATCGCTTTCTGGAATGACGCGGCGCGTGGCGAACCGGCGATCCTGCCCGACCTGAAGCGGTAACCCCGGACGCAATAGGAGACAGCAAGCATGTTCAAGAAAAATACTGTTGCGGCCGGTGTGGCCGCCTTTGCAACCGTCGCGCTGGCAACGGGCTGCGCCGTGGCCGAGGGCAACAAGTCGGACGACGTCGACATCACTGCGATGAGTGCGGACGAGCTGGCCGAATACATGATCTTCGAGTCGGACAGCTTCCGCTATGACCAGGTCCCGCAGGAAGGCGGTACCATGGAAGAGCGCATGACCCAGGACGAGATCCAGGCGGCCTGCTCGATCGAGGGTGACCCGGACGGCGAGACCGCCGGCCGCGTGGTGGCCCTGGCCCGCGAGCAGTACGAGGCCCCGGAAGGCGACATCGAGCTGGGCGACTGGGAGCGTGGTGAAGAGCTGGCGTTCTCCGGCTACGGCTATCGGATCGGTCACCGTACCGATGACCATTCCACCCGCGAAGCCGGCGGCAACTGCGTCAACTGCCACGTGTTCGATCCGGAAGGTCCCACGCAGGGCACCATCGGGCCGAGCCTGGTGAACTACGGCGCAACCCGCGGCGACAGCCAGGCCATCCGGGAATACGTCCATCAGGTCATCCACAACCCGCACCAGTACTTCCCGTGTGCGGAAATGCCCCGGTTCCAGGGCCTCCTGAGCGAGGAGCAGATCAGCCACATCATGGCCTATCTGCTGGATCCGGAGTCCCCGGTCAACAACTGATCCGGGGCAGCCGCAAGGCTGCATGACGATCCGTTCGGCGGATCGTGACCCGGGCCGCCGCGTTCCTCGCGGCGGCCCCCTCCCGGGGCATTCGCCACGGGACCAGACATTATTCACCATCGCACCCGCGATCCGGGCTCAACCGGGCGCCGCCGTGCACCCTGCCGGTGCCGCCGGTGTGGCTGCGGTCGCGAGTTCGGCGGCGAAACGGAATCGGGGAGACATCAGGGATGCCAGGCCACAGGGTACGTTGGGGGTTGCCGCTTGCCGTGTCGGCGGCGTTGTTCACCACGGGGTGTCAGTTCTTCGGCGACGCCGATGAGGGCGAGATCGACATCGCCTCGATGGAGACGGACGAACTGGTTGAACATATCGTGTTCGAATCGGACAGTTATCGACTGGACCAGCCCGTTCAGGAAGGCGGTTCGGCCCGCGGGCGCATGGAGCAGGATGACCTGCAGCGTGCATGTTCAGTGGTCGGAGGGGAGCTTCCGGACGATCAGGTGCAGGAGGTGATCACCCTCGCCCGGGAGAGCTACGAGGCACCCCCCGGTGGGCCGCGTCTGGGTGACTGGGAACGGGGCGCGGAGCTCGCCCGTTCCGGCTACGGGTTCCGCGTGGGGCATCGCAACGATGACCACTCGACGCGCACTCCCGGCGGTAACTGCTACGCCTGTCACCAGATGGACCCGAACGAAGCGGTTTATGGCACGATCGGGCCGAGCCTGGCCGGGTACGGGAACGGCCGGGGTACCGACGAGGCGTCCCTGCGGTATGCGCATGAGGTGATCTCGAATCCGCACCAGTATTTCCCCTGTACGGAGATGCCCCGGTTCGGTTCCAATGAACTGCTGAGCGAGCGGGAGATCAGCCACATCATGGCCTATCTGCTGGACCCGGAGTCCCCGGTAAACCAGTAAACTGCCCCCGCAGCGGGCGCCGCGCTTCGTGACCCGGGGCCGGCCGCAAGGAAGTCCAGCCACCGTGGTCCGCTGCGGTGGTTTTTTTATGGCCGGGGCGAAAGGGAGCGAGCCATGCTCAGCTATCAGCACGACTACCACGCCGGCAATTTCGCCGATATCCACAAGCATCTGGTGCTGCGCGCGGTGCTGGCGGCATTGCAGCGGCGGAACAAGCCGTTCGTGGCGCTCGATCTGCATGCCGGGGCCGGGGTTTATGACCTGGACGGTGAGCGGGCGCGCAAGACCGGCGAGGCGGCGCTCGGCATCGAGCGCCTGCGCGCCTGTGCTTGCGAAACCGCGCTGCCGGAGGCGGTGACCGGGTTTCTGGAGACCGTGCAGCAGGTGGCCGGGACCGACGGGTATCCGGGATCACCGGCGTTGATCCGCGCGTCCCTGCGCGAGAATGACCGGCTGGTGGCCTGCGAGATGCACCCCGAGGCCTACGAACGCCTGCAGCGCGCGTTCGCCGGGGATGCGCGCTGCCATGTGCACCGGCGCGATGCGCGCGAGGCCGCCCGCGGGCTGTTCCCGCCGCAGCCGCGGCGCGGGTTCGCCTTGCTGGACCCTTCGTATGAACGCCCGGCGGAATACCGCGAGGTGGCGGAGATCGCGGAGACCATCCTGGAGCGCTGGAACACCGGGATGGTGCTGGTCTGGTATCCGGTGCTGGCGGGGCGTCCCGATCACCCCCTGATGGAACGGCTGTGCACCCGGAGCATCCCCTGGGTGCGCAGCGAACTGCGCCTGCGTGATGATCCCGGCGCGGAGCGCGGGGCGCATCCCGGGCTCGCAGGCTCCGGCATGCTGGTGCTGCGTCCGCCGTGGCAGCTGGAAGAAGAACTGGCCGCAACGCTGCCTGCGGTGCTCGGCTGTCTCGATCCGCAGGGCGAGGGGGCGCTTTATCGTGCCGAGGGGCTTGAAGAAGGTCGCGGCGACCCCAGACTCCGGCGTGTTACCAATGTCTGAACCCATCCGAACCCATCACGGAGTCGTAATCCCATGACCGAAACCCGGACCGAGCAAGCCGCCGCCGGCGCGGAAACCCGCCAGTTCGAGACCGAGGTCAGCCAGCTGCTGCAGCTGATGATCCACTCGCTGTATTCCAACCGCGAGATCTTCCTGCGCGAGCTGATTTCCAACGGCGCGGACGCCTGCGACAAGCTGCGCTTCGAGGCGACCGCGAACCCCGACGAGATCCCGCAGCCGGCCGAGCTGCACATCGACGTGGACGTGGACAAGGATGCCCGCACCGTGACCGTGCGCGACAACGGCATCGGCATGTCGCGCGACGAGGTGATCCAGCAGATCGGGACCATCGCCCATTCGGGTACCCGGGCCTTCCTCGAGAAGCTGACCGGCGACCAGCAGAAGGATGCCCAGCTGATCGGGCAGTTCGGGGTCGGGTTCTATTCCTCGTTCATCGTGGCCGACCACGTGCGCGTGGAGACCCGGCGCGCCGGTACCGGGGTCGAGGCCGGCACGCGCTGGGAGTCGAAGGGCGATGGCGAATACACCCTCGCCGAATGCGAGCGCGCGGAACCGGGCACCGAGATCACCCTGACGCTCAAGGAAGACGCCGACGAGTTCCTCGAGCCGATGCGCCTGCGCCACGTGATCGGGCGCTACTCGGACCATGTGGCCTTCCCGATCCGCATGCGCCAGCAGGACGACGAAGGCAATCCGACGGACGAGTGGGAGACCGTCAACCGTGCCAGTGCACTGTGGACGCGGCCGAAGAGCGAGATCTCCGACGAGGAATACCGCGAGTTCTACAAGCACATCGCGCACGATTTCGAGGACCCGGTGGCCTGGACCCACAACCACGTGGAAGGTCGTCAGGAGTACACCACGCTGTTCTACATCCCCGGCCGGGCGCCGTTCGACCTGTGGGATCGCGACGCCCGCCACGGGGTGAAGCTGTACGTGAAGCGCGTGTTCATCATGGACGACGCGGAGAAGCTGCTGCCGAACTACCTGCGCTTCGTGCGCGGGGTGGTGGACTCGTCCGATCTGCCGCTGAACGTCTCGCGCGAGATCCTGCAGGATAACCGCCTGGTGGATTCCATCCGCTCGGGGTCGGTGAAGAAGATCCTCGGCCTGCTGGAGAACATCGCGAAGAACGAGCCGGAGAAATACGCCGGGATCTGGGACAACTTCGGTCGCGTACTCAAGGAAGGCCCCGGTGAGGACTTCGCCAACCAGCAGCAGATCGCGGGCCTGCTGCGTTTTGCCAGCACGTACAACGACGATGACACGCAGAACGTTTCTTTCGCCGACTACAAGGCACGCATGAAGGAAGGGCAGGACGCGATCTACGTGATCAGCGCCGACAACGCCGCCGCCGCGCGCAACAGCCCGCACCTGGAGGTGTTCCGCAAGCACGGCATCGAGGTGCTGCTGCTGTCCGACCGGGTGGACGAATGGCTGCTGTCCAACCTGCGCGAGTTCGACGGTACCCCGATCAAGAACGTCGCCAAGGGCGATCTCGATCTGGACAACATCATCGGCGAGCAGGATTCCGATGATACGGACGACGCCGAGGACCGGAAGGACGACGAACTGGGCGACCTGCCCGAGCGCATCCAGGGCGCGCTGGGTGACCGGGTCGACTCCGTGCGCCCGTCGAAGCGGCTGGTGGACTCGCCGGCCTGCATCGTCCTCGGCGAGCACGAGATGGCGCTGTATCTGCAGGAGCTGCTGAAGCAGGCCGGACAGGAGACCTTCTCCTCGAAGCCGGTACTGGAGGTCAATGCGCAGCACCCGCTGGTGGAGCGGCTGAAGACGGCGGAAGGCGACGACTTCAACGACCTCGCCTCGCTGCTGTTCGAACAGTCCCTGCTGGCCGAGGGCGGGCAGCTGGAGGATCCGTCCGGGTTCGTGCAGCGCCTGAACCGGTTCCTGCTGCAGGCGGCCTGAGCGGCCGCCCGTCGCGGACTCTGTACGCAACGCATGCGCCGGGCTCCTGCCCGGCGTTTTTGTTTGCGGCAGGTCCCGGCGGCCTGCGTGTCCTGCCAGTACCGGGAGGCGGCCGGCACCGTGACACCGTGGCCGTCATCGCGACCCGCCAGGTTCTCCCTCCCCCGTCATCGCAAGTCGCCAAGCCTCTCCTGCCCCGTCATCGCGAGTCGCCAAGCCTCTCCTGCCCCGTCATCGCGAGTCGCGAAGCGACGTGGCGATCTCCGGCCGAAGCCAACCGGATCCTGCGTGCAGCCAGCTTCGGCCGATTGCCACGTCGCCTTCGGCTCCTCGCAATGACGAGGACCAGTGGCTCCTCGCAATGACGAGGACCAGTGGCTCCTCGCAATGACGAGGACCAGTGGCTCCATGCAACGACGAGGACCAGTGGCTCCTCGCAATGACGAGGACCAGCGGCTCCATGCACGGACGAAGACCAGTGGCTCCATGCAATGAGGGGGAAGTTTCCCTGTGACAGGGAACGGCGTTGCCTGAACACCGTGGCCGGGGCCTGTGACGCGAGGGGGGCGGTCACGTTACCCTGTCGGGCCATATCTCAAGAGAGCAAAGCCCAATGCAAGTCGCGCAGAACTCCGTGGTGTCCATCCACTACAAGCTCACCAACGACGCCGGTGAGACCATCGACAGCTCCGAAGGCCGCGAGCCGCTGGCCTACATGCACGGCAACGGCCAGATCGTGCCGGGCCTCGAGCGCCAGCTGGAAGGCAAGGCCGCCGGTGACAAGGTCCAGGCCACGGTGCCGCCGGAAGAAGGCTACGGCGAGAAGCTGGACGCCATGGTCCAGGAAGTCCCGATGGAGGCCTTCCAGGGCGTCGACTCGATCGAGCCGGGCATGCAGTTCCAGGCCCAGACCGAAAACGGTCCGCTGACCGTGACGGTCACCAAGGTCGAGGGCGATACCGCCACGGTGGATGGCAACCATCCGCTGGCCGGCCAGACCCTCAATTTCGATGTCGAGGTGGTGGACGTGCGCGAGGCCTCCGCGGAAGAGCTGGAACACGGTCACGCCCACGGGCCGGGTGGTCACGAGCACTGATCCTGCCTGCCGGGCCGGCCCCCGCCCGGTCCGGGACCCCCGGCGGTCGCAGCCCCGCGGCCGCCGGGTCTTTCTTCCCTCGCCTGTTCTCCCGAAAACGTCCCTATAGCGCCAGCCGTGGCCAGTGCGCCGGCATGCGCCGGGGTGCGTGGGTCACGATGACCGTCTGCCGCGCCTCCAGCCAGGGCCCGATGCGCTCCAGGATCGCCGCCTCGGTGGCTTCGTCCAGTCCTGCAAAGGGTTCGTCCAGCAGGGCAACCGGCCGGTCCTGCAGCAGCAGCCAGGCCAGCGCCACCCGGCGTGCCTGCCCGCCGGAGAGGTTGCCGGCATCTTCGCCCAGCGGATACTCCAGGCTGTAGCCCATGCGCTGCAGAAGCGGCGCGATGCGCACCTGATCCAGCACGGCCCACAGGCGGTCGGCGGGCAGATCGGGGCGGCCGAGGCGCAGGTTGGCGGCCAGGCTGTCGTCCAGCAGGCGCACGCGCTGGGGCAGGTAGCCGATCACCCGGTGGCGGGTGTCGGGATCCAGCGTGGTCAGATCCTGCTCGCCCCACCGGAGTTCGCCGCCGGTGGGCGCCAGTTCCCCGGCCAGGGTCTCCAGCAGGGCGGTCTTGCCGCGCCCGCTGATCCCGTGGATCACCAGCGGATAGCCGGGCTCCGGCCGGATATCCAGCGGGCCGGCCAGCGGGCGGTCGGCGCGGAAGCCGACGCTCAGGCCACGCGCTTCCAGCGGGCCGGAGGGCAGTTCGACGGGTTCTGCCCCGGCGGGCTCCGGCCCCTCGGCGGCGGCCTCGGTCTCGCGCAGGCGCCGCGCCGCTTCCAGGCTCTCGCCGAGGCGCCACCAGGCGCCGGGCAGGCTGCCCAGCGCCTCGTTAAGGCCCAGGGTCATCAGGGTGAGCAGCACGGCGACCGGCCCGAAGATCAGCCCTTCGGCGTAGGCATGCAGCGCGTAGCCCAGCATGGCGAGGGTGGTCAGCATCACCACCAGCTGCACGCCCTGTTCGCCCAGCACCCCCGCGCGTTCCTGGGTCAGGCGCCGCGCGGCTCCCTCACGGGCGCGCCGGGCCAGGGCCGCTCGGCGTTCCTCCAGGCGGCCAAACGCAGTCAGTTCCGGCAGCCCGCCAAAGTAGTCCAGCAGGGCCACGCGCTCATCGGATTCTTCCTGCACCAGCCGCCGGCCATGGCGCCGACCGGCCGCCGCCGCGAGCCCGGCGGTGGCCAGGGTGATCGCGGCGGCAACCAGCAGAATGGCCGCGGCGAGCGGCGGGGCCAGCCACAGCGCGATCGCCACGGCGCTGACCAGCGCCAGCAGGGCCCCGACCATCGGTCCCACCACCCGCAGCGGGATGGCGTCCAGGGTGTCGATGTCGCTGGTCAGGCGGGCCTGCAGGTCGCCGCTGCGCAGACTTGCCAGGCTTCGCGCCGGCCAGCGCGCCAGCTGGCGGAAGGTGGTCGCGCGCAGGTCGGCGAGGATGCGCAGGACCGCTTCGTGTCCGGTCACGCGCTCGAAATACCGGGCGATCGTGCGCAGCACCGCCGCCGCACGTATCCCGCCGGACGGTGAATAGATATCCAGGGTGGCCAGCATGCCAGCCCCGGCCAGGGCCGTGGCGGTGATGAACCAGCCCGACAGGGCGAGCAGCACGATGCCGCTGACCCAGGTCACCGCCAGCAGCAGCCAGGCCAGCAGGCTCCAGCCGAGGCGCGAGGTGAACAGGCGTTGCAGGTATTCACGGTCCGTCATGCGAGGCTCTCCACGCGGCCATCGGCCAGCCGGACCACCCGGCTGGCACGTTCCCTGACGGCCTCGCGGTGGGCCGCGATGACCAGGGTGATGTCGTGCTCGGCGGCCAGGGCGAACAGGGTGTCCAGCAGGGCGGCCTCGGTCGCCTCGTCGAGCGCGCTGGTGGGTTCGTCCAGCAGCCACAGCGGATGCCCGGCGAGGATCCCGCGGGCCATCGCGATGCGCTGGGCCTGCCCCCCGGAGATTCCGGTGTTGCCTTCCCCGATGGCGGTATCCAGCCCGTCCGGCAGCTGCGGGTCATCGACCGGCAGCCCGGCGCGGGCGAGGGCGTCGTGCATCGCCGCGTCGCTTACCGGTTCGGCGCTGGCCAGTTGCAGGTTGTCGCGCAGGCTGCCGTGGAACAGGTGGGCGTCCTGGCCGATCCACACGAACCGCTGCAGGTCGTCGGCCATGCGGATCTCGCCGCTGGCCGGGCGCAGGAAGCCGGCCAGCAGCGCCAGCAGGGTGGACTTGCCGGAGCCGCTGGGGCCGGTTACCGCCAGGTGTTCCCCGCGGCCGATCTGCAGGTCGATGTCGTGCAGGGCCGGTTGGGCGGTATCCGGATACTGCACCTGCACTCCGGCCAGGTGTACCGCCGTGCGCGGGCTGTCCGGCGCCCCGGGCGGGGCGGTGGCGGGGCCACCGGCCGGCTGCAACAGGGGCGCCAGGGACTCGGCCGCGGCCAGCGCGGCAGCCCGGTCGTGATAGCTCTGCGCGAACTGGCGCAGGGGCAGGAAGTATTCGGGCGCCAGCACCAGGATGAACAGCCCGGTGAACAGGGTCAGGCTGCCGGCCGGACCGTAGTCGATCGCCCCGAACAGGCCGAAACCGATATAGATGGCCAGCAGGCCGATGGCGACCGCGCTGAAGAATTCCATGATCGCCGACGACAGGAACGCGACTCGCAGCACGCGCATGGTCAGGCGGCGGTGTTCGTCGCTGGCGGCTACCACCGCCTCGCGGGCCGCCTGCGTGGCGCGCGCGCGGCGCAGAAAGTCGAGGCTGCGCAGGCGGTCGAGGAAGTGCCCGGCGAGGCGGTTCTCCTCGTCCTGCTGGCGGCGGTGGATCTGTTCGGCGCCCATGCCGACCAGAGCCATGAAGGCGGGAATCAGCGGTGCCGAGAGCAGCAGCAGTCCGGCGGCGAGCCAGTCCAGCCAGGCCACCGTCAGCAGCAGCACCAGCGGGGTCAGGATCACCATGCGGGTGCCGGGCAGGTAGCGCGCGTAGTGGCCGGTCAGGTCTTCCACTCGCCGCAGGTAGTGATCGACCCAGGCCCCTGACGGCGCGCGGTGCGCCAGATGCACGGCGCCGTCGCGCCGGGCCGCGTCCAGTAGTTCCTCGCGCAGTTCACGCTTGACCGCATCCGCCAGACGATGGCCGGCGCCATCGCGCAGGGCCTGCAGGGCATAGCGCAGCACCGCCGCCACCGCCGCGCCCGCCAGCACCATGCCCAGTGGCAGGCGTTCCGGTGCGAACAGCGCCATGTGGACCGCCCAGGCGATCAGGCCGGCCAGGGCCACGGTGGCCAGGGTGGCGCCCAGCCCGGCGGCGGTGGCGCCCAGCAGCCAGTGGCGGTGCGGACGCATGCGCGCCTGCAGCCAGGGGCCGGGGCGCGGAAGGCCGGAGTCGGGGGCGTCGGCGGGCATCGAAATCCTTCTGTGACGGGGCGGGGTCCGCGGGTCCGGGGCGGCCCCGGGACGGAAATTCGAAACTAATCTATAAGAAGATGCTGATCAATGGACCCGGCAACGGGTGGGGGCCGACACACCTGAAAAGAATAGTGTTGAAAAGCATTCTCATTAGCGGTAATGTCGCCTCATCCACCCATTGCCAGGGGCCGGAGCCGTCAAAGATGATTGTATGTGTCTGCAATGCCGTGCGCGAACGCCAGATTCGGGAGCTGGTGGCGCAAAGTGATACCCGCGTCCGTATGCGCGATCTGCGCGAACAGCTGGGTGTGTGCGGTGATTGCGGAAAGTGCGCACGGCGGGCCCGGGGGATCCTGCGCGACTGCGCGGATCGCGCGGGCCAGCCGGTGGCCGGACACGCTCCGGCCGGGGGCTTCGCGGGCATTCCGGTGACGGCCGGGAGCATGGCAGCGGGGGCCTGCGCGGCCACCTAGGATCGGTCCGGTGCGCCCCGCGCGCCCCTTCAGGCAACGAATTCGGGATCCAGCATGAATGCATTGATCGAGTCCCTGGCGGGCGAGCGCTTCGCCGGGTTTCTGGACGCGGGCGGGCCCGTGGTGGCCATCCTTCTGGTGGCGTCGGTGGTGGCACTGGCGTTCGTACTGGTAAAGCTCTGGCAGCTCTGGCAGCTGCGGGTGACCGACGTGCGTCCGGCCGAACAGGCGCTGGAACTGTTCCACGGCGGGGACCCGGAGGCCGCCATTCGGCATGCCGAAGCCACGCCCAACCCGGCAGCGCGCGCAGTGGCGCGCGGTATTCGCGGATTGCGCTCCGGCGTGTCCGAAGCCACCGTGAGGGAAGAGGTCGTGCGGTATGGCAACGCGACCATCCAGTCCCTGCGCCAGGGTCTGCGGCCGTTGGAGGTGATCGGTGCGCTGGCGCCGCTGCTGGGCCTGCTGGGGACGGTCATGGGTATGATCAAGGCCTTTCAGGCGCTGGAAGAAGCCGGCAGCCAGGTGGATCCGGCGATCCTGTCCGGGGGCATCTGGGAAGCCCTGCTGACCACCGCCGTGGGCCTGGCCGTGGCGATCCCGGTGGTGGCCGCGCTGAACTGGCTGGAGACCCGCGTGGAGCGGGTGGCGCATCGCATGGATGACGCGGTCACGCGGCTGTTCACCGGCCAGCTGATGACCCCGGCCCCGCGCGAGCAGGCCGCGGATGCGGAGCCCGCCAGCCAATGACCGGTGACCCGGCGGAACAGCTGACGCTGGACACCGGTCGCCCGCGCCGGCGTAACCTGATCAGCCTGACGCCGCTGATCGACGTCGTTTTCATCCTGCTGGTGTTCTTCATGCTTGCCTCCAGTTTCCTCGACTGGCGCGCCGTGGAGCTGGAGGCCCCGGCCGAGGCCGGGGGAGCCGGTTCCATGGAAGGCGCAATGCTGGTGGAGGTGCGGCCCGATGACCTGCGTCTGGGCGGCATTGCGGTACCCGCCGCTGAACTGCGCGAACGCGTGTCCGCGCGGCTGGCGGAGGATGCCGACACCCGCGTGCTGGTGATGCCGGTGGCCGGGGTGAACATGCAGCGCACTGTCGATGTCCTCGAGGCGCTGGCCGATGCCGGGGTCCGCGACCTGTCCGTGATCCGGGAGGGTGGCTCATGATCGGCCAGCGACGCCACTTTCATGTCGCGCACCGGCCGCGCAACGACGACGAGAGCATACTGCCGCTGATCAACATCGTGTTCCTGCTGCTGATCTTCTTCATGGTGGCGGGGCAGCTGAGCGCGGTGGATCCGTTCGAGGTCGAGCCGGTGGAGTCCGCGGTGGATGGTCAGCCCGGCCCCGACGAATTCATGGTGATCGTGGGCACCGAGGGGCGTCTGGCGGTCAACCAGGACGAGATCGATCTCGAGGGCATGGCGCGTCTGGTGGGTGAGCACCTGCAGCGGCACGGCGATGCGGCGCGGGTGCGGGTGAAGGCCGATGGCCGCGCCGAGGCCGTCGACGTGGTCGGCATTCTCGAACGCCTGCGCGAGGCGGGCGTGGAGCGTATCGATCTGCTGACCGTGCCGGAGACCTGAAGCATGCAGCCCGGCATTCGACACTGGGTGGTCGCACTGATCCTGGCCGTGGTGCTGCACGGACTGGTCGCGATGGCCCTGTTGCTGCGCGAGCCGCCCACCGGGGCCGAGGACGCCGGGGTCGGCGGCCTGGAGATCTCCATGGCGGCCGGGGGCTCCGCACCCCCGGCCGCCGCGGCGGAGCCGCCCGCGGAGACGGCCGAGGCCGAACCGGTCGAGCCCGAAATGCCCGAGCCCGCCCCGGCCGAGCCGGTCCGGCCGGAGGAGGCCGAGGCTCGGGAGCCGGAACGCCAGCCGGTCCGCCAGGCGGAGGAGGTCGAGCCCGAACCCGAGCCCGAACCTGAACCCGAGCCGGAACCCGAGCCGGAACCCGAGCCGGAACCCGAGCCGGAACCGGAGCCCGAACCGGAACCCGAACCGGAACCCGAACCGGAACCCGAACCGGAACCCGAACCGGAACCCGAACCGGAACCCGAACCGGAGCCCGAACCGGAACCCGAACCGGAGCCCGAACCGGAGCCCGAACCGGAGCCCGCTGGCACGGCCGAGACGGCCGCCGAAACCGATGCCGTGGCCGATGAGCCGGGCGAAACGGACCCGACGGCCGACGAGTCCGGCCCCGCCGGGGACGCGGAGGGGGCCGCCGAGACGGATGCCACGGGCGGTGGCGACCCCGGGGCGGAGAGGGACTACCTTGCCGAACTGCAGGCCTGGGTCGAGCGGCACAAGCGTTATCCCAGAGCGGCCCAGCGTCGCCGGCAGGAAGGTACCGTGGAGGTCCGGCTGCAGCTCGCCCGTGATGGTTCGGTGATCGACTACGAGATCCGGGAGAGTTCCGGCTCCGGGATCCTGGATCGCGCGGTGGAAGACATGGTGCAGCGGGCCGACCCGTTTCCGGCGCCGGACAGGATCGGTCTGGACGGCTACGAGATCGTGGTGCCGGTGAATTTTTCGGTGCGCTGACGAACGACGGATCGAAGAGTGGTGGAGGCAGGCGAGATGACACGAAACTGGCAGATTCACGGCGGACTCGCGGCAGGCGTGCTGGGGCTGGTCCTGGCGCTGCCGGCACTGGCGGAGGACGGCGGCGGGATCGGCGTCCAGCTGAACAAGCTGGAGCCCGACGGCGACGACTGTCGCGCCCATCTGGTACTGGAGAACGGCCTGGATCAGGCGCTGGAGTCGCTGCAGCTGGATCTGGTGGTGTTCAGCGATGACGGCATCATCCAGAGCCGGACGCTGCTCGAGATGGCACCGCTGCGGGCGGGGAGCACCTCGGTGCGGGCCTTCCGCATGACGGATACGTCCTGTGATCGCGTCGGGCGCATCCTCGTCAACGACGTCGCCGCCTGCGAGGGCCCCGACGGCGCGGTCGCGGACTGTGCCGACCGCATCCGGCCTGAAAGCCTGGCGGAGCCGCCGCTGATTCGCTGAAGCACCGTTCCGGGAACAGGCGCCGCCAGCCCCTGCCGTTTCTGGTTTTATATGGAGCTATTGAAAACAGTTCTCATTCGCTATAGCATTCCCATACCTTGAGGCCATCTTGCATCGCGGAGCCCCCGCGCAGGATCCTGACAGGGGGCGCAGGCCGCTTCATGGCGCGGCTGCCGGACGCGCGGTGCTCGCCGCAATCAGCAACACAACGAGAACGAGAAGGAGAGTCACGATGCAGGGTGATAAGGAAGTAATCCGTTACCTCAACCAGGCGCTCAAGGGCGAACTGACGGCCATCAACCAGTATTTCCTCCATTCCCGCATGTTCCGGGACTGGGGCCTGGAGAAGCTGGCCGCGGCCGAATACGAAGAATCGATCGACGAGATGAAGCATGCGGACGAGCTGATCAACCGCATCCTGTTCCTCGACGGCCTGCCCAACCTGCAGGATCTGGGCACGCTGAGAATCGGGGAGACCACGCGCGAGATCCTCGAGGCGGACCTGGCGCTGGAGCACGAGGGGGAAGCGGTCTACCGCGACGCGATCGCCCACTGTGAACAGGTCCGGGACTACGGGAGCCGCGATCTGCTCCAGAAGATCCTGGACAGCGAGGAAAGCCATATCGACTGGCTGGAGACCCAATTGCAGTTGATCGACCGGATCGGCCTGCAGAACTACGAACAGAGCCAGACGGGCTCCGCCGAGTAAGGCTCCGGGGCATTCAATGCGGCCGTCCCGCAAGGGGCGGGGCGGCCGGGGAGGCAGAATGAGTTCCAGCGAAAACCGCCACCAGCCGGGATCCGTTCCGGAGCACACCGGGCAGCCTCGTGTCGGGGCCGGGGCCGGGCCGGAAGACCGGCCCGCCGGCGTTCCACGGGAAATCGCCTCGAGCGAGCTGCTGTGTGATGCCGATCGACTGTATATCCGCCATGAAGGCCAGTGCTACACCCTCCGGGTGACGTCCAGCAGGAAGCTGATCCTGACCAAATAAAAGCATTCCACGCCGTGGCGGCCGCCACGGCACCCGCCAGCCAGGGGACCCGCTCCCTCAGCCAGCCATTTTTCGTTACTTGAACCGCGACATGTCACCGGTCGAGGCGGTGCGCTGTCGTGCAAACCGAAGGGAGAAAGAAATGGCTCGCAGAGAACGAATGAGAAGCGTTCATTCCTATGGTTACCGGCGTGAGGCCGGCGTTGATCGGGAGCGCGGAATGGGGCCGGCAAGCTGGCGCCATCGCGCGGTAGCACTGGCGGTCCTGGGCGTCGCCGGGATGCCGATAGCCAACGCTCAGGATGCCGATACCGATCGTCTGGCACCGGTGGAGATCATCGGCGATTCGGCCCAGGCGCGGGAGCTGCCGGGTTCGGGGGCCGTCGTGGAACCCGAACAGCTGGAGCTCGACGGGACGACCGACATCCACCAGGCGCTGAAAACCGTCCCGGGCATGTACGTTCGCGAGGAAGAGGGCTTCGGCCTGCGGCCGAACATCGGGGTGCGTGCCGCACCTCCGGGGCGCAGCAGCAAGGTGACGATCATGGAAGACGGTGTGCTGATGGCTCCGGCGCCGTATTCCAACCCGGCGGCCTATTATTTCCCCACCACCAAGCGTCTCCATTCCATCGAGGTTCTCAAGGGGGCGCCGCTTCTGCGGCACGGGCCGCAGACCACCGGTGGCGTGATCAACCTGCGTTCCACGCCGATTCCGGCCGAACGCGCCGGCAGCATCGAGACCGTGGCCGGGGAACACGGCGGTCTCGACGTGCACGCGACCTGGGGAGATCGTATCGGTGACTGGAGTTACATGATCGAAACGGTCCAGCGTCGCAGCGATGGTTTCAAGGACATCGACCGCAGCAGCCGTGACACGGGCTTCCGCATCGAGGACTACGTGGCCAAGTTGCGCTGGGACGGGGCGCGCCAGAGCGTTGAACTGAAGGCCCAGCATTCCGAGGAGACGTCCAACGAGACCTATCTGGGCCTGACTGACGATGATTTTTCGCGTGATCCCAATCGCCGTTACGGGCTGTCCGAGATCGACCAGATGAACAACGATCATCAGGGTGTCAGCCTCATTCACGAGTTCGACTGGACCCCGGAAGTGCGGCAGACATCGACCGTCTATCGTAACGAGTTCGCGCGCAACTGGTTCAAGCTCGATGGCAACCTGGTGGCGGACGCCAATGAAGGCGATGCGGACGCGCTTGGTACCTTGCGGGGCACCCGGGACACTACGGGTCTCGAGTACAAGAACAACAATCGGGAGTACGTCTCGCAGGGCGTGCAGACCGAGTTCGATCTGGCGCTCGGCGACCACTGGATCCGGACCGGCGTGCGGTACCACGAAGACGAGATGGATCGGTTCCAGCCCGTGGAGATCTACGATCAGGTCAACGGTTCGCTGGTGCGTCAGGGCCGGGTCGAGCCCTCCGGGGGCAACAATCGTTTCGAGGATGGCGAGGCCTGGAGTCTGTGGGTTACCGACGAGTGGCAGGTGAACGACCGGCTGCGTCTGAATCTGGCCATGCGGTACGAAGACGTGAAGACCTCGCGGGTTCAGTACGCGGACGCCAGCCGCAATACCGTGGACTATCGGCGGTCGAACTCTTACAGCGAATGGCTGCCCGGGGCTTCCATGACCTTTGACGTGGACGATCGCTGGCAGCTGCTGGCCGGTGTGCACCGCGGCTTTTCGCCGGCCGGAGGTGGAGCCGAGTCCGGTACCGCCCCCGAGACCAGTATCAACTGGGAGCTGGGCGGGCGCTATCGCTCCGGGAATCTCTTCGCCGAGGCGATCGGGTTCCACAGTGACTTTACCGACCAGAAGGAAGACTGCTCCGTGGGTTCGCCCTGCTCGGACGGTTCCACCTCGGGCACGTTCACTACCGGCGAGGCGGAGATCTCCGGGGTCGAGGTGCAGGCCGGGACGGAGTTCGCGGCAGGTTCCTTCCAGGTGCCGGTGTCGGCGGCCTACACCTATACCCGGGCGCGCATCAGCAGCGACAACCCGGCCTCGGGCCTGGAAAAGGGCGATCGTCTGCAGGATATCCCGCGCCATCAGCTGAATCTGCGGGCAGGCCTGGAGCATCCGAGCGGGTGGGATAACCACGCGGTGCTGAACTATACCGGTGCTTCCTGCAGCTCCGTCGGCTGTAACAACAGTGATTCGGATTTTGATGAGACCGAGTCCCTGATGACCGTCGATCTGGTGAGTCGCTATGCGCTGACCGGGGATACCGACGTGTTCCTGCGGGCCCGCAATGTCTTCGACGAGCAGCGTATCGTGGCACGTACGCCCTACGGGGCCCGCGGAACCAGCCCCGGACGATTTCCGTCGGACTGACGCACCGGTTCTGAGCCGCGGGCGACCTCGCTCGCCGGTTGATCCCGGCAGCAATAAAAAGGCCCGACCGGAGAAGGTTTCCGGTCGGGCCCCGGTGGCCGGGAAATGCGGTCGCATCGTCCCGGCGGAGCATTCGGGCGGGACGATCAGAACTGGGGTTCGTCGTCGCCTTCCATGTCGCCACCCATACCATCGCCTTCGGGTTCCATTCCCTGGCCTCCCATGTCACCTTCCGGCGGGGCGCCTTCCTGCATGCCGCCACCCATTCCGTCCTCGGCCGGCGGCGCGCCTTCTTCCATCTGCTGTTCTTCGAACTCGTCCATGCCCATGTCGTCACCGCCGCAGCCGGCGATCAGCAGGGCAAAGGGCACGATGGCGGTGGCTGCCAGCAGTTTCGTGGAACGTTTCATCAAGGTCCTCCTCATTGGGACAAGGGTAAGAATCAGGGACAGGGTCCCGTCACCCCTGCGTCTCCTGCCCCCGGGGGTGAGTTCCTGAGCCGCGCCGGCCGGATCCGCACGCAAGCGGGATGCCGGTGAAAAAAGAGAATGGCGTCACGCTCTGTGGTTCGCGTGCCCGACCGCCGTGGGGGACATCGACGCTGCGTTGTCCGGTCGGTACATTGCCGGCCGACATGTCCCGAACCGAGTTCGCACCATGAATGCATCAAATGATCCGCGCGGGCTGCTCGAGCAGGCGCGCGCGGCCTGGAGGGACGGAGACACCGCGCGGGCGGTGGACCGCTGGCAGCAGGCCGCCACCGCGGGTGATCCGCTCGCGGCCTACAACCTGGGGGTGCTGCTGGATGAAGGCACGCACATGCCGCGCGACCCGGCGCGTGCCGCGATCTGGTATCTGCAGGCGGCCGAGGCGGGCTGGCCGGATGCCGCGTTCAATCTGGCGGTGCTGTTCGAACAGGGCGACGGCGTGGAGGCCAGCCCGAACGAGGCGGCGCGCTGGTTCCATGCCGCCGCCGAGGGCGGCAATCCGCAGGCGATGTTCAACCTGGGCCTGAAGTTCGACGAGGGGCGCGGGTTGCCGCAGGACGCCGAGCAGGCGGCGCAGTGGTATCTGCTGGCGGCCGAGGCCGGCGAGGGCCGCGGGGCCGCCAACCTGGCGCGGCTGTTCGCGATGGGCGAGGGCGTGGAGCGCTCGGATGTCTCCGCCTTCAAGTGGTATGCGATCGCGGCGGAGATGGGCGTGGCCAGTGCGGCGCGCTATCGCGAGCGGGTGGCACGCGAACTCAACGCGGACGAGCGGCTGCATGCGGGGGAGCGGGCGCAGGAGTGGCTGGCGGAGTTCCCGCGGCGGGGAGACGCCTGAGTCCGCAGGGCGGCACCGCCGCGGTCAGACGACGATGTTCAGCTCGCGGCGGGGTTCCTCGGCCGGGCCGGCAAAGCTGAAGGCCAGTTCCACACGCCGGCGCAGGGCTTCGACCCCGGAATCCTCCAGTGCGCCGCCGTCGGCGATGCGCTCCTCGCCCGGACGGGCATCGTCGGCGGTGCCGGACTGAAACGCCTCGATCTCGGCCGCCAGGCGCGCCTGGCTGGCCATTTCGCGGTCGTTGCGGGGCAGAACCAGGTCGGCACGCGGGTCGCCCTCGTCCCCGTTGCGGTTGCGCTGCTGCTCGGCGCGGTCCTCGATGGGACGGCGCGCGGCCCCGGCTTCGGGGTCGTTCAGCGGGCGATCGAACTCCGATGGCGCGGACAGCTGGCCGAGACCCAGGCGGTCCGAACCGCTCGGCCGGGTGGCCGGGACGGTCGGCGGTGCCGGATTGGTCAGCGGTGCTTCCATGGTGTCCCTCGCTTCCGCGTCAGGCGCGGACGTCGAGCAGGCTCCCGATCATGCGGTCTTCGGCTTGCAGGGTCTTCACGTTCGCTTCCACGTGACGCTGGCTCGCGCTCATCTCGACCATCGCCGTGTTGCTCTGGCGGCTGCCGGCGTTCTCGGTGGCCACGGTGTGGGCCTGCTGACGCATCTGCGTCATGCCCTTCTGGATGCCCTGCAGGCCGCTGCTGCCGTCGATCATTTTCCGGTCCGGATTCGCACTTGTTTCAAATTATAGACCAGACCCCGGGAGATATGCTAAGGGCGCTCAGGAAGGCGCGGGGGCAGCCGCGAGATGTTCGGCCAGGCGGGCCGCGACCCGGTCGCGGGCCGTGGCCTGTCGTTCCAGCCATCGGGTCAGCCGCGCCTGGCGCTGCCCGGCATCCGGCAGGGTCGAAAGGGTCTCGAGAATCGCGGCGGCCACGGCATCGGGATCTTCTCCGCGGCGGATCAGGCCGGTGGTCTCCGCGGCACGCCGCAGGCGGACCTCGTCTTCCGGGGCGTCGCCGCTGGCGGCCGGCCCGGTCACCACGGCACTGCCGCAGGCCAGGGGGCGTGCCAGATCCGGCGGGGTCCGCGTGGCTGCCAAGGTGCCGCCGGGCAGGGTGATGTCGGCGCAGGCGTAGGCGGCCTGCAGGGTCTGCGGATCCTCGATGTAGTAGACCCGGTTCTTGCGCGGGACGTACGACGTCATGAACCGGTTGTGGCGCACGATCGGCAGCGAGTACTTGATTGCGTCGCGGTAGACCGGCTCGTGGCGTTCGGGGTCCGCCGGCGCCAGCAGGAGCAGGGCGGCGGTCTTCTGCAGGACCGCGAACAGTACTGCGAAGGCGAACGCCTCCTCGTCCGGGCCGGTGTTCGGGGCCAGCAGGATCGGGTGGCCGCGCTCGCGGTATTCGGCGAAGCGTTCGCAGAACGCCCGCTCGGGATCCGGGTCTTCCGGTGCGGGGGGCAGGGATACGGCCCCGGCGAGCGGGTCGCCGGTGGTCTCGGCGCCCAGTGCCGGGTCCACGGCGCCATCCCGCGCGGACAGCACGGTGGCGAAGGGGACGCCTTCCAGGGCGGGGCCCTCGGCGTTGACCCAGGCCACGCGGGCCCCGGCGGCCACGATGGCCCGCAGCGCCTCGCCGGGGAGATCGACCGGGCCCAGCAGTACCACGGCCCGGGGGCGCAGGCGCGCCAGGCGCACCGGGGCGAGTTCGGGGGGCAGGGCCACCGCCGGAAGGTCTTCGGGGGCTCCGGGCACGGCGGCCTCCCTGTCGCGGGGGGCATCGCTGACGCCCAGCAGCAGCGGGCCCAGGGCCTCGCCGAGACCGGCGAGCCAGTCGGGCGCCCGCGCGAGTTCGCGGTGCGAGGCGATGATCAGGGTGCGGCCGGTGTATGCGGACGGGACCGAGCGGGCCGTGATCCAGGCAGACAAACGTGAGATCATGCGTGATCGGACGCGGGGCGCCGGGTGGTTTGCGAGCCGCCCAGTATAGCGACCCCGCGAGGATTCGCGCAGGGGTGGCTCGGGAGCAGAAGTCGGCATGAATCTACGCTGGACCATCGGGGCGGTCGCCCTCGCGGGCATTCTGGCCCTGGCGATGTTCGTCTACATGCAGCCCGGCGGGCAGCAGACCCGGCAGTTCGACAGTCTGCCCTGGCAGGTGGAGGTGCTGGACCGGCAGCACACGCGGGTGCTGGGGATTACCCTGGGCGAGACCACCATGGCGGATCTCATGGGGCGGTTGCCGGTGCCCGAGATCCGGATGTTCGAGGATCCCGACGGGACGCGCTCGGTGGAGGCGTATTACGTGAATGCCCGCATCGAGCCGTTCGAGACCAACCTGATCCTGCGCCCCGATCTGGACGAGGCCGACCTGGACCGTATCGAGGCGGGGACGACCTCCGAACGGCCGATGCCGTCGGGTGCCCGGCGCTACGGCCTGGACGACGACACCCTTGCATCGCTGGGTAACGTGCCGGTGGTGGAGATGAGCTACATTCCCCGGGCACGCTGGGACGCGGATCTGCTGCGCCGGCATTTCGGCGAGCCGGCCGAGCGCATGCAGATCGACAGCGACCACGCCTACTGGCTGTATCCCGATCAGGGTGTGGCCGTGCTGCTGCCCGACCGCGGACGGCCGACCATGCACTACACCACGCAGGAGCGCTGGAGCCGGGTCGAGCAGCGCCTGCAGGAAGAGGGGCGCCGGCGGCTGGGCGAAGAGGACCACCGGGCGGAGACGCCGTGAGCGACGAACGGCCCTTTTACCAGCGCCCGCTGGAGGAACTCGACGCGGCCGAATGGGAGGCCCTTTGCGACGGCTGCGGGCGCTGCTGCCTGCACAAGTTCGAGGACGAGGATACCGGCGAACTGGCCCACACCTGGCTGGCCTGTGACCTGCTCGACTGCGAGACCGGCCATTGCTCCGACTATGCCCGGCGTCGGGAGTCCGTGCCGGACTGTCTGCAGCTGACCCTGGAGAAGGTGGCGCAATACGACTGGCTGCCGCCCACCTGCGCCTATCGCCTGCGCTTTGCCGGGCAGCCCCTGCCGAGCTGGCACCCGCTGCTGACCGGCGATCCGGACAGCGTGCGCCGCGCCGGGGTGTCGGTGGCCGGGCGGGTCCTGCGCGAATGCGATGCCCCGGATCTGCCGATCATCGATTACGTGGTGGACTGGCCGGGCGAGGTTCCGCTGGCCGCCCGCCTGTTGCAGCCGGCGTCGGAGCCGGAGGGTGACTCAACCGCAAAATAGAGCGGAGGTGGGGATCGGATCATGTCTTCCCCGTTCATCGACCTGTTCGTCTACGGCACGCTGAAGCGCGGGTATGCCAACTTTGCCGCGCATTGCGGCCATGCCCTGGAGGTGGTTCCGGCGAGCGTGCCCGGCTGGTTGTATCACCTGCCCCATGGCTACCCCGGGGCGGTCATTCCGCAGGAACGTATCCTGGCCGAGGGGTCGGACGACCCGGAGGCCGATGCGGCCCTGCAGTGGCGGCATGACCCCCCGGCCAGCCCGGCGCCGGTCTCCGGTTACGACCGCATTCAGGGCGAGATCATGCGTCTGCCCGAGCCACGCCGCAGTCTGCCGCCGGTGGATCGTCTGGAGGACTTCCGGGCGGACGGGCGGGGCATGTATCGCCGCGCTCTGGTACTCGCCGATCCCGACCCCTCTTCCGGTTCCGGGCCTGCGTCGGGGCCGCGTCCGGTGTGGATGTACTGGATGCCCGAAATCCCCGCCGGCCGGTATCTGCGGCGCGGGGTCTGGCCCGAGGGGTGATCAGCCGTCGCGCAGTGCGGCCGCCAGTTGCCGGGGCGCGGTGCCGGTCTGGCCATCCAGGTAGGTGGCCAGGCGCTGCGAGAAATCCGCCGGTACCGAGTCGCGTACCGCGTCCATCGCCTCCAGCCACTGCCAGCGCGCCGCCAGGCGCGGGAAGGATTCGGGGTCCCAGGGGCTGTCTTCGTGGGTGAGCAGGGCGTAGCGCATCAGCAGCGGCGCCAGGGTCGCGTCCACCAGCGAGAACTCCGCCCCGGCCAGCGTGCGGTCGCCGGCCATCTGGCGTTCCAGTCGCTCCAGACCTCGTGCCGCCTCGTGTGCGGCCCGTTCGAAGGCGTCCTCGTCGGCCGCGGTCATCCAGCGGTACTGCGCGAAGGTCTGTTCCGACAGGTACTCGATCCAGGCGCGGGCCCGGGCGCGTTCCAGTGGTTCCGGAGGCAGGCGTTCGGGCGGGGTAACGGCGTCGATGTATTCGTTGATGACCGCCGATTCGAACAGGACCGTGTCCCCGTTCACGATCAGGATTGGGACCTTGCCCAGCGGCGAGCGTTCCCGGAACCAGTCGGGCGGGTCGGCGAGGTCGATGCGGGTGAGTTCGTACGGCGCTGCCTTGTAATTCAGCGTGATGAGGCTACGCTGGACGAAAGGACAAATATCGAAGCTGACCAGGTGCAGATGCGGAAAGTCCATGGCATGGCCCGGTGGCCCGCGGGCGACCGGTTCCCCCTCCGGAAATATCGGTGCATGAAGGCGGCATTCTGGTCGCTCCGGTCCGCGGATAAAAGCCCGGGCCGACTACCGGTCCCGGGTGTGCGCGGGGCGCCCGCAGTGCTCGCGCGGGGGTGCTCATGAGCCGGACGGGTGCAGCGGCGACGCCTGCGTCCAGCCTGCGTCTGGACAAATGGCTGTGGGCGGCGCGTTTCTTCAAGACCCGCGCCCTGGCGACGGAGGCGGTGTCCGGCGGCAAGGTCCATGTCAATGGCGAGCGCTGCAAGCCCGCGCGCAAGCTGCATCCGGGGGATCGCGTACGGGTGCACAAGGGGAGCTGGTCCATGGAGGTCGACGTGGTGGCGCTGGATGATCGGCGGCGCCCGGCGACCGAGGCGGAGCAGCTCTATACCGAAACCCCGGAGAGCCGCGAGTCGCGCGAGCAGGAGGCATCCCGCCGGCGGCTGGAACGCGAGGCACGGGCCCCGGCGCCCTCGGGGCGTCCGGACAAACGCGAGCGCCGCAAGATCCGGCGTTTCGTGCGGCAGGATCAGGGAGGAACCGATGAGTGACCGACGCCCGCGTACGCCGGCCCTGGCGGTGGATCTGGTGATCCGGCATGCCGCCGAGCCCGGCCGGATCCTGGTCATCGAGCGTCACAACCCGCCGCACGGGTGGGCGCTTCCCGGGGGCTTTGTCGACGTGGGCGAGAGCGCCGAACATGCCGCCGTGCGCGAGGCCCGCGAGGAAACCGGTCTGCAGGTCGAACTGCAGGCCCTGCTGGGGGTGTATTCGGCGCCCGATCGCGACCCCCGCGGGCACACCGTGAGCGTGGTGTATCTGGCTCAGGGGAACGGTCAGGCGCGGGCCGCCGACGATGCGCGCGACTGTGCCTGGCTGGACCCGGACGACCCCGGTCTGCCACTGGCCTTCGATCACCGCCGCATCGTGGACGACTACCTGCGCTATCGCCTTACCGGTGAAGTGGCTCCCCTGAGAACAAGGACGGATTAGCTGTTAAGATACGCCACCGAAGCCATTTTGACGGCCCTGCGTGACCCGCCCTGATACCGACATCCCGGCCCCGGCCGAAACTGACCCCCGCGACAATGCCCCGCGCGCCGGCGACGCATTGGTCGTGCCTCGCGTCTACAGCCGCGAGGAGCACGGCATCTCGCGCGCGGCCATCGACAACAACGCGCTCAAGGTGCTCTACCGCCTGCGTGACGCGGGCTACCGCGCCTGTCTGGTCGGCGGCGGGGTGCGCGACCTGCTGCTGGGGCGCGAGCCCAAGGACTTCGACGTGGCCACCGACGCCACCCCCGAAGAGGTTCGCGGGGAGTTCCGCAACTGCCGGCTGATCGGCCGCCGCTTCCGCCTGGCGCACGTGCTGTTCGGCCGCGAGGTGATCGAGGTCGCGACCTTCCGTGCCCCGCACGATGCCGGTGGTGACGACGATGACGACGACGGCGACGTGGTCCTCAGCGACGACGGCCGCATCCTGCGCGACAACCGCTACGGCACCATCGAACAGGACGCCCTGCGGCGCGATTTCAGCATCAACGCGCTGTATTACGACATCAACGACTTCTCGGTGCTGGACTACACCGGCGGCGTCGAGGACCTGCGCGAGGGCGTTCTGCGCCTGATCGGCGACGATCCCGAGACGCGCCTGCGCGAGGATCCGGTGCGCATGCTGCGGGCGGTGCGTTTCTCCGCCAAGCTGGGGCTTCGCATCGACCCGGCGGTGGACGAGGCGATGCACCGGCTGGCGCCGCTGATGCAGGAAGTCGCGCCGGCACGCCTGTTCGACGAGGTGATCAAGCTGTTCCACAGCGGCGAGGCCGTCACCTGCCTCGACGAGCTCGAACGCTTCGGTCTGTTCGAGGCGATGTTCCCGTCCACCGCCGAGGCCTTCGACGACCCCGACGATCCCGAGGCCGGTCTCAGCCAGCGGGCCTTCCTGGTCGAGGCGCTGCGCAACACCGACAAGCGGCTGGCCGAGGACCAGGGCGTGCACCCGGCGTTTTTGTATGCCGCGCTGATGTGGGCGCCGCTGCAGTGGGAGGCCAGTGCGCGCATCGAGGAAGGCGAGAACCCGGCGCCGGCCTGGGACCAGGCGATGTCGCAGATCCTCGATGAGCAGGGCGAGACCATCACCATCCCGCGCCGCTTTGCGCTGGTGATTCGCGAGATCTGGGACATGCAGAGCCGGCTGGAGACCCACTCCGGGGCGCGGGCCCTGAAGCTGCTGACGCATCCGCGTTTCCGTGCCGGTTACGACTTCTACTGCCTGCGGGCGCAGGTGGGGGATGCCAGCGAGGCGACCTGCCGCTGGTGGACCGAACTGCAGGAAAAGGACGAGGCCGGACGCAAGGCAATGACCGGGGCCTCGGGCGGGGATGGCAAGCGCAAGCGCCGCAAGCGCAAGCCGCGGGGTCGTGCCGGCGGCTCGGGCGGGAAGAAGGCGGGGGAAGACTCGGCATGACCCGGATCCAGCCCGGCGGGCGCACTGCGGCCGTGTCGGCCTACATCGGCATCGGCGCCAACCTGGGGGATCCGGTGGCACAGGTTCGCGGCTCTTTCGCCCGCCTTGCCCGCGAGGTGCCCGGGACGCATCTGGCGGGGCGCTCGCGGCTGTACCGCAATCCGCCGATGGGACCGCCGGATCAGCCGGACTACGTCAATGCCGTGGCCCGGCTGCACACCCGACTGACGCCGCGCGAACTGCTGCATGCGCTGCAGGCCATCGAACAGCGCTGCGGGCGCGTGCGCGACGGCCAGCGCTGGGGGCCGCGGCTGCTGGATCTGGACCTGCTGCTGTACGGCGACCGGGTGCTGAACGAGCCGGGGCTGGCGGTGCCGCATCCGGGGGTGGCCGAGCGCAATTTCGTGGTCCTGCCGCTGCAGGAGCTGGCACCGGGGCTGGAGATCCCCGGGCGCGGCCCGCTGGCGGCGCTGGCCCGTGCCTTTGATCCGGCCGCCCTGATCCCGGTGGAGGAGTCGGGCGACAGCGCAGCGGAGGCCAACGCGGGGGAGCCACCACCGGGCCGTCGCGCGGGGGCGGGCGCATGAGCCTCGCGGATTTCGACTTTATCGCGGTCGAGGGCCCGATCGGTGTGGGCAAGTCCTCGCTGGCGCAGCGGCTGGCGGAACACCTGCGGGCGGAGCTCCTGCAGGAGGCCCCCGACGAGAACCCGTTCCTGGAACGTTTCTATCAGGATCCGGCCAAGCATGCCCTGGCCACCCAGCTGTATTTCCTCGTGCAGCGCGTGCGCCAGCTGACCCCGGTGGCGCAGAAGGGGCTGTTCCAGCAGGCGCATGTGGCCGACTACCTGATGGACAAGGACCCGCTGTTCGCCGAACTCAATCTGGCCCCGGACGAGCTGGAGATCTACCACGAGATGTTCCGCCGGCTGCGCCAGGGGCTGCCGCAGCCGGATCTGGTGATCTATCTGCAGGCGCCGGTGGACGTGCTGCAGGAACGCATCCGCCAGCGCGGACGGGCCTATGAACGCCGGATCGAAACTGCCTATCTGGAACGGCTGAACGCCGCCTACGCGGATTTCTTCTATCATTTCGAGGGACCGGCGCTGGTGATCGTCAACGCGACCGAGATTGACTGGGTGAACAACCCGGCCGATTTTGACCAGCTGCTGCAGTTTCTCGAACCGATCCAGGGCGGGCGGCACTACTTCAACCCGCTGCCGATCACGCTGTAGGGGACACGCATGGGCGCGATCACCGTCAACACCCTGGCCGAGCGTCGGCGGGCCGGCGAGCGCTTTGCCTGTCTGACCGCCTACGACGCCGCGTTCGCGCGCCTGCTGGACGAGCAGGGCGTGGAGGTGATCCTGGTCGGGGATTCGGTGGGCATGGTGGTACAGGGACATGCGACCACCCTGCCGGTCACCCTGGAGGACATGGTCTATCACACCGCCGCGGTCGCCCGCGGTACGCAGCAGGCGCTGATCATGGCGGATCTCCCGTTTCTGGGGGACGCCGATCCGGCCACCGCGCTGGCCCAGTCCGGCGCCCTGATGCGGGCCGGGGCGCAGATGATCAAGATCGAGTGCGGCACGTCGCAGATCCCGGTGGTCGAACGGCTGGTGGATGCCGGCATCCCGGTGTGTGCCCACCTGGGGCTGACCCCGCAGGCGGTGCACCGCATGGGCGGGTACCGCGTGCAGGGCCGCGACGCCGCCACGGCGGCCGAGCTGGAATCGCTGGCCGGGCGGCTGGAACAGGCCGGGGCCCAGGCCCTGCTGCTGGAGGGCGTAACCGAGGCACTGGCCACCGCGGTCGCGCGGGCGGCCGACGTGCCGGTGATCGGGATCGGGGCCAGCCCGGCCTGCGACGGCCAGGTGCTGGTGATCGCCGACGTGATCGGCCTGACCCCGAATCCGCCGCGCTTCGCCCGCGATTTCCTCGCCGAGGGCGGCTCGCTGGCCGGAGCGGTGCGGGCCTATGTCGGAGCGGTGCGCGAGGGGCGCTTCCCGGAATCCGGCGTGCATACCTTTTTGTAGAGAACCCCGGTTCAGACGAGGCTCGGGACGGCCATGAGAATCCTTCGAGATCGACCCCAGATCCAGGCGATGCGCCGCGAATGGTCGCGCCGTGGCGGGCAGGAGACCATTGCCCTGGTGCCCACCATGGGGCACCTCCACGAAGGGCACATGGCACTGGTGCGCGAGGCGCGGGCGCGGGCGTCGCGCGTGGTGGTGTCGATCTTCGTCAATCCGCTGCAGTTCGACCGCGAGGAAGACCTCGCGAACTACCCGCGCAGCCTCGAAGAAGACTCCCGCCGGCTGGCGGATGCCGGCGTCGACGCCCTGTTCTGCCCGGACGAATCGGTGATGTACCCGGACGACGGGCTGCCGCCGGTGAAGGTGGTGGTGCCGGTGCTCTCGGAGATCCTCGAGGGGGCGTTCCGTCCGGGGCATTTCGACGGTGTGGCGACCGTGGTGACCAAGCTGCTCAACCTGGTGCGTCCGGATATCGCGCTGTTCGGAGAGAAGGACTACCAGCAGTTCCGCCTGATCGAGCGCATGGTTGGCTCGCTGGACATGCCGGTGCGGGTGGATGCGGTGCCGACCGTGCGCGAGTCCGACGGGCTGGCCTGTTCCTCGCGCAACAGCCTGCTCACGGCGGAGTCGCGCGCGCAGGCACCGGCGCTCAAGCGCGTGCTCGACGAGGTCGCCATCGTCTGCCGGCGCGACCGCAGCGGCGCGGCCGACCGGGTCACCGAGATCGAGGCGGAGGCCTGCGACCGCCTGCGCGAGGCAGGGCTGGATGCCGAATACGTGGCCATCCGCCGGGCGATGGATCTCGCCGAGCCGGTAGCCGGCGAGGCCCTGTGCGATCAGGACCTCGTGATCCTCGGGGCCGCCTGGCTGGACAGCGTGCGCCTGATCGATAATCGCCGGCCCTGAGTCGGACGCGGGACATTGCCGCTCCCGCGTGCATCGCGCATAATTCCCGGCCCCGTGAAAAGACCGTTCGCCAACGGAAAGACGCTTATGCTGGTCACCATGCTCAAGGGCAAGCTGCACAAGGCCCGGGTCACGCACTGTGAACTCGAGTACGAGGGGTCCTGCGCGATCGATACGCGTCTGCTGGAGGCGTCCGGGATCCTGCCGTTCGAGCAGATCCAGATCTACAACGTCGACAACGGCGAGCGTTTCACCACCTACGCCATCGAGGCGGAGGCCGGATCCGGGGTGGTCTCGGTCAACGGTGCCGCCGCGCACAAGGCATCGGTGGGCGATCGCGTGATCATCTGTGCCTACGGCCAGCTGGATGCCGCCGAGGCGCGCGAGTTCACCCCCGATCTGGTGTATCTCGACGCCGACAACGCCATCGCCCGCACCGGGCACGATATCCCCGTCCAGGCCGCCTGAGTACGGCATTATTGGCCCGGGGCCCTGCATGAGCCCCGGGCCCCGGCCAGTGCGTGTCCCGCTCCGGTCTCAGCCGGTGTTGCGCATACCCGCGGCGATCGCGTTGATCGAGCGCAGCAGCGGCGAGATCCAGGGGTTCTCCCGGGCGTCCCCGTTCCCTTCGTTCTCGGCCTCGAAACCCCGTGACTGGCGCAGCAGGTGGATCTGGATGCTGTTGAGCGGATCCAGATAGGGGTTGCGCCGCTGCAGCGACCGCGCCAGCAGAGGCGTTTCTTCCATCAGCCCGTCCAGCTGAGCCACCCGCAGCACCTCGTTGACGGTGCGGCTGTGTTCCTCGCGTACCCGCGAATAGATGCGCTCGGACAGGTCGGTGTCGTGCGACAGCCGGGCGTACTCGGCGGCGGTGCGCATGTCGGCCTTGGTCAGGGCCATCTGGCAGTTGGACAGCAGCGAACGGAAGAACGGCCACTCCTGATACATGCGCTGCAGCTGTTCCAGGCGTGCCGGATCGTCGCCGCGCCAGCGTTGCAGCGCGGTGCCGATGCCATACCAGGCCGGCAGGGTGTGGCGCGACTGGGCCCAGCCGAAGACCCACGGAATCGCGCGGATCGAACTCTTGGAACGGTCGGTCTTGCGCCGGTGCGAGGGTCGCGAGCCGATGTTGAGATAGCCGATCTCCTGCACCGGGGTGATCTCGTAGAAGTAGTCGAGCGTGCCCGGGGTGTGGTCGATCAGATCGCGGTAGGCATCCTCGCCCAGGCGCGCCAGTTCCTCCATGGTCTCGCGGTAGTCGTCGCGGTCGCAGCGCGGCGGGCGGATCAGGCTGCGCGAGGCCAGCATCAGGCCGGTCGCGCCCATGCCCAGTTCGTACACCGCGGTCTCCACGTTGGAGTACTTGTACGACAGCACCTCGCCCTGCTCGGTGAACTTGATCCGCCCCTGCACGGTGGCCGGGGGCTGGGCGAGGATGGATTCGTGGGTCGGGCCGCCGCCGCGCCCAACGGTGCCGCCGCGGCCATGGAACAGCTGGCAGCGCACGCCGTAGCGGTCGGTGATGCCGACGATCTTCTTCTGCGCCTCGTACAGGTTCCAGCTGGAAGCGAGGATGCCGCCGTCCTTGCAGGAGTCGGAGTAGCCCAGCATCACGTCCTGGACGTTTCCGGAGGCGGCCAGCAGGCGCGCGTAGACCGGATTCGACAGCAGGCCCTCCAGGACGTCCTCGACGTGCAGGAGGTCCTCGATGGTCTCGAACAGCGGCGAGATGCGCAGGTGGCAGTACGCTCCGGTTTCCGGATCTTCGCCGGCCAGTCCGGCCAGGCGCCCCAGCAGCAGGACTTCCAGCACGTGCGAGGCCGCGTGGGTCATGGAGATGACGTAGGTGCCGATTCCGTCCGGGCCAACCTCGCCGCGCATGCGGCGGATGACCACGAACACCTCCAGGGTCTCGCGGCTGCGCTCGCCGAGCGTGTTGCGGTCGGGCTGCGGCAGATCGTCACCGCGGCCGATCAGCTCCGCCAGACACTGCTGACGGGCGGGCTCGTCCATGGCCGCGTAGTCCAGGGACGGATCGATGTGGCGCAGGATCTCGGCGACCGCCTCGGTGTGCACGGTGGATTCCTGGCGCACGTCCAGATGGTGCAGGTGGAAGCCGAAGGTCTCGACCAGACGGATCAGGTCGGTGAGCGCGCCGCTGGCGATGTTGCGGTCGCCGTGGCTGATCAGGGAGTCGCGGATCAACTTGAGGTCGTGCAGGAAAGAGTCCGGCGTGGCGTAGGCGCTGTTGGTGGGCAGCACCGCGGCCTCGCCCCGGATCCGCCGGCTGACCGTACCCAGGGTCTCGCGCAGGCGGTAGCGCATGATGTAGAGCTTGCGCCGGTAGGGCTCGGTCTCGAAGCGGTCGGAGGCCCCCTGGAACACCGCGTTGGAGATGGTCGCGTCCGATTTCAGGCTGGCGAGGAATTCGGCCGATGGCTCGCACATGTAGGAGGAGTGCGTGAGGACGTTGCGCAGTTCGTTGACCCGCTTGATGTACTCGCGCAGCACCTGTTCCATCGCCAGACGCGAGGCCAGCACGGTGACCTCCGGGGTGACGTTGGGGTTGCCGTCGCGGTCGCCGCCGATCCAGGAGCCGAAATGCAGGAACGCAGGGATGCGCACCGGCAGGGAGCCGTCCGGGTTGACCCCGTAGATGCGGCGGATCGCCTTCTCGAGGAAGCGGTAGCTCTGCGGCACCGCCTCGAACAGGCTCTCCTCGAAATAGAACAGGCCGTACTTGATCTCGTCCTGGACCTCCGGCTTCCTCACCCGGACCTCGTTGGTGCGCCACAGGATCTGGATCTGGCCCTCCAGCTCTTCGGTGATCAGGCGACGTTCCTCGTCGCCCAGTCCCGGCTGGTTGAGGCGGTCGGCGGTCTCGAACACCCGGCGCTGATTCTCCATGGTGGTCCGCCGCCGGGCCTCGGTGGGATGCGCGGTGAACACCGGCTGGTAGTGCAGCTGCCCCAGCAGTTCCTCCAGTTCCTGCGCGGTGACGCCGTCGTCGTGCAGTTCGCGCAGGGCCTGGTCGAAGGAGCCCAGCCACAGCGGCTCGCCACTGGAGACCTGGGCGCGGCGCCAGCGGTAGAACAGGTCTTCCTCGGCGATGTTGACCAGCGAGAAGTAGATGCTGAAGGCGCGGATCACGCGCTCGGTCAGGGTCGTGTCGAACTGCGTGATGTCATCCATCAGCCTCTGGCGCAGCTCCGGGTCTTCCTCCTTGCGCAGGCTGACAAATCCACGGCGCAGGGTCTCCACCGCGTCGAAGACGGTCTTGCCCTCGAGTTTCCAGATGACGTTGCCCAGCAATTCTCCGAACAGACGCACGCGCGCGCGCAGTTCCTTGTCCTGGGGCAGGAAACGGTCGTTGTGATCGGCTTGGTTCATGAGGCGGCCCGCGCAGCAGGGGGCCGGCCGCAGCCGGCCCCGCCGTGGTGGTTGCTTGCCTGCCGGCCCGTGCCGGTCGGCGGCGAAAGCCGGCGATTATAGCGCAGATGCGCCTGCGCGCGCCCGGGGGCGGTGTTCGCGATAGAGTTCGAGATAGGCCCCGGCAGCGACCTGCCAGTCGAAGTTCTGCTGCATTCCGGTGCGCATCAGCTGTTCCCAGCGGCCGTCGGCGCGGGCGTGGTAAAGCGCCAGGGCCCGCTCCAGGGCGTCGCCGAGCGCCGGGATGCTGTCCGGGGTGAAGCTGAAACCGGTGGCGCGGCCGTCTTCCAGGGCTTCGGGGGTGGCGTCGACCACGGTATCGGCCAGGCCACCGGTGGCATGTACCACCGGCGGGGTGCCATAACGCAGGCTGTAGAGCTGATTGAGCCCGCAGGGCTCGAAGCGCGACGGCATCGCGAACAGGTCGGCACCGGCCTCGATCTGATGGGCCAGCGGTTCGTCGTAGCCGATGTGGACACCCACCCGCCCCGGGTGGGCCCGCGACAGGGCGCCCGCGGCGTGCTCCAGATCGGTCTGCCCGGAGCCGACCAGCGCCAGCTGAATGCGCCCGGCCTCGGCCAGAGGGGCGGCCACCGCCAGCAGCAGGTCCATGCCCTTCTGCTCGACCATGCGCCCGACGTGTCCCAGCAGCGGGATGTCCGGGTCCTCGGCCAGTCCCAGGCGACGCTGCAGAGCGGCCTTGCAGGCGGCCTTGCCGGAGAGGTCGTCGGGCCCGTAGGCGGCGGCGATGTGCGGATCGCGGGCCGGGTCCCAGGCGCGGTAGTCGACGCCGTTGAGGATGCCGTGGAACACGTTGGCCCGCGCGCGCAGCACGCCGTCCAGGCCCATGCCGTGTTCCGGTTGCCGGATCTCGCGGGCATAGGTGGGGGAGACGGTGGTGATGGCGTCGCTGAACATCAGCCCGGCCTTCATGAAGGACAGCTGCTGGTGGAACTCGACGCCGTCCGGGTGCCAGAGCTCGGCGGGCAGCCCCAGCGCGGTCACGGTTTCGGCAGGGAACAGACCCTGGTAGGCGAGGTTGTGAATGGTGAACACCGACGCCGGGCCGCCCCCCGTCCCGCAGGCCTCGCGCAGGTAGATCGGCAGCAGGCCGCATTGCCAGTCGTTGCCGTGGACGATCTCCGGCGCCCAGTCCAGGCCGGCGTCGTCGGCGGCCACCCGGGCCACGGCCCGGGCGAAGCCGGCGAAGCGCTGCGCGTTGTCCGGCCAGTCCTGGCCGTTGGAGGCGGTGTAGGGGTTGCCGGCGCGCTGGAAATATTCCGGCCAGTCGATCAGGTAGACCGGCATGCGCGTGCCCGGCAAATGGCCTTCGATCAGTTGCCACGGGGCGTCTGCCGGTCCCGGGTGGGTGACCGGCCGGCGCAGGTGCTGCACCGCCTCGGGATAGGCCGGAAGGATCAGGCGCGCGTCCTGTCGCCGGCGCCGCAGGGCAACGGGCAGACTGGCGCTGACATCGGCGAGGCCACCGGTCTTGACCAGACCGTAGACCTCGCTGGTGGCAAAGAGGATGCGCATGACGGCTTCTCCGTGACGGGATGTCCAGTGTAACGCAGTCGCAGGCGGTTCACGGCCGGGCAGGCTGACGGGCGCCGGGTCGCGGATTATGCTGGACCCGTATCCACGACGCGAGTTAAGTGCATGAACCGTTCCGATCGAATCGCCGCGCGCGAAGCCCTGCAGAACGAAGCCCGGCGCCTGGAGCAGGAGCACCTGCGCGAACTGCTGGCGCGCGAGCCGGAACGGGTGGAGCGTGATGTCCGCGAGGTGGCCGGCCTGCGCCTGGACTGGACGCGCCAGCGGCTCGATGCCGATGCCTGGGAGGCGCTGTTCGCGGCGGCGCGGGCCGCCGATATCCCTTCGGCGCTGGAGCGGCTGTTCGGCGGCGAGCGGGTCAACGTGACCGAGGGGCGGGCCGCACTGCACACCGCGTTGCGCCTGCCCCGCGAGGCCCGCTGCGAGCTGGACGGCGAAGACGTGGTGCCGGCGGTGCATGCGGTCCTGGACCGGGTGGGGGCCTTCGTGCAGGAGGTGCAGGACGGGACCCACCGGGGGTTCACCGGGCGGGCGATCGACACGGTGGTGAACATCGGGATCGGCGGCTCCGATCTGGGGCCGCGGATGGTTTGCCGGGCGCTGGCGGATCATGCCCCCACGACCGCCGGGGGGAGTCCGCCGGAGATGCACTTCGTTTCCAACATCGATGGCGAGGCCCTGTGGCAGGTGCTGCGTCAGGTGGATCCGGAGACGACTCTGTTCGTGGTGGCCTCCAAGACCTTCACCACCCAGGAAACCCTGACCAACGCGCGAGCCGCGCGCGACTGGCTGGTGCGCCATGCCGGTGGTGACGAGTCCGCGGTCGCGGCCCATTTCGTGGCGGTGTCCACCGCGCGCGAGCGGGTTGCCGAATTCGGGATTGCCTCCGAGCGCATGTTCGGTTTCTGGGACTGGGTCGGCGGTCGCTATTCGGTGTGGTCGGCGATCGGCCTGCCGGTGGCGCTGATGCTGGGCATGGACGGTTTCCGCCGGTTCCTGGCCGGGGCCCATGCGATGGACGAACACGTGCGCACCGCGACGCCGGAGGACAACGCGGCGGTGCGCATGGCGCTGGTGGACCTGTGGAATCAGGACACCCAGGGTGCGGAGTCGCGCGCAGTGCTGCCCTACGACGAGCGGCTGTATTTCCTGCCGCCGTATCTGCAGCAGGCGGAGATGGAGAGCCTGGGCAAGCGGGTGCGGCTGGACGGCACGCCGGTGGAGGGGCATACCGGGGCGCTGGTCTGGGGTGCGGTGGGCACCGACGGGCAGCATGCGTTCTATCAGCTGCTGCATCAGGGTACGCGGCGGGTGCCGGCGGAATTCATCGGCGTTGCGCGCGCCGAACACGACCTGCCGGAACAGCACCCCATGCTGCTGGCCAATCTGGTGGCCCAGGCCGAGGCGCTCGCCCTGGGGCGCAGCGAGGACGAGGCCCGGGCGGAGATGGCCGCCGCCGGTCGCGATGCGGCCGAGATCGAGGCGCTGGCGCCGCATCGCAGTTTCCCCGGGGACCGTCCGAGCACGCTGATCCTGCTGGAAGACCTGGATCCGGAGCGCCTGGGGGCGCTGATCGCCCTGTTCGAGCACAAGATCTACGTGCTTGCGAGCCTGTGGGAGATCAACGCCTTCGATCAGTGGGGCGTGGAACTGGGCAAGCAGCTGGCCGGCCGTGTGCTGGCGGACCTGGACCCGGCCGGCGAGCCGGGTCCGCACGACCCGGCGACCGCCGCCAGCATCGACTGGCTGCGCCGGCACATGGGCTGAAGCGCCCGCGGAGGGACCCGGCGGCGCGCGTTCAGGCCTGAATCGCGTCTTCGTCGTCCGGCAGCACCGGGACGTCGGTGGGCAGCGTGATGGTGCGGGTCTCGCCGTCCAGCCAGAAGCGCAGTTCGGCTTCTTCGTCGTCCGGGGTGGTTCCCACGGCCTCGAGGAAGTCGATCGGGGTTTCCGGGCTGCGTCCGTTGACCTCCAGGATCAGCGCGCCCTGCTCCAGGCCGGCCTCGGCGGCGGCTCCCTCGGCTCGGCTGACGAGGACGCCGGGCTCGTCCGGCAGGCCCAGGGCCTCGCGCAGATCCGCACGGGCCTCGATCACGGTGATGCCCAGCGCGGTGACGATCTCGTCGTCACCGGGGGGCTGGAAATCGAAGGGGACGTCGGCCTCGAGGATTTCCGGTGCCACCGCGATGGGCGCGCCGGTGCGCACTGCCAGCGCGAGGGCGTCGCTGGGCCGGGCATCGATCCGCCGCGGTGCCCCCTCGCCGGGGACACGCAGCTCCAGCATGCCAAGATAGGTGCCGTCTTCCAGCCCGTCCACGATGACCCGTTCCAGCTCCGCGTCGAGTTCGCGCAGCAGGTCGACCATCAGGTCGTGGGTCATGGGCCGCGGTACGTCGACATCCTGCATGGCCAGGAGGATGGCGCGGGCCTGGTCGGTGCCGATGACGATGGGCACGACCTCGGCGGATTCGGGGTCGCGCAGCAGGGCAATGGGCAGGCCGCTGTGCGAGTCCACCCCCACGGTGGCCAGCTCCACCGGCAGGAGGGTGTCCGGGTCGCTGGCCGGCGCGCGTGCGTCGGCGTGAGAAGTGGCGGCCACGGCGCCGAGGAGCAGCCCCAGGGCGGTGGCCCATGCAGCGATCCGGGAGCGGGCGGGACGTTGCGGGTAGCGGGACATGGGGGCTCTCCGTAAAAGGGACCTGAATACGGATCATGGCAGTCCCGCACCTGCGGGGTCCATCGCGGACCCGTTGAACGTGCGGTCTTGCACCTGGTCGCTTCGGGCATCGCTTATGCTGGGCCGGAATCCGCACACCGCAGACCGGAGAACCCCATGGAAGTGACGCAGCGCCCGTATGCCCCGGCGGCCGAACAGAACCGCGAGCCGATCCTGGGGGTTCTGGAACGGTGGTTCGTCCGTCCGGGTGCCCTGCTGGAGCTGGGGGCGGGGACCGGGCAGCATGCGGCTTTCATGGCGCCGCGCCTGGGACATCTGCAGTGGCTGCCCACCGATGTCGCCGAACACCTGCCGGGGATCGAGGCGTGGCGGCGCGAGGCGGCGGCGCCCAACCTGCAGCCGCCGCGCGCCCTCGACGTCGCCGCTGATCCCTGGCCGGACGGTCCGTTTCGTTACGTCTACAGCGCGAACACCGTCCACATCCTGCACTGGCCGGGGGTGGAGGCGCTGTTCGCCGGGGTCGCCGGGGTTCTGGAGCCGGACGGGCTGTTCGCGCTGTACGGGCCGTTCGCGCATGACGGGGAGCACACGGCCGAATCCAATGCGCGTTTCGACCGTTCCCTGCGCCAGCAGGACCCGGGCATGGGGGTGCGCGATCGCGCCGATCTGGACCGCCTGGCGAACGCCTGTGGCCTGACCCGGGAGGCGGTGGTGGACATGCCGGTGAACAACCAGATCCTGATCTGGCGGCGGGATCCGGTCTGAGCCGTATGGTTTGTGGACTGGGTCACTGTCCGGCGGGAACTTCGGGCGAGGTGGTGACACCAATGATTGACCATGAAGCAGCCATGGAAATGGACCCAGGGCGACTCATAGGATCAGGCGATCGGTGTGATTGATATAATAGAATTCACATCATAAGAATTCGCCGATATAGTGATGTACATGATCGATAACGATCATCTGCCACCAACCGAATGAACGGAAACAAGCAAAGGAGATAGCGATATGACGCTTCGTCTGGGCGATACCGCACCGAACTTCCAGGTCGACACCACCTCCGGCAAGATCGACTTCCACGAGTGGATCGGCGATTCCTGGTGCTTCTTCTTCAGCCACCCGGCCGATTTCACCCCGGTGTGCACCACCGAGATGGGTCGCACCGCGCAGCTTGCGAAGCAGTTCGCGGACCGCAACGTGAAGCCGCTGGGCCTGTCCACCGACACGGTGGAAGAGCACAACAAGTGGATCGAGGACGTGAACGACACGCAGAACACGACCCTCGAATTCCCGATCGTCGCCGACGCCGACAAGAAGATCTCGGAACTCTACGAGATGATCCACCCCGGCGAGAGCGACACCGCGGCGGTGCGTTCGGTCTACATCATTGATCCGAACAAGAAGATCCGTCTGATGATGACCTACCCGATGTCGCTGGGCCGCAACTTCGACGAGATCCTGCGTGCCATCGACGGCCTGCAGACCGCCGACAAGCACGGCATCGCGACGCCGGCCGACTGGACCCCGGGTGACCAGGTGATCATCCCGCCGACGGTCAGCAACGAAGAAGCGCAGAAGAAGTTCCCGCAGGGCTTCGACGAGATCCGCTCGTACCTGCGCTACACCAAGGTCTGAACCTCCGGGTTCTGATCACCGGTCCCGGGGTTCTGCCTCCCCGGGCCGGGTCTCTCCGGGCCCCTCCGGTTCTGCCGGGCGGGGCCTTTTTCGTGTGTGCGGCGGGCGTATGCTTCAGGGCAGCAGCGGGGCGAAGCCGGCCCGGTAGTCGGGATAGCGGAAGCGGTAGCCGGAGTCCTGCAGGCGCCGGCTGTCGCAGCGCCGGCCGCGGGCCCCGTCGCGGGCATCCACGCGGTGGACCGCCGCATCTGCCGGCAGGGTACCCAGGCGCGCGGCGAGCCAGTGCAGCACTTCGCTTTTCAGGGCCGGTTCGGTATCCACGCCGAGATAGACCGGATCGGGATCGGCCAGCGTGAACAGGTGGTGCAGGATGCCGACCGCATCATCGCGGTGGATGCGGTTGGTCCACGTCGGCGGTTCGTCATCGCCCAGCTGGCCGGCGCGCGCCAGCTCCAGCATGCGTTCGCGGCCCGGTCCGTAGATCCCGCCCAGGCGCAGGCGGATGCCCCGGTACGGCGAGGCCTCCAGCAGGCGTTCGGCCTCCAGCAGGCGGCGGCCGGAGAAGCGTTGTGGCAGGGCGGGGGTGTCTTCGTCGACCCGGCTGCCGTCATCGACGCCGTAGACGCCGGTGGACGACACGAAGATCACGCGTTCCGGCTGCAGGCCCTGGCGTTCCAGGGCGCCCAGCGCATGGTGCAGCGCATCGACATAGGCGCGGCGGTAACCCGTGTCGTCCATCCGGTCGGGGGTGGTGATGAAATACACCGCCCGTGCCGTTCGCGGCAGCTCCGGCAGGCCGTCGGGGTCCGTCAGGTCGCCCTGAAGGGGCCGGATCCATTCGGGCAGGTGTTCGGGATGGCGCCGCAGGCCCCAGACCCGGTGCCCGGCGTCGTGCAGCCGACGGCCCAGCCCGGTGCCCAGGTCTCCGCAGCCGAGGATCAGGATATCGTCCATGCGGTTCACTCCGGTGTGGCTGGGGGTTACGCTACTCCCTGCACTGGCGTGGGGGGATTTCCCGCGTCCCGATCATTTTTTCTCGGGGGGTCGAGATGGGTCGCCGCAAGCCGAAACCGGACAGCGTGAACTGCTCCTGCGGGTCCGGTCACCCGCGGGAACGCTGCTGCGGGCCGCGCATCGACGGCAGCGCCCCGGCGGAGACCGCCGAGGCGCTGATGCGTTCGCGGTACACCGCCTTCACCGAGCACAACGAGGCCTACATCCTGGCGACCTGGGATCCGCAGACCCGCCCGGCCTCGCTGGAGCTGGATCCGGACCGGCGCTGGCTGGGCTTGAACGTGCGCGACACCGAGGCCGGCGGCCGCGAGGACACCACCGGGGTGGTCGAATTCGTTGCCCGCGCGCGGCTGCACGGCCAGGGCATGCGGCTGCACGAACGCAGCCGGTTCCGGCGCATCGACGGTCACTGGTACTACATCGACGGCGATACGCCGGACGCCTCGTGAACCCCGTCGTCGATGCCGCCGCGGGTGCGCGTACCGGGGGCGATACCGAAGTCGATCCGGGACTGCTGGCGGCGGTGGAACAGGGCGTGCGCGCGCAGGCCGCGGGGCAGACCGAGCACGCGCTGATCGCCCGCCTGCGTGACGCCGGCGTGGTGCCTTTCGCCGGAGCCGACCTGCGCGAACCGCTGGGGCTGTTCCGTACTCATTTCCTGCTGTTTCACTGCCTCTATCGCCTGCGCGACCGGCTGGCGGCCGAGGGCGAATGGCTGCGCATCCATTGCCTGGATATCGGTATTCAGGCGCGGGCCATGGCCGGCGCGGGGGCTGCGGCAACCGTCGGCACGGTCTCCGCGGCCCTGGTGCGCGAGGACCCTTTGCGGGCCTATTACCTCGACCTGAGCACTCTGGATCACATGGATGCGGCCGCGGTGCAGGCCCTGCTGGATGGCTTCTGGCGGCGGATGGACGGTGGCGACCGCCGGGCTACGGCGCTGGCGGTGCTGGAGCTGGCGGATCCGGTGGAGGACGCGGAGGTCCAGTCCCGCTACCGCCGCCTGGCCCAGCGCCACCACCCCGACCGGGGCGGTGACACGGCCACCCTGCAACGCCTCAACGAGGCGCGCTGGATCCTGCTGGGGGGGTGATGCGGGAGCGTCAGTCGTCGGCGTCGTCCATGGTGGTGACGAAGGCCTGCTCCACGGTGTAGGTGCCGGTCCCCTTGTAGCTGGTCTGCACCCAGCCGTGTTCCTCCAGCCACTGGCTCATCTCGCGGTTCATCGCCGGGTTGCCGCACAGCATCACGCGATCCTGCTCCGGATCCGCCGGCGGCAGATCCAGCGCCCGGAACAGCTCGCCCGAGCGGAACAGCTCGGCGCCGCGCTGGTTGTTGTCGAACGGCTGCTGCGCCACCGGGCAGGCGAAGTCGTGATCCTCGCGGGTCACGGTGGGCATATACCGGAAACGATCGCTGATCTTCGCTTCCAGTTCCTCGCGATAGGCCAGTTCCTCCACGGTACGCACGCTGTGCACCAGGATGACCCGTTCGAAATGTTCGAACACCTCGTCGCTGCGGACCAGGGAGACGAACGGCGCGATGCCGGTGCCGGTGGCCAGCATGTACAGATGACGCCCGGGCTGCACGTAGTCCACCGTCAGCGAGCCGGTGACCTTGTTGTTGATCCAGATCGAGTCGCCCGGTTCGACATGGGCGAGGCGGCTGGTCAGGTCACCGTCGGGCACGTGGATGCTGAGGAACTCGAGTTCCTCGCTGGACGGGTCCGACACGATCGAATAGGCGCGCGGGATCAGCTTGCCCTCGGGGCGCAGGCCGAGGGTGACGAACTGGCCGTTGTGGAATTCGAAGCCTTCCGGCCGCGTGGTGGTGAAGCTGAAGGTCTTGTCCGACCAGCGATGCAGGGACGTGATCTGCTGTTCCGAATAGGGCATGACGAGCGCTTATCTCCTAGTGTTGTACTCAACAATTTAACAGCCGCGGGGCCGGCCTGCCGAAAGCGCCGGTAAGGGCGGGGGCTTCCCGCGCGCCGCAGGTGGACCCGAGAACGCGCACGGAAACGGGAATTTGTGGCCGCGGACTTGAACCCGGGTATGCGTGGCCCCATGGTTCAGGTCAGTTGCCAATTTCGAAGCGAGGATTAATCCAATGCGAATGGATCGCCTGACGACCAAATTCCAGAGCGCGATCTCCGACGCCCAGTCGCTGGCGGTGGGCCGGGATCATCAGTTCATCGAACCCGCCCACCTGCTGCTGGCCATGCTGGATCAGGAGGGCGGCACCACCCGCCACGTGCTCGACCGTGCCGGGGTCAACGTGCGCCAGTTGCGGTCCGCGCTGGGCGAGGCGCTGGACCGCATGCCGAAGGTGGAGGGTGCCGCCGGCGACGTGCACGTGTCCAGCGACCTGGGGCGCATGCTCAACGTGTGTGACAAGCTCGCCCAGGAGCGCAAGGATCAGTACATCCCGAGCGAGCTGTTTCTCCTCGCCGCCATCGACGAGAAGGCCGGTGTGGGCGAGATGCTGCGCAATGCGGGGGCCAACAAGGATTCCATCGAGGATGCGGTGGACCAGATCCGCGGTGGCGCCCAGGTGGACGACCCCAACGCGGAGGAGAACCGGCAGGCGCTGGAGAAATACACCACCGACCTGACCGAACGGGCCGAGCAGGGCAAGCTGGATCCGGTGATCGGGCGTGACGAGGAGATCCGCCGTTCGGTGCAGGTACTGCAGCGCCGGACCAAGAACAACCCGGTGCTGATCGGCGAGCCGGGGGTCGGCAAGACCGCGATCGTCGAGGGTCTGGCCCAGCGCATCGTCAACGGCGAGGTGCCCGAGGGGCTCAAGGACAAGCGCGTGCTGGCGCTGGACATGGGGTCGCTGCTGGCCGGGGCCAAGTACCGTGGCGATTTCGAGGAACGCCTGAAGTCGGTGCTCAACGAGATCTCGCAGGAAGAGGGTCGCGTGATCCTGTTCATCGACGAGATCCACACCCTGGTGGGCGCCGGCAAGGCCGAGGGCGCGATGGATGCCGGCAACATGCTCAAGCCGGCGCTGGCGCGTGGCGAGCTGCACTGCATCGGCGCGACCACGCTCAACGAATACCGCGAGAACATCGAGAAGGACGCCGCGCTGGAGCGCCGCTTCCAGAAGGTGCTGGTGGACGAGCCGACCCAGGAGGACACCATCGCCATCCTGCGCGGACTGAAGGAACGCTACGAAGTGCATCACGGGATCGAGATCACCGACCCGGCGATCGTCGCCGCGGCGCAGCTGTCGCAGCGCTACATCACCGACCGCCAGCTGCCGGACAAGGCGATCGACCTGATCGACGAGGCGGCCAGCCGGATCAAGATGGAGATCGACTCCAAGCCCGAGTCCATGGACCGGCTGGAGCGGCGCCTGATTCAGCTGAAGATCGAGCGCGAGGCGCTGAACAAGGAATCCGACGAGGCCTCGAAGAAGCGCCTGGGCACGCTGGAGGAGGAGATCGAGCGCCTGGAGCGCGAGTACTCCGACCTCGAAGAGGTGTGGAAGTCCGAAAAGGCCTCGGTCTCCGGCGCCGCGCAGCTCAAGGAAGAACTGGAGCGCGCGCGTCAGGAGCTGGAGACCGCGCGGCGTGCCGGTGACCTGTCGCGCATGTCCGAACTGCAGTACGGGAAGATCCCGGATCTGGAGAAGTCCCTGGCCATGGCCCACGAGATGGAGAGCCAGGAGACCCAGCTGCTGCGCAACAAGGTGACCGACGAGGAGGTCGCCGAGGTCGTCTCGCGCTGGACCGGGATCCCGGTGGCCAAGATGCTGGAGGGCGAGAAGGACAAGCTGCTGCGCATGGAAGAGGCCATCGGCGAGCGCGTGGTCGGCCAGAACGAGGCGGTGACCGCGGTGGCCAACGCCATCCGCCGTTCACGCGCCGGGCTGGCGGATCCCAACCGTCCGAACGGCTCGTTCCTGTTCCTGGGCCCCACTGGCGTCGGCAAGACCGAGCTGACCAAGTCGCTGGCCGGCTTCCTGTTCGACACCGAGGAGGCCATGGTGCGCATCGACATGTCGGAGTTCATGGAGAAGCACTCCGTGGCGCGGCTGATCGGGGCGCCCCCGGGCTATGTCGGTTACGAGGAGGGTGGCTATCTGACCGAGGCCGTGCGCCGCAAGCCGTACTCCGTGATCCTGCTGGACGAGGTCGAGAAGGCGCATCCGGACGTGTTCAACGTGCTGCTGCAGGTGCTGGATGACGGCCGCCTGACCGACGGTCACGGGCGTACCGTGGACTTCCGCAACACGGTGATCGTGATGACCTCCAACCTGGGCTCGCAGCAGATCCAGGAGATGGCCGGCGAGGACAACTACGATCGCATGAAGGGCGCGGTGATGGAGATCGTCGGGCAGCACTTCCGGCCCGAGTTCATCAACCGCGTGGACGACGTGGTGGTCTTCCACCCGCTGGAGCGCGAGCAGATCCGCGCGATCACCGACATCCAGCTGCGCTATCTGCGCGAACGCCTGGAGGAGCGCGAACTGGGGCTGGAGGTCTCCGACGCGGCGCTGGATCACCTCGGCGAGGCGGGCTTCGACCCGGTGTACGGGGCGCGGCCGCTGAAGCGGGCGATCCAGACCCAGCTGGAGAACCCGCTGGCGCAGCAGCTGCTGTCCGGCGAGTTCGTCTCGGGCGACACCATCCGCGTGGACATGGAGGGCAACCAGCTCCGCTTCACCAGGGACGCAGCCGTCGCCTGATCCGTCCGATGCATTTCCCCACCTCCAGGGCCCGCCCTGCGCGGGCTTTTTCTGGGAGGGGGCGGGGAAACGATAATTATTGTTTGCTGACCGGGGGCTGCTGCGTCCGCAACGGGTTGCACGTTCAGCAGTGGTGCCGAGTCAGGTATAAGGCGTGCTGGAGTGCCCTACCCCATGATGCAGTAATCCTCTTGCCTCGGAATTGCATCACTCTGCCAGCCCGGTCAGGGCGTGGCGCAGTTCCTGTTCTTCCATGAAATCGGTGTCGATCACGATGATGGCATGGTCGTCGATCACCGAGAAAACGAAGGTGCCATGATCGGCCGTGCGGAAGTAGTAGTGGAGATGGCCCGAGACCTCCCAAACGTCCGTTTCCGCGTCGGCGACGAATATCCGCCGGAAGGCGTCGATGGCCGAGTTTGCACAGCTATCTTCGGCCTGTGAATCCAGGGTCGACCGGAAGAAATCGGGATAACTACATGCCCCGGTTTCCAGGTTGCCCCCCCGGGAGAGGCTGATATAGTCCTTTCCGGACTTTTCGCTGTACTTGATGATCAGAACATTGTCCTTGCCCCCCGCTGACCCTATGGCAACAGGGTTCGGAGGAAGCAGGTATTGCTGTCCGGAGTATGACAGTGTCAGCTGGTCACCTGATGTCGCATTGGGGCTGGCCAGCATGAGGGTGAACGAAAGCGCAAGTGCGACCGAAGCAAGTCGTTTGCTCATGATCACAACCCCATCAGCGCCATATTGATTCTCGACTTGTACGCAACGGCGACCTGACTGCGGCAGGTCTCGTACTGGGACGTATCGCCAGAGGCAATGCGCTTGCCAATCTTCGCCAGCTGCTTGGCCGCATAACGGGGCCCCGCCTTGGTAGCGCCAGGGCGCGGAACCATGTCCATTGCCGCTGTGCAGGACTGAGCTTCCTGAAGCGCTTCCAAGGCAACCTTCGCGACATTCCGGGTTACAGCATGGGGCGCTGCGGTGTCTTCACCCCAGAAATAGTTGATCACCGTGGAGATCCGTTCCCGATCGTCGTGGTTCATCGCCAATCTCCTTTTGGCTGTTGCTATGTTATCAACCCTACGTTCGGTCCGAATCGGTTTCAAGCTTGCCTCACTCGCCCTGCAGGCCACCCTTTCCGTCAGAAGTGGTCACCGCAGGTCGCGGGCTTTCTGGTGAGCTGTGCCTCCCCCATGGAAGCGCTGAACCAGGCCGCCCCCGGGGGGTGCTCCTCCGGGACGCTTTGGCGTACCCCCTCTGCGCCTGCACAACGGCCGATGCCCGAGCAGAGGCAATCGGGCCCGGGCATCGGCTCGTTTGTGGTCAGTGCCACCTGCGCGGTGCTGATGTTCCTGCTGCTGGTCGTGGCCGGCATGCTGGAACTGTCGACCCCGGGACCTCAGATGTGGCCCATGGCCTCCATGGCGCGGGCGACCTTGACGAAGCCGGCGATGTTGGCGCCGACCGAGTAATTGCCCGGTGAGCCGTATTCTTCGGCCGTCTCGAAGCAGGTCTGGTGGATGTTCGCCATGATCTCCTGCAGGCGTGCTTCGGTGTGTTCGAAGGTCCAGGAGTCGCGGCTGGCGTTCTGCTGCATTTCCAGCGCGCTGGTGGCCACGCCGCCGGCGTTGGCGGCCTTGCCCGGACCGAACGCGATGCCCGCCTCGCGGAAGGTCTGAATGCCCTCCGGGGTCACCGGCATGTTGGCGCCTTCGGCGACCGCGATGCAGCCGTTTTCGACCAGCGCCTTCGCGTCCTTGCCGGTCAGTTCGTTCTGCGTGGCGCAGGGCAGGGCGACCTCGCAGGGGATCTCCCAGATGCAGCCGTTTTCGCGGTATTTCGCGCTCGGCTTGCGTTCGGCGTAGTCCGAGACCGGCCCGCGTTCACGCTCCTTGATCTGGCGCAGCAGGTCCAGATCCAGGCCGTCCTCGTCGAGGATCACGCCACGCGAGTCCGAGCAGGCGATGACCTTCGCACCCAGCTGCTGTGCCTTCTGCGTGGCGAAGATCGCCACGTTGCCGGCGCCGGAGATCACCACCCGCTTGCCTTCGAGGGAATCGTTGCGGGCCTTCAGCATCTCCTGGGTGAAGAACACCGCGCCGTAGCCGGTGGCCTCGGTGCGCGCGCGGCTGCCACCCCAGTCCAGACCCTTGCCGGTGAACACACCCGACTCGAAGCGATTGGTCAGGCGCTTGTACTGCCCGAACATGTAGCCGACCTCGCGCTGGCTGACACCGATGTCGCCGGCGGGGACGTCGGTGTATTCGCCGAGGTAGCGATACATCTCGGTGATCAGGCTCTGGCAGAAGCGCATGATCTCGCCGTCGGAGCGGCCCTTGGGATCGAAGTCGCTGCCGCCCTTGCCGCCGCCGATCGGCAGCCCGGTAAGCGCATTCTTGAAGACCTGGGAGAAGCCGAGAAACTTGACGATCCCCAGATACACCGATGGATGGAAGCGGATGCCGCCCTTGTACGGCCCCAGCGCGCTGTTGAACTGCACGCGGAAGGCACGGTTGATCTGGAGTTCGCCGCGATCGTCCTGCCAGGGCACGCGGAAGATGATCTGGCGTTCCGGTTCGCAGACGCGCTGGATGATCTTCAGGTCGGCGAATTCCGGGTACTTGACCAGAACCGGGCCCAGGGTCTGCAGCACCCCGTGCACGGACTGGTGAAACTCCGTCTCGCCCGGGTTGCGGTGCAGGACTTCCTGATAGATCGGCTCGAGTTTCTCGTCGAGACTTCCGTTCATGAGTGTCTTCCTGTGTGAATCATGGGCGCGCATTAAGGCATAAGCTGCTACCCGGGACAATCCTGGCTGCTCTTTTGTGGTGCAGAATGCACATGGATGGTGCGGGCTGGACGGGCGGCGCGTGGCGCGGGAACATGCCCGGAATGGAAGCGTCGGGGCCCGCCGGAGGCCGGGCCGGAGGATGAAACCATGGATGAGCGGGCAGGGGTGCGTGACGTGTTCCGCCGGCTGATGTGGCGGCTTGCGTGGATGCCGGTGCTGCTGGCCGTGGCGGTGGCCGGGACCGGCTGCACCCTGCTGGAGGCGCGTGGTCAGTTTGCCGCGATGCAGGGCGCCTGCGTACTGGAGGGCCGCATCGCCGGGGCCGGAGAGCTTGGCAAGGATTCGGACGACGGGGCCTACGTGGTGCTGGCGGTGCGCGAGCGCGGTGAGGGGTTGCCGCCGGAGGTGGTGGATCACGTGCTCACCGGGTCCGGCGGGCAGTGGTTCTTTGCCCTCGAACCGGGCGTGTGGTCGGTGCTGGGCTACTGGCAGGATGGCCGCGATGCGGATGCCGTGCCGGGGGCCGCTCATGCCTGGGAACGCGGTGCAACGCTCGATTGCGGCGCGGGCGAGCGCTACCTGGACCAGCGCATTCGGGTCGACGATCCCGCGAGGCGAATCGACGGGGCGTTCGACGAGGGCGGCCTGACGTTCCCGGGCGCGGCGGCGGAACGGGCGGCACACGAGGATGATTCGCTGCCCAGCCTCGGGCGGGTTACGGCCTTCGGTCTTGTCACCACGCTGGCGGACCCGCGATTCGATCCGGCGATTGCCGCCGCCAGTCAGTGGCGGCCGCTGGATTTCGTCCGCGATGGCTACGCCGGGGTGTATTTCCTCGATGGTCCCTACGACCCCGCGCGCGAGCCGGTGCTGTTCATCCACGGCATGAACGGTTCGCCCGACTCCTTCGAGGCGCTGGTGGAGGATCTGGATACCCGCCGTTTCCAGCCCTGGGCATATTACTACCCGTCGGGTGTCCCGCTGGAAGCGGCCGCGGCGCACCTGGCGCAGGTGATGGAAGAGCTGGAGCTGCGCTATGGCCTGGAACGGTATCAGGTGGTGGCGCACAGCATGGGCGGTCTGGTGGCGCGCGGCTTCCTGCTGGAGCGTGAGCGCCGCGGCGCGCCTGCCCGGGTTCCGCGCCTGGTGACCCTGGCCACGCCCTGGGGTGGCCACCGGATGGCCGCGACCGGGGTCGCGCATGCGCCGGTCGTGGTGCCGGTCTGGCGTGACATGGCGCCGGGCAGCGAATTTCTGGAAGGTCTGTTCGCCGGCTCGGCCGGGATTCCGGCCGAGACCCATCTGCTGTTTGCGCATCGCCGGGACAGCGGGCGCAGCCGTGAGCTCACCGACGGTGTGGTGAGCCTCGAGAGCATGTTGCGGCCGGAGGCCCAGGCGGCGGCCGCGAGTCTCTACGGGGTGGATGCCACGCATGCGGGCATCCTCGAGCATCCACGAACCCTTGAGCGGGTGCGGACACTGCTCGAGGGGCCCTGACGCGGGGCGCCGGAGGGCGTACTCTGGAGCGGTACCGGCAGACCGGGAACGGCGGGGAAGATCCATGCAGTTGTTCGAGTGCGAGGCCTGTGGCCTTGCGGTTCATTTCGACAATACTCGCTGCACCCGCTGTGGCCACCGCCTGGGTTTTCTGCCCGACCGCATGCGGGTGGCGGCCCTGGCTCCGGTCGGGACGGGCACCGACCGGCAGGGCCGCGAGGTCGCGGGGGGATGGTGGCAGGTGGCCGGGGAGCCGGACGGCCCGCGCTATCGGCAGTGCCGGCATTATGCGGTGGACGGCATCTGTAACTGGATGGTGCCGGAGTCGGATCCGGATCCGTTCTGCCGCGCGTGCCGTCTGAACCGGACCATCCCCGACCTGAGTGTTCCCGGGAACCGGACGCTGTGGGCGCGTCTGGAGGCGGAGAAGCGGCGTCTGGTCTATGGCCTGCTGCGGCTCGGCCTGCCGGTGACGCCCAGGCGCGATGACCCCGCGGGCCTGGCATTCGATTTCCTGGCGTCCACCGCGCCGGCGTTTCAGGAGGGGGGTGGCGTGGTGACCGGGCATGCCGCCGGTCTCATCACCCTGGATATCGCCGAGGCCGATCCGGCGGTGCGCGAGCGCATGCGCGAGGCGATGGCCGAGCCCTATCGCACCATTCTGGGACATTTCCGCCACGAGAGCGGCCACCATTACTGGGAACGCCTGGTGCGCGGTGGCCCGGCGCACGAGGATTTCCGCCGGCTGTTCGGCGACGAGCGCGCCGATTACGATGCCGCGCTGCGCCGTCATTATCGCGAGGGGCCGCCGGCTGACTGGCAGGAGCGCTTCGTCAGTGCCTATGCCAGTGCCCATCCGTGGGAGGACTGGGCGGAGACCTGGGCGCACTATCTGCACATTGTGGACACCCTGGACACCGCGCGGGCCTATGGCCTCGAGGTTGGCGCCGAGGGGCTGGCCGGCTCGGCGATGAGCCACGCGCCGGATTACGATCCCTATCATGCCCCGGACATCGATACCCTGATGGATCACTGGCTGCCGCTGACCAATGCCCTCAACAGCCTTAACCGCAGCATGGGGCACGGCCACATCTACCCGTTCACGCTGACCCCGGCCGCGATTGCGAAGCTGCGGTGGGTCCATGCGATCATTCGGGCCGCGCGCGACCGTGCGGGGCCGGGATGCGGGACGAGCCCGGCCGGCGAGTCGTTCACGCCCCGGCGGTCGTCCGCCTGACCCGCCCGCATCGGATCCGGAAACCAGGGGAACCATGTACAACGTTGCCACCCGCGGTCCGTTCAAGGGCCTGAACCCCCGTGTCGCCTTCGTCTCCATCGTTGCCGTGCTGATCATCGTGGCGCTGGCGATCTACCGCACCGATCAGGTGGATGCCGCGGTCAGCGGCGCACGCGATTTCCTCAGCCCCCTGCTGGAGTGGTATTACGTCGCCGCCATGGCCTTCTTCCTGGTCCTGGTGATCTGGCTGGGCATCGGCCGTTACAAGGACGTGCGCCTGGGACGGGACGACGAGGTCCCCGAGTTCACCACCCTGTCCTGGCTGGCAATGCTGTTCGCCGCGGGCATGGGGGTGGGCCTGCTGTTCTGGGCGGTGGCCGAGCCGCTGAGTCACTACGGCGGCAATCCGTTCGTGGCCGGCGACGGCGACCCGGCGACGGCGGACATGTCCATGGTGCTGACTTATTTCCACTGGGGGCTGAACGCCTGGGCGGTGTTCGCGCTTCTGGCGCTGATGCTGGCGTATTTCGGTTTTCGCCGGGGCCAGCCGCTGGCCCTGCGTTCGGCCCTGCATCCGATGCTGGGCAAGTACGTGCACGGCTGGCCGGGCGACATCGTCGACCTGCTGGCCATTCTCGCGACGGTGTTCGGCATCGCCACCACCCTGGGCCTGGGCATCCAGCAGCTGGGGTCGGGGCTGGACCACCTGACCGGGATGGGCACCTCGGCGACCACCGAGGTGGTGATTACCGCGGTGCTCACCGCGATCGCGGTGCTGTCGGTGGTGACCGGGCTGCAGTCCGGCGTGCAGCGGATCTCGCAGGCCAACATGTGGCTCAGCGCAGGGCTGCTCGCGCTGCTGTTGATCTGGGGGCCGACCCAGTACCTGCTGGCGCTGGTGGTGCAGTCCACCGGCTCCTATCTGCAGAACCTGATGGGGCTGTCGCTGTACACCCATGCCCACCATACCGACGGCTGGCATGCCGACTGGACGGTCTTCTACTGGGGCTGGTGGCTGGCCTGGGCGCCGTTCGTCGGGCTGTTCATCGCGCGCATCTCGCGCGGGCGCACCCTGCGCGAGTTCGTAATGGGCGTGCTGCTGGTGCCCACCATGATCACCTTCGTGTGGCTGGGCCTGCTGGGCGGGACCGCACTGTACGCCGAGTCCGAGGGGATGGCCGGCATCGCCGCCGCGGTCAGCGAGGACATGACCCGCGCGACCTTCCTGACCATGGAGACCCTGGAGCCGGGGATGATCGCGATCGGCGGCAGCCTGCTGGTCACGGTGCTGATCGCGACCTACCTGCTGACCTCCGCGAACGCCGGCATCGTGGTGATCAACACCCTGCTGGCGCACGGCTCCACCGAACATCGCACGGTGCACCTGGCGACCTGGGGTGGCGCCATGGGCCTGCTGACCGCGGTGCTGCTGCTGGCCGGCGGACTGGAGGTGCTGCAGAGCGCGGTCATCCTCGCGGCCCTGCCGTTCTCGCTGGTGATGCTGGTGATGATCGTCGGCCTGATCCGCGGGCTGGAGGAGGAGCGCTGGGCGCCGCGGCCGGGCGAGCACAACATCGTGCCCTCCGAGCCCTGGCAGGTGCCGCCCGACCGGGCCTACGAGGATTTCGACGTGGAGGACGACGCCCCGCTGGCGGAGGACTCGCCCGAACGCGATGACGAGGGCTGGCGGTCGCGCCAGGGCTGACCAAAGGCCCGCCGCTGCAAGGGCGGACTTTCCGTGCGCCCGGGCATGGCTTAGGGTGCCCGTCGCGAATCCCACGAAAACTTCAGAGCGCGAACGGAGACCGCTACATGAGCGACGAAACCCTGCAGCTGTCCGGTGAACTGATCCAGAAAGTCCAGGGCGTGCTGGCCGAGGCCGACCCGCGTGCCCAGCAACCGCTGGTGGCCGTGCAGTATCTGAGTGCGATCACCGGCTTTCTGCTGGCGCAGATGCCCGAGTCGGTGGATGAACGCAAGGATTACCTCAAGCAGCTCGCCGCCTTCACCGAATCGGTGTTCGACGACGTGGAAGGCCAGAAGCAGCAGCAGCCCGCTGCGCCGCAGGAAGCCAGCGGCGTGTGGCGCCCCGGCGACGACTGAACCGGGCGCTTGCGACGGGGACGCCGGGGCAGCCGGTCAGTCCTCGTCGTCCTGACGGCGCTGCCGCATCTGCCGCAGCATCGCCTCCTGTTCGTTGAAGCTGGGCATGCGGCGTTTCCCCCCGGCATCGCGATCGCGGTCGTTGGCACCGGCGGGGCCCGGCTGGCCCGGGCGTTCGCCTTCCTTGACCTCCTGGTATTCCTGCAGCTCGCGCCGGGCGTCCTCGTCGGAGGTGTAGCGCCCGCGATAGTCCTGCGGCGGGCGGTTGCCCTTGCGCAGGAAGGCCCGCATCCGCAGTTCCTTGTTGTAGCGCGTCACGCGACGGTCGATCCACACCAGGTCAAAGGCCGCCAGCGCGGCGACCGGTGCCGCCGGGAGCAGCCACCAGAGTCCGGGTGCGAATACGGCGAGGGCGGCGGTGGCCGCGCTGCCGGCGATGAACGCCACCGCACCGACGGGTTCGTGGAGATAGAAACGGTGCCCGCCGACGGGGAACAGCAGCCACGCGGCATAGGCCGCCGGCCGCGAACGCATGGTACTGGCCAGCCGGGCGTTGACCGCCTGCAGCCCGCCACCTTCCAGATCGAGTTTCTTCCAGGCCTTGCTCATGGGGCGGAGTCTAGCCACCCGAGACGGCGGTGGCGATTGCGTGGGTCCGGCGCGGGGCCTTTGCGGGCCGCCCCGTCCGCATCTGCCGTGCCGGACAGGTGCTGGTAGCATGGCGTTTTTGCGCGCGAAGGGGTGAACGGGGCCGATGGCCGATCGACGCTTGCAGGTGTTTCTGACGGTGGCGCGGCAGCTGTCCTTTACCCGGGCGGCGGAGAGCCTGCACATGACCCAGCCGGCGGTGACCTTTCAGGTCCGCCAGCTGGAGGAGCAGCTGGACGCGCGGCTGTTCGATCGCAACCACAACCGGGTGGCCCTGACCGAAGCCGGGGAACTGGTGCGGCGTTACGCCGAGCGGATCTTCGATACCTACGGCGAGATGGAAGCCGCCCTGCGCGAGCTGAAGGGGGCCGCCGGGGCGCTGGTGATCGGCGCCAGCACCACGGTGGCCGAATACATGCTGCCGTCGCTGCTGGGGGCGTTCCGCCGTGCGCATCCGGAGATCGGCATCCGCCTGCGGGTGGGCAACACCGGGATGGTGGTGGGCATGGTCGAGGAAGGCAGCGTGGACCTGGGCATCGTTGAGGCGCCGGTGACCCATCGCAGTCTGGAGGTGCAGGCCTGTTTCAGTGACCGTCTACAGCTGGTCGTACCGCCCGACCATCCGCTCGCCGGACACGACAGTGTCGGGGTGGAGGCCTTCATCGACGCCCCATTCATATGCCGTGAGGAGGGTTCCGGGACCCGCGAGGTCATCATGGAGTACCTTAGGCAGGCCGGGTACGACCGCAACGCCCTGCGCGGCTGCATGGAACTGGGCAGCCCCGAGGCCATCAAGGGGGCCGTGGCCGCCGGTATGGGGGTCTCGGTGCTGTCCGAGGCCGTGGTGGCCAAGGAACTGGCCCTGGGCGAACTGGCGGCGATCCCGCTCGATCCCGCGCTGGAACGGCCCATCTCGCTGGTCCATGCGCGACAGAAATTCCGGGTGCCGACGCTGGAGGTGCTCAAGCAGTTCCTGCAGGACTACTGCCGGCCCGGCCCCGACATGCCCAAATAAGGACAAAGTGCGATGAAGAACTACTGCGTAGTACAGCACACCTATTCTGAGTTCCTGGCCCTGATCGAGGCCCAGCTCGAAAAACGCGACATCGGTTTCTCCTATTACCGCCCCTTCGTCGGGCAGGATCTGCCCGGCTCGGCGGCCCAGTTCGACGGCCTGTGGCTGCTGGGTGGCGCCTGGCCCACGGCGGACCGCGAGAACAACCCGCAGGTCCCGGACGAACTGTCCCTGATCGACATCTTCCGTCGCTCGCAGCGCCCGGTGGTCGGGCTCGGCATGGGCGGGCTGCTGGTGGCCGAACAGGCCGGGGGCACGGCCCGCGAGGAGCCGCCCTACGTGGCGCGCTTCACCACCGCCCACAAGACCGCGGCCGGCGAGGGTGACCCGGTGGCCGAGGCGGTGGACGGCCACCGCGTGCTGCAGCTGCACCACGGCTCGGTGGAGCTGCCCGAAGGGCTGGAACCGATCATGGTGGATGACGATGGCCAGTGGCTGATGGTGCGGCCCGACGAGCTGACCTATGGCATGCTTTTCCGGCCGGAGGCCAAGCCGGGGATGCTGGAAGACATACTGATGGAAGCCGACCACAATCCGCCGCCGAACATGGGCGAATTGCTGGGCGAGGCACGCATGGAATGGAACCAGATGCAGCAGGTCACCGACAAACTGCTCGTCGCTCTGGTCAAGCAGCTGTCGCTGATGCAGGAGCGGCGCAAGATGCCCGTGTTCAGCCTGCAGATCGAGGGTGATGGATGATCCCGCCGAAGGGCTCGACGGGCGCCGGCCTGCCCGGGGACCTCGGGCAGGTCCTGGCCGGCGGCCAGGCCGGGCGGCGGCGTGATGCGACCACCGAGGCGATCGCCGAGGTGGCCGCGCGCCTGTCCGAGGAGGATCGGGCGAGCCTGCTGAAGTTCGCGCGTTTTCTCGAAGCCCAGGGTGATGGTGCCGGGGCGGGCGACGAGGGCGGTGACCCTGCGGCTGCCCCCGAACCCGTCGGCGTGCCGGAACCCGAGCCCATCCCGCGGCCCGAGGGCGAGTCGGTGATCAAGGCGATGCGCCGGCTGACCGCCACCTATTACATGCTGGACCGCGGCAAGCTGCTCAACGAGGCCTCGTCCTTGATGGCCCAGCACGTAATGCAGGGTCGCGAGGCCGAAGAGGTCATCGACGAACTGGAAACGGTATTCTGGTCGCACTATCAGGCCAGGGTGCAGGCCGAGGACCCGCATCGCGGCGGCAACGACAAGGACAGCCCGACGTCATGATCGACATGCTCCGCCAGTGGTACCGGCGGCACTTCACGGATCCGCAGGTGGTGATCCTGGCCATGCTGTTGCTGGCCGGGTTCCTGGTGATCGTGTTCGCCGGGCGCATCCTTGCGCCGCTGCTGGCGAGCGTGATCATCGCCTATCTCCTGGAAGGGGCAGTGGCCAAGCTGCAGCGCCTGCGGGTGCCGCGCATCCTCGCGGTGATACTGGTGCTGCTGGGAGCACTGCTGGCCACGCTGGCCGCGCTGTTCAGCGTGGTGCCGCTGATGTCGCAGCAGGTGACCCAGCTGGTGCGCGAACTGCCGGGCATGATCTCCGAGGGGCAGAAACTGCTGCTGCAGCTGCCGGAGCGCTACCCCCAGCTGATCACCGACGAACAGGTGTTCGAGCTGATGGGCGCGATCCGTGCCGAGGCCACCCAGCTGGGGCAGCAGGTGGTGACGTTCTCGCTGGCGTCGGCACGCCATCTGGTGGACGTGGTGATCTACCTGATCGTGGTTCCGCTGATGGTGTTCTTCATGCTCAAGGACCGCGACCAGATCCTCGGCTGGATCCGGGGGTTCATGCCGCGCGACACGCATCTGGCCAGCGAGGTCTGGGGCGAGGTGAACGTGAAGATCGCCAGCTACGTGCGCGGCAAGTTCATCGAGATCCTGATCGTCTGGGTGGTCAGCTTCGCCACCTTCAACTGGTTCCAGCTGGAATACGCGGTGCTGCTGTCGTTCATGGTCGGCATCTCCGTGATCATCCCCTACATCGGTGCCGCGGTCGTGACCATCCCCGTGGCGGCGGTGGCATATTTCCAGTTCGGCCTCAGTTCCGAGTTCGCCTGGGTGCTGGTGGCCTATGGCGTGATCCAGTTCCTCGACGGCAACGTGCTGGTGCCGCTGCTGTTCTCCGAGGTGGTCAACCTGCATCCGGTGGCAATCATCGCCTCGGTGTTCATCTTCGGCGGGATCTGGGGCCTGTGGGGCGTGTTCTTCGCCATCCCGCTGGCCACCCTGGTGCATGCGGTGATCAAGTCCTGGCCGCGGTCCCTGCCACCCGGATCGCCGCCGGGCGATCCGCCGCCGTCCGACGGGGACGCGGATCCTGCCGCAGCGACCCCCGCGCGCGACTCCGCCTGAGGCGGAGTCGCGTTCCTTTTTCGTACACGCCGACCAAAGACCCCGCATGACCGGAACCGAACTGCTGATGAACGTCACGCCCCAGGAGAGCCGTGTGGCCCTGGTCGAGAACGGCGTGCTGACCGAACTGCACATCGAGCGCGCGCGCCAGCGGGGCATCGTCGGCAACATCTACAAGGGGCGCGTAGTGCGCGTGCTGCCGGGGATGGATGCCGCGTTCGTCGAGATCGGTCGCGACCGCACCGCCTTTCTGCATGCCTCGGACGTCATCTCGCGCAACGAGGACGAGGGGCGGGGAAGCGAAGGGATCCGCGATCTGCTGCACGAAGGGCAGGAGCTGCTGGTGCAGGTGACCAAGGACCCGATGGGTTCCAAGGGCGCGCGCCTGACGACCTACATCACCGTGCCGGCCCGTCACCTGGTGTTGATGCCCAACCAGAACAATGTCGGGGTCAGCACGCGGATCGAGGACGATGCCATGCGTGCCCGCCTGCGCGAACAGGTCGAGGCCCTGCGCGACGAACTGGCCCCGCAGCACGGCTTCATCGTGCGTACCGCGGCGGAGCTGGCGGACCACGAGGCCCTGGGTACCGACACCGCGTTCCTCAAGAAGATCTGGGACAGCCTGCAGGAAGCCGCGCGCAGCGCGCCGGCCGGGACCGAGGTGTACGCCGACCTGCCGCTGGTTCAGCGCATCCTGCGCGACATGGTCGGGGTGGACCTGGAACGGGTCCGCATCGACTCGCGCGAGACCTACCAGAAGATCGTCGATTTCTCCCGGCGCTATCTGCCGGAGCTGACCGAACGCATCGAGCACTACCCCGGCGAGCGGCCGATCTTCGATCTGTTCAACATCGACGAGGAGATCCAGCGCGCGCTGGAGCGCAAGGTCGAGCTGAAATCCGGTGGCTACCTGATCTTCGATCAGACCGAGGCGATGACCACGGTGGACATCAACACCGGCGGCTTTGTCGGCCACCGCAAGCTCGAGGAGACCATCTTCAAGACCAACCTGGAGGCGGCCCAGGCCATCGGTCGCCAGCTGCGCCTGCGCAATCTCGGCGGGATCATCATCATCGATTTCATCGACATGCAGGATGACGAGCACAAGCGCCAGGTGATCCGCGCGCTGGAGAAGGCGCTGGAGCGCGACCACGTGAAGACCCAGATCTGCGACGTGTCGCCGCTGGGGCTGGTGGAGATGACCCGCAAGCGCACCCGCGACAGCCTCGAACACCAGTTGTGTGAGCCCTGTCCCACCTGTGGTGGCCGGGGCTATCTCAAGACGGCCGAAACCGTGTGTTACGAACTGTTTCGCGAGATCCTGCGGGAGGTGCGCCAGTACGATGCCCGCGAGCTGCGGGTGCTGGCCTCGCAGAGCGTGATCGACCTGCTGCTGGACGAGGAGTCGGCGAGCCTGGCGGAGCTGCAGAGCTTCGTCGGCATCCCCATCCGTTTCCAGGTCGAAACCCTCTATACCCAGGAGCAGTTCGACGTGGTGTTTGTCTGAGGGAGGTCGTCCAGCGTGAATGCAGCGGAGCGAACCGGGTACGCCCGGAACAGGCTGCGCACGATCGCTCGGGTGCTGGTGCCTGCGCTGCTGGTCGTGATCCTGCTGCTGATGCTCGTGCTGCTGGGCCTGCGGCTGTTCCTGCCGCACTGGGACGGGTTGCACGAACGCCTGGAAACGGCCGCTTCCGAAACCTCCGGCATGCAGGTGCGGGCCGAGTCGGTGGAGCTGGGCTGGCGCGGCTGGACCCCCGAGCTGGTAGTGCGCGGGGTGCAGATGGTCGACGGCGATGCCGAGCCCCTGGAGGTCGAACGGGTCGGGGCCACCCTGGATCCGGTGGCGTCGTTGCGCGCGTGGGCGCCCCGCCTGCGGCTGCAGGTCATCGGCATGGAGGCCCGTCTGGTCCGCCAGGCGGACGGGCGGGTCACCTTCCACGGTCACACCATGGGCACCGGCGAGGGCGCGGTACTGGAACATGCGCTGGAGGCCTGGCCGGAGTTCGATGGCGAGGCGATCTCGCTGGTGTGGGACGACCGTGTTGCCGGTATTACGTCGGCCGCCCGGCTGGAACGTCTGAGTTTTCGCAGCGCCGCGGATGGCGACGGCCTGCTGCGGCTGGCGGGCGCCCTGGACCCGGAGGCCGCCGGAAGCTTCGAACTGGGCGTGCGGATCCCGGCGTCCGCCGCCCGCGATGCCCGGTTCTTCCTCGAGGGCCAGAGCCTGGAGATCGCTCACTGGGCACCCTGGCTGGCCTATCTCGGCCTGCCGGCGATCGACGGCACCAGCGGGGCGCGGATCTGGGGTGACCTGGAAGACGGTCGCCTCACCCGCCTGCGCGGGTTCCATACCACCCGGCTGAACGGCGACGAGGACGCGCGCGAGCGCGAACTCGGACACCGCTTCGACTGGCACGTGGACGATGCCTGGCACCGCTCCGCCTGGACCGGCACGCGGCCCGGCTCCGGTGACCTGCGCATGCGCTATCGCCTGGAGACGGGGGCGCACGGCGCCGTGGTGGACCGGCTGGAGCTGGCCGCGCGCGGGCTGGATGCCGAGGTCTATGCCCCGTTCAAGCCCCTGCTGGATCATGCGGCGCCCGCCCTGGCGGACCCTGTGGCGCGCCTGCGTCCGCGCGGCCGGCTGGCGGACGGCACGCTGGTGGCGCGGCGCGATGACGACCGTCTGCGGATCCGCGAGGCGGAGCTCGATCTGCGCTCGTTCAGTCTGCGCACCGATGGCGACTGGCCGGGGGTGCGCGGCCTGGATCTGCGTGCATGGTGGGACGCGGAGACCGACGAGGCCGGCGCCACGTTCGATGGCGAACACCTGCGTGCGGAGTTCCCGCGCGTGCTGGGGGACGAGATCCTGTGGCTGGACCGCCTGCGCGGCGAGCTGCATGCACGACGGCATGCGCCGGACGACTGGACCGTGGCCGGGGAGGGGCTGGAGGTCCGGGCCGAGCAGGGGGCGGCTTCGCTGCGCGGAGAACTGCGCCTGGATGGTCACGAACAGGGGCCGCTGCTGGCCATGGCGATGGACATTCATCATGCCGACGGGGCCTACGCCGCTCGCTATCTGCCCGAGCGCTATCTCCCGGCGACCACTTATCAATGGCTGGCGCGCAGCATCGTCGACGGTCGGGGGACCGGCGGGGGCATGGCCTACCGGGGGCGCCCGCTCGAATTCCCGTTTGCGGACCACCAGGGGGTGTTCGATCTGTGGGCCGACATTGAGGACGGAGTGCTGGACTATCAGGAGGACTGGCCGCCGGCGGAGGAACTGGCGGGGCGTCTGTGGTTTCGCAACGAGGCCTTCCGCACCGAGGGTGCGCGGGGCCGTATCCTCGACACCCGCATCACGCGCGGCGATGTCACCGTGACTGACATGACCGGCGAGCCCGATCTCGAACTGGATGCGTCGGCCGACAGCAATGCGGCCGATCTGCTCGCATACCTGCGCCGGGCCGGGCTGGGCGACGAGCTGGCGGAGCTGCGCGACGGGGCCGAGGCCGCCGGCCCGGCGGGCCTGGACCTGCAGCTCCTGCTGCCGCTGGACAGCGATCGCATGGATGACCTGCGGGTGGCCGGGCGGCTGCGGCCGCAGGGGCTGGACCTGAACGTGCCGCAATGGCCGGTCGCACTGGACGGACTGCGCGGCGAGATCCGTTTCGATACCGCGGACCGGGTGCATGCCGAGGGGCTGGAGGCAGGGGTGCACGGCGAACGGGTGGCCCTGGACATCGACTGGCCGCTGGACGGCGAACGCGCCCGGCTGGGGCTGCGTGGTCCGCAGCCGCTCGAGCCCTGGCTGGAGGGGATCCCGGAACTGGCGGCCCATGCCAGTGGCCGCGCCCATTGGGACGCGGAACTGAGCCTGGGGGGCGGGATGGATGGGATGCGCCTGGATCTGCGTTCGGATCTGGAGGGCGTGGCCATCGACTGGCCCGACCCGCTGGGCAAGGCGGAGGATCAGCGACGCGATCTGACCGTCTCCCTGCCGCTGGACAACCGGCGGCCAGCGGTGGGGGGGCTGGGTCTGGGTGATGTCCTGCACGCGCGGCTGCGCCTGCTGCCGCAGGACGAACAGCGGCCGGCGCTGCAGGCGCTGGCGCTGGGCCTGGGGCGAGCCGCCGGCGATCCGCCCGGCCTGCCCTCGCAGGGCGCCGTGGTCGAAGGGCATTTTGCCGAGCTCGACGCGGAGGCCTGGGCGCGGGCCCTGCAGGCGGCGCCCTGGACGGGCAACGTGCAGGTGGCCGGCCCCGGCACCGACGCCCCGGAGGAAGCGGTCACCGGCGTGCCGCTGAATCGCGTGGTCCTGCGTGTGGGCGAGGCCTTGCACTGGGATGACCTGAGTGTGCCCGCGACCCGACTGCGCGCGGTACGCGACCCCGGTGGCTGGCAGGTGGAAAGTCGCTCCGACTGGCTCGCGGGGACCCTGGGCTGGCGCCACGGCCCGAGCGACCGGCGGGATCACCTGCAGCTGGAGCTGGAACAGGTGCACCTGCCCGAGCTGGAACCGGGCGGACCGGACGCCGATTCGCCCCCCGAAGAGACTCCGGCAGCGGAGGGGGTGAGCGATCCGCGCAACTGGCCGTCGGTGCGGCTTGCCCTCGACAGTCTGCGTCTGGGCGATTACCGTTTTGCCGACATCCGTGGTGACCTGATCCCCGATGCCGACGGTCTGGCCCTGCGGGACCTGGTGCTGCGCAGTCCCGAGCCGGGAATCCGTGCGGCCGGCCGCGGCGGCTGGCATGTGGATGCCGGGGGGCGAGGCCGGAGTCGCCTGGAACTCGATCTGGAGGGCGATGACTGGGGGCAGGGGCTGGATTCCAGCGGGCTGACCCGCGCCCTGCGTGGCGGCGAGGGGACCGCCGAGGTGCAGCTGGAATGGCCCGGCGCTCTGTTCCGGCCGAGCCTGGCGCGCCTGCAGGGAACCATGGAACTGACCCTGAGCGATGGCGAGCTCGCCGATGTCGAGCCCGGCGCCGGGCGGCTGCTGGGTCTGGTGAGCCTCGACCTGCTGCCGCAGCGGCTGCGTCTGGACTTCCGCGACCTGTTCGTCGAGGGCCTGGCCTTCAGCGAACTGCAGGGCAATGCCCGGCTGGCGGACGGCGTGCTGCATGTGCCGGAGCTCGGTCTGGAGACCGCCTCCGCGGCGATCCGGGTGCGGGGCGACACCAACCTCGTGGCACGCGAATACGACCAGGAAATCGTGGTCGTACCGCGACTGCGTACGGCACTGCCGATCGCGGGGGCCCTGCTGGGCGGCCCGGTAACCGGAGCCGCAGTGCTGCTGCTCGAACGCGTGCTGGGTATCGGCGATCAAATGGAAGAGGCGGCCCGGGTGGAGTATCGCGTGACCGGGCCGTGGGAGCGGCCGCGGGTGGAAACCCGGGTGGAACCGGCAGAGGACTGAACACTGATGAATCGGAATCACGACAAGGAGCGCGCATGACACCGGTGGCCGCCATTCAGATGGCATCCGGGACCCAGCCGCAGGCCAATCTGGCGGATGCCCGCCGGCGCATGGCCGAGGCGGCGGAGCAGGGCGCCCGCGTACTGGTACTGCCGGAGAACTTTGCCTTCATGGGGATGCAGGAGACCGATGTCCTCGACATCGCCGAGGCCCCCGACGGTCAGGGCCCGCTGCAGCGTTTCCTGGCCGAACAGGCGCGCGCCCTGGGGGTCTGGATCGTCGGGGGCACGCTGCCGCTGCGGGCGCCGGACGGCAGGCGCGTGCGCTCGGCGTGCCTGGTCTGTGACGATCGCGGCGAGGTGGTGGCGCGCTACGACAAGATCCACCTGTTCGACGTGCACCTGCCCGACAACAACGAGGCCTACACCGAGTCGCGGGTGTATCAGCCCGGCGACGAGGTGGTGACCGTGGACACCCCGGCGGGGCGTCTGGGGCTGGCGATCTGCTACGACCTGCGCTTCCCCGAGCTGTTCCGTGCGCTGCTGGACCAGGGTGCGGAATGGGTCGCGCTGCCGTCGGCGTTCACCGCGCAGACCGGCCAGGCCCACTGGGAGGTGCTGCTGCGGGCCCGCGCAGTGGAAAACCAGATGTACGTAGTGGCCGCGGCCCAGGGCGGTTTCCACGTGAACGGTCGCGAGACCTGGGGCCACAGTGCGGTGATCGACCCCTGGGGCCGCGTACTGGGGGAGCTGGGGCGCAACCCCGGGGTGCTGCTGGGGGAGATCGACGGCCGCGAGGTGGAACGCATGCGGACCGTGTTCCCGACCGTCTCGCATCGGCGTCTGGGCTGTGCCATTCCGGAGTGAGCCTGCCGGAGCGCGTGCGGGGTGCGAGAGCCCCCGCGGCTCGCGGGCTTGAAAGCGTTGCCCGGGCCCCAAGCATCATACTGACGAAAACGACCCAATCGAGGGATGCATGATCGACAACCTGGCCCGACAGACCCTGCTGGATCCCGCCGGTCTCGGCGAGTCCGAACTCTCCCGCCTGGTCGGAACGACCTTCGGCCAGGGCATCGACGGCGGTGACTGCTATTTCCAGTTCGCCTGCCAGGAGGGCTGGTCGCTGGAGGACGGGATCGTCAAGTCGGCGAGCTTCAACATCGAGCGCGGTGCCGGCATCCGCGTAGTGCGCGGCGAACAGACCGGCTTCGCGTATTCCGACGATCTCGCGATGCCCGCCCTGCTGGAGGCGGCGGGCACCGCGCGCAGCATCGCCCGAGCGGGCCAGAGCGGCGGCATGGCGGTGCAGGGGCGCACGCCCTCGCGCGAGCTTTACGTGCCCGACAACCCCATCGACTCCCTGGGCGAGCAGGAGAAGATCGACCTGCTCAAGGAGGTCGACGCCGAGGCCCGCGCCGCCGATCCGCGCGTGACCCAGGTGATGTGCTCGCTGGCCGGCTCGCGCGAGGTGGTGATGGTGCTCAACGCGCGCGGCGAGCTGACCACCGACGTGCGCCCGCTGGTGCGCCTGAACGTCCAGGTGATTGTCGAGCAGGGCGGACGCCGCGAATCGGGCAGCTCCGGCGGCGGCGGCCGCTTCGGTTATCGCCAGTTGATCGAGAACGGTCAGGCCGCTGCGCATGCGCGCGAGGCGGTGCGTCAGGCGCTGGTGAACCTCGAGGCGGTGGATGCCCCGGCCGGCAGCATGAAAGTGGTCCTCGGTCCGGGCTGGCCCGGCGTGCTGCTGCACGAGGCGATCGGCCACGGCCTGGAAGGCGACTTCAACCGCAAGGGCACCTCCGCCTTCGCCGGACGCATTGGCGAACGGGTCGCGGCCGAGGGCATCACCATCGTCGACGACGGCACGCTGGCCGGGCGCCGCGGCTCGCTCAATGTGGATGACGAGGGCAACCCCACCGAGGAAACCGTGCTGATCGAGGACGGCATCCTGCGCGGCTACATGCAGGACGAGCTCAACGCGCGTCTGAGCGGCACGCAGACCACCGGCAACGGTCGGCGCGAGTCCTACGCCCATCTGCCCATGCCGCGCATGACCAACACCTACATGCTGGGCGGTTCCGCCGATCCCGAAGAGATCATCGGTTCGGTGGAAGACGGCCTGTATGCGGTCAATTTCGGCGGCGGTCAGGTGGACATCACCTCCGGGAAGTTTGTGTTTTCGGCTTCGGAGGCCTATCTCATAGAGAACGGAAAGGTGACGCGGCCGGTGAAGGGTGCGACCCTGATCGGTAACGGTCCGGATGTCCTGACCCGCGTGTCGATGGTCGGCAACGACATGCAGCTCGACCCCGGCGTGGGTACCTGCGGCAAGGAGGGGCAGGGCGTGCCGGTGGGCGTGGGCCAGCCCACGCTGCGCATCGACGGCATGACCGTCGGGGGCACCCAGGCAGCATGACCCGGCAGCGTCCGGGGCGTCACCGGACCGGATCTGGCGAGCAAGAAAAGGAGAGCCGCATGAATACCGATTTTCTGGAACAGGAACGCTCCCTCCCGGAAGGCCACGGCCACGACAAGGTGGTGCAGTGGCACGTGTTCCGGGCCCGCGACAAGGCCGAGGAATTCGCCCGCCACGTCAATCTGGGCGAGGGCCAGGAGCTGATCGGCGGCTGGACCCGCGACAGCGTGGGCATGCTGTACTGGGTCGGCGTGCACGTGGATGACCTCGAACGCTGGGGCAACGTGGGCGCGGTCCACAAGCACGGCGCGCGCGTCTAGTCCGTCCTCGACACGGGGTCCGTGCCCGCCCCTGGTGGGGCGGGTGCGGACCCGTGGTTTTTTGTCTCCCCCATCGAACAACCGACCGGAATCCGCATGAGTCAACGTCCCGCAGTCGAGACCCCCGAAGCCGCCGCCCAGGCGCTGTCGCACAGCCCCGAATCCCTGCGCGCCCGCGTGCAGCAGGCGCTGGAGGAGGCAAAGAAGCAGGGGGCCACCGATGCCCAGGTGGTCGTCAGCCACAGCGTGGGTCTGGACCTGGGGGTGCGCAAGGGCGAGATCGAGACCCTGGAGCACGAACGCGACCAGAACCTGTCGCTGATCGCGCATTTCGGCCAGTCCAAGGGCGCGGCATCGACCACCGATTTCAGCGAGCAGGCCCTGCTCGACACCGTCGAGGCGGCCTGCCGCATCGCCCGCTATACCGAGCCGGATCCGTATGCCGGCATGCCGTCGATCGCCTTCAAGGCAGTGGACTGGGAAGATCTGGACCTGGATCACCCCTGGGAGCTGTCCATCGCGCAGGCCACCGAGCTGGCGCAGCGCACCGAACAGGCCGGGTTCGACGCCGAGTCGCGCATCGAGAACTCCGAAGGCGCCTCGGTGAATACCCGCCGCGCGATGGCGTTCCTCGGCGACACCCAGGGCTTCATGGGCGGCTATCGCAGCACCCGTCATTCGCTGTCCTGCGCCCTGGTGGCGCGCGGCGATGACGGCATGCAGCGCGATTATGCCTACAGCGTCAGCCGCCGCGCCGCCGATCTGGGCATCCCCGAGGACATCGGGCGCGAGGCGGCGGAGCGCACCGTGCGCCGGCTGGGCGGGGAAAAGCTCTCCACCCGCAGCTGCCCGGTGCTGTTCGCCCCGGAGATGGCGCGCACCCTGATCGGCAGCTTCACCCGCGCGATCTCCGGCCCGGCCCAGTTCCGCGAGAGCTCGTTCCTGCTGAATGCCCTGGACGAACGCATCTTCCCCGAATGGATGCGCATCGAGGAGCGCCCGCTGACCCCGCGCGGGCTCGGCAGCGCACCGTTCGACGGCGAGGGCGTGCAGACCCGCAACCGGCCGTTGGTGGAACAGGGCGTGCTGCGCAGCTACACCCTCGACAGCTACGCCGCCCGGCGCCTCGGCCGCGAGACCACCGGCAACGCCGGCGGCGCGCGCAACGTGACGGTGCGTCCGGGGACGCTGGACGCCCCGGGCATGCTGCGCGAGATGGGCACCGGGCTGCTGGTGACCGAGCTGATCGGTCAGGGCGTGAACCCGGTGACCGGCGACTACTCGCGCGGCGCGGCCGGGTTCTGGGTGGAAAACGGCGAGATCGTCCATCCGGTGGAGGAGATCACCATCGCCGGCAACCTCAGGGACATGTTCCGCGCCATCGTCGCCACCGGCTCGGACGTCGACTATCGCGGGAACATCCGCACCGGTTCGATCCTGATCGAGTCGATGACCGTCGCCGGGGAATAATCAGCCCCCGCAGCAGCGGTTGCGGCCGGCTTTCTTGGCCTGGTACAGAGCGTCGTCCGCTCGCGCGAGCACCGACTGCGCGTCGGCTCCGGGTTCTCCGACGGGGTCGAGGGTCGCGGCCCCCAGACTTACGGTGACCACCGGGGCCGCGCTGGAATGTTCATGCGGAAGGGCCAGCTCCTCAACCGCGTTTCTCAGTTTCTCGGCGACCTCCAGCGCACCGGATGTCGGCGTCCCGGGGAGCAGGGCCACGAATTCCTCGCCGCCATAACGGCACAGGGTGTCCCCGGGCCGGTTCAGCGTCCGCGCAAGTGTTTCAGCGACTTTCTGCAGGCAGCGATCCCCGGCCCCGTGCCCGTAATGGTCGTTGAAGCCCTTGAAGTGGTCGATGTCGAGCATGATCAGTGACAGGGGTTCCCCGTCGCGCTGACTGCGGCGGGTCTCCCGGTCCAGGTGCTCGTCGAAATAGCGACGATTGGGAATGCCGGTGAGGCCGTCGAGCATTGCGTACTGTTCCAGCAGGTCGGTCCTGCGCTTGAGCTTCACTTGCGTGTTGACACGGGCGCGGACGATCGCCGGGCTGAACGGCCGGGCGATGTAGTCCACCGCGCCCAGGTTCAGTCCGTGCTCTTCGTCGCGCGCGTCGTCGAGCGCCGTGACGAAGATAATGGCAATGTCGCTGGTGTGCGGGTCTTCCTTCAGACGTCGGCAGACCTCGTAGCCGTCGATGCCGGGCATCTGGATGTCCAGCAGGATCAGGTCGGGGCGCTCCGGGGCACCCTCTGCGGCCAGCGCCAGGGCCTTCTCGCCGTTGTTCGCAACCCGAATGCGGTAATCGTCCTTCAGAAGGTGTCCCAGCGCCTGGATGTTGGTCGGTTCGTCGTCGACCAGCAGCAGGGTCGGCTTCGGTTCATCGTGGTTCATGTAATGTTTCCTTGATCAGGCCCCTGCCCGGGTGTCAGCTCGTCGAGGGTTTGCAGGGCCTCATCGAATGCCATGCCTTGTACCTGCGCTTCCAGTCTCTCGCAGTCCAGACCGCGACCCCGCAGCCATGCCAGGGCCTCGCGCAGGGTTTCCTCTTCGATCAGTTCGCTGGCTTCCAGTTGCTGGCGCAGGGTGGCGACCGCGTGCACTGAACCAGCCGCATTGTCTTGTGCAATGTCGGGAAGGTTTGCGAGCGATTGTGAGGCTTCCCGGAATGCGGTTTCCAGACGATGTATGAGCCCGGCGGACACCGGGTCGCCGTCCTTGATCAGGCGGTCGATCTGTTCGGCCATGGACTGCAGGGTCGTGGCGGCGAGGGTACCGGCGACCCCCTTCAGGTTGTGCGCGAGCCGGTGCGCGTCGTCGTCCCGTGAGGCGCGCAGGTGGCCGATCAGCGGCTCGTAATCAGAGACCAGTCGGTCCCTGAAGTTGTGCAGCTGTCGGGAGTAAAGGGCCACATCGCCGCCGAAGTGCCGCAGACCCCTTGCCGGGTCGAAGCCTGGCAGCGTGGCGGGAAGAGCAGGGGAGGAAGAGTCTTCCTCTTCTGCGCCGGGCGTGGGCTCCGTTGTGGAGACGTCGAGATGGCTCGCGAGTGCGGCGTAGAGTTCGGTGCTGTCGACGGGTTTGCCGAGGTGTCCGTTGACCCCGGCATCCCGCGCGCGTTGGCGGTCTTCTTCCATGACCGCCGCCGAGAGGGCCAGAACGGGGCCCGTGTAGCCATCGGCCCGCAGGTTCCGGGTTGCATCGAAACCGTCCATTACGGGCATCTGCAGATCCATCAGTACCAGATCGGGCTTCTCCGCGCGCACGGCCTCGACCGCCTCGGCGCCGTTGTCGGCTGTGGTTACGCGGGCGCCGGTTTTTTCAAGAAGCTCCCTGCCCACTTCCTGGTTGATCTCGTTATCTTCCACCAGCAGCACACGATGGCCGCCCAGCTTCGGCACCCGGGCTGCCTGCGGAGCACGATCAGGGGGGCCGCCACCTTCTGCCCGCACCAGGGCATCGTAGAGTGATGAGGCGGTGATCGGCTTGGCCAGGTAGTCGGTGGTCAGCCCTTCAGGCAGGGTGATTTCATCCCGGGCGTAGGCGCTGACCATCAGGATCGGGGGCCGCGTCCGCTTCAGTTCGCCGCGCTGGCGCAGGCACTCGAGGGCTTCGCAGGTCTCGCTGCCATTCATGCCGCCCGGCATCATCCAGTCCATCAGGATGAAGTCGAACGGCTCGCCGCGGCGTTCCGCCGCCACCACCTGCTCGACGGCGGCCTCGCCACTGTCGGCCTCCTCGGCGAAGTAATGGCAGTGGTGCAGGAGTTCGCGCATGATCTGCCGGGCACTGGCCTGGTCGTCGACGATCAGCACCCGGCGGCTCGTGGTCTCGGGGCACTCGACAATCGCCTGTCGGTCCTGGCCCAGCGGCAGGGTCAGGGTGAAGGCGAAGGTGCTGCCCTCGTCGGGGACCGACTCCACCTCCAGTTTGCCGTCCATGGCCTCGACCAGGCGGCGACTGATTACCAGCCCCAGCCCGGTGCCGCCATATTTGCGGGTGGTGGAGGTGTCGGCCTGGCTGAAGGGGCGGAACAGCCGGGCGAGCTGCTCTTCGCTCATGCCAATACCGGTGTCGCGTACAAAAAAGCGCAGGGTGGCCTGACCATCCGTCACCGGCCCGGCCGCGCGGATCCCGAGCTCCACCGTCCCGCCGCGCTCGGTGAACTTGGTCGCATTGGCGAGCAGATTGCCGAGCACCTGGGACAGGCGCAGGTCGTCGCCAACCAGGGCGCGCGGCAGGTCGGGCTGGATGTCGTAGAGCAGCTCCAGTCCCCCGGCGTGGGCCTTCTCGCCGAACAGCGTCGCCATCTGCTCGACCACCTCGCCGAGTCTGAAGTCACGCGCTTCCAGCTCCAGCTGGCCGGCCTCGATCTTGGAGAAGTCGAGGATGTCGTTGATGAGGCCGAGCAGCATCCGCGAGGATTGCTGGATCTTGTGCACCTGATCGCGCTGCTTCGCGTCCAGCTCGGTCTGTTCCAGCAGCTGGCTCAGGCCGATGACCGCGTTCATCGGCGTGCGGATCTCGTGGCTCATGTTGGCCAGGAACTCGCTCTTGGCGCGGCTGGCCCGCTCCGCCTGCTCGCGTGCCTGCTCGGACTGCTGCTGGGCCTGCTTGATCTCGGTGAGGTCATCGTAGACCGCGACGATCTCGCCGGAGGAGAGGCGGAAGATCCGGTTCTCGCGCCAGCCGGCGATGCGCTCATCGTGGTACTGGGACATCGGCAGCAGCTCCGGCTCCCCGGTCCGCGCCACCCGCTGGAAGGCCTGCAACAGCCCCATCTCGCGGACACCGGGGAACCATTCGGTGAGCCGATGTCCGATGACCGAGTCGCGGGTGGTCCGGTCCATCTGCGCCGCCGCGGGATTGTAGTCGATGAACACGAAGTCCTCGCCGTCGTCCACCGGGCGGTAGACCGCCACCCCGCTGCCGGTCTGCTCGAATATGCCGGCGAAGCGCTCCCTGGATTCGCGCAGGGCCTGTTCCGCATTCCGGCGGTCGGTGACGTCGCGGATCAGACAGGCGAAACGTCCGCGCTCCGGCTGGAAGGCAGTGGTGGAAAAGTACCGCCCAAGCTCGGCGGCATAATCCTCGATGCTGCAGTTCTCCCCGGTCAGTGCGACGTGTCCGAAGTTTTCGATCCAGTGTGATTCGACCCCGGGAAGGATTTCGCGCACACGCCGGCCGACCGTCGTTTCGGCTTTCAGTCCGGTGAGTTGCTCGAATGCGGGGTTGACCGCGAGATAACGGTAATCCACCGGGTTCCCGTCGTCGTCGCAGATGATCTCGTGCAGAGCGAAGCCGTCCTGCAGCTCGCGGAACAGGACCTCGTACTGTTCTTGCGCATGCTGCTGTTCTTCCAGCAGGCGGATCTTGTTCCGCGCCAGCTCGACCAGGCCGGCAACCGAGGCGAGAAAACCGAGTTGCTGTTCGTCCGGTTCCGGCTGACGGTCCAGCCAGTTGAGGACCAGCAGATGGAAACCGCTCTGGCGAAAACCGAACGGATACCACAGCAGGGTTCCGATACCCATTTGGTCGTGCAGGATGCCGGTCGCGCCGTCCGCAACCAGGCTCGGGTGGGGCGCGTCTGCATGACTGTTCATCCAGCCCTGGCGGTTACGCATCTCGCGCAAGCCGTTGCCGAATACTGCCAGCGGGTAGGTGCCGATCGACGGCGTGATGGCAGGCCGTTCGGGATTGAGCCATTCCTCCCGGCCGGTGACCAGCTCGCGTTCGAAATCGATGTCGTAGACCAGCGCCCGGTCGGCACCCAGGGCCTCGCCCAGACTGCGGCAGGTGGTCTCCAGGATCGCCCCGACATCGTCCTCCGCGGCAATGGTATGGGCGATGGCGTCCACGGCTGTCCGGTGCCGACGCGTTGTCGACTCGATCTCGGCGGCGCGGGCCTCGGCCTGCTTCTGTTCGGTGATGTCGAGGATGAAACCGTCCAGCCAGGCGACCCCGCCCTGTTCGTCACGCACGGCGATGCCCCGTTCCTGGGCCCAGCGAATGGAGCCGTCGCGATGCCGGATCCGGTACCGGGTCTCCCAGGGCCGGTCGTCGGCGACGGCCTCCGCGACGGTCTGGTCGACCCGGTCGGCATCGTCGGGGTGGATCAGCTGTGCGTACGAGACGACGGTGTTATTGATCAGCTCCGCTGCGTCATAACCCGTCAGCGGGTCGGCTGCCCGGCTCATGAAGAGCATGGTCCAGGCGTCATCGTACAGGCAGCGGAAGGTGATCCCGGGGATGTTCTCCACCAGCGAGGCAAACTGGTTGCGTGCGTCTTCCAGTTCCTGGCGGGTCCGTTCGATATCGGAGATGTCCTGGATGATCGACCAGATCACCTCGCGTCCGTCCGGCGTCGTGGTCCTGAAGCCGTGGAGCAGGACCGGGTAGCGTGAACCGTCCTTGCGGATGTACTCCTTCTGGAACGGCCCGTAGCGGCCGGTGCGCTGCATCGATTCGAGCATGGCCTGTTCGTCGGCCATGTACTCTTCGGGAGTGACCTCCCAGTAGCTCAACTGCCGGAACTCCTCCCGGGTGTAGCCGGCGGGCTCATTGATGGCGGCATTGAAATCGAGGAATTCACCGGTGGCGAAGTCGTTCATGGCGATACCGACCGGGAAGAGCTCGAACAGTCCGCGGAATTTCTCTTCCTCGGCGGCGAGCCGCTGGCGGTTCGCCTCTTCCTCCGTGACGTCACGGTTGACGCCGACGACCCGGGTGGCCCGGCCGGCACTGTCCCGGATGACCTGGGCCTGACCGTGCAGGGTGCGTATGGTCCCGTCATCGGCGCGGCGAATGGTGATCCGGAGGTCGAATGGTGCGTCGGATTCAACGGCGGCCCGGAAGGCGGCCACGGCCGTATCCCGGGAATCCGGGGTCAGTGTCCCGGCCCAGTCCTCGAAGGCATTCCCGAACTCGGCGGGGTCGATGCCGTAGAGGCGGAACATGCCGTCGTCCCATTCCAGGTGGCCGCTGGCCATGTCGTAGTCCCAGATCCCCAGGCCGGCTGATTCCGTGGCCAGGGCCAGGCGCTCGCGGCTGCGCTCCAGCGCGGTGTTGACCAGCTTTTCAGCGGTGATGTTGCGGAACACGGCCAGGAAGAGGGTCCGCTCCTCGAACGGCAGCAGGACCACCGAGACGCGAACATCGATGACTGTGCCGTCCTTGCAACGGTGCCGCGTCTCGAAATCGTCCTGCCCCTGCTCAAGGATGGTCCGGATGTGCGCCTCGGTTTCCTCCGGTGTCTCCTGCGCCTCGTAATCGCCGATACGCAGGCCGGCGAACTCCTCGGCAGTGTAGCCGAGTTGCTCGTGGGCCAGCCGGTTGAACTGTACCGGCAGGCCGCTCTCCGGATCGATCAGCAGCGTGGCATCGGGATAGAGCTCGAACAGTGTGCGGAACCGCTCCTCGCCCACGGTCGAGACCTGCGCAGAACTGCCGTCACCAAGGGGAGGGGTCGCCATTCCGGGGTACACGCACTGCCTGTATGTAATGAAAGTCTCGCGCATTCCGGGGGGCGGTTGCGAGAGCCCGCTCGTGGTGGTTGGTTCCTCTCCGATCATGGGGGGCGTCGGCGATACGGTTCCGGCAGTATGAACCGGCATCACCTGAAGGGAGGGGAGAAACATGCAGGATTCAACCCGGAGACAGCGCGGACCCGTACGGCGCGCGGGGATCGTGGCCGCGTTCGTCGGGCTGGCGGCGGGGGGCGCGGTGGCCGGACCGCCGCAGGACATGGGCGAGGCTGCACGTGATTTCGTCGCAGCGGAAGGGTATTGCCGGGTCGAGAGCGGAGAGATACCGGACCTGTTGCGAGAGCGGCTGCCGCCGGAGCAGCGCGAATCGGTGCGGCCGTTCGAACGGGCCGGGCCGTGGACCGTGCCCGTCCTGCTGCTGGAGGGCCACGAGGGCCCGGCGGAACCGGCGCGTTACCGGATGCAGGCGGGCTTCGAGTGGATGGAGGGTAGTCCGCCCGGGCGGATGCGGGATCTGCATTTCGTGCAGATCGACCGTTTTGAACCTCCGGACGAGGACGCCGGCGACGGTAACGACGGCGGGGCGTGGGACGGGGTCTCCTGGCGCATGGTGATGAGCCCGATCCAGGGGTTCCCGGGTCACGTGGTCGCGGCCTCGCGCCGGAGCCTGGACGCATCGGCCATCGAACAGGCCCGCTGCCTCGAGCAGGCCTGTACCGATCCCGAACCGCTGGGTGACCGGGTCACGCAGTGGCGTGACAACGGCGAGGAGCTGTGGGATTTCGTCCCGCCATCGCTGCCCTCAACGCCGGAAGTCGGTCCGGACCCGGCATTCCTGCTGGGGTCCCTGCTGGATACCCGGCCGGGACAGCTGGAGGCCCGCGAGAGCGTCGGCTTCGCCGAGCCCTTCGCCGAGGCGGTGGTGGAAGTCGGGCTGGAGGAGCCGGGCGGCGTGGATATCCTGCTGCGCGACGGTGACCTGATGGACCACGAGCTGGAGGCGATCTGGCAGCGCCTGAGCGTCGGGCCGGACGCACAGGTCCGCACCGCCTGGGCGGTGGACCGGCGTCCGCCCCCGCCGTGGCTGGAGGAAGATGACGCCCCGGATGCCGCCCCGGACGACCCGGACGACGCCGGGAAGGACGGGCGGGATGCCGACGCCGGCAAGGGCGGCCAGCCCGCCGGTGCACTGCAGGGTTCGTGGCGTGCGGCGCTGGTCGAGGGTGACGTGCCGCTGGCGTATTTCAGCGTGTTTCACGGCCGCAGCGAGACCCGCGCGCAGGGCGATTTCCTGATGGGTAATGCCCGCGGGCCCGGGCTGGACGGGGCCAGCGGTGATCTGGATTCGGTGGAGCTTGCCGCAGACGGGGACCGCGTGGAACTGGTGTGGAACCCGACCCCGGACCGGCAGGAGAGTTACCACCTGGAGCTCGAACGCCTGGATGCGGACACCTGGGAGGGGCGCTTCCATGCGGCGCGCTATCCGCACGAACATGCGGTGCGGATGACGCGGCGCGGGGATTGAGACGGCCGGCCGGCGACGGGCGCCGGCCGGCGGGTCACAGGTCGAAGATCTCGGCCTTCAGGCCCCACTTGGAGGCCAGGGTCTCGGTGGCGTTGAGGAACTCCTCGGCGCGGGCCGGGTGGTTCCACTGGCCCTTCGCGATCCAGTTGAGTGCGGTGTCGCGATCGGGGGCCAGCGACAGGATGTGGATCAGCTCGCCGGCGTCACCGCCGATGACCTCGCCGCCCAGCAGGCCCCCGGTGTCCATGTCGCCGATCAGGCGGACGAAGCCCTCGGGCTCGTCCTGCCCCAGGGCGCGTGGCGAGGTCTCGAACGCGGCGAAGCCGACCGCGGGTTCCAGCTCTTCGTCCTCGGCATCGTCCTCGTCCATGCCCAGGCGCGCCATCTCCACCGCCGAATAGATGGCGATCGGCACGTAGCGCTCGTCCTGCTCGCGGGTGTTGCCGGTCTGGATGTTCTCCACCGCGATGGTGGCGTCGGCCAGCGCGTGGTTGGCGGTCTGCCATTCGCTGGCGACGTCGCCGATGGCATAGATGTGGTCGACATCGGTCTGCAGCGTGGCGCGCCGCTGCACGAAACCGCGCGCGTCCGTCTGCACGCCGACGGCCTCCAGGTTCAGGTCCGCGGTATGCGGCGTGCGGCCGGTGCCGAGCAGGACCCAGTCGACCTCGTGGCGTCCGCCGTCCTGATCGGTGATGACGACTCCGTTATCGGTGGTCTCCACGCTCTCGTAGCCCTTCACCCGGATCGGCTCGACGCCGTTCTCGCCCAGCTTGTCCTTCAGCGTCGACAGGGCCTGGGGGCTGAACTTCTGGCCGTTCAGGGGCTGCGAGCGGGTCAGCCAGGTCACTTCCTTGCCAAGCATGGAGAAGATGAAGGCGAATTCGGTGGCCACCACGCCGGAGCCGATGATCGCCACCCGGCGGCCCTGCGGCGGACGCTCGTCGAACAGCATGTCGGTGGTGATCACCCGCCCGGGGACGGCCTCGAACGGGGCGGGCACGGTGGCGGTGGCGCCGGTGGCGATGATGGTGTGCTTCGCCTCCAGGGTCTCGCTGCCGTCGGCGCCCGTGACCTCCAGGGTGCTGGCGTCGCGAAAGCGGGCGGTGCCCTCGCGGTACTGGATCTTCAGGTGCTTCATGTATTCCAGGTAGGAATCGCGCACCGAGGTCACGACCTCCTTCTGATGGTCCCAGGCCGGGTCCATCTCCGCGCTCAGCGAGCCCCGGATGCCGCGGCCCTCGAAGTGGCGCTGGGCGGCCACCGTGCGCGCGGTGTGGTACCAGTCCTTCTTGGGCACGCAGCCGCGGTTGAGGCAGCAGCCGCCCCAGGTGTCCTTCTCGATGATGACGACGGAGAGTCCGCGCAGGGCGCCGAGGACGGCGGCGCGATAACCGCCGGGGCCGCTGCCGATGATGGCCAGGTCGAAGGTTTCGCTCATGGATGTGCTCACGGATTGGGGTCTTCGGTCAGGTCGATGATGGGTTCGTGCCATTCCAGCGCGGTGAGTTCGAGTTCGAACACGCGCCCCCCGGCTTCGTAGTCGAAGCGCACGGGGATGTGGTTCAGGTCCGGGGCGAACCAGGCGGCGAGTTCGACATCGCCGTTGTCGCTGCGGCGGACCACGCGCACGGTGTCCAGCGAGCCGATGCCGGAGTCCACGGTCTCCTCGCCGTCGCGGCGGAATTCGTATTCGCGCAGGCGGTCGCGCTCCAGGGTGCGGATGCGGACGGTGTCGCCGGTGTTGCCCAGTTCACCGGTTTCCAGCTGCTGCATCATCATGTAGAGCGAGCCAAGGAAGTCGAGGGTGCCCTCGGGCACGTCGAGCGTGAACCGCTCGCTGTCGATGTGGCCGATGGCCTGCTGTTCCTCGTGGTCCAGGCGGGTTTCGACTTTGCGCTCCTCACGCGGGGTGACCTGGTGGGAGCGCGACGAGATCAGGTGCAGGCCGGAACCATTGGTGTTCAACAGCGATTCGCGGCTGAGTTCGAAGCGTCCGAGTACGCGCAGGAATCCGGTCACGTGGGCATCCATCGCCATGCGCGTGCGGAGGTCTTCGTGGTTGAGGCTCATGGAGGCATTCAGCGTGCTGGCCATGGCCGTGGCCTCGAAGCTGGCGGTGAACGGCGGGATCCGCGACGCGTCCGCCGGGTCCGCGTTGCTGTCGGCGGCAGGGGCGGCGGTCGGGAACGCCGTTGCGAGGATCGCGGCCAGCGCCAGGACGAGACCGGTCAGCAACCGCGCCGTGAAACGCCGTCGGGCGGCGTCAGGACGATTCACCTGGGGCATGGGAAGTCACCTCGTGATCGAGCTGCAGGGGCGCCTCCAGCGGGGCGCCATCGTACCGGATCGTGGGTTCCGACCACTGAATCCGCCCTGAACACACCAGCCCGGCTGCTGCGGGGTAGAGGCGGTGCTCGGCCTGCTGCACGCGCGCACTCAGGGAGGCTTCGGTGTCGTCGGCCAGAACCGGGACCCGTGCCTGCATGATAACCGGTCCCCCGTCCAGTTCCGGCGTGACGAAGTGCACGCTGGCGCCGTGTTCGGTCTCGCCGTCGGCCAGGGCGCGGGCATGGGTGTCCAGCCCGCGGTACTTCGGCAACAGCGACGGGTGAATGTTCAGCAACCGTCCGGTAAAGCGTTCCACGAATCCCGGGGTCAGGATGCGCATGAACCCGGCCAGCAGCACCAGGTCCGGTTCGAACGCCTCGATGGTTTCGGCCAGGGCCGCGTCGAACGGTTCGCGCCCGGCGTAGTCGCGGTGGTTGAGGACCTGTTCCGGGATGCCGCGGGCGCGCGCAAACTCGAGTCCGCCGGCGTCGGGGCGGTTGCTGATCACGCCGACCACCCGGCCGTTGATCTCGCCGCGTTCACAGGCGTCGATCAGGGCCTTGAGGTTGCTGCCGCGCCCGGAGATCAGCACGACCAGGCGTTGCGGGGCCATGCCTGTCATCCCGCGGTGTACACCACGCCGGGTTCGTGTTCCGCGCACTCGGCGACCACGCCGACCGGCCAGGCCGGGACGCCGGCGGCCGCCAGTTCCGAAGACACCGCCTCCACGCTGGCCTCCGGCAGGATCAGCGTCATGCCGATGCCACAGTTGAAGGTCAGCAGCATTTCCTCGTCGGCGATGCCGCCCTGCTGCTGTAGCCAGCGGAACACCGCCGGCCACTGCCAGGCGTTCGTGTCGATGCGCGCATGCAGGGTCTCCGAGAGCAGCACGCGCGGCAGGTTCTCGGTCAGGCCGCCGCCGGTGATGTGGGCCGCTGCGTGCACCGGGTGGCGTGCCATGACCTCCAGCAGCGGCCGGGCATAGATGCGGGTGGGCGCCATCAGGGCCGCGCCCAGGGTCTCGCCGTCGCCGCCGGGCAGCGGCGCGTCGAGGTCCGCCTGCACGTGTTCCAGGATCCGCCGGATCAGCGAGTAGCCGTTGGAATGCGGACCGCTGGACGCCAGCCCGAGGATCACGTCGCCCGCGGCCACCTGGCTGCCGTCCAGCAGTTGATCCTTCTCCGCGATGCCGACCGCGAAGCCGGCGACGTCGTAGTCCTCGCCCTGGTACATGCCGGGCATCTCGGCGGTCTCGCCGCCGATCAGCGCGCAGCCGGCCTGCTCGCAGCCCTCGGCAATGCCGGTGATCACGTCGCCGGCGACATCGATGTCGAGGCGCCCGGTGGCGTAATAGTCGAGGAAAAACAGCGGCTCGGCGCGCTGCACGATGATGTCGTTCACGCACATCGCCACCAGATCGATGCCGATCGAGTCGTGACGATCGGTCTGCTGGGCGAGCCGCAGCTTGGTGCCCACCCCGTCGGTGCCGGACACCAGTACCGGGCGGCGGTAGCGATCCACGGGCAGTTCGAACAGCGCGCCGAAGCCGCCCAGGCCGGCCAGGACCTCGGGGCGCAGGGTGCGCTGCGCGTGCGGCTTGATGCGTTCGACGAGTTCCGACCCGGCGGCGATGTCGACGCCGGCCTCGCGATAGGTCAGACCGGAAGAGGATTCGGACATGGGCAACGTTCCCGGAAAAGGGCCTTCTGGCGGGCCGCGACGCTGCCCGCGGGCAGGCGCGCATTGAACCCGGGCATGTTAGCCGCCCGTGCCGGGGCGTGCAAAGCACGGGCGGCGCGCCGGCGGCGGGCGCTGTGCTATGTTGAGCGGCGTGTTGCCTGCCTGCTGCCCGTGAGTCCCATGCCTGCCGTGTCGCGTTCCATTTCCGCTGTCGCTCTGTTCCTGTCCCTGTGGCTGATCGCTTTGCTGCCACAGGCCGCGGGGGCGGGGACGCTGGTCGTTCAGAGCGATGCGGAAGAGCGCGAAGCGGCGCTGGCGGAAGGGCTCCACGCGGCGCTGGTGCGGGTAGCGGGGCTGGATTCCGACGCGGTGCGGGCGCTCGCCGACGAGCTGCGCGAGACCCCGGACGATGACGAACTGCCGGCGGCGCTGGAGCGCCAGCAGGCGCGCGACGCGGGCGGCTACCGCCTGGAGTTCGACCGGACTGCCCTGCGCCGGTCGCTGCGCGACGCCGCCGTTCCGATGATCGTCGGCTCGCGTCCGTCCCTGCTGGTGTGGGCGGTGGAGGAGGCCGACGGCCGGCGTGACCTGCTGGGCACCGCGTCCGTCGGGGAGGACTCCGGCGTGCTGGCCGCACTGGAGACCCTGGCCGGCGAGCGGGACATGCCGCTGCTGTTGCCGCTGGGGGATCTGCAGGACCGGCGCGAGGCGCGCATCAGCGACATCGTCGGACGCGTGACCGAGCCGCTGTTCGAGGCCGCTCGGCGCTATGGTCCGGACGGCCTGATCCTGCTGCACCTGCGACCGGCGGAAGGCGAGACCCGCGCGCGGGCCCTGCTGGTGCACCGGGACCGCGAATACCGTGCCGAGGCTACCGCCGCGGATGCCCCGGCGGCCGCGCGTCGGGCGACCGCCGCCGCGCTGGACCGGATGGGCGCTGATCTGGCGCGGGTGCCGGATGAACCCGAGTGGATCACGGTGGGCTTTACCGGGGTGGCGGGTTTCGACGGTTTTCGCCAGTTGCGAGCCCGGCTGGGTGGCATGGAGGCCATCGAACGCGTGCAGCTGGACTCGCTGGGCGGGGCCGCCCTGACCCTGCGGTTGCGCACCGGTCTGGATGCCGAGGCCCTGGGCGAAGTGCTGCAGGACGCGGGTTTCACCGCGGCCGGGGAGGAGGAGCGGGAAGAGGCCGGACGCCCCGACGCCGCACTGTGGCTGGGTGTGCGTTGATCCGGAGGAGGATCCGATGAGCGCCGCAGGAACCCCGCCCCCCGGTGACCCGACCCCGGGAAACGTATCCGCCGCCACCGTGGCCGCCCTGCTGGGGCTGCTGGTCGTGGCCGGCGCGCTGTATCTGCTGGCGCCCATTCTCATGCCGTTTCTGGTCGCGCTGCTGGTGGGCTACCTGTTCAATCCGCTGGTGACCCGCCTGGGGGTGCGTCTGCAGACCTCCCGCACGGTGGCGACGCTGGTTATCTTCCTGCTGGTGATGCTGCTGCTGGCGGCGGTGGTGCTGATCCTGATCCCGCTGGTCGCCGCCCAGCTGGAGCGGTTGTTCCTGTTCCTGCCGGAGATCATGGCGTGGTTCGACCAGCAGGCACGGCCATGGCTGGAGCGGCATTTCGGCGACGGCATCCCGGCGCTGGATCCGCAGGCGGTGCAGGACATGGTGGCGCGCCACTGGCAGGAGGCGGGCGGCCTGGCCGGCGGCGCGCTGCACTGGATCGGAAGTTCCACCACCGCGCTGGTGATGGGCGTGCTCAACCTGGTGTTGATCCCGGTGGTGAGCTTCTACCTGCTGCGCGACTGGCCGCGCCTGATCGACGGCCTGCATGACCTGCTGCCGCTGGGCTGGCGGCCCCCGGTGGAGACCTTCGCGCGCGAATCCGACGAAGTGCTGGGTGCGTTCCTGCGCGGGCAGCTGCTGGTGATGGTTTCGCTGGGCCTGTTCTATGCGGTGGCCCTGTCGCTGGTGGGCGTGGAGCTGGGGCTGGCCATCGGCGTGATCGCGGGTGTGGTGAGTTTCATCCCGTATGTGGGCGTGATCGTTGGTATTACCCTGGCCAGCGCTGCAGTGCTGTTCGCCGGCGACGGCTGGGTCCTGCTGCTGGTGGTGTGGGCGATCTTCGCGGTGGCGCAGGTCCTCGAATCGGTCTGGCTGACGCCGTGGCTGGTGGGGGACCGCACCGGGCTGCACCCGGTGGCGGTGATCTTCGCCGTGCTGGCCGGGGGGCAGCTGTTCGGGTTCGTGGGGGTGCTGCTGGCCCTGCCGGTGGCGGCGGTGCTGGCCGTTGCGGTGCGCCACGCGCTGGCGCATTATCGCGCGCTCAATCAGCCCGCCCCCGGAGGGGATGCCGACCCGTGACCCGAGATCCCGCCAGCGCCGACACCGACGTGGCCCAGCTCCCGCTGGACCTGCGGCTGCGCGATGCCTCGCGCTTTGCGGAATACCACGCCGAAGCCAACCGGATCGCGCGCGACACCGTGGAGAGCCTGGGGCGCAACGCCGGGCTGAGTCAGCCGCAGGTCTATCTGCACGGGCCGGGCGCGACCGGCAAGACCCATCTGCTGCAGGCCGCCTGCCACGTGGCGCACGAGCGCGGCGACCGGGCCGCCTACCTGCCGCTGGCCGAACTGGCCACGGCGCCGCCCGCGGCGGTGCTGGACGGGCTGGAGCGTGCAGGGCTGGTGGCGCTGGATGACCTCGCTGCGGTGGTCGGCTCGCCGGCCTGGGACGAGGCGCTGTTCGGCCTGCTCAACCGTCTGCGCGATGCCGGTTGCCGAGTGTTGCTGGCGGCGCCGGAACCGCCGGACGGCATGGGCGCCACCCTGCCGGATCTGAGCTCCCGTCTGGGCTGGGGGCCGGTATTCCGCCTGGAGCCCCCGGAGGAAGAGGACCTCCGGCGCATCCTGGTGGACCGCGCCCGGCGGCGCGGCCTGGAGATGCCGGATGCGGTCGCCAACTACGTGCTGCGCCACCAGCGGCGGGACGTGGCCGCGCTGCTGGCCCTTCTGGAACGCCTGGATCTGGCGGCGCTGGCCGAACAGCGCCGCCTGACCATCCCTTTCGTGCGCGATCAGCTGGCGCGTTCGGCCGCCGACTGAGCCGCGCGGGCGCGGCGCGCGTCCAGTTTCACGAACAGCAGGCTGCCGGTGAACCAGGCCAGGCTGAAGCCCGTGACCAGCGCACCGTAGAGACGGTCGCTGGCGACCGACGCCAGCGTGATCCCCAGGGTGATGTAGGCCAGTGCCAGCAGACTGGCCCAGGCGTGGGTGTAGCGCCGCGCATGCAGGGTCCCGCGCAGCGGGAACAGCAGCGGGACCAGCAGGATCGCCAGCGCGAGGGCGCGCGGCAGGGCCTCCGGCGGCTGCAGCCAGCCGGTGAATGCCAGCAGGGTGGCGAACAGGCCGAACCAGCCGATCAGGGCCATCCAGCGGAACAGGGCCACGAGGTTCATGCCTTGCCGCCTCCCTGGCCCTCTGCGGCCTGCAGCCGCTGTGCCAGCCGTCCCACGCGTTCGCCCAGCGCGCCGGCGATGCGCTGCTCCTCGCGCGAGACCGGCGCCTCGCCGCGTTCTCCGGCCACGTGGCTGGCGCCGTAGGGCGTGCCGCCGGTGGTGGTCGCGGAGAGTTCCGGCACGGTGTACGGCACGCCGGCCCACAGCATGCCCTGATGGATCAGCGGCAGGGCCATGGTCAGCAGGGTGGTCTCCTGACCGCCGTGCTGGGTGGCGGTGCTGGTGAACACCCCGAACGGGCGGTCCACCAGGCCGCCGCTGGCCCACAGCCCGCTGGTGCCATCGAGGAAGTGCTTCAGCGGCGCGGCCATGTTGCCGAAGCGGGTCGGCGAGCCCAGCACCAGCCCGGCGCATTCTTCCAGATCGCGGGTCTCGGCCCACGGCGGGCCGCTGTCGGGCACCGCCGGGGTGTCGCCCGGGGTGCCGGTGGTCACCGGCGGGACCGTGCGCACCCGGGCGGTGGCCCCGGACTGCTCCACGCCGGTGGCCACGTGGCGAGCCAGTTCGGCAGTGGCCCCGTAGCGGCTGTAGTACAGCACCAGGACTTCCACGGCGGCGCTCATGGGAGGATCTCCAGGATCTGTTCGGGCGGCCGGCCGATGCGGGCGGCGTCGCCGTGGATCAGGATCGGGCGCTCGATCAGTTTCGGGTGTTCGACCATGGTCCGGATCAGCGCCTCGTCGTCCAGCTCGGCGTCCTTCAGGCCAAGTTCGCGGTATTCGGCCTCGCCGGTGCGCAGGACATCCCGCGGGCCCAGGCCCAGGCGGGCGAGGATTGCACGCAGGGTGTCGGCATCCGGCGGGGTCTTCAGGTATTCGACGATCTCCGGCTCGATGTCGCGTTCACGCAGCAGGGCCAGCGCGGCGCGGGACTTGCTGCAGCGCGGGTTGTGGTACAGCGTAGGGCGTGGCGATTCGGACATGCACGGACTCCGGAGGTGAAGGATTCATGACTGAGGCCAATGATAACCGGGCCCGCCGCTGGCGTGTCAGCGGCCGGGTGCAGGGCGTGTTCTTCCGCGCCTCGACGCAGAAGCAGGCGCGCCCGCTGGGCCTGACCGGCCATGCCCGCAACCTCCCCGACGGCAGCGTGGAGGTGCTGGCGGTGGGCTCGCCCGAGGCCCTCGACCGGCTCGGGACGTGGCTGCGCGAAGGCCCCCGTCAGGCCCGGGTGGACGACCTGCAGGCCGAGGACGTTCCGATCCCGCAGCCGCCGCCGGAGCGCTTCACCACCGGCTGAGCCGGGGCAGGTCTTCCCCCATATGCATTGCGGGTGTAGATTAGAACGAACGTTCGTTTTAGTGAGACGTCGATGACCGCCAGTCCCGGAAAGGCCGTACGCGGGGAGAGCCTGCGCAAGCTGGTGCTGGACACCGCACTGGAGCGCTTCAGCACCGACGGCTATTTCAATACCTCCATCCACGACATCCGCCGCCAGGCCGGGGTGTCCATCGGTTCGATCTATCACCACTTCGGCAACAAGGAGGCCCTGGCCAAAGCGCTGTACGACGACCTGCTGCAGCGCATGGATGCCGGGCTGCAGCAGGTGATGGAGGAGAGTCAGGACTGCCGCACGCGCTGCGACGGGATCATCGCCTTTCTGTTCGAGACCACCGCACAGGCCCCGCAGACCATGCGCTTCGTGCTGGAGTCCCGCCACCGGGAGTTCCTGCCGGATGAACCGCCGGTGTGTTCGTCGCAGCCGTTCCAGCGCATGCGCGAATGCATCGAGCAGGGCATGGCGGCTGGCGAGCTGCGGCCGATGGAGGTGCCGGTGGCGGCCACCGTGGCCTTCGGTGGAGCCATCCGCCTGCTGCACCTGTACCTCGACGGCGTGCTGGACCGGCCGCTGTCCGACTTTTTGCCCGACATGCAGGAGGCGGCATGGCGGGCGATTGCGATGGATCCGCCTCGCAACACCACCCGGGAGAACGCATGATGATGAAAAGAATGGCCGTACTGCCTTTGCTGCTGGCGCTGGTCGCCTGGCCAATGCTGGCGGTGTCCGCCGCCGAAGCCGGCGCCGAACCCACCGACGCGAAGGCGCTGGAGGGCGTCGAGACCGGGCGCGTGGTGTTCGATCTCAACAACAGCGACCCCGAGGGGCTGGCGCTTTACTTGACGGTGATCCGCGAGACCCACGAGGACTTCACCGATCAGGGCGTGGAGCCGGACATGATCCTGACCTTCCGCGGGCTGGCGGTGACCATGGTCAGCGAGGACCGTGAGCGGTTCGAACTGACGCAGTTCGAGCATCTGGACGCGATCGAGGAGCACATCGCCGCGCTGCGCGAGAAGGGCGTGCGGATGGAGGCCTGTTCGGTGGCCACGCGCCTGTTTGGCGTGGAGAACCACGACCTTCTGCCGGGTATTGATCCCGTACGCAATACCTTCGTGTCGCTGACCGGGTATCAGGCGCAGGGCTATGCGGTGATCCCGATCTACTGAGACCGAGTGGAGCAACCGGAAAACCACCAGGAGGAGGAGACCACATGAGAAAAACGATACTGAGCATCTTTTTCGCCTGCGTCCTGCCGCTCGGTCTGGCCGTGCCGGCGGTCGCCGACGACGAGGGCCTGGACAACCGCGAGGCCACGCAGGGGATCGAGACCATGCGGGCGGTCTATGACATGCGCAAGTCCGATCCGGACGTGATGCTGGCGTACCTGCGCGGCATCGCCACCAACCACGAGAACCTGCTCAAGGAGGGCGTGGAGCCCGACCTGCGCATGGTGTTCATCGCCGAGGCGGTCAAGTTCATCACCACCGATCCGGAGCCGGAGGTCGACATCGACCACGCGGAGACCCTGGAGGAGATCGCGAAGGCAGTGGACCGGCTGGATGAACTGGGCGTGCAGATGGAAGTCTGCTCGGCCGCCACCCGCGCCTACGGCGTGGACAACGACACGATCCTGGAGCCGATCAAGCCGGTTCGCAGCGGATTCATCGCGGTGATGGGCTACCAGAACCAGGGTTACGCGCTGGTGCCGGTCTACTGAACCCGCACACCCCATCACACGGGGCCTTTGGGCCGTCGCATCCGTGCGCCGGCCTTTTTTTGTGCAGACGGCTGCGGGCGTAGCGCCCGCCGGGGCTCAGCCGCGCGCCAGCCGGCGGTTGAGCACCCATACGGACAACGGCGCGAACACCCCCGCGATCCCCGCCGCCCAGGCCAGCGATGCGAGCGCCGGGGCCGCGACCGCCCCGTCCGCGTTCATCAGCCCGCGCGCGGCGTCGGTCAGGAGCGACACCGGGTTGGCCTGGACGAAGCCCTGCAGCCACTCGGGCATGGTCTCCACCGGGACAAACGCCGAGCTGACGAACGTGACCGGGAACAGCGCGGTGAAGCCGAACAGCTGCACGTGTTCCGGGTCGCGCGCGAGCACGCCGACCAGCACCATCACCCAGGAGAACGCCACCGCGAAGGTCAGCACCAGCAGTACCATGACCAGCAGATGGCCGAAGGAGGTGGCCAGGCGGAAGCCCAGCAGGTAGCCCACGATCAGCAGCAGGGCGATGCACAGGAGCTGCTTCACCACGTCCGCGAGGATGCGCCCGGCCAGCGGCGCCCAGCGCGGGATGGGCAGGGCGCGGAAGCGGTCGAACACCCCGCGGGTCAGGTCGGTGTTGAGGCCGTGGCCGACATACACCGTGACGAACAGCATGTTCATCACGATTACGCCCGGCAGCACGAAGGCGAGGTAGTCATCCGGCGAGCCGGCGATGGCCCCGCCGAACACGAACAGGAACAGCACCAGAAACAGGATCGGCTGGATGGAGTAATCCCCCAGCTCCCAGGGGTTGCGGCGCACCTGCACCAGGCTGCGCCAGGCCAGCGCGAGGGTCTGGTCGAGGGCATTCATGCGGCATCCTCCCCGCTGTCCCCGGCGGCATCGGCCGGCGCGTCGCCGCTGCCGGTCTGCCCGGTGAGTGACAGGAATACGTCGTCCAGGCTGGCGCTGCGCAGGCCCAGCTCCGCGACCTCGATCCCGGCGGCATCCAGCTCGCGCAGCACCGCCGGCAGCAGCGAGGCCTCGGCCACCGGTGCGCTGACGGTCTCGCCTTCTACATGCGGTTCGCTGCCGGTGAGCGTGGCCACCTGGCGGGCGGCCGCATCCGCCTGGTCCGCCCGCGCCAGGCGCAGGAACAGCGTGCGCGTGCCGACCCGGGCCTTCAGCTCCGCGGCCGTGCCCTCGGCGATCACGCGGCCCTGATCCAGCACCACGATGGAATCGGCCAGTGCATCGGCCTCCTCGAGGTACTGGGTGGTCAGCAGCACCGTGGTGCCCGCGTCCTGCAGCCGGCGTACCCGCGCCCACAGGTCGCGGCGGGCACGCGGGTCCAGTCCGGTGGAAGGTTCGTCGAGGAACAGGATGCGCGGGCGGCCGACCAGGCTGGCCGCCAGATCCAGCCGCCGGCGCATGCCGCCGGAATAGGTCTGCACCGGGCGGTGCCCGGCGTCCCGCAGGGAGAAGTCGGCCAGCAGCTCGTCGGCGCGGGCCCGGGCCGCGGCGCGTTTCATGCCCAGCAGGCGGGCGATCAGGATCAGGTTCTCGCGCCCGGTCAGCTTCTCGTCCACCGAGGCGTACTGGCCGGTCAGGCCGATGATCTCGCGCACCCGCGCCGCCTGGTCGACGACATCGAGGCCGCCGACCCGCGCGCGACCGGCGGTGGGGGACAGCAGGGTCGCCAGCATGCGCACCGTGGTGGTCTTGCCGGCGCCGTTCGGGCCCAGCAGCCCGAGTACATGGCCGGCCGGAACCTGCAGGCTGACCTCGTCCACCGCGCGGGTGCCGGCGAAATCCCGGACCAGGCCTTCCACCTCGATGGTGTTGTCCACGCTTGCCTCCGTTTGCGGACGGTCAGGCGTGCTGCAGCTCGCGCGTCAGCTCGCGCCGGATCATCCAGTCCACGTACACGAACCCGAAGGGCACCGCGCCCATGATCAGTACCAGCAGCCACTTCAGAACCGACCAGCCGCGCATGTGGCTGGCCACCACGGTGGCGGCCGCATAGATCAGGAACAGGATGCCATGGATCCAGCCGACCCAGGTGACCGCCATGTGCATGTCCGCGTAGGTGCGCAGTGGCATGGCGACAAACAGCAGCGTGATCAGGGAGATGCCCTCGATCACGCTGATCGCGCGAAAGTATTTCATGGCCTTCCGGTATCGCTGGTGAAACGGTCGCGAAGGGTAGCACGCGAGCGTGTACATGGATCAGTGTTTCCCTTAGGGGGTGATGGTAACCGGGGGCTCGAGGGCGCCGAGCAGGGCGTCGCCCTGCGGGCCGACCAGCAGCGGGCTTTCGCGGCCGAGCACCACTTCGGCCGCTGGCTGACGCTCCAGTGCGCGGAGCAGCTCGCGGGGAGTGCTCGAGCGCAGCGAGTGAACCCGGACCGGAGGGTCGGTGGCCGCGATCCACTCGCTCAAGCCCCGGTCCCGCTCCTGAGCGGCGTTAGGATCGTCCAGCGGGGTGAGCAGCACGGTCAGGGGGCGCCGTTGCTGGCGGGCCCGGGCGCGGGCGAAGGCGAGCGCATCGTGCGCGGTCTCCGGGGCATCGACCACCACCAGGACCGGGCTGTCGGGACGTGTCGGCCGGGTTCCGGTGAGGTGGACCCGTCCCGGGGCTTCATGGACCAGGCTGCGGGCGGTGGAGCCCAGGCGGTTGCCGGTCGCGGCCGACCATCCGATCTTGCCCAGCACGAGGAAATCACCGGGGGTGGTCAGCGCAAGCACCTCGCGGCGCACCGATCCGCGGCGGACCTCGAGCGAGCCGCGGATCCTTGCACGCGCGGCGGCCTGTTCGGCCGCACGGCGGAGGTGGGCGGCGCGCCGTCGCAGGCGGCTCTCCAGCGGGCCGGTTTCCAGCGGTCGCGGCTGCCCGGAGAGCGAACCGATCTCGCGGGTGAAGGGGTAGGCGGCGCTGCGCAGCAGATCGGCCTCCTCGACAAAGATCGCCTGCAGTTCGCCCTGCAGCGCGGCGGCAAGCGTGGCGGCGGCCTCGAGCGCGGCCTGGCTGGCACGCGAGGCGTCGAGCAGGACCAGGATGCGCCCGGCCCCCGCCGAAGGGGATGGCTGCGTGCCCGCGGGGTCAGTCATCGTCCTCGTCCCGAGGAACGGGTTCGGCGTCCTCCGCGCCCGCGTCGTCGTGCCGGCGATGCCGCGCAAGGCGGGCGAAGGTCGCCAGCCGGTCGGCGACCGCGCGGTTGAAGCTCTCCGCCGGGAACTCGCCATCGGCGTCCGCTTCCCCCGGGGGCATGTCGGCGAGCAGGGCAACGGCGTCGTCCACCGTGCGCAGCGGGTACACGCGGAAGCGGCCGGCGGCCACGGCTTCGCGCACGTCGCGGCGCAGCATCAGGTGCTCCACGTTGCTGGCGGGGATGAGCACGCCGTGGCCGTTCATCTCGCCCGCTTCCCGACAGACATCGAAGAACCCCTCGATCTTTTCGTTGACCCCGCCGACGGCCTGGACCTCGCCGTGCTGGTTGACCGAGCCGGTCACCGCCAGCGCCTGCTTCAGCGGGACCCGCGCGATGGCCGACAGCAGGGCACAGATCTCGGCGACCGAGGCGGAATCGCCCTCGATCCCGCCGTAGGACTGTTCGAAGGCGAGACTGGCCGACAGCGACAGCTCCGCATCCCCGGTGTAGCGGCTGGCGAGAAAGCGCGAGAGGATCATCACGCTCTTGCTGTGGATCGGTCCCGCCAGTCTGGCCTCGCGCTCGATGTCGATGACCTGGTCCTTGCCCGGCCGCGGTGATGCGCATGGGGCGTCCGAACAGGTGGCTGCCCAGCTGCATCACGGACAGGCCATTGACCTGGGCCGTCTGCCTGCCTTCCGTGGCGATCATCACCGTGCCGCGGCGGATCTGCTCCAGGCTGCGCCGCTGCACGCGTGCCGAGCGCTCGATGCGTTCCTCGATCGCGCGTTCGATGTGGGCGGCGCCGATGGTTTCGGCCTCCGCCTGACGCGCCCAGTGGTCGGCCTCCATCAGCAGGTCGCGCAGGGTGCGGTCATGGGCGGTGAGTTTCGTCTGGTCTCCGGCCAGACGGCTGGCGTGTTCGATGGTGCGGGCCACGGCACCGCGGTCCAGCGGGTGCAGTTCGTCGCGCCGCGCCATGCTGGCGAGCATGCGCGCGTACAGGGCGTAACCGGCCTCGCCGCGCTCGAGATCGTCCTCGAAGTCGGCCTCGACCTTGAACAGCTCGGCGAAGTCCGGGTCGTAATGCGACAGCAGGTAATACAGCAGACGGTCGCCCACCAGCACCACCTTGGGCGATACCGGGACCGGTTCGGGTTCCAGGCTGACCGTGCTGACCAGGCCGTAGAGCCGCTCCAGCGACTCGATACGGATCTCGCCGGAGAACAGCACGCGCTTCAGGCTGTCCCAGGCCATCGGCTGCATCAGTACCCGCCGGGCGTCGAGGATCAGATAGCCGCCGCTGGCATGGTGCAGGGCACCGGCGCGGATCAGCGAGAAGTCGGTGTACAGCGCGCCGTTGTGCACGTGGTGTTCAATCTGGCCGGTCAGATGCTGGTGATTGGGCAGGTCCTCGTAGATCACCGGCGCCCCTTCGGTTTCCGCATGGTCCACCAGCAGGTTGGCGCGAAAGCGGGCCAGCAGCGCGTCCGCGGGCGCGTGATCCTGCCCGCTCTGCCCATCCTGCCCGCCCTGTTCGTCGTGGCCGCCGCGGAAGATCTCCGCGTGTTCCACCACGTGGCCGTGGATGGCGTCGAGCTGTTGCACCACGCGTGGCAGGTGCGCCCACTTCTCCTTCAGGTCGTGAATCGGATCGCCGAGGGTCAGCTGCACCATGTCCTCGTTCAGCGAGTGGACCTTCTCCCGCAGTTCCTTGCGCAGGCGGGGTACCTGCTGGATGGCCTGCTGCAGCTGTTTCTGCAGTTCCTCGGCCTTCTGCTCGATGCGCTCGCGTTCTTCCTCCGGCAGCTTTTCGTATTCCTCGGGGTCCAGGACCTCGCCGTCACGCACGGGCGCGAAGGTGAAGCCGCTGGGGGTGCTCACCAGCTCGATGTCGTGCTTGTTGGCCTCCTCCTGGACCTCGCGGACGCCCTCGTTCTGGCGTTCGGACATCTCCTCCTGCAGTTCCCGCAGCCGCCCCTGGTATTCGTCGCTCTCGAAGGCGGCAGGGATGCTGGTGCGCATCTCCTCGACCAGATTCTCGAGATCATCGCGCAGCTGACGTCCTTCGCCGGCCGGCAGGCGAATCGCGTGGGGGCGTTCCGGCCGGTCGAAGTTGAAGACATGGCACCAGTCCGGCGGGACCGCCTCGCTGGCCGCGCGGCGGGCGAGAAAGCGGCGCACCAGGTCGTGCCGGTCGCTGCCCTCGGGGCCGAGCACGAACAGGTTGAAACCCGCGCTGCGCATGCCCGCACCGAATTCCAGCGCGCGCAGCAGCCGGTCCTGGCCACAGGGGAGTTCCAGTTCTTCCAGCTCTTCGGTGGTGTCGAACGCGAGCTGCTCCGGCGGGCAGCGATGGTAGGTCCGTTCCGCGTCCAGGGGTGTCGGTCGGGTCATGCCAGCTCTCCTTGATCCGTACCCCGGACCATAGCCGGATACCTGCCCCGGCGACAAAGGCCTGCGCCCCGGGGCCGGGGGTGCCCCTGGTTCGGATGGACGCCCGGGACGGGTCATTCGTTATGTTGCCTGTTGGTAAACCTTTTTCTACACTCTTCTTCGTGTACCGGTTGAACTACAAGAAGTCGGCACTCAAGTGCCTGGCGCGGATGCCGCGTGGAGAGCGCCAGCGCGTGACCGGGACGCTGAGCCGGCTGGCACGGGACCCGGACGAACCGGGACTGGATGTCAGACCACTGCAGGGGCGCGAAGGTTACCGTCTGCGCATCGGCCGGTGGAGGGTTCTGTTTCGTCGGCAGGATGACGATCTGGTCATTCTGGTGTTGGACGCAGGCGCACGAGGAGGCATCTACAAATGAGTGAAGCGGTTCAGATCATCGAACGCGACGGCAAACCCGAATATGCCGTGGTCCCGATCGACACCTATGAGCGCCTGGTGGCGAGCGCCGAAAAGGCCGAGGACATCCGGACTTTCGACCGCGCCATGGTCGAGCTGGAGCGTGGCGAGGACGAGGTGGTGCCGGAGGCGGTCGCGCAGCGGCTTCTGGCCGGGGACGAGCACCCGATGCGCGTCTGGCGTGAACATCGCGGGCTGACGCAGGAGGCGCTGGCGACGGCGGCGGGGGTGGGCAAGTCCTACATCTCCCAACTGGAAGCCGGTAGCAAGTCCGGTTCCGTGGATGCCATGCGTCGCATCGCCGCTATCCTCGAGGTCGACATCGAGGATCTGCTCCCGGTAGAGCCCTGAGGAACGGCGGCCTTTGGCGGCCCCGGGCGCTGACCGAATGCCGATCCGGGGACAACGCGGATACCCTGCTCAGGCGCGCCGACCGGGCGCTGTATTCGGCCAAGAACGACGGACGCGACCGGATCGAGGTGGTTGATCCGGAGACCGAGCCGGGGGCCTTTGCTCCGGACCCCGCTGTCCCGGCCGACACGTCGCGAAACGGGCCCGGTGAGGCCCGCTCAGGCCGGTAGCGGAATCAGCCTTCCCCGCGGAACGGACCCAGTTCCAGCAGCTCCAGGCGGTGATTGCCCGAGGGGTGCGGCTCGGAGGGGCCCTGGACGAGCAGGGCCAGGCCTTCGTTGATGCCGTTCTCCGCGAGCCACTGGTGCGCAAAGTCGTTCCAGTCGCTGCGGTCCTCGGCCACGGCCTCCGGCCGGACACCGTAGGAAAACTGCAGGCCCTGAGCGGTTTCGGGGTGCGGCGTAAAGGCCGCGATCCAGCAGGGCAGGCCCAGGCCGGCGATGCGTCGGGCGGTGGCGCCGCTGAGCGTGGGCACCAGCGTGACCTGCGGTCGGCTCCGGTGCGCGGTGTGGAACACGCTGCGCGCGATCAGGTCGGCGGCGCGCTCCTGCTCGGGCAGGTCGGGTTCATCAGGATGGTCGGTGCCCGCGGCCCCGTCGCGTTCCGGTTCGATCGAGCGGGCGATGGCCGCCAGCATCGCCACGGATTCCACCGGATAGCGCCCCATCGCGGACTCGCCGGAGAGCATCACGCAGTCGGTGCCGCCGAGGATGGCATTGGCCACGTCGGTGGCCTCGGCGCGCGTGGGCCGGCGCGAGTTCACCATCGACTCCAGCATCTGCGTGGCCGTGATCACCGGGCGGTTGTGTCGGTTGGCGCGGCGGGTGATGCGGCGCTGGGCCAGCGCGATGCTCGCGATCGGGATCTCCACCCCCAGATCCCCGCGCGCCACCATGATGCCGTCGGCCGTCTCGAGGATGCTGTCGAGCTGCTCCAGCGCGTCGGCGCGCTCGATCTTCGCGATGATGAAGGGGTTGTAGCCCAGATCCTCCGCGGCCTTGCGCACCGCCAGGATGTCCTCGCCGTCGACCACGAAGCTCTGGCTGACCGCGTCCACGCCATGTTCCGCCGCAAACCGCAGCCATTCGTGATCCTCCAGCGTGAAGGCGCGGATCCCGAGGTCGATGCCCGGCAGGTTCAGCCCCTTGCGCGAGCGCAGTTCCCCGCCGGTCTGCACGCGGCAGCTGACGTCGGGCCCGGCGACCGACTCCACCTCCAGCTCGATGTAGCCGTCGTTCAGAAACAGCGCATCGCCCGGCTGCACCGCCTCCGGCAACCCGGAGAACGACACGCTGACCCGCGAGGCGTCCCCGATGCACTCCTGCGTGGTCAGCGTGATGCCCTGACCCGGCTCCAGCTCGATCGGCTCCTCGGCCAGCTCGCCGATGCGCATCTTCGGCCCCGGCAGATCCCCGAGGATGGCCACACGGGTGCCGGTTTCCTGCGCCGCTTCGCGGATCTGAGCGATCAGACCGGCGTGACAGGCGGGGTCGCCATGCGAGAAGTTCAGCCGGACCACGTTCAGCCCGGCCTGCATCATCCGCCGCAGCGTCTCCGGAGAATCGGAGGCCGGCCCGACGGTGGCCACGATCTTGGTCTTCTGTGCGGGAAACGGCATGACAGGCCCTTGCCCGATCACTGCTACCGAGAGTAAACCGTCCGCGAAAGTCTGTCGCCACTGAGCCCGGCAGGCGTCCTCGCTTCGTGCCTGGTTGTTCGTTGGTCAGACGCCAGTTGCCGCTGACCCGGATGCTCCAGCGTCCCTTTGCAGTGCCCTTCAGTCGGTGCAGGTGGCACCCGGGAATATCCATGTCTTCGACCGTGGCCGCCGTATCCAGCGCTGCCAGCAGTATTCTCGGACGTCCTGCATGTCGAGGCTGTATGCCTGTCACGCTGCCTGACTCGTAGAAGCGGCGCAGTCCCTTGTGCCGACACGACTTGATCTTTGGCGAGCGCAGCGCATTGCGCGACACGCGATATATCATCGATTTGATCAGTCGAGAAAGGCGACGGCTTTGACGAGGGCGTGGGCGCGGGTGCCGGGTTGGAGGCGCAGGCGTTCGGCGGAGAGGCGGGTGAGTTCGGCCATCAGGGTCTGGCCGTCGTGCTGCCGGCAGATGGCGAGGATGCGCGCGTGACCGTGGTGGCCGGGGGCCTCGTCGAGGGACTCGATGGTGACCGGGACGATGTTGAGGACGGAGACGTCGTCGGGCGCGGAGAGGGCGAGGGCGACGTCGCGGGCATCGATGCGCAGGCGGGCCTGGCTCCCGGCGCCGTTGGTGGTGCCGGGGGTGGACGGTACGCGGTAGCGGGCCTCGGGCGGGCCGAAGGGGTGGAGGCCGTGTTCGTCGAGCGGGCCCAGTTCGCCCTGGAGGACGGAGACGGCGCCCTGTTCGCGGAACAGGGGGGAGTCGGCGCGGGCGAGGGCGTCGCGCAGGGGTTCCAGGCGTTCGAGCTGGCCGTCGTGCATGAAGGCGACGCGGGTGGCGAGGCGTTCGACCTCGTCCGGGGCGTGGGTGACGAGCAGGGTGGGGATGCCGGTCTCCTCGGACAGCCGCGCGAGGAAGGGCATGATCTCGCGCCGGGTCTGGGTGTCCAGGGCGTTCAGGGGTTCGTCGAGCAGCAGCAGGTCCGGGCTGGTGAGCAGGGCGCGGCCGAGGGCGACGCGCTGGCGCTGGCCGCCGGAGAGCGCCTCGGCGCGGCGCTCCAGCAGGTCGTCGATGCCGAGCAGGTCGGCGACCTCGTCCAGGTGCAGGCGGCGCAGGGGCGCCGGCGTGCGCTTGTAACCGTAGAGCAGGTTGCCGCGTACCGACAGGTGCGGCAGCAGGGTGGATTCCTGGAACACCAGGCCGACGCGGCGGCGGTGCAGCGGGACGAAGGTCTTGCCGGATTGCCAGGGGGTGGCGCCGAAGTGCACCTCGGCGCCGGGCGGGTGTTCCAGCCCCGCGATGATGCGCAGCAGTGTGGTCTTGCCGCAGCCGGAGCGGCCGAACAGGGCGGTGACGCCCTGCAGCGGGAAGGCGGTGTCCACGTCCAGGGTGAAGCCTGCGCGCTCCAGCCGCGCCTTGATCCGCAGGGTCTCGTCGATGGGGCCAGTCACAGGCGCACCGTGTCGAAGCGGCGGTTGATCGCGTAGACGATGAACAGCACGGCGAAGGCGAAGACCAGCAAGCCGAGGGACAGGCGGTGGGCGGCCTCGAAGTCCATGGCCTCGGCGTGGTCGTAGATCAGGATGGACAGCACCTGGGTCTCGCCAGGGATGGCGCCGCCCAGCATCAGGATCACGCCGAACTCGCCGAGGGTGTGGGCGAAGGCGAGGGTGGCGGCGACGATGAAGCCGCCGCGCGACATCGGCAGGATCACGGTGAAGAAGCGGTCCACCCGGCCGGCACCCAGCGAGCCGGCGATCTCGCTCGGCCGGCGGCCGAGGTTGGCGAAGGCCTGCTGCAGCGGCTGCACCGCGAACGGCAGGGAGTAGATCACCGAGGCGATCAGGATGCCCTGGAAGGTGAAGGCCAGGTGGTTGAGGCCCCAGCTCTCCAGTGTGCTGCCGACCGGGCCGGCCGGGCCCAGCAGGACCAATAGATAGAAGCCGAGCACGGTGGGCGGCAGCACCAGCGGCAGGGCCACCAGCGCCTGCACCGCGGTGCGCAGGCCGCCGGGGGCGCGGCCGTTGGCCAGCCACCAGGCGATGGGCGTGGCGATCACCAGCAGGATCAGCGTGGTGTAGATCGCCAGCTTGAGGGTGACCTCGATCGCCATCCAGTCCGTGGGGCTTAGCTCGAACATGGGGTCAGTCGGCTTCCGGTGTTTCGAAGCCGTGGCGTTCGAGGATCTCCCGCCCGGTGCCGGAGTGTATGAAGGTTGCGAAGCGTTCCGCCGCGGGGGCGTCCTGCCCCCGGCGGGTGGTCACGAAGGCCTTGAGCAGAGGCTTGTGCAGGTTGGCGTCGATCACCTGGTACGGGTGTTCGGCCAGATCCGGATGCATGGCCAGGGATAGGGCCACGAGCCCGGCATCCGCCCCGCCCGCCTGGACCATGCGCAGAGTCTGCCCAACGTTCTGCGCGGTCACCAGTTTCGGTTCCAGGGCCTCGCGGATAGACAGGTGTTCGAAGGCCTCCATCGCGGCAACACCATAGGGTGCATGCTGTGGCGAGGCGATGGCGACCCGACGAATGTCGTCATCGAGAATGGACTCGAGGGGGCGTTCGGAGACGTCCACGCGGTTGCTCCACAGGGCGAGGCGGCCCACGGCGAAAACAACGGGCTCGCCGCCGCTGTGGCCGGCCTCGTACAGTCGCTGGGGGTAACCGGTGTCGGCCGAGAAGAACAGGTCGAAGGGAGCGCCGTTGAGGATCTGGTTGGTCAGTCGGCCCGAAGCGCCGAAGCTGATACGGATCGTATCGTCCGGTTCTTGCTGGTGGTAGGCGTCGACGAGTTCCTCGAACGCGAATCGAAGGCTGGCGGCGGCAGCGACATCGGCGCGATCGCCGGCAACGGCGAAGCCGGGCAGAAGCAGGAGCAGGGTCAGGAAGAGGGCGCGCAGGTGCATCATCGGTCGTCCTTTTCGGTTTGTTCTTTCACGCACGGGGATGCTCGTGCTTTTTGCACGGGATCGGGCCACGGGTGGAGGATCCGGGTATCGGGTCGGCGGGGATTTTTGCATTCGCGTTATGTTTAATGAAACATAACGGGCTCGATGAACCCGGTCAAGCATCGGGCGGTCGGGCCCGGTGGCCGCAGGGGCCGGGGGACCGCCGGCCGGCCGTGCATTCCGGATCCGGGATGCCTCGATTCAGCGCCTTTTTGAAGGAGTGCGCATGAGTAACGAAACGAACGAACCGATGGACGAACCGCAGCTGGAGATCAGCGTGGATGCGTCGCGCGAGCTGGTGGATATCGGGCTGGCGGTACTGCTGGACATCCGCCAGCCGTTCGAGCTGGAGCTGGAAGGCGCGGTGGATGGTGCGGTATCGGTGCCGCTGTTCCGGCTGAAGCAGCTGCTGGGCAAGCATCTGTCGGAAGAAGAGCAGGAGCTGCTGGATGCGGACGAGCCGGACGAGCGGGACTTCCAGCACTTCCTGTCGCTGATCAACCAGCACCATGTGCGCCAGGATCAGATCCTGCTGTGCCTGTGCAACAGCGGGCGGCGCAGCCTGCGGGCGGCGCAGCTGCTGCGCGATCTGGGGTATGTACGCAGCCTGTCGGTGCGCGAGGGGTTTCGCGGGTGGCAGGCATCGGGGAAGGCGGATTGAGGATGGCGGGCGGTGGCCGATTTCGGCCCGGCCGGGGCCCTTGAGGGCGTCGGGGTGTTCGCGTGCGAGCACGCTCCCACATAGCCAGATAGCCAGATAGCCAGATAGCCAGATAGCCAGATAGCCAGATAGCCAGATAGCCAGATAGCCAGATAGCCAGATATGCGGGCTATTCGCTGTCGTCGCGGAGCAGCGGGCGCATGGCGTCGAGCTCGTCGCGGATGGCCTCGGCGGCGCGCTCCTCCATGCGGCGGTAGCGGGCGAGGACGTCTTCGCCCAGCGGCGTGACCCGCGCGCCGCCGCCCCGGGTGCCGCCGCGGGCGGTGTCCACCAGGGGTTCGCGGAAGCTGCGGTTCATGGTCTCCACCAGGTTCCAGGCCCGGCGATAGGACATGCCCATGTCACGCGCCGCACCGGAGATCGAACCCGCGCTCCGGATGGCCTCCAGCAGGCGTGCCTTGCCCGGTCCGAGGGCCGTCACCTCGCCCAGCAGGATCCGCAGGCGGGGCGTCGGGTCATGCCGGTTCTGGCTGTTGGGGACGCTGTCGGGGTTGTCGGGGTCGCTGCTCATGGCTGGCCATGGTCGAAATCTGCAGGGATGGTGCCGTGAAAGGACGCGGATTGCGAGGCATGTGCCGGGTACGGGGCCGGGATGGGCCCGGCGGGCGGCGCGGTGCGGCGGTATCTGCGAGACTGAGGACATGGTGAGCAAGCTTTCCAGATCGGCCCCGTTCCGCGTCGGCCGCGGCGTCCGCTGGCGGGTGGCCCGTTCGCGATGAGCGCGATGATGGCCCGTGAAGAAGCGGCGGCGCTGGAGGATCTGCTGGGCCCGCTGGATGCGGCGCTGTCCTCGCATGGGGCGGCGGTGCTGGTGGCCGAGCCCGGGGCGGGCAAGACCACGCGTGTGCCGCTGCATCTGGCCTTCGGGGATTCGCCCGGGCGCGTGGTGGTGCTGCAGCCGCGGCGTCTGGCCGCGCGCATGGCGGCTACGTTCATGGCCGGGCAGTGCGGCGAGGCCGTGGGGCAGACGGTGGGCTATCGCGTGCGCGACGCGCAGCAGGTGTCGGCGCAGACCCGGGTGGAGCTGGTCACCGACGGGATCTTCCTGCGCCGCATCCAGGCCGACCCGCTGCTCGAGGGCGTCGATACCCTGGTCTTCGATGAATTCCACCTGCGTCGGCCGGAGGCGGAGCTGGCGCTGGCCTTCGCGCTGCAGGTGCGCCGGCTGCTGCGCCCGGAGCTGCGCATCGTGGTGATGTCGGCCACGCTGGATGATGACGCGGTGGCGCGCCTGCTGGCCGGGGGCGGGGCAGAGGGCGGGGCCGACCCCGTGCCGGTCCTGCGGGCGCGCGGCCGGCAGTTTCCGGTGGACGTGCGGCATGCGCCGCCGGCGCCGGACGCGTCGCTGGCGGAAGCGGTGGCCGGAGCGGTGCGCGAGGCGCTGGCGGCCGAGAGCGGATCCCTGCTGGTCTTCCTGCCCGGGGAGCGCGAGATCCGCGAGGTGGCTGGGCGGCTGCAGGCGGGCGGGGACGCCGGCCTGGATACGCCGTCCGGTTATGCGCGGGTCGTGCCGCTGTTCGGTCGTCTCTCCGCGGAGGAGCAGGCGCGCGCGGTGCAGCCGGCCCCGGCGGGCGAACGCAAGGTGGTGCTGGCCACCGACATCGCCGAGACCAGCCTGACGATCGAAGGCGTGCGGGTGGTGGTGGATGCGGGGTTGGCCCGCGAGCCGCGCTTCGATGCGGCCACCGGGCTTTCGCGCCTGGTGACGGTGGCGGCCTCGAAGGCCGCGGCCGAACAGCGTGCCGGGCGTGCCGGACGCACCGAACCCGGCGTCGCGATCCGGCTGTGGGCGCGGGCGGAGGAGGTCGCCCGGCCGGATTACGCAACCCCGGGACTGCGCCAGGTGGACCTTCTGCCGCTGGCGCTGGAACTGGCGGGCTGGGGCGAGCCGGTGGCCGGGCTGGACTGGCTGGAACCGCCCCCGGCGCAGGGACTGGCCTCGGCGCAGGCGCTGCTCGGGGAACTGGGCGCGGTGGACGCTGCGGGGCGCATCACCGATCACGGGCGTGCGCTGCTGCGCCTTCCGACCCATCCGCGGCTGGGGCACATGCTGCTGCGTGCGCAGGAACGCGGGTGGTCGCGTCTGGCCTGTGAGCTGGCGGTGCTGGTGGAGGAACCCGGGCTGGTCGGGCCGCAGGCCCCGCTGGATCTGGAACTGAGGCTGGAGCGGGCGCGGCGCGCGGGCGGACGTGCCTGGCAGCGATCCCTGCGGCGTCTGGAACAGGGACTGGAAAGGGTCGCGGGTGCGGCCGAAGCCGGCGAAGCGGGGGTGGACGGGGCGATGGACGAGCCCGCCGCCCTCGGCGTGCTGGCCGCACTGGCCTGGCCGGAGCGCATCGCCCGGCGTCGTGGCGGCGCGGCCGGGCGTTTCGTGATGGGCAACGGCCGCGGCGCGGTGTTGCCGGAGCGCGAACGCCTGGCGCATGCGGAATTCCTGGTGGCGGTGGACTGCAGCGATGCCGAACGCGAGGCCCGCATCCGCTGCGCGGTGGCGCTGGATCCGGCGGTGCTGGAACGCGAGGCGCCGGAGCTGTTCCACCGCGAGACGCGCTGCGACTGGGTGGAGGACGGTGCGCGCCTGGAGAATGCGCGTATCCGCCGGGTCGGCACGCTGGTGATCGAACGGCAGATGATCGCGCTGGCGGATCCCGCCGACACCGTCGCCCCGTGGTGTGCACGGCTGCGCCGCGAGGGGCTGGAGCGGCTGCCGTGGGATACGGCGGCCAGTCAGCTCCGCGCCCGCATCCGCCTGCTGCACGAGGCGATGCCGGAGGCGGGGTTTCCGGATATGGGCGATGCCGCGCTGCTGGCGGATCTCGAGCAGTGGCTGGGCCCGTATCTCGCCGGGATCACGCGGCGGCGCGATCTGGAACGCCTTGATCTGGCGGCGATCCTGCGCGCGCGCCTCGACTGGGCGCAGCAGCAGCAACTGGAGCGCGAGGCGCCGGCGCGCATCGAGGTGCCGTCCGGTTCGGCCCACCGGGTCGACTACACCAGCGAGCCGCCGGTGCTGGCGGTCAAGCTGCAGGAGCTGTTCGGCCTGACCGACACCCCGACGGTCGCCGGTGGCCGCGTGGCGGTGATGCTGCATCTGCTGTCACCGGCCGGGCGCCCGGTACAGGTCACTCAGGATCTGAAGAGCTTCTGGGCGAACGGCTACCCGGAGGTGCGCCGCGAGCTGAAGGGGCGCTATCCGAAGCATCCGTGGCCGGAGGATCCGTGGAACGCGCCGGCGACCCGGCATGCGAAGCGGCGGTGATCGCGGGGACCTCTCCTCCGGGAGCCCGGCTCCGGATCGGGTCCACGATGCGGCGCGCGGCGTTCTCGGGTAGTGTCGCGTTCAGCACCACTGCGAGAAGATTCCCCCGATGCTGAAGTTCCTGACCGCGATCCTGATCCTGCTGTTCATCTGGTGGCGGGTGTCGCGCTGGCTGGAGGTCCGCCGCCGCCGGGCACGCGGCGAGGACATCTCCTACGAGGTGCGGATCAAGGGTTATCGGCCGATCACCATCCTCAGCGTGATCTTCCTGATCCTGTACGGGGGGTATGTCGTCTGGTACCTGCTGACGGAACATCTGGGACTGCTGTAGTCCGTTCGTCCCGCGGGTCGAGCCACGGCTCAGCAGTCCCCGATGCGCTCGCCCTCGATCTCCATGATGATCGTCATCGGGCCCATGGGGCTGTCGACGTCGGTGGTCATGGTGCCTTCGGAACGCGTTCCCATGAAGCGCATCTCGCCTTCCATGGTGGCGCGGCCGCCCTGCGGATCGGTGCAGGTCATGGCGAAGTCGGCGCCGTCGGAGCGGACGTCCACGTGATCCAGGGTGCATTCTTCCGGAACCTCGATGACGTCCTCGCCCTTTTCGATGTCTTCCTGCGTCACGCATTCGCGGGTGACTTCGACCTGGTCCTGCATCTGGGGCATGCCTTCGATGGTGGTCGTATGGGTGTACTCCCATTCGCCGGGTTCGATGTTGGGGGTCTCGGCCTGAGCGGCCACGGGCAGGGCCAGCAGGGCCAGCGGGATCAGGAATCGCAGCATGACGGTTCTCCGGATGCGGAAAAGGGCTTTCCCGATCCATCTTGCATGGGGGCCGGAGGTGTGGCAACTCTGCGTTTGGAGGGGACGAGGAGTACGCAATGACGGGACGCTGGTGGTTGCCGCTGATCGTTGTGCTGGTCGCGGCCGGAGCCTGGCGCGAGCTGGTGCAGGACGACGCGCGGGAGGCGGACGCCCCGGCCCCGGCCGCGTTCGCGGAGCATCCGGTTGCGCCGGGGTGCCGGCTCCCGGTGACCTTTCATCTCGATCGGGTCGACACGGCGTTCGGTCTGGAGGAACACGAAGTGCGCGCGGCCCTGCGCGATGCCCGCCGGATGTGGGAGGCGGTGACCGATGCCCGGCTGTTTCGCGAGCGGGCGGGCGAGGGCGTGGCCGTGCGGCTGGTGTTCGACGAGCGGCAGGCCGAGGCCCTGCGGCGCGAGCAGGTCCGCGCGGGGCTGGAAGAACGGTACGCGGAGATCGAGCGACGGCGCGAGCGTCTGGATCACGCGCGCTCCGCGCTGGAGGCGGACCTCCGTCGCCACGGGGAAGACCGCGAAGACCTGGCAGAGCGCCAGGCGGCTCACCGGCGCGACGTTTCCGCCTGGAATGCCGGCGAGGGGCGCCGCAGCGAGGCGCGTCGTGCGCGGCTGGAGCGCGAAGCGGAGGCCATCGAGCGCCAGCGGCGCGAGCTGAACCGCCGGGCCGAGCGGCTGGGCGAACGCCGTGATGAACTGGAGGACCGCCGGGCGGAGCTGGACGCGGCGATCGCGGACTACAACGCCCGTGCGGACGGCCACAACGAGCGTTCGCGCGGAGCGACCGGATTCAACGTGGGACTGTACGAACAGTCCGCCGACGGACGCGCCATCACGGTCTATCAGGCCGCCGACCGCGAACGGCTGACGCTGGTGCTGGCGCACGAGCTGGGCCATGCGCTGGGCATCAGCCATGTTGCGGATCCGGCGGCGGTGATGCACGCCAGTCTGGGTGCCGAGAATGCGGGGCGCGAGCGGCTCGCGGAGGCCGACCGGCGTGCGCTGGAACAGGCCTGCGACGTGACCACCGAGTCCACCGGGCCCACCGGGCCCGCACGGGGTCAGTAGCGGTAGCGCAGCCCTGCCGACAGGATGTTCACCCGCCCGCGGGTGCTGCCGCTGTATTCCACCGTGCCGGTGTCGAATTCGCGGGTCAGTTCGATGTCCTCGCTCGACACGTGGACGTAGGAGTAACCGAGGTCGACGCTCAGTCGTTCCGACGGATGCCAGGAGGCCCCCAGCGACAGCCAGGTGCGGTCGCCGTCCGGGGTTCGGGTCGAGCGATGGCTGTCGCGGGTGGGGGTGCGGTCGTACTGGATGCCGCCGCGCAGGGTCCAGGCCGGGTTGAGCTCGTATTCGGCCCCGATCGCCAGCGCGTAGCTGTTGCGATAGTCCTGCTCCAGCTCCTGTTCGGCCAGCGGGTGGTTGGACTCCACCGCGATCTCGTCGAAATTCGACCAGTTGAACCAGGTGTACTGCAGCAGCCCGGTCCAGCGTTCGTTGAAGCGATGGCTGAGCGCGGCGCTGGCGATGTCCGGGAGCTTGAGGTCGGCCTCGCCGGTGGCCACCACCGGCCCGGTCAGCGGCGGGCCGTTCTCCGGCATGGCGACGCGCGCCGTGCCCTTGAGCGTGTGGGTCACCCCGCTGCGATAGTGCAACCCGAGGCGAGTGGTGTCCGCGAGGTCGATCAGCACGCCGAGGTTGTACCCCACGTCCCAGCTGTCCCCTTCCAGGCGGTATTCGCCGTCGAGTGCCGGGTCCGGACCAATCGGGTCCGGGATGGCCGCACGCAGCGTGGCATCGGCGTACTGCAGGTCGATGCCACCGCCGACGGAGACCCGGTCGCTGACCTGCACGGCGATGCTGGGCTGCAGGTTGAGCACCCGCAGGTCGGTCTCCAGCGAGTCGTAGCGGGCGAAGAAATCGTCGTCGTACTCGCCCTTCAGTCCGAAATGGGTGCCCAGTCCGAAGCCCAGCCATACGCGATCCGACTGTGGCTCGGCCCAGTAGAAACTGGGCAGCGGGGTGGGGTCGTAGGGGTTGTCGCCCTCGCTGCCTTCCACGGGGAGCGTCTGGCCGTTCGCATTCGTGAAGCTCGAGCCGTCGTTGCGGGTGCTGGAGCGCGGGAACAGCAGATGCGCACCGGCCTGCACCTCGGCGCTTTCCAGGCGGGTCATGCCGGCGGGGTTGAAATAGATGGTGCTGGCGTCGGAGGCGATGGCGGCCTCGCCGGCATAGGCCCGGCCCAGGCCGGTGACCCCCTGTTCCTGCAGGTAGAAGCCGGCGGCCAGCACGGTGGCCGGGGCCAGACCGAGCGGCGCGGCGATGGCCGCGGCCGCGAGATGGCGTGGTCGAACAGGCATGGTTCCCCCTTCACACCCGTGACACGGATTCTCGTGATCCGACTGGCAGCCGAAGGTAGCGACCCCGCCGGCCGGATACAAGGGCCGGCTTAAATCAGCAGCAGGGCGAGCCCGATGGCGGCGGCCGCCGCGCCGCCACCGGCCAGCCCCAGGGTGCGGGTGGTGAAGCGGCCGATCACCGGGCGTGCCCGTTCGCGCCGGGTGAAGGCATCCTGCACGGCGACCAGCGCGGTAATGGCGCCGGCGACCAGCAGGATGATGCCAAAGATGTCCAGCAGTGGGGCGTATTCCATGTCGGTGTCCCTGGCGGCGGTCGAGGCTGCTTGGGTGGATCATCCGGGGCGGCTTCGGGTTCCGCACCCCAACCCTGATCATGTCGGGGTTGGTTGTGAACGGGGTCTCAGTGCTCGAAGGTAGCAATGACCATTCAGGATAGTGGGTTGTCAGGAGACAGCCAATCGGGAGGGATCTCATGTCGTCGATCTTGCTCAATCGTTCGCAGCACGCACGTCACTGGTTTCGGTCGGGCCTGATGGTCGCCGGCGCGGCCATACTGATGGCCTGCGGCCCCGGCGAAGGGCAGTCCGAGGTGCCCGGGGTGGAGGCGTCCGCGCTGGCACATCCGGAGGAAGCGGGCGAACTGGTGGTGGTCACCCGCAACGCACCCACCGCCTGGTTCTACGACCGCCATACCGAGACCGCGGGCCCCGAACACGATCTGGTGGAGGCGTTCGCCGACGCCCGCGGCTGGGACGTCGAGTGGCAGGTGGTGGATTCGGTCGATGCCGTGCTGCGGGCCCTCGCCTCGGGAGAGGTCCACATGGCCGCGGCCGGGCTCACGCACCTCGAGTCGCGCGATGCCGATTTCCTCCGCGGGCCGCAGCACACCGAGGTGACCGAGCAGGTCGTCTGTCATCGTGACCAGCGTCCGCAGCCGCAGACGGCCGCCGACCTGGACGGGATGGAGCTGGCGGTGAGTGCCAGCAGTGCCTACGTGGAAACGCTGCAGGCGCTGGAGGAGCCCGTGCCCTACCGTGCCGAGCCCGAGGGTACCGAGCGGCTGCTGGCGGCCGTGGAAGAGGGCCGGCTGGACTGCACCGTGGCGGATTCGCATATCGCCGAACTCAACCGGCGGATGTTCCCGCATCTGGAAGTGGCCTTCGACCTGAGTGACGTCCGCGCGATCGGCTGGTACCTGCACCCCGATTTCGAGGGGCTGGCCGCACAGGCGCGCGCCTGGATGGACACCGACGAGGGCACGCAGGCCCGCGCCCGGGTGGACGAGCTGTACTACGCCTATGTACCCGAATTCGATTTCGTCGACCTGCGCGCGCTGACCCGGCGCATCGACCAGCGGCTGCCGGACTTCCGGCCGGTGTTCGAGGAGGCCGCGGACGAGTACGAACTGCCCGCCGACCTGCTGGCCGCGCTGGCCTACCAGGAGTCGCACTGGGATCCGGAGGCCCGCAGTCCCACCGGGGTGCGCGGCCTGATGATGCTGACGCAGCGCACTGCGCAGGAGCTGGGGATCGAGGATCGCCTGGATCCGGAGCAGAGCATTCGCGGCGGCGCGCGTTACCTGCGTCAGATGCACGAGCGCCTGGATGAAGACATTCCGGAACCGGACCGCACCTATCTCGCGCTGGCCAGCTACAACATCGGCCGCGGGCATCTGCTGGACGCGCGGCGCCTGGCGCGCGAGCTGGGCCGTGATCCCGACCGCTGGGCGGACATGCGCGAGGTGCTGCCACTGCTGACCGAGGAGCGTTACTACAGCGACCTGCGTTACGGCTATGCGCGTGGCTACCAGCCGGTGTACTACGTCCAGCGCATCCGCAACTACCGCGACGTGATCCGGCCGGTGTTCGTCGAGGACGAATCGGCGCCGCTCACCGGGTCGCGAGTGGCGCTGGACTGAGCACGCTCCCGGTCAGGTCCTCCAGGGCCCGCGCCCAGGCCGGCAGCAGCGCGTCGGTTTCCAGCGCCGAGACGTCCACCGGTGGCGGCAGGCCGTCGGTCAGCCAGCTGTCCAGTCGCGCGGCCAGGGCCTCGGGGTCGCCGGCCGGATAGCGGTATTCGGGCGGATACTGCTCCGGGTAGCAAAGGGCGTCCGGGACCAGCGGACGCGCGCCGGCGCCGCTGGCCTCCAGCATCGACAGTCCCTGGAATTCGTGTGCGGTGGTGCTGACCACGATGCCCGCCCGCCGCAGCAGGGCGTCGTATTCCTCCCGCGGCTGGCGCCCGTCGGCCTCGATCCGTTCACCGAAACGCTGCCGGATGCGCTGCAGGGCGTCGGGGGGCGGTTCCGGACGCGGACCCAGCAGGGCCAGGCGGAAGTCCCGCCCGCGCGCGGCCAGTCTTTCCAGCGCCTCGGCGAAGAGTTCGGGGCGCTTGTCGTATTCCCAGCGATGGTTCCACAGGATCAGCCTCGGGTCGCGTTCCGGCGTGCCCCCGTCGGGTCGCCGCGGCGGCGCGACCGGGACCGGGAGTACGTGCGCCCGCTCGGCCAGGCGCTCGGGGACGCCGGGCGGGACGGCGTCGGGCATGCGCCGCAACAGGGCCCGCAGGCCGTCGAGGAAGGAATCGCGATTGAATGCGGAGTTGAATGCGATGCGCCCGGCGGACAGCGCGCCGTAGACCTGCACTATCTGCGGCTCGATGGAGCGCACCTGATGCTCGCCCACCGGGTAGGCGAACTGGTTTTCGTGGAAGTAGTACAGCGCGGGCAGGGCCGCCAGCGGCGGGTGCAGGCCCCGCAGCGTGGCCAGATCCACCATCGAGGTGGCGACGATCGCATCGGGGCGCACGCCTTCCAGCGCATCCAGCCACGAGATCGGGTTGCCGCGGATGCGCCAGCGGAAATGGCGCCCGGGCAGTTCGAAGCGCTGCCAGTCGATGCCGGGAAAGGCGGTCACCAGGGCGTCCGCCCACGCGGCATGGCTGTCGGCACGATAGGCCGACAGCAGCAGCACGCGTGGACGTATTTCCCGGTTCATTCGGGCTGCGCTCTGTCTCAGCCGCCGGTCGGGGCGGTCCAGCGTTCGCCCTGCATTGGCTCGTCCACCGGTGTGGCGGCGAGGTGGTTGGTGTAGTTGGACAGGGTCTTGAGGCCGATGGCGAGGATGACCTCCAGCATCTTCTGCGGGGTGTGGCCGGCCTCCAGAAAGGCCTGCTTGTCCTTCTCGTCCAACCAGCCGCGGTGTTCCAGCATGGCCCGGGCAAACCCGCGCAGGGCCTCCAGCGCGGGGTCCTCCAGCGGCCGGTCCTCGCGCAGGGCATCTACCACCGAATCGGCGACGCCGGCCATCCGCCCGGTCATGCTGTGGGCGGCCATGCAGTAATCACAGGCATGGAAACGACTGACGGTGAGCAGCAGCACGGCCTGTTCCTCGCCGCTCAGCGAGGTCTGCTGCAGGAGTTCGTTGAGATCGAGATAGGCCGCGGCCAGGGCCGGGGCGGTGGCCATCTTGCGGATCAGGTTGGGGACCATGCCGAAGGTGGCCTCGGCGCGGTCGAAACTGCTGGCGGCCGCAGGGGCCGATGCGCGGTCGTGCAGGGGGAAATCGGATTCGGTCGTCATGGCGCGTCTCCGTCGGGATGGGTGGTGAGCAGCAGGTCCTGCAGCGCCGGGGCCAGGCGCAGGATGGTGTCCGCGTCCTGTTCCGCCCGCGCCATTAGCAGGATGCCCTCCATCAGCGCGAGCCAGTGATCGGCGAGGCGGGCGGTGTCGGTGCGTGCGTCCAGTTCGCCGTGCGCGACGGCCGCGTCGAGGGCCGCGCGGAATCGCGCGCGGATCGCGTCCAGATGGCCCTGCATGGCTGCGCGCAGGCGCGGGCTCTGCGTGCCGGTTTCCACCGCCAGGCTGCCGAACGGGCAGCCGGGAAGGCGACCCTCCGCGGCCTGCATGCGGGCCTGGAATGCGTGGATCGCGCCGACGAAGGCGGTGATCCGCTCGCGCAGTCCGCCGGGTCCGCGCAGGGCGGGCTGCAGGACTTCCGCCTCGAACTCGCCGTACAGCGCCTCCAGCGTGGCGATGACCAGATCCTCCTTGCCCGGGAAGAAGTGATACAGGCTGCCGCGCCGCACGCCGGCGCGCTCGCAGATGCCGGCGATGCCCACCGAACCGTAGCTGCGGGTGAGCACGAGACCGCGGGTGGCATTCATCAGAGCCTGTCGGCTTTGGTCTCCGGTCGTCATGATCTACAGTCTAGTTGACCGATCGGTAAACGCAAGGGGAGGGAATCCGATGGGAGATCCAACGAACGAAGCGAAAGGCCTTGAGGGCGGCGTTTCGGATGACGGGGCCCCGGGTACCTCCGGTGGATCGGCCACGTCGCCGGTGCATGTGCCGGTGCGGTATCGCAGGACATGGGAGGATGGCTTCGGCGCGCGCGGCTGGAAGCTGGCCCTTCCCGGACTGGGCGAGGACGTGATTGCCGCGACACCGTTCACCGGCGAACGCATCCCCACCTCGGTCTTCGTGCATGACATCGTGGATCACCACCTGTGCGGCTTTGCGCTCTCCGGCTACCTCGACGAGGCGGGGGCGCTGATGCAGCTGGCGCTGCGCACGGGCTCGGATCCGGTGGAGGACTATCGTCAGATGATCGACGAGGACCTGCTGCCCGGGCGTCCGGTCGCGGACGACTGGCCGGCCCTGTTGCCGCAAGCCCTGCGGCCCGTGACGGATACTCGCCCCGATCCGGAACATCTGCGAGGGCTGGCGCAGTGGGCGGGGCAGGGGGCCCTGCGGGCACTGCTGGTTGCAGGCTTCGTGCAGGCCGGGTACGCGCGTCTGGCGAGCGCGCGCGCGAACTGGGAAGGATACGGTCTGGACGTGCGAGCCCGGGAGGCCATTGCGCTGGCGCTGCAGCGCCTGTTCGAACGTCTGGACGAACGCATGCTGGCGGGCGACGTGCGGCACGCCGAGGGGCTATTCGAGATCACCAACCGGCGGGTGGCTTATCGTGATGCCGGCGGAGCGCTGGAGGACGCGGAGATCGTGAGGGAAGACCCCGCCGATGCGTGACCGGCGGGGTCGGGGCGTGCCCGTGAATCAGCTCATCACGTGCGCGTCGCACCAGCCGGCTTCGTTCACCAGGACGTTCTGGAAATCCTGGTGGAAGCAGCCGCCCCAGCCTTCCGGGGCATCCACGTTGGCGTTCCAGAAGGCGCAGTTGTCGCAGCGCGCGCCTTCCTGGAACTGCGGGTGATCCGCGGCATCGGCCGCGTCGTTGACGTAGTCGTGGGCGTGACCGTCTTCGGCCTTCTCGTCCGCGGCGTGGACGGACTGCGTGCCCATCAGGCTCACCACCGGAATGGCGGCCACCGCGGCGGATGCGCGGCGCAGGAAGGCACGGCGATTGGCGTTGTGCTTGTCGGACATGGGGAACCTCCGTACTTGCGTAGGCTTGTGAATGTTCTTCGCTGACAACGTCCGGTGTTTTTTCACGATGTATTCCGGACGCTGCTTTCGAGTGTTACAGATGACGAGGGTTCCCGGCCAGATCCGGGATCCGTGTCGCGGGGCACCGCTCTGCGCATCGGCCTCACTTTGAATAGATGATATGGGGTCGCGGGAAATTCCTTCCGCTCCCGCCGGTGCGGTCGATCGGTAATGGCTGCGGCAGGCTTGCGGAGCACCGGCACCTGTCCCGGGAGTTTTACGGATCGGGTGTCAGCGTTAAACTACCGTGAAACACAAGCTTTTCCGGGAGTTCGACATGCAGGTACGCAGGATGATGTTCGCAATGGCCGCCGCTCCGCTCCTGGCGGTCGGCACCGCCAGTGCCGATGGGATGGGGCTCAACCCGAGCTTTGCGGTGATGGGGGGTGGCCTGTGGACCACCGACTCCGATCTGCGAGATGACCCGGCCTATGGTCTGGAAATCGGCTCCGACTGCCTGCTGTTCCAGCCGGACAACGGCGTGCTGCGCCATCGTCTGAGCGTGACCGAGTTCGACGACGGCCCGCTGCGGATGACCAGCACCGAACTGAACACCCACTGGGAGTTTGAAGTTGCCGACAGCGTGACCATGGGTTTCGGGCCCGGGCTGGGCTATGTGAACACCAAGCTGGACGGTGACCGCAACGGTCTGTGGGCCGGGCAGTTCGGCGGCTCGGTGCAGTACGACGTGGATGACACCCTGTTCGTCGGCATGGAGGCGCGCTACCAGATCACCGAGAGCGACCGCTTCGCCGGCTCGCGCGAGGACATGGACAACATGCGCGTGATGGCCAAGGTCGGTTTCAATTTCTGAACCGGCAGGGCCTTCACTGAGAAAAAGGGCCGTCCCGGGCGACCGGGGCGGCCTTTTTTGTGCGTTCTGTCACGGAATCGGCGGGCTTGTGGCCGGCGCCGAACTCCGACAGGATTGAACCGTGACGCACCAACCACCCGGATGAAGCCCGCCCATGGATGAATCCCGTCCCGATGCCCCTGACGCTCCTGACACGCCCGGCGGCTCGGGGGACGATACCGGTGCCACCACTGCGTGGCATGCACTGGAAGCCGACGAGGCCCTGCGGCGCCACGACGCCGCACGCGAGGGGCTGAGCGGCGACGAGGCCCGTGAACGGCTGGAGCGTTTCGGCCCCAACGCCCTCAAGCCGCCGGAAAAGGCCGGGGTGCTGCGGCGTTTCCTGAGTCATTTCCACAACATCCTGATCTACATCCTGGTGCTGGCGGCCATCGGGACCGCCCTGCTGGGCCACTGGGTGGACACCGGGGTGATCCTGGCGGTGGTGCTGATCAACACGCTGATCGGCTTCGTCCAGGAGGGCAAGGCGGAAAAGGCGCTGGACGCGATCCGCAGGATGCTCTCGCCGCAGGCGGTGGTGCGGCGCGACGGCGAACGCCGCGAGGTTCCCGCCGACAGCCTGGTGCCGGGGGATGTCGTGTATCTCCAGGCCGGGGATCGCGTGCCGGCCGACGTGCGGCTGTTCGAAACCCGCAACCTGCAGGTCGAAGAGGCGGTGCTGACCGGGGAGTCGGTGGCGGTCGAGAAGGATACGGCCGCGGTCGATGAAGGCGCCGACCCGGGCGATCGGCGCGGCATGGCGTTCTCCGGCACGCTGGTGTCCTTCGGCCGGGGTACCGGGGTGGTGGTGGCCACCGGCGGCGATACCGAGATCGGGCGCATCTCCACCATGCTGGGCGAGGTGGAGAGCCTCGAGACGCCGCTGGTGCGCCAGGTGGCGCAGTTCGGCCGCTGGCTGGCCGGCGTCATCATCGTCATCTCGGCGGCGACCTTTGCCTTCGGCTTCTGGGTGCGCGATTACCCGCTGGACGAGATGTTCCTGGCGGCCGCCAGTCTGGCGGTGTCCACCATCCCCGAGGGCCTGCCGGCGATCCTGACCATCGCCCTGGCCATCGGGGTGCAGAAGATGGCCCGGCGCAACGCGATCATCCGCAAGCTGCCGGCGGTGGAGACGCTGGGTTCGGTGTCGGCGATCTGTTCCGACAAGACCGGGACCCTGACCCGCAACGAGATGACCGTGCAGGCGCTGATGACCGGTGCCGGCGAATACGGGGTCAGCGGGGTCGGTTATGCGCCGCACGGCGATTTCACGCGTGACGGGGCGGAGGTGGAGCCGACCGATGCCCCGTGTCTGGAAGAGGTCCTGCGTGCGGGGCTGCTGTGCAACGACGCGGAGGTCTTCGAAAAGGACGGTCAGTGGGTGATGCAGGGCGACCCCACCGAGGGGGCGCTGGTGACGGCGGCGTTCAAGGCCGGCCTGAGCGCGCGCCACGAGCACGAGTGCCTGCCGCGCACCGACGTGATCCCGTTCGAATCGGATCACCGTTACATGGCGACCCTGCATCACGACCACGACGGCCACGGGCGCATCTACCTGAAGGGGGCCCCGGAACGGGTGCTGGAGCTGTGCGAGCACCAGGCCACCGCCGACGGTCGCGAGCCGCTGCGGGCGGATGAATGGCATGCGTCGATGGACGCGATCGCCGCGCGCGGTCAGCGCCTGCTGGCCATCGCCCGGCGCGCCACCACCGCCGAGCAGCGCGAGCTGACCTATGGTGACGTGGAACAGGGCGGATTCATCCTGCTGGCGCTGGTGGGGATCATCGATCCGCCCCGCGACGAGGCGATCGCCGCGGTCGCCGACTGCCAGCGGGCCGGGATCCGGGTCAAGATGATCACCGGCGACCATGCGGCCACCGCGCGGGCGATCGGCGAGCAGCTGGGCCTGCGCGGCGAGGGCGGCACGCTGACCGGGCAGCAGCTGGAGGCCATGGACGACGACGAACTGGCGCGCGCGGTGGAAGACACCGACGTGTTCGCGCGTACCACGCCGGAGCACAAGCTGCGGCTCGTCAGGGCGCTGCAGGGCAATGGCCGTATCGTGTCCATGACCGGGGACGGGGTGAACGACGCGCCGGCCCTCAAGCGCGCGGATGTTGGCGTGGCCATGGGGCACAAGGGGACCGAGGCGGCCAAGGAGGCCTCGGAGATGGTGCTGGCGGACGACAACTTCGCCTCCATCGCGCATGCGGTGGAAGAAGGCCGCACGGTCTACGACAACATCCGCAAGGCCATTCTGCACATGCTGCCCACCAATGCCGGGCAGTCGCTGACCATCATGATGGCGATCCTGATGGGCCTGGCCCTGCCGCTGACCCCGGTGCAGGTGCTGTGGGTCAACATGGTGACCTCGGTGACCCTGGCGATGGCGCTGGCCTTCGAACGGACCGAGCCGGGGGTGATGGGCCGTCCGCCGCGAGCGCCCGATACCCCGCTGCTGTCGGGCTTTTTGCTGTGGCGCATACCGTTCGTGGCGATCCTGCTGTGGCTGGGGACCTTCGGCCACTTCGTGTACATGGAGGAGGTGCTGGGGGTGGCCGATGACCTCGCCCGCACCGTGGCCATCAACACCCTGGTGGCCGGTCAGGCCTTCTACCTGCTGAACCTGCGCCTGATCCATCAGCCGGTGCTGGCGGGCGGCGAGCTGTTCCGCTCGCGAGCGATGTGGATCGCCATCGGGGTGCTGGTCGTGCTGCAGCTGGCGTTCACCTACGTGCCGGTGATGCACACCCTGTTCGGCACCACCGCCATCGATACCGGGGACTGGGCGCGCATCCTGCTGTTCGGGCTGGCGGTGTTCCTGATCGTGGAAGGCGAGAAGCTGGTGTTCCGGCGCATGGGGTGGGCCGGGGCCGGGACCTGACCGGGCTGGTCAGGTCCGGTCCCCGCCCCGGCCGGTATCAGTCGGTGTGGGTGACCCACTCGCGGCCGGTGGCCTCTTCCCAGTCTGCGGGTGTGGGCGTGCTGCGGTCGTAGTCCAGCCAGGCCTCGTAGACCTCGTCGGGCCAGTGCGACTGCAGCCAGTAGATGATGGCCTCGGCGTCTTCTTCGTCGATCTGTTCCTCGAACGAGGGCATGGTGCCGCCACGGGCCTGACCGCCGTACCGGATCATGTCCTTGAGCTGCCACCAGGGGTGGTGCCAGGTGTGGGCCGAGCCGTCGAGCGGCGGCGGGGGCCAGTTGCCGTCTTCGTCCGGCTGGTGCCAGTTCTCCGCCCCCTCGCGGTCCTCGCCATGGCAGGCCGCGCAGTACTGCTGATAGAGGTGCTCGCCGCGCGCGAGGATCTCCGGGTTGTCGGTGCGTTCGCGGTGTTCCGGCTCGCCGGACCAGAAGCCGCCGTCACAGCCGGCCAGCAGCAGGGGCAGGGCCAGGGCGAGAAGCGGGGAGGCCCGCAGGGTCGCGGTCACTCGGCTTCCCCTTCGTCCGGCGAGTCGTCCCCGCCGAAGGCATCACGGACCCCGTCCCAGGCGTCGCGCGAGCCGTCGCGGATGCGGCCCCAGGCGTCCCGTGACCCGTCGCGTACGCCATCCCAGGCCTCGCGGGAACCTTCGCGGACGCCGCCCCAGGCCTCGCGCGAGCCGTCCCGCACGCCTTCCCAGGCCTTGCGCGAGCCTTCGCGGATCGACCCGCCGGCGCGCCCGCTGCGCAGTTCCATGTCGTCGTACCAGGCGGCCAGGGCATCGCGTTCGTCGTCCAGGGCCTGCAAGGCCCGTTCGCGGTTTTCGCGCGTGGTGTCGGCGAGATCGTCCCAGGTCTCGCTGGCCTCCCGGTGCAGGCGCTGCAGGGTGTCATCCATCGCGTCCAGGGTATCCCGGGTGCGCTCGCGTGCGGTCTCGTCGCCTTCTTCGGCATCGCGCTGCAGCTGCTCGCGGCGCTGCTGCCAGTCCTCGCGCAGGCTCTTCATCGACTCGCTGGTGGTTTCGGCAGCGGTGGTCCCGTCGCCGGATTCCGCCCAGGTGGCCGGTGGCAGCGCCAGCAGGAGCCCGAGCACGGCCAGGAGTAACAGTCGGGTGGCTGGATTGCGGGTCATGAGGAGTCTCCGGATGCCTCGATTTGTCCACCATGGTAGACGAGTGCGGCCCGGTGTAGTTTCCCCAGTTCCGTGCGCGACGGCCGACGAGGAGGTGAATCCGTGAAATTCGACGCTTTTGTCCGCGGTGCTCCGGGCCTGTCCGTGATCATCCCCGCGTGGAACGAGGCGGAATGGCTGCCGCGGACCCTGGCCGCGGTCCAGGGGGCGCTGGCCGGTGTCGAACGGGCCAGCGAGATCATCGTGGTCGACAATGCCTCCACGGATGCCACCCCGGAGATCGCGCAGCGCGCGGGCTGCCGGGTGGTGTACGAGCCGGAGCGCAGGATCAGCCGGGCGCGCAATGCGGGTGCCGGGGCGGCTCGCGGGCAGTACCTGCTGTTCGTCGATGCCGACACCTGGCCCGATGCCGAACTGCTGCAGGCCACGCTGGACGCGCTCGACAGCGGAACGGTGTGCGGCGGTGGCGCCCGGGTCGCCTTTGATCATCTCGACCATCGCATATATCGCTGGGGCGCGGCCGTATGGAACGCCCTCTCCGCGCGCCTGGGGCTGGCCGCGGGTTGCTACGTATTCTGCACCCGCGAGGCGTTCGCGGCCGCGGGCGGTTTCAGCGAGGCGGTCTATGCGGGCGAGGAGGTGTTCCTGTCACGGGCACTGAAACGCCGGGGACGCGCGCAGGGTCAGCACTTCGAGATCCTGCAGACGCCGGTGCTGACCTCGGGGCGCAAGGAGGACTGGTTCCACCCCGCGCGCCACGTCCTGGTGGTGCTGCAGGTGCTGCTGTTGCCCTGGAGCCTGCGTTCGCGGCGTCTGAGCTGGTTCTGGTACACGCGTCCGCCGCGCAAACCCTGACTCAGAGCACGTCGAAGCGGTTGCGTCCGGATTCCTTGGCCGAATACAGGGCGTGGTCGGCGCGTTCGAGGATCTCGTCGACGGGTTCTCCGGGCTGCGCGAGGTGGCCCCCGGCGCTGAAGGTCACGGGCGTGTCCTCGGGGGTTTCCACTCCGGCGGCGGCCTCGATGAGGGCCTGACCCATGGCGGACAGGCGTTCCGGATCGCAGGGATGTAGCAGGACCAGGAATTCGTCGCCGCCCCAGCGCGCCACCCGGTCGTCGGGGCCGAGAAATTCGCGCAGCCGTTCGGCGACCCGGGTCAGGGTGGCATCGCCTTCGGCATGCCCGTGGGTGTCGTTGAGCGGCTTGAAGTGGTCCAGGTCCAGATAGATGACCCCGAACGGCTCGCCGGAATGCCGCGCGCGCTGGGCATGGTCATCCAGCAGCTCGTCCATGCCCCGCCGGTTCACCAGTCCGGTCAGCGGATCCTTGCGGGCCATTTCGTGCAGTGCCTCGGTGCGCTCGCGGACCTTGGTCTCGAGGTTGCGGGTCTGGTTGCGGATGGCCTCCGCCATGCTCTGGTAGTGCCGCATCAGGCGGCCGATCTCGCCACGACCCTCGGGCAGTTCGACCGGCCGCAGGTCGCCCGCCTGGATGCGCGCCATGGCCGTTTCCAGTGCGGTCACCGGGCGGAAGATCAGGCGCTGCAGCGCAAGATGGACCAGCAGCAGCGTGAGCACCAGGGTGAAAGCGAAGACCACCAGGACCGGCGCGAAATGGCGCACCGGCATCACCTTGTCGAGATCCAGCAGGGTGATTTCGTACCAGTCGAGAGTCGGCAATCGGGCGATGCCCGCCAGCTGGCGCTGCCCGTCGATCTGGACGAAGTCGGTGCGCACCTCGCCTTCCGGGTCGGACAGATCCCGCAGTTCGTCCATCATGGAGCGGATGCGCTGGTGGTCGCGGGGACGGTCGACCAGGCGTTCCACCGTGCTTTTCTGACCCTCCGGCTGCACCAGGCTGGCGAATTCGATGAACTCCGGATCGCGGTAGAGCTGGATGGCGCCGCTGAAGTCGGCGAACACCGTGGTGATCCCCGGCTGCTCAATGTCGACGATGTCGCGCAGGATGCCGTCCAGTTCCAGGCCGGTCCCGGTCATGCCGAGGATCGAGCCGTCGCGGTCGCGGATCAGCACGTCGATCCACAGCTTGGTGACCCCCAGCTCGGTGTCCGGATTGACGTTGAGATGGAAGTCGCGTTCCTCCTCGATCAGGCGGAAGAACCAGGCATCATCGGGGTCGTCGGGGTCCAGGTGATAGCGCAGCGGGTCGTCGGCGAATTCGTCGTCGGCGTTGTTGTGGTAGTAGGCGCCGTTTTCGCGCAGGGCCACGAAGTAGTTTTCGTCGCGGAAATTGCCGCGAAAGCTCTCCATCTCCTCGATGGCGGCCGCCTCCCTGTCGGGGTTGTCGGGTTCGCGGGCGAACCGGAGGATGGCGGTGGAGTCGGCCAGCTGGTGCGACAGCGCGATCTCGCGTTCCAGCGGCTGCTGCAGGCGGGCGCTGTCGTAGCGCACCTGGATCTCCGCGACGTGCTGCCCCCACTGCTCGATGATGCCCTCGGCAATGCGCTCGAAGGCGAACCAGACGCCGACCAGTCCGACCAGGAGCAGGGCGCCGGCGAGCATCAGGAAGCGGCTGCGCAGGCTCATGCCGGGGGCGGGAAGGGAGATGGAAGACCGTGCATGGTTCAAGTTTACCAGAGGGTCACGCGGCCCGTTTGCGCGCCAGTGTGAGGCCGTCGCCGATCGGCACCAGCGACAGATCCACCCGCTCGTCCCGGTGCACGAACCGGTTGAATTCGCGGATCGCTACCGTGTCCTCGCGCTGATCACTGCGGTCGGCCACCGTGCCGTGCCACAGGGTGTTGTCGATCATCACCAGGCCCCCGGGCGCCAGCAGGGCGAGGCAGTGTTCGTAGTATTCGCGGTAGCCGGTCTTGTCGGCGTCGATGAAGGCCAGGTCGAAGGGCTCGACCGCGGGGTCTTCTTCGCGCAGGGCCTGGAGGGCATCCGCGGCCGGTCCGAGGCGCAGGTCGATGCGGTCCTCGACGCCGGCGCGGCGCCAGTAGCGGCCGGCGATGTCGGTCCATTCGCGGCTGAGATCACAGGTCACGATCCGGCCGTCGGCCGGCAGGGCCTCGGCGATGACCAGGCTGCTGTAGCCGGTGAAGGTGCCGATCTCCAGGTAGCGCCGGGCACCCGTCAGCCGGGCGAGCAGGGCCATGAACTGCCCCTGTTCCGGGGCGATCTGCATGCGCGCCTCGGGCAGGGCCGCGGTCTCCGCACGCAGTTCCGCCAGCAGCGGCGATTCGCGCAGCGAGGCGTCGAGCAGATACGGGTGGAGTTCGTCATCGAGACCGATGGACCGTGTGGACATGGCAACCTCCGGGTTAAGGAAACACTGCGCGCAGGCGTCGCTGCCGACATTGTCCGGGCTGGGGTCGGGTGGCGACTGGCGGGCGCGGCTTCCCGCCCCGACCAGCAGACCGGTGGCCAGCGCGGTGACCACCGCGCCGAGCCCCCGGACCACGGCCATCAGCGGTCCCAGCAGGATGTAGCTGATCGCCAGCGAATCGATCCCGATGCCGGGGCTGCCGATCAGGAAGGCCGTGGCGGGGCCGCGTCCGGCGCCGCCCCGGTGCAGGGCCAGGGCGGCCGGGATGGCGCCGCAGGAACACAGGGGCAAGGGCGCCCCGGCAACCGCCCCGCGCGTCGTGGCCCCCACCGATGATCCCCCGAGCCAGGCCTGCAGGCGTTCCTGAGGCAGCAGGGCGCGCACCAGCCCGGCGGCCGCCAGCCCTGCCAGCAGCCAGGGCGCGGCGGCGAGCGCGAGTTGCAGGGTGGCCTGAAGGATGTCGCTTGCCATGCCTCCATCCTTCGCCGTGTATCGCGGGGGCGCAAGAGCGACCAGCGCGGGTGACGGTTCGGCACCGTCCGGCGCGAGCGGCTACACTGCCGCCCATTCACGCAATGCAACGAAAGGAGATGATAATGACGGGATACGCACTGGCGAACGTCCTCCACGTCCTGGCCGTGGTGATCTGGGTGGGCGGCATGTTCTTCGCCTGGGCCATCCTGCGCCCGGCGGCCAACGCGGAACTGGATGACGCCACGCGCCTGCGCCTGTGGCCGGCGGTGCTGGGGCGGTTCTTCCCCTGGGTGTGGGTCTCCATCGCGGTGGTGCTGGTGACGGGCTTCTACCTGATCTTCGGCGTGCTCGGCGGCATGGGCGGGGTGCATCCCAGCGTGCATACCATGCTGCTGCTGGGCATCATCATGATGATGATCTTCGCGCACATCTTCTTTGCGCCCTATCGCCGGCTGAAGCAGGCGGCCGAGGCCGGAGACATCGCCGAGGGTCTGCGCCGGGTCGGCCAGATCCGCCTGTTCGTGGCGATCAATACCGTGCTGGGCCTGGTCACCGTGGCCGTGGGCTCCGGCGGCCGGCTGCCGCTGTAAAGCCCGCTCAGCGGCCCGGCCCGGAGCGCAGCCGCGGGTGCCAGACGAGTTCCGGCGCCCGCGGCGGTTCGCACTCCACCACTGCGTTCTGCTCGAATTTTTCCAGCCAGTGGTCACGGATCGCCGGCGGGAGGTCGGGGATGCCGAAGCCGGGTTCCTCCGGCCATTCTCCGTCCGGGTCGCCGCTGGTGGCCGGCCAGGCGGGTCGTCCCGCGCTGGTGATCGTGGCCCGCAGCTGTTCCTGGCGCCGGGCGTTTTCCGTCGCACCGGACGGCCGACTGAAGGGGTTGTGTGCGGTGATCAGCGTGATCCGTGCATGGCCCCGTGCGCTCAGCTGGCGCGCCAGTTCCGCGTGGGGCTCGCCAATGCTCAGCTCCAGGGTCGCGGCGCCACCCTGTGCGGCCCCGGCCGGCCCCGGCGGCAGCTGCAAGCGGTAGTGCGCCGCGGCGTACACCTGCTCCAGACGCCGGATTTCTGCGCGGCTTCCGGGGGCAGACGATCCCCCGCTGCTTGTCTGTTGGGTCATATCGCGGCACTCTCGAGGTTGCACCTGCACGGCAGGCGATTCGACAGGGGGAGCGGGATGTCGGTCAAGCCATGGATCCAGCGGGGAAGGATGTGAGCCGCGGGTCGGCCCCCGGTCGGGTCCCCGGGCGGACTTCGCATCTGACCGGGGCCTTTCTGCTGGTCCTGCTGCTGGTGGCGGCGGTGGCGGTGGTCAGCTGGTTGCGCGTGCAGCAGCTGCAGCAGGAGGTCCAGTCCCTCACCGCGGAATACGTGCAGCGGGTGGACAGTGTCCACCGCATGCGCGCGCTGGTGCGCGAGCGGACGCTGCGCGCGACGCTGGTCCTGAGCACCGATGACCCTGCCATGCAGGACCAGTACCGCCAGGAATTCCGTGATCTCGCCCGACGCTTCATCGAGGCGCGCGACGAGGTGGAGCGGGCGATCGACGATCCCCGCCATACGCGTCTGCTGGCGGAACTGCGCGAGATGACCGCGGTGGGGGCGCCGCTGATGAGCGAGATGATCGACCTGGCCCTTGCCGGCGGCCGTCAGGAGGCGTTGCCGACCCTGTATTCCCGCATCATGCCGGCGCAGGAGCGCACCCTGGAGCAGATCGAGCGCCTTCTTGCGGCCCTGGAACAGCAGAACGTGGCGGACATTCGCGCGATGGTGCGCCAGCACGAGGATACCCAGCAGGTCATGGTGATGGCCTCGGGCGTGGCCATGCTGCTGATCGCCGGCATCGGTTTTCAGGTACGCCGGCGCATCCGCCAGGATCATTCGGCGCTGCAGGAGGAACTGGTGCAGCGCCGCCGGGCCGAGGCGCGCCTGCGCGAGACCCAGGCCGGGCTGGAGGCCGCGGTGGCGCGGCGGACCGCCGAGCTGGAGGATGCCTCCGCGCGCCTCGAGGAGGCCCAGCGCATCGCCGGCGTGGGGTACTGGGACTGGGGCATCCGCGGCGAGCAGCTCAACTGGTCGACCAATGTCTATGAGCTGTTCGGTCTGGATCCCGAACGGGACACGGCCGGTTTCGAGGCCTACATGCACGCCATCCACCCGGAAGACCGTGCCCGGGTGCGCCAGGGCATCAACGCCGCGCTGGCCGAGGGCAGCCATTATCACCTGGAGCACCGGGTCGTACTGCCCGACGGCGGGCTGCGGCACGTGCGGGTGGAGGGCGAGATCTCGCGCGATGCCGACGGACGCCCGCAGCGGGTGCTGGGCATGGTGCGCGACATCACGCGCGACAAGCGTTCCGAGGAACGCCTGTGGCATCAGGCCCATCACGATTTGCTGACCGGGCTGCCGAACCGCAGCCTGCTGCAGGAGCACCTGCGTCAGGCGCTGAGCCGGGCGCGGCGCAACGGCACGCGTCTGGCGCTGCTGGTCTGCGATCTGGACGGCTTCAAGCCGGTCAACGACCGTCTGGGTCACGATGCCGGTGACGTGGTGCTGGTGACCGTGGCCGCGCGCCTGCGCAGCGGGGTGCGCGAGAGTGACGTGGTCGCCCGCGTGGGGGGCGACGAGTTCGTCCTGCTGCTGGAGGCCGTGGGCGGACCCGAGGACGTGCGCGCCGTGGGACGCAAGCTGCACCAGCGTTTCGCCGAGCCGGTGGAGATCAATCAGGAGGCGGTACGCGTGGGCCTGAGTCTGGGGGCGGCGATCTATCCCGACGACGGCGAACGGGCCGAGGAGCTGCTGCAGCAGGCGGACCACGCCATGTACGTCGCCAAGAACGGTTCCGGCCAGGAACTGGTGCTGTCGGATCAGAGGTAGGGTGTGAGCAGCCGGGCGGCGCCGTCGCGCAGGCGGATCGGCAGCGGGCGGCGGTAGATCTCGGTGAGCGTGAGCTCGCGCGAACGTTCCAGCAGGCCGTCGGCCCACTGCGTCAGGCGTCCGCCCAGCCCCGGGTCGTAGCTTTCCAGGTTGAACTCGAAGTTCAGACGCAGGCTGCGCGGGTCCCAGTTGGCCGAGCCCGCCAGCACCCATTCGCCGTCGACCAGCATGATCTTGGAATGGTTGAACGGCGGCGGGGTCAGCCACAGGCGGCAGCCGCGTTCCAGCAGTTCCGCCTGGCCCGGCTGGCTGGCCCATTGCACCAGCCGCAGATTGTTGTGTTCCGGCAGCAGGATATCCACGCGGATCCCGCGCAGTGCGGCGGCCTTGAGCGCCCCCACCAGGGCATGGTCGGGCAGGAAATAGGGCGTGGCGATCACGATGCGCTCGCGGGCCTCGGCGATCGCCGCCTGCAGGGTGAAGTTGAGGACCTCGAAGTCCTCGTCCGGGCCGTCGGGCAGCCCGCGGCACAGCAGGGCACCGCCGTCGGCGTCCAGTGGCGGGAACCAGGTTTCGCCCTTCAGCTGTTCGCCGGTGGTGAATTCCCAGTCCTCGGCAAACACCCGTTGCAGCTGGCGGCAGACCGGCCCGCGCACGGCGAAATGCAGATCCTGGATGGGGTGACGTCCGGGGTCGCTGGGGCTGTGCCCGCGGCGGATGTTCATGCCGCCGGTGAAGCCACGATACCCGTCGATCACCAGCAGCTTGCGATGGTTGCGCAGATTGAACGCGGCCAGGCTGCGCGGGATGTGGTGCACCGGCAGGAACTCGGCGGCGACGAGGCCGGCACGGCGCAGGTGCCGCACGGTGTTGCGCCGGCTGTAGCGCACGCCAATGCCGTCGACCAGTACGCGCACGGCGACCCCGCGCTCGCGTGCCGCCTTCAGGTGACGCACGAAGCGCTGCCCCTGGGCATCGTAGTCGAAGATGTAGGTGGCCAGGGTGATGGAATGTTCCGCGCGATCGATCGCCTCCAGCATCGCGCCGAAGGCCTGGTCGCCGTCGAACAGCGGTTCCATCGCGTTGCCGCCGGTCAGGCGGAACGGGCTCAGGCGGTCGCCGCTGTGTACCAGGCGTTCCCAGCGCGCCGGCGGCGCGGGGCGTGCCCCTTCGTGCGGCTGCAGCCCGGACAGCAGGTGCCCCTCGCGCAGGGCATGCGCACGGCGCCGGATGCGGTTGACGCCGAACAGCCAGTAGAGGATGGACCCGGCCAGCGGCAGCAGGAAGATCAGCCCGACCCAGGCGATCAGCATGCCGGTGTCGCGCCGCTGCAGCAGGGCATGCGCGGCGGTGGCGACGGCGATCGCGAGCGAGACGACGGCGAAAACACTGGCGGCCCAGCCGGTGTCGAGCACAGCAGGTCTCCCGGTGACGGTGTGGCGTGGCGGCGTTGTGGATGAACCGCCGCAGGCCCGCTACAGTACGCGGGCCGGGCGGCAGCTTAAAGATTTTCCCCGGTGCCCGCCACGGTGGCCCGCGGGAATCCAGCCCTGTCGCCCTCCGTTTCGCTCCCCGGCCGAGAATCGCGCATGAGCCATTCCCTGACTCCCGAATCGTTCGCCAATGGCGAGCAGCTGCCGCTGAAGGATTTCACCGAGAAGGCGTACCTGGATTACTCCATGTACGTGATCCTGGACCGCGCCCTGCCGCATATCGGCGACGGCCTCAAGCCGGTGCAGCGCCGCATCATCTACGCAATGAGCGAACTGGGGCTTTCGGCCACCGCCAAGTACAAGAAATCGGCGCGCACCGTGGGCGACGTGCTCGGCAAGTTCCATCCGCACGGCGACGCCGCCTGTTACGAGGCGATGGTGCTGATGGCGCAGCCGTTCTCCTACCGCTATCCGTTCGTGGACGGGCAGGGCAACTGGGGCTCGCCGGACGATCCCAAGTCCTTCGCCGCGATGCGCTACACCGAGTCGCGCCTGTCGCGCTATGCGCAGCTGCTGCTGTCCGAGCTGGGCCAGGGCACGGTGGACTGGGTGCCGAACTTCGACGGCGCGCTGGAGGAGCCGAAGATGCTGCCGGCGCGGCTGCCGAACGTGCTGCTCAACGGCGGCTCCGGGATCGCCGTGGGCATGGCCACCGACATCCCCCCGCACAACCTGCGCGAGGTGGCCGCGGCCTGCGTGCACCTGCTGGAACACCCGAAGGCCACCGTGGACGAGCTGTGCGAGCACCTGCCGGGGCCGGACTTCCCCACCGAGGCGGAGATCGTCACCCCGCGCGCCGATCTGCAAAAGCTCTACGCCACCGGCCAGGGGTCGGTGCGCGCGCGGGCGCGCTACGAGCGCGAGGGCGACGATATCGTGGTCACCGCGCTGCCGCACCAGGTCTCCGGGGCGAAGCTGCTGGAACAGATCGCCAGCCAGATACGGGCGAAGAAGCTGCCGATGATCGAGGATCTGCGCGACGAATCCGATCACGAGCACCCGACCCGCCTGGTGATCACCCCGCGCTCGAGCCGCGTGGACATCGAGGCGCTGATGGCGCATCTGTTCGCCACCACCGACCTCGAGAAGAACTACCGCGTGAACATGAACGTGATCGGGCTCGACGGCCGCCCGCAGGTGCGCGACCTGCCCGGGCTGCTGCGCGAATGGCTGGAGTTTCGCATCGAGACCGTGCGCCGGCGCCTGCAGTGGCGCCTGGAGAAGGTGCAGGCGCGGCTGCATGTGCTGGAAGGCCTGCTGATCGCCTATCTCAACATCGACGAGGTGATCGCGATCATCCGCGAATACGACGAGCCGAAGCCCGAACTGGTCAGCCGCTTCGGCCTCAGCGAGACCCAGGCCGAGGCGATCCTGGAACTCAAGCTGCGGCATCTGGCGAAGCTGGAGGAAATGAAGATCCGCGGCGAGCAGGACGAGCTCTCGCAGGAACGCGACCAGCTGGAGAAGACCCTGGGGTCCGAGCGTCGCCTGCGGACCCGCGTGCGCCAGGAGATCGAGAAGGACGCCGTCGACTATGGTGACGAGCGGCGATCCCCGCTGGTGGAACGCGAAGCCGCGCGGCCGCTGGACGAATCCGCGCTGGTGCCGGCGGAACCGCTGACCATCGTGCTCTCGGAGAAGGGCTGGGTGCGCGCCGCCAAGGGCCACGACGTGGACGCCCGTGGCCTGAACTACAAGGCCGGCGACGCCTTCCGCGCCGCGGTCGCCGGGCGCAGCAACCAGCCGGTTGCTTTTGTCGACTCCACCGGACGTGCCTATACCCTGCAGGCGCACAGCCTGCCTTCGGCGCGCGGTCAGGGCGAACCCCTGTCGGGCCGGGTGAACCCGGCCGAGGGGGCGCATTTCGTCGGCATGGCCACCGGGAGCGGCGAGGATCGCTGGCTGCTGGCCACCGATCATGGCTATGGCTTCATCACCCGGCTGGAGGATTTGCTGGGACGCCAGAAGGCGGGCAAGAACGTGCTGACCGTGCCGGCCGGGGCGGCGGTGCTGCCGCCGGTGGCGGTGCCGGATCCGGAGCGCGACCATTTGGCGGTGGTCACGACCCGGGGCTACCTGCTGGTGTTCCCCGCGGCCTCGCTGCCGGAGCTGGCCCGCGGCAAGGGCAACAAACTGGCCGGGATCCCGGCGGCGGCGATCAAGGACGGCTCGGAGCGGGTGCAGGAGGTGGTGGCCCTGGCTCCGGGCGATACCCTGGTGGTGCATGCCGGCAAGCGCTTCAAGGCGCTGGCGCCGGCGGAGTGGGGCGAATACGTCAGCGAGCGCACGCGCCGCGGGCGGCAGCTGCCGCGCGGCTACCAGAAGGTCGATTCACTGGAGGTACGCCGCTGACCCGCGCCGCGAGGTCTATGTACCGCGTTGCCCGGCGCCGGTGGCGTCCTGTGCCGGGGCGATCAGCGCGCGGGCATCGGCCTCGGGCAGCGGACGGTGATAGAGAAAGCCCTGGCCGACGGGGCAGCCCAGCTCCCGCAGCAGGTCGGCGTCGTCCCGGGTCTCGATGCCTTCGGCCACCGTCTCCAGGCCAAAGCCGCGACTGACCGCAAGGATCGCCTCGAACAGGCGGCGCATGTCGGGGTCGCCCGCGATGCCGTCCACCAGGGCACGGTCCACCTTGACGGTGGAGACCGGCAGCCGTCGCAGATAGGCCAGCGACGAATACCCCGTGCCGAAGTCGTCGATGGCGATGGAGACCCCCAGTTCGCGCAGCGCGTGCAGCTCTTCCAGGGCCTGATCGAGGTTGTGCATGATCGCGGTCTCGGTGATCTCGACCTCGAGGCACTGCGGCGGCGTGCCGGTCTGTTCCAGGGCCAGGCGTACGGCTTCGGTCAGCGTGTTGCCGCGCGCGGTGCGGGCCTCGAACTGGCGTGCCGAGATGTTGACCGCTACCGGGTAGCAGTCACCGGTCGATGCCCGCCTGCGGGAGGTCGCGGCCAGCGCCTCGCGCAGGGCCCATTCGCCGAGGTTCACGACCGCGCCGGTGGTCTCCGCGACCGGGATGAATTCCCCCGGCGAGACCCTGCCGAATTCGGGGTGATCCCAGCGCATCAGCGCCTCGAAACCGGTGACCATGCCATCGGGCAGGTGGATCTTGGGCTGGTACAGCAGCGACAGGCCTTGATCGTCATGGGCCAGCCCGAGGTCGTGTTCCAGGCGGTGACGCCGGCGGGCGGCCGCTTCCAGTTCGGGGTCGTAGGTGAGCCACTGCATCCGTCGGCGGTCGGCCTTGGACAGCGTGAGCATGACCCGGCGGATCAGCTCGCCGGTGTCGTGGCCGGCCTCGGTGGTGCGCGCATGTCCGGCCACGATCTCCGGGCGTACCTCGTACTGGCCGATCTGCAGGCGCTGCAGGGCGGTGTCGAGCATGTCGCGCAGGGCGTCGTCCGTCAGCCCGTGTTCGCTGCGGGCCAGCAGCAGGAATGTGGCGCCGCCCCAGAGCCCGCAGATCCCACCATGGTGGCCCACCGCGGCGTCCAGGCGGCCCTGCAGGCGCTGGCCGGTCTCGCGCAGCATCGGGTCGGCGGCCGCGTGGCCCTCCATGCGTTCCAGGGTCTCGTGGCCACTGACGCGCAGCATCACCAGATCGATCACCGTTTCCGCTGCATCCGCGAGCCAGCGTTCCAGGGTTTCCAGCAGCGCCGCGCGGTTGGGCAGGTCGGTGGCCAGATCGTGGTGGGCCAGGTACTCCAGATCACGATCCTTGCGCTGCAGGGTCAGGGATTGCGTCTCGAGGCTTTGCGACAGGTCCTGCACCTCGTTGTGCGTGGCATTGTGCAGGGCCCGTACCCGCAGCAGGTTGCTGATGCGCTGGACCACCTCGGAGGCATCGAACGGCTTGGTGATGAAATCCAGGGCCCCGCCCGCTAGCGCCCGCTGCCGGGTGTCCGGGTCGATCTGCGCGGTCAGAACGATCACCGGCAGCCAGTCGCCTTCGCCCAGTTCCGCGTTCAGGTTCTCCATCACCTGATGGCCGTCCATGCCCGGCATGCGGATGTCCAGCAGGAGCAGATCGAAGGCCTCCTCGCGCCAGGTCTCCAGCGCCCGTTGCGGGCTGGTCTCGCCGTGCACGTTGGTGAACCCCGCATCTTCCAGGATGGTGCTCAGGAGCTCCACGTTCATCGGGTTGTCGTCCACGATGAGGATGCGGGCGGCGGTCTGGTGGTGCTCGGGTATCAGCATGTCGGGGACGGACTCGGACGTCAGTCGGCCGGCTGCAGGAGCCGGTCGAGGGTTTGCAGGAAAGCGGGGATATCCAGTGGTTTGGTCAGATAGTCCTCGAAATCGGGGTTCTGGTTCCCTTCGTCGATGCGCTCGCGGGAGGCATCGGCGGTCAGGGCGATCCGCGGGATATGGCGGGTATCCGGCCAGGCTTTCAGCACCCGTGCCGCCGCGGTACCGCTCATCCCGGGCAGATTGATATCCAGGATGACCAGATCCGGTTGCCACTCGCGCGCGGTGATCAGGCCCTGTTCCGCGCTGCCGGCCACGCTCAGTTCGGTATTCCCGCGATGGCCGATCAGCTCGCGCATCAGTTCCACGTTGACCGGGTTGTCCTCGATGTACAGCACCCGCCAGCAGTGGGTCGGTCGCCCGTCATCCGCGCCAACGGAGGGTCCGTCCGGGGCATCCGGGGAAGCCGGGCCCGCGACGTCCGCAGGCGTTCCGGTCTGTTCGCTGCGCGGCAGCACGATGCGGAAGCAGGACCCTTCGCCCACCGTGCTGGTGAAGTCGAGGTCGCCGCCCATGCGCGTGGCCAGTTCGCGCGCGATGACCAGGCCGATACCGGTGCCCTCGATGCCTCCGCCTTCCTGACCCAGACGTTCGAACGGCTGGAACAGGCGGTGGCGCTGTTCCTCCGGGATGCCGGGGCCGGTGTCGCGGACCTCGACCGCGAGGTACCCGGGGGCGGTGCCTTCGGCGTGTTCCGGGACGGAGGCCTCGGGTTCCACCACGACCTCCACGCGGCCGTTGTCGCGGTTGTACTTGATGGCATTGGTCAGCAGGTTGATCAGGATCTGGCGCACCCGGGTGGCGTCGGCATGCACCGGTGGCCAGTCGTGGTCCGGGGTCGGGTGATGCAGGCTGACCCCGCGTTCGCTGGCCTGCGGGCGTACCATCTCGAGCGCCTCGTACAGGATCGCATCGATACCGACGGGCTCCAGCGACAGGGTCAGGCGCCCGGTCTCGATGCGCGAGAGGTCGAGGACATCGGTGATCAGGTTGAGCAGGTGGGTGCCGCTCTGGCGGATGTGGGCGGCCTGGCGGGCCTGGCGCTGGCTCAGGGGTTCGCGCGGGCTCTCCGCCAGCAGCTGGGCGAAGCCGAGGATCGAGTTCAGCGGCGTACGCAACTCGTGCGACATGTTGGACAGGAACTGCGACTTGGCCTGGCTCGCGCGTTCGGCCTCGTGCATCGCCCGTTCGAGTTCCTCGCGGTCGCGGCGCCGCTCCTCGCGGTCGCGCAGCGCGCGGATCAGGATCGCGTAGGTTGCCGAGAACGGGGCGAGGAACTCGGCCAGCTCCTGGTCGTAACCGCCGGGGCGGTTGGCGATGCCGAACATGCCCACCAGCTCGTCGCCGTGGTAGAGCGGCATGCCGAGATACGGGCCGAGCTCGGGGTGGCCCTCGGGCAGGCCGCCGGCACGCGGGTCGTTCATGACGTCATCGGAGATCAGCATGCGCCCGTCGCGCATGACCTGGCCGATCAGGCTGTTCGCCCCGCACAGCCGCATGTCGCCGCTGAGCAGCTCCTGATAGAGCCGTTCGGAGGCATCGCTCCAGGCCAGGTTGGTGATCGCGTGGATCTTGAGGCACGGCTGGCCGTCGTGCCATTCGGTCTCGCCCATGAAACCGTAGTGACTGTCGGTCACCTGCAGCAGGGTGTCCAGCAGGAACGGCCAGACGTCCTCGGCGGAGTCGGTCTCCATGTATTGCGTGGTGGCCAGGCGCATGGCCTCCAGCAGATGCTGCTGGCGCTGCTGCTGCGCGGAGGCGTTGCGGTAGGCGTCGATGTCCTGGACGATGCCCAGCAGGTGTCGCGGGCGGCCACGGTCGTCGCGTTCCAGATCGCCCTGGGCGCGCAGCCAGCGCGGTGGCGAGGTGCGGATACGGAATTCCACGTCCAGCGGAGTCCCCGAGGCCAGGCTTTCGCTCAGCGCTCCCTGGACGTGGGGACGGTCCTCCGGCAGCACGATGTCGGTGAGGAAGCGCGGATCCTGCAGCGCGGGATGCTCGGCGCCTTCGGTCAGGGCGGCGGCCTCCGGGGTCCAGTCCAGCTCGCCGGTGACCGCGTCCACGCTCCAGTTGCCGATGCGCGCAAAGCGCTGCGACAGGCTGCGACGGCGTTCCGCCTCGCGCAGGGCATTCTGCGCACGGGTGATCTCGCTGAGGTCGTGGGCGACGGTGATGACGCCTTCGGAACGGCCGTCCTGGCCGACCAGCGGGGTCTTGATCAGTTCCAGTTCCCAGCTCCGGCCGTTGTGCTCGAAATGCAGCGGCTGGGTGCGGGTCTGGCCGGTGGTCATGACTTCGTGGTCGAGGGCGCGGGCATAGTCGGCCACGTCGGCACTGAAAAAATCGTGGGCCGTGCTTCCGAGGGCCTTTTCCGGCGCGAAGCCCAGCAGGGGTTCGCAGGCCGGGTTGGCCACCACGTAGCGGCCGTCGGCATCGCTGGCGTAGATCGGATTGGGGGCGCCGCGCAGCACCGCGTTGAACAGGCGGCTTTCGCGCAGTTCGCGTTCCTGCGCCTCGTGCAGTTCGGTCAGATCGTTGACGATGCCGATGAAGTGTTCTTCGCCGTCGATCCGGATGGAGGAGACCGCGAGCTGCATCGGAAAGGTGTGCCCGTCGCGATGCAGGCCGCGGACCTCGCGGCCGATCCCGATGATGCGCGCTTCTCCGGTGGCCTGGTAGTGGCGCAGGTAGTCGTCGTGCTGGCTCGCCCAGGGGGCCGGCATGAGCATGGACACGTTTTGGCCCAGGACTTCGTCGGCAGAGTAACCGAACAGGCGCTCGGCCGCGGGGTTGAAGCTCTCGATGAGGCCACCGGCGTCGATCTGAATGATGCCGGCGGCCGCGGTCTCGAGCACGGCGTGCAGCTTGCGGCTCTGGTGCTCGTGTGCAGAGCGGGTGGCGTCATAATCTCCACGCAGGAACTCGGTACGGAGGATGTGCCCGGCGAGCCCGGCGAAGTCCTCCAGCGCGCGGATCCGGTCCGCATCGAACCGGCGCGGCCGGGTATCCATCACGCTCAGGGTGCCCACCGCGAGGCCGTCTTCCAGGGTCAGGGGGATCCCCGCGTAGAAACGTACGCCGGGCTCGCCGGTGACCAGCGGGTTGTCGGCAAAGCGCGGATCGTCGGTCGCGTCCTCGACGATGGTGGTGTGCTGCGGGGTGGCGATGGCATGGGCGCAAAACGAGACCTCGCGCGGTATGCGGCGGTGACAGGCGCCGTGGGTGCCCAGCAGGCGCTGGTGGTCATGGTCGATCACCGAGACCACCGCGATCGGGACCTCCAGCCGTGCCGCTGCCTGACGCAGCAGCGGCGCGAACAGGCGTTCGCCGTCGGTCTCCTCGAGCAGGAGACGGCGGACGCCGGCCAGGCGCCGGTCTTCGTCTTCGGGGGTGGGGGGTGCCCGCATGCATGAACCTAGGCGGAGGATTGTCTACGAAGGGATGATACGTCATGCAGGCGACGGTGTGTGTGACCGGGACTTGAATCCGCGTGTATCGCCCCTATCTTATACACCGTCCGAAATGCCTGATTCCACCCGCAACGGAGAACGAGTTCATCCGATGAAACGCATACTGCTGTTCCTGGCCACCAACTTCGCCATCCTGATCGTGCTCAGCATCACGCTGCGCATCCTCGGGGTGGAGAGCATCCTCGACGAGCAGGGGGTCAACCTCGACCTGACGGCCCTGCTGATCTTCGCCGCGGTGTTCGGTTTTGGCGGCTCGTTCATCTCCCTGGCCATCTCCAAGTGGATGGCGAAGAAGACCATGAAGGTCCAGGTGATCGAGAAGCCTTCGAATGCCACCGAGCAGTGGCTGCTGGAGACCGTCCAGCGCCAGGCGAAGCAGGCGGGCATCGGCATGCCGGAGGTCGGGATCTACGATTCGCCGGACCCCAACGCGTTCGCCACCGGCATGAGCCGGAACAACGCGCTGGTCGCGGTCAGCACCGGGCTGATGCAGAACATGGGGCAGGGCGAGGTCGAGGCCGTGCTGGGCCACGAGGTCGGCCACGTGGCCAATGGCGACATGGTGACCCTGGCCCTGATCCAGGGCGTGGTGAACACCTTCGTGATCTTCCTGTCGCGCGTGATCGGGCACTTTGTCGATCGCGTGGTGTTCAAGAACGAGTCCGGTCACGGCCCGGCGTTCTGGATCACCGCCATCGTGGCCGAGATCATCCTCGCGATCCTGGCCTCCATCATCGTGTTCTGGTTCTCGCGCCAGCGCGAGTTCCGTGCCGACCAGGCCGGGGCCGAACTGGCCGGGCGCGAGAAGATGATCGGGGCGCTGGAGTCGCTGGCGCGGGCCTCCGGCCGGCCGGTGGACATGCCGGATCAGATGGCCGCCTTCGGCATCCGTGGCGGCATGGCGCAGGGCCTGAAGAAGCTGTTCATGAGCCATCCGCCGATCGAACAGCGCATCGCCGCGCTGCGCGCCGGGGCCTGAGGCAGGCCCCGCGCCGGGGTTCACCCGGCGAGCACGTGATCGGCGACGAACGGATTGCGCTGGCGCTGCTCGCCGAAGGTGGATTCCGGTCCGTGACCGGGGATGAAACGGACGTCATCTCCGAGTGGCCACAGTTTCTGCGTGATCGACTCGATCAGAACGCGCCCGTTACCGCCGGGAAAATCGCTGCGTCCGATCGCGCCGTTGAACAGCACGTCCCCCACCAGCGCCATCCGCGCGGACGGGCTGAAGAACACCACGTGGCCCGGGGTGTGCCCGGGGCAGTGCAGTACCTGCAGCCGTTCATTCCCCAGCTCCAGGGTCTCTCCGTCGTCCAGCCAGCGATCCGGGGTCAGCGGCGCGATCTCCGGAAATCCGAACATCGCGGCCTGCTGCGGCAGCTGCTCGAGCCAGAACGCGTCTTCGCGCTGCGGGCCGACGACGGGCACGCCGGACAGCCGTGCCAGCTCGGCCGCGCCGCCGGCATGATCCAGGTGGCCGTGGGTCAGCAGGATGGAATCCAGTTCCAGGCCCTGATCGCGCACGCGGGCGAACAGGGTCGGGGCCTCGCCGCCGGGGTCGACCCAGGCCGCGCGGCCGGTTTCGTTGCACCAGATTAGGGTGGCGTTCTGCTCCAGCGGGGTTACCGGAAGGGTGCAGTGTTCAAGCATCGGGGTATCGCTCCGCGGCGAACGCGTCGGGAGGGAATAGTTGTGTGGCGTATGCGTCTTACGGTTGTGCAGATCGCAAGCTTAGGAGAAAAACCGGTCCGGCGCGACCGCTTTCTGTTCGTCGCTCGCGGGAAGTGCTTGACAGGAATATCCTAATATTAGAAGATCTGCATACGCTGAATGTTGTCCCCCCTGACAGCATCGGCGGACTCCTCCATCCTCCTTTGGTGGTTTTCTTGGCGCGGGCTCTGTCCCGCGCTTTTTTTTGCCCGTTCGCATCGTCCGGCCGCCGCGCCTACCATGGCGGCATGCCCGCCCCCGGTTCCCATCGATCATGACGCGACGCCTGAACAGCCTGCGCAATGTGGTGGTGATGTTCATCCTGCTGCCGCTGCTCCTGTTGGTGGGTGCGGTGGTCGCGCTGGGCCTGCAGGAATTCCAGACGCAGATGGAAGACCGCATGCAGGACGACATCGAGCTGGTTGCGCGGGCGATCCGTCTGCCGGTGTCCACGGCGATTGTTGAACAGGACGTGGCGGCCGTTCAGGAGTCGCTGGATTCGCTGTTCCAGATCGACGAGGTCTTCGGGGTGTATGTCTACGACGCGCGCGGCGAGCTGGTGGCGACCTCCGGGCCGCCCAGCCCGTCGCTGCGGCATCGGGGAGAGGCGCAGGCGATCAGCGAGACCGGAACCCTGGGCGCGTTCGACGAACATCGCGGGCGCGAGGTTTTTTCGTTCTTCCTGCCGCTGGCGGACCACGCGGGACGAATCGTGGGCCTGCTCCAGGTGACCCGTGATGTGTCTCCGTTTCGTGCCTACGTCTCCCAGCTGCGCTGGCAGGGCGCGGTGCTGACCGGGGCGGTGACGGTGCTGTTTCTGGCCCTGGTGCTGGTGGGGTACCACCGGGCCGTGGGGCGCCACGTCGAGCGCCTGACCGGGGTGATGCACGACATTGGCGAAGGGGTGCGCGGCGTGCGGGCGCCCGAGGCCGGGCCGGCGGAGCTGCGCCATGTTGCGGCCACCATGAACGGGATGCTGGAACGGCGCGAGGCGTCCGAAGCCGCGCTGGAGGCGCAGCGGGCCGAGCAGCGAGCGCTGGAGGAAAAACTGCGGCATTCGGAAAAGCTGGCGGCGATTGGCCAGCTGGCGGCCGGGGTGGCGCACGAGCTGGGAACCCCGCTGGGGATCATCGCCGGACGCGCCCAGCGGGCCGCCCGCCGTCTGGCCGAGGACGACCCGGCGCGCAAGGAAATGCAGGAGCTGCGGGCAGAAACCGAGCGGGTGGAGACCATCGTGCGGCAGCTGCTGGATTTCGCCCGGCGCAATCCGCTGCAGCGCCGCAGCGTGAATCTGGACGAACTGGTCCGGGAACTGGTGGATCGCGTGCGCGGTCGGGGGCATTGTCCGGACGTGGAGTTCCGGCTGGAAGGCGCGCCCCTGCAGGTGGAAGCGGACCGGCTGCGGCTGGGCCAGGCGCTGGAAAACCTGATCGAGAACGGCGGGCAGGCAGCCCGGTCGCACGTGCGGATCACCTGGGGCGTGGAGGGCGAGCAGGTCGAAGTCACCGTGGCCGACGACGGCCCCGCCGCCGGAGGCGGTATCGATCCGGAGGCCGCGGAGCGCCTGTTCGAACCCTTTTTCACCACCAAGCCGACCGGAAAGGGAACCGGTCTCGGGCTGGCGGTGGCCCAGGTGGCGATGGAGGATCATGGAGGGTCGATCGCGCTGGATCGTTCGGACCCGGGCGAGACCCGTTTCGTGATCCGGTTTCCGCGGGCTGCGGATGCCACGGGAAGTGCCGCGCGGGATGGAGGGGATGGAACGTTGCCGGAGGAGGGTGCATGACCAATCCGGAGTCGGTGCTGGTGGTCGAGGACGATCGCGGTCACCGGGACCTGCTGGTGGAGGAGCTGCGCGAGGCGGGGCATGGCGTGGTGGCCGTGGGCAGCGCCGAAGAGGCGATGCAGGCCCTGGGCCAGCAACCCTTCGGCCTGGTGGTCAGCGATCTGAGACTGCCGGGCGAGGATGGCTTCCGCGTGCTGGAAGCCACGCGCGAGGCGGTGCCGGAGCCCGGTTTCATCATGCTCACCGGCTTCGGAACCATCGACCAGGCCGTGGCCGCGCTCAAGGCGGGGGCGGATGATTTTCTGACCAAGCCGGTGGATCTCGATCATCTGCGGCTGGCGGCCGACCGGGTGATCGAGGCCCGGCGGCTGAAGGCCGAGGTGCGCCAGTATCGCGAGCTGCTGGCGGCCGGCGAGGGATTTCACGGCATGCAGGGGAACAGCCCGGCGATGCTGCGGCTGTTCGACCTGATCCGGCGGATCGCGGCTTCCGATGGATCGGTGCTCATCACCGGCGAGTCCGGTACCGGCAAGGAGCTGGTGGCGCGTGCGCTGCACGCCGAGAGTGCTCGCCGCGACGGTCCCTTCGTTGCCCTGAACTGCGCCGGCATTCCCGAGAGCCTGCTGGAATCGGAACTGCTGGGGCATGTCGCCGGGGCTTTCTCCGGCGCCCGGGGCGCGCGCCGCGGCTTGTTCCGCGAGGCCGACGGGGGCATCCTGTTCCTCGACGAGATCGCCGAGATGCCGGTGGCGATGCAGAGCAAGCTCCTGCGGTTGCTGCAGGACGGGCGCGTGCGCCCGGTGGGCGGCAACGAGGAGGTGGACACCGACGTTCGCATCGTGGCGGCGACCCACCAGGACATCCCGGGGCGCATCGCGCAGGGCGAGTTCCGCGAGGACCTCTACTATCGGCTGGAGACCTTTCGTATCGAGATCCCGCCGTTGCGCGACCGGGGCGAGGATATCGAACGCCTGGCCCTGCAGTTCCTGCGCCAGCACGCCCTGGCTCACGGGCTGCCGGAGCGCCGTCCGAGTCCCGAGGCGATGCGGGCCCTCCTCCACTATGCCTTCCCCGGCAACGTGCGCGAACTCTCCAGTCTGATGGAGCGCGCCGCGACCCTGTCTTCCGGTGACCAGATCGAGTTGCGCGACCTGCCGGAGCGGGTGCACGCATCGGCATCCGGCGGGACACCCGCCGGCACGTCCCCGGGTGACGGCGTTCCCGGCGCCCGGGACGCCCACTGGCCTTCGCTGGCCGAACTCGAGACCGATTACATCCAGCGCGTGCTGGAACACTGCGAGGGCAACAAGCAACGGGCGGCGCGCATGCTGGGGATCGGCCGCAAGACGCTTTATCGGCGGCTCGGCGAGTCCGATACGAACTGAGCCCTTTCCCTTGCACGATGTGTCATGCGGACGCGGTGACACGTTTCATTGCGACCCATGTGTCGAAAAGAAACAGTTCTGATCTTCTTTCTGTTCTCCTCCCGGCCGCACGGACGGCCTTCATGTCTCTGATTGAAAAGATATTTTTTTGTGTTCTGAATGTTGGCCCGTGGTTTGCTTCGTATGGGTTGTCCGTAGCGAAATCCGCAAACCACAGGAGGTCGCATGACGACTTTCCGCAAAACCGCAACGGCCATGGCGCTCGGTTCGGTGCTGACCCTCGGCTTTTCCGGGGTGGCCGCGGCCCAGGCGGGCCAGGGCGGTGCCCCCGCCGGCGACATGCCGCCCGAGGCCGGAACCCCGGGGCAGGGCCAGCCACCCGAGCCGCGGCAGGACGCACCGGCACCGCGGGATGCCCCGCCACCCGGCGGGAGCGGTCAGGGCGGAGGGCTTCCGCCCGGCGGCACCGGACAGGAACGCGGGCTCCCGCCTGGCGGGCAGCCCCCCGAACCGCAAACCGGGCCGCAAACCGGGCCGGGGCAGCCGGATCGGCCGCAGGGCGCGCCGCCCGAGCCGCGCGACGCGCCGCCGGGGAGCATGGAACCCGAGCGCACGGATCCGCGTGGCGGTGCCACCGGCCAGCAGATGCCGGCCCCGGGCGAGAGGCCCGAGGGCGAGGCGATGCCCGAGCCCGGCGAAGAACCGCGGCAGGACACGGAGCGGGACTGGTAGTCCGGCCCGCCCGCGACTGCGGGCGGATGTTCCGCACAGAGCGCAGATGAACCGCAGATCATGATTTTCGTGAATACAGACCGTCGTAATGACCAAGGAGCAAACGCAATGATGAACTTTCGCAAGACCGCAATGGCTTTCGCCCTGACTTCCATGTTCGCCCTCGGCGGCGTGGCCTCCGCCCAGATGGGTGGCGGCGCCGAGGGCGGTGCTCCGCCGGAAGGTGGCGCCCAGGGCGGTGCCCCGCCGCAGGGCGGCGCCCAGGGCGGCGCGGGCGCCCAGGGTGGTGCTCCGCCGGAAGGTGGCGGCGCCCCGATGCAGCAGCAGGCCCCCGAGGTCGACCTGTCCGATGAAGACATCGACACCTTCGTCGAAGCCTTTGTCGGTGTGCAGGAGGTCCGCGAGGACTTCTCCCAGCGCCTGCAGGAAGCCGAGGACGAGACCCAGGCGCAGCAGATGCAGCAGGAGGCCCAGGATGAGATGGTTGCGGCCGTGGAGGATGCCGGCATGACCGTTGAAGAGTACAATGAGGTCGCCATGGCCCTGCAGAACGACCCCGAGCTGATGCAGGAGGTCCAGCAGCAGGCCGAAAGCGCCATGTAAGCCCGCAAGGGACAGGCATGCGCCGGCGGGGCCGTCCTTCGGGGCGGCCTCGTCTTTTTGCGCGATCGCTCGTGGGACCCTTGAATGACGGGGTACAACACGGTATTCTTTCGCGCTTTCTGAATCGCCCCGACATCGGAGCATCGATACATGAGCACCATCAGCGCCAAGCCGGCAGAAGTCGAACGCGACTGGTTCCTTGTGGATGCCAGTGACAAGACCCTCGGTCGACTCGCCACGGAAATCGCGCGTCGGCTGCGCGGAAAGCACAAGCCCGTCTACACGCCGCACGTGGATACCGGCGACTACATCGTCGTGATCAACGCGGACAAGATCCGGGTCTCGGGCAACAAGGCTTCCGACAAGATGTATTATCGCCATACCGGTTATCCGGGGGGCATCAAGGAGGCGAACTTCTCCCAGATGATCGAACGTCATCCGGAGAAGGTGCTCGAGCTGGCCGTCAAGGGCATGCTGCCGCGCAATCCGCTCGGCCGGTCGATGCTCAAGAAACTCAAGGTGTATGCCGGAACCGAGCACCGGCATGCGGCCCAGCAGCCGCAGCCGCTGGACATCTGATCCGCGGCGCCGCCAACCAGAAACAGGGAAATCGATTCCAATGGCTATGAATCAGTACTACGGTACGGGTCGCCGCAAGACGGCTTCCGCGCGTGTCTTCCTGCGTCCCGGCTCGGGCAACGTGACCGTCAACGGCCGTCCGCTGGACGAGTTCTTCGGTCGTCCGACCTCGCGCATGGTTGTCCGGCAGCCGCTGGAAGCGGCCGAAGCCCTCGACGGCTTCGACGTGGTGGCCACGGTCTCCGGCGGCGGCGGTAACGGTCAGGCGGGTGCCATTCGTCTGGGTATCGCCCGCGCCCTGGTTGAGTATAATGAGGACCTGCGCAGCACGCTGCGTCGTGGCGGTCACCTGACGCGGGATGCCCGCGAGGTGGAGCGCAAGAAGATCGGCCTGCGCAAGGCCCGTCGCGCGACGCAGTACTCCAAGCGCTGATCCGGTTTTCGCCGGTGCACCCGGAGGTTTCGGGCACCGGCCAGAATTGGGGGATCGTCTAGCGGTAGGACTACGGACTCTGACTCCGTCAACCCAGGTTCGAATCCTGGTCCCCCAGCCATCCATGGAAAAGGGCCCCCTCGCGGGGCCCTTTTTCATGGATATGACCGGCCAGGATGAGAACCTGGAAGGTTCGTCGGAGCGCAGCGGAGCAACGCACACGCGCAGCTCTTTTACGGAATGTCGGTCTTTCTCCACGCGTCTGTGGTCTATAGTCAGTCCCAGGTTTCGAGCAAGGAGAAGCCATGTCCGTACCCGAGAATCCGTATCCCGAGGTCACTGTCGATACCCGCGCCCGCCAGGTGGAAGGGACCAATGCCTGGTACATGATCGGTCTGTCGGGCATCCCGGGCCCCGACAACGAGGGCCACACTTCCAACGCCGGTTTCGTGGTGACCGACGAAGGCGTAGTGGTCTACGACGCCCTGGGGACCCCGGCCCTGGGGTTCGAGATGATCCGGCGGATCCGGGAGGTCACGGATCAACCCATCCGCTACGTGATCGCGGGTCATTACCATGCGGACCATATCTACGGTCTGCAGGCATTCGCCGATCACACGGAAGCGCGCATCATCGGTCAGCGGCGTGCGGAAGATTATCTGCGCGGGCCGGGCGCCGAATCCCGGCTGCAGCAGCGCCGGGGCGTGCTCTATCCGTGGGTGGACGAAGACACCCAGGTGATCCCGCCGGACGAGCTGTTCGACGAGGAGTACACCATCGAGCTGGGCGGCAGGACCTTCCGCCTGCTGCATGCCGGTCCGGCGCATTCACCGGATGACGTCATCATGGTGGTCGAGGAAGACGGCGTGGTGTTTGCCGGCGATATCGTGTTTGATGGCCGCATCCCGTTCCTCGGCGATGATGCCCTGGATTCCGGCAACTGGGTGAACCGCCTGGAGCAGGTCGAGGCGATGGAGCCGAACTTTCTGATCCCGGGGCATGGCGACGCGACCGCCAATGCCCGGCGCGCGGTGCGCTTCACCCGGGACTACCTGGTGAAGCTGCGCGAGCACATGGCGGAATCGGTCGAGGACATGATGTCCTTCGAGGAGGCCTACGCTGCCATGGACTGGTCCGAATACGAAGACCTGCCGGCGTTCGACCAGACCAACCGTTCCAACGCCAATGCGGTGTTTCTGGAGATGGAATCCCAACTGTTCTGACGCCGCATTATCTCCGCAGCCGACCGGGCCCGGGCTGTTCCGGGCCCGGTGGGGCGTGCACGTCGATCAGGGTTTCCTTATTAATGCGCAATTACTTTGGTGCCAAAAGAATGGACCGCGAGTGCGAGATCGTGCTTTCGGTCCGGCTGGCCGTTAACCTTGCGCTTCACTCTGATCGGGAGGCCCCGCCTCAATGACCGCCGAACGCGTGCGCGAAATACCGTACAACTACACTTCCTTCTCCGACCGCGAAATCGTTATCCGCTTCCTCGGGTCCGATACCTGGGAGCTGCTCAACGAGCTGCGTGGCGAACGCCGTACCGGCGTGTCCGCGCGCATGCTGTTCGAGGTCCTGGGGGATATGTGGGTGGTCACGCGCAACCCGTACATCCAGGACGATCTGCTGGGGGACCGCAAGCGTCGCCGTTCCCTGATCGATGCGATGCAGCATCGCCTCGACCAGATCGAGGCGCGTGCCGAGGGCAACGAGAAGGCCCTGACCCTGGCCCGGCGCGCCCAGGCGGCGCTGACCGCGTTCGCGGAGGAGTTCGACAAGACGCTGGCGCTGCGCGACAAGGTTCGCAAGCGCATGAACGGGCTCACGCACAAGGACAATATCCAGTTCGGCGGGCTGGCGCGTGTCTCGCACGTGACCGATGCGACCGACTGGCGCGTGGAACTGCCGTTTGTGGTGCTCACCCCCGACTCCGAGGAAGAGATGGGGCCGCTGGTGGCGGCCTGCATTGAGCTGGGCCTGACGGTGATCCCGCGCGGCGGTGGTACCGGCTACACCGGCAGTGCCGTGCCGCTGTCCAAGCGCTCGGCGGTCATCAACACCGAGAAACTGGAAGGCCTGGGTGACGTGCAGCGGCGCAGCCTGCCGGGTGTGGACCGCGAAGTCCCGGTGGTGCACGTCGAGGCGGGCGTGGTGACCAAGCGCGTCTCCGAGCTGGCCGACAACAACGGCCTGGTGTTCGCGGTGGACCCGACCTCGCAGGACGCCTCCACCATCGGCGGCAACGTGGCCATGAATGCCGGCGGCAAGAAGGCCGTGCTGTGGGGTACCGCGCTGGACAACCTGGCCGCCTGGACCATGGTGACCCCCGAGGCGGACTGGATGTATATCGAGCGCCTCGATCACAACCTCGGCAAGATCCACGACGCGGAGACCGTGCGCTTCCGCGTGACCCGTTTTGAGGCGGACGGCCGGACGCAGAAGGGCGAGCCGGAGATCCTGGAGATGCCGGGGGCACAGTTCCGCAAGACGGGGCTGGGCAAGGACGTGACCGACAAGACCCTGATGGGCGTACCGGGTATCCAGAAGGAGGGCTGTGACGGTCTGATCACCTCGGCCGAGTTCATCCTCCATCGCATGCCGGACAACGCCCGCACCGTGTGCCTGGAGTTCTACGGCACCGATCTGCACGAGGCGGTCCCGGCGATCGTCGAGATCAAGGATGCGGTGGATGCCGAGGAAAACGTGCTGCTGGCGGGCCTCGAGCACCTCGACGAACGCTACGTGCGGGCGGTGAAGTACACCCCCAAGGGTGCGCGCGGCGACCTGCCGAAGATGGTCCTGGTGGCGGACATCGTGTCGGATGACGAGGACGCGCTGGGCCGCCTGGCCGCGCAGATGGTGCGCGCCGCCAACGCCCGCAATGGCGAGGGCTTCATCGCGGTCAGCCCGGAGGCGCGCAAGCGCTTCTGGGCCGATCGCGCCCGCACCGCGGCCATCGCCCACCACACCAACGCGTTCAAGATCAACGAGGACGTGGTGATCCCGCTGGAGCGCCTGGCGGAGTACACCGAAGGGGTGGAGACCCTCAACGTCCGCGAGTCGCTGACGAACAAGCTGGCGATGGTCGACGAGATGCTGGAATGCATGTGCGGCGACCATCCCGAGCTGCGCGAGTTGCTGGAGGATGCCGAGGGCGAGGGCCAGCAGTGGTTCGAGACCAAGCGCCAGCGCGCGGTGGAGGTACTGGAATCGGTGCGCGATCGCTGGTCGCGCATCGCCGACAACTTCCACACCCTGGCCTCCGAGTGCGACGAGCTGCTGGACGATGCGGCCCGTGCGGATATGCGCCCGCACGACAAGCTGATCCACCTGCTGCTGCGGCGCAGCCTGCGCATCTCCTATCGCGCGGAGGTCGAACGGCCGCTGTTCGACATCTTCAACGGCCACCAGATGGAGTCGGTGCGCAAGCGCCTGACCGCGATCCACGACCGCGTGCTCACCAGCCGGCTGTTCATCGCCCTGCACATGCATGCGGGCGACGGCAACGTGCACACCAACATCCCGGTCAATTCCAACGACTACCCGATGATGCACCAGGCCGAGCGCCTGGTGGACGAGGTGATGCGCCTGGCGCGCGAACTGGACGGGGTGATCTCCGGCGAGCACGGGATCGGCCTGACCAAGATGCAGTACCTGGACCGCGACCGCATCGACTCGTTCGCGAAGTACAAGAAGCAGATCGACCCGAACGGGGTGTTCAATGCCGGCAAGCTGCTGGAGGGCTCCGGCCTGAACAACGCCTATACGCCGTCGCTGCGTCTGGTGAAGCAGGAGGCGCTGATCCTTGAGCAGAGCGAGCTGGGCGATCTCAACGACGAGATCAAGGACTGCCTGCGCTGCGGCAAGTGCAAGCCCGAGTGCAACACGCACGTGCCGCGCGCCAACCTGCTGTACTCGCCGCGCAACAAGATCCTGGCGACCGGCCTGATCGTGGAGGCCTTCCTGTACGAGGAACAGACCCGACGCGGGCTGTCGCTGAATCACTTCGAGGAGATGAACGACGTGGCCGATCACTGCACGATCTGCCACAAGTGCCTGAACCCGTGCCCGGTCGACATCGACTTCGGCGACGTGACCATGCACATGCGCTCCATCCTCAACAAGAAGGGCAAGCGCAAGGCGTCGCCGGCCACCATGATGTCCATGGCGTTCCTCAACACCAAGGATCCGGCCGCGGTGAAGGGCATCCGCAAGGGCGCGATCCAGATGGGCTATGCGGCCCAGCGTCTGGGTCACTGGTCGTTCAAGAAGCTCGGCCTGACCGGCGAGGGCAAGCGGCCCCGCTCGACCACCGGCAAGGCGCCGGTGCACGAGCAGGTCGTGCATTTCGTGAAGAAACCCATGCCGGCGGGGCTGCCGAGTCAGACCACGCGGCAGATGCTGGGGCTGGAGGACTCGCGCTACGTGCCGATCCTGCGCGATCCGGTGAAGACGGACATGGACTCCGATGCGGTGTTCTACTTCCCGGGCTGCGGCTCCGAACGCCTGTTCAGCCAGGTCGGCCTGGCCACCCTGGCGATGCTCTACGATGCGGGCGCGCAGACCGTGTTGCCGCCGGGCTACCTGTGCTGCGGTTACCCGCAGAACGCCGGCGGCGACTTCGAGAAGGGTTCACAGATCAGCACCGAGAACCGGGTGCTGTTCCATCGCATCGCGACGACGCTGAACTACCTCGACATCAAGACGGTGGTGGTCTCCTGCGGGACCTGCATGGATCAGCTGCTGAAATACGAGTTCGAGAAGATCTTCCCGGGCTGCCGGCTGCTGGACATCCACGAGTACCTGATGGAGAAGGGCATCAAGCTTGAAGGGCTGCAGGGCGTGCAATACATGTACCACGATCCCTGCCATTCGCCGATGAAGTCGCACAAACCGACCGAGGTGGCCGGCAACCTGCTGGGCCAGGAGGTCCTGCAGTCCGATCGCTGCTGCGGCGAGGCGGGCACCTTTGCGGTGAGCCGCCCCGACATCGCGACCCAGGTGCGCTTCCGCAAGCAGGAGGAGCTGCACAAGGGCATCAAGCAGTTGACCGGCGAGGAGAAGGCGGAAAACGGCAACGTGAAGATGCTGACCTCCTGCCCGGCCTGCCAGCAGGGCCTGTCGCGCTATCGCGAGGACACCGGGCTGGACACCGACTACATCGTGGTGGAGATGGCCAACCGGCTGCTGGGCGAGGACTGGCAGAAGGGCTTCATCGACCGGGCGCGTGAAGGAGGCATCGAGAAGGTCCTGCTCTGAGCGGCGGTTTCCCGTACACTGCGCAGTGGAATAAACGGAGTTCACGGGGCGTCGCAGGGAAGGCCGTATCCCGCGGCCCCCTGCTGACGTCAACGGAGATCGCATGAGCTTTCGTCATTTCGCTGTTCGTTCGGGTGTGTTCGCCCTTGCCGCCGGCCTGCTGGCCACCCCTGTCACCCTCTCGGCCCAGCTGGCGGAGTTTCCGGGGCGTCATCTTTACGAACGCTTCGGGGTGGAGGCCATCGAGCTGTTCGACCTGCGCGGTCAGTTCAGCGGCTCGACCCTGGTGGACGTGCGCCCGCGCGCGGAATACGACGTGATGCGGATGCGCGACGCCCATCACGTAAATCTGCACGCCCCCGATTTCGACGAGCGTGTCCGCGACCTGGAAGCCCGGGAAGGCAGCCCGCTGGTGTTCTACTGCAACGGGCGCGACAGCCATCGGGCGTACCGTGCCGCGGCGCGGGCCAGCGATGCCGGGCTCGATGCCGTACTGGCGTATGACGCCGGCATGCATGACTGGGCGCAGAGCTATCCGCGCTTTTCCCGCCTGTTCGGCGAAGCGGTCGAGGACGGCGATCTGATCCCCGACGCGTCGTTCGAGGCGCGGCTGCTGGATGGCGAGACGTTCGCACGCCGGGCCCAGGAGGACGACAGCCTGCTGCTCGACATCAGTGGTGCCGGGGACGAGGATGACATCGCCCTGTTCGGCGGACGCGAACGGGTCATGCCGGTGAACGAGCCGGCGGCCCTGGACGACGCCCTGCGTGCGGCCGCCGCGGACGGCGACACCCTGCTGATCTTCGACCAGCACGGACAGCAGGTGCGCTGGCTGCAGTATCGCCTGCGCGAGCTGGGCATCGAGGACGAGCGTTATTACTTCCTCGAGGGCGGCATGCAGGCGTTCTACGATGAGGTGATGGGCTGAGAGAGCGGGGTCAGCGGCGGAAGAAGCCCAGGATCAGTGACAGCACGATGCTGACGATGATCATGGTCGTCAGCGGGAAGTAGAAGCGGCTGTCACCGCGTTCGATCACGATGTCCCCGGGGAGTCTTCCCCAGGGGATCTTTCCCAGCCAAGGCCACAGCAGCCCGATCAGGACGATCGCGCCGCCGATGATGATCAGCCACTTGCCGGTCTCGTTCATCGTGCCTCAGTGATGGTGGAGTTCGCGCACGCCCTTCTCGCTGCCGATCAGCATCACGTCGGCCGGGCGCCGCGCGAACAGCCCGTTGGTCACCACCCCGGCGATGTGATCGATCTCCGATTCCAGCTCCACCGGGTTCATGATGCGCAGGTTGTGGACGTCCAGGATGACGTTCCCGTTGTCGGTGACGAAACCTTCGCGCAGTTCCGGATTGCCGCCCAGGTTCGACAGCGCGCGGGCCACGTGGCTGCGGGCCATCGGGATGACCTCCACCGGCAGCGGGAAGTTGCCCAGATAGTTCGCGATCTTGGTGTCGTCGACCACGCAGACGAAGGTCTCGGAGGCCGCGGCCACGATCTTCTCGCGGGTCAGCGCACCGCCCCCGCCCTTGGTCAGGTGCAGGTGGGTGGTGGCTTCGTCGGCGCCGTCGACGTAGATCGGCAGCGGGCCGGCCGAATTCAGGTCCAGGACCTCGATGCCATGTTTGCGCAGGCGCTCCGCGCTCGCCTCGCTGGAGGCGACGGCCCCGTCGATGCGGTTCTTCATGCCCGCGAGGGCATCGATGAAATAGTTGGCGGTCGACCCGGTGCCGACACCGACCACCCAGCCGTCCTCGATCTTCGACAGGGCCGCTTCGGCCACCGCCTTTTTCATTTCGTCCTGAGTCATCGCTTCGTCTCGCATGTTCTTGATATAAACTGCCGAGCATAACCATCCCGACGTTGACGGGACAAGCGCCGCGCAGCTCTCGCGCCGTCATTGCGAGTCATGCCATGCCCAGTCATCGCGAGTCGCGCAGCTCTCCCCCCCTCGTCATCGCGAGTCGCGGAGCGACGTGGCGATCTCCATCCGAAGCCACCTGTTCCTGCGTGCAGGCCATTGCGGCCGATTGCCGCGTCGCCTTCGGCTCCTCGCAATGACGGTGGAGGCGTGGATTCCCGTCATCGCGAGTCGCGGAGCGACGTGGCGATCTCCATCCGAAGCCACCTGTTCCTGCGTGCAGGCCACTGCGGCCGATTGCCGCGTCGCCTTCGGCTCCTCGCAATGACGGGGGCACGAACGGCCTCGCGCGAGGGAGTCACAAGGTATGCGGCGCGCGTGCTATCGTGCGAAGTCATGAAAGACTATCCCTATCTGGAGAAGATCCTCACCTCCAGCGTGTACGACGTGGCGCGCGAGACACCGCTGGATACCATGCCCACGCTGTCGAACCGGCTGGGCTGTGATATCCGCCTCAAACGCGAGGACCTGCAGCCTGTGTTCTCGTTCAAGCTGCGCGGCGCTTACAACAAGATCGCGCAGCTTTCGGAGGAGCAGCGCTCGAAGGGCGTGATCGCGGCCTCGGCGGGCAACCACGCCCAGGGCGTGGCGCTGGGGGCCACCCATCGCGGCATCCGTGCGGTTATCGTGATGCCGGTCACCACGCCGCAGATCAAGGTCGATGCGGTACGCCGTTTCGGCGGCGAGGCGGTGCTGTTCGGCGATTCCTTCGACGAGGCCGCAGCGCATGCCCGCGAGCTGGAGGCCGAGCACGGCTATACCTTCATCCACCCGTTCGACGATCCGGACGTCATCGCCGGGCAGGGCACGGTGGCCATGGAACTGCTGCGTCAGCACCCGGGACCGCTGGACGCGGTGTTCGTGTGTATCGGCGGGGGCGGACTGGTCTCGGGCATGGCGGCCTATATCAAGCGCCTGCGCCCGGAGATCCGGGTGATCGGGGTGGAGCCGGACGACGCCCCGTCGATGTACAAGGCGCTGCAGCAGAACCGGCGGGTCAGCCTGAAGCAGGTGGGGATCTTTGCCGACGGCGCCGCGGTGCGTCAGGTGGGCAAGGAGACCTTCCGCCTGACCCGCGAGTTGGTGGACGAGGTCCTGCTGGTGGATACCGATTCCATCTGCGCAGCGATCAAGGACATCTTCGACGATACCCGCGTGGTGGCCGAGCCGGCCGGGGCCCTGGCGGTGGCCGGCATGAAGCAGTACGCCCAGCGCGAGGGGCTGCGCGGCGCGCATCTGGCGGCGGTGCTCAGCGGCGCCAACATCAATTTCGACCGCCTGCGCCACGTGGCCGAGCGCGCCGAGATCGGCGAACACCGCGAGGCACTGTTCGCGGTGACCATCCCCGAACGGCCCGGCAGCTTTCGCGAGTTCTGCGAAGCGGTCGGCAAGCGCGGCATTACCGAGTTCAACTACCGCTACGCCGACGACAGTACCGCGCATGTCTTCGCCGGGATCAAGCTGGAAGGCGGCGATCCCGAGCGCGCGGAGATCCTCGCGAACCTGCGCGAGCGCGGCTACGAGGTCCTCGACATGACCGAGAACGAGGTCGCCAAGCTGCATCTGCGGCACATGGTGGGCGGCCACGGTGGCGAGGTGCGCAACGAGCGGCTCTACCGCTTCGAATTCCCGGAGCGTCCGGGGGCGTTGCTGAACTTCCTCAACCACATGGGGGAGACCTGGAACATTTCCCTGTTCCATTACCGCAACCATGGCTCCGCGCATGGTCGGGTGCTGGTCGGCATGCAGATCCCGAAGGAGGAGCGCAAGCGCTTCCGGGAATTCCTCGAGGAAGTCGGCTACCCGTGGCACGAGGAGACCGGCAACCCGGCCTATTCGCTGTTCCTGCGCTGAAGGTCGCGTGCGGGGTCAGTCTTCCGGGGCGTCCAGTGCATCCGCCGGCGGGGTGCCCTCGGTTTCGATCCCCTCGCGCATGGCTTCCTCCGCCTCCTGGTTGAGGACGATCAGGGTGATGCGCCGGTTCACCGCGGCCTCGGGGTTGTCCTCGTCGAAGGGGACGGTGTCGGACAGCCCCACCACGCGCGCGATCTGTTCCGGCTCGGTGCCGCCGGCGATCAGCTCGCGCCGCGCGGCGTTGGCGCGGTCGGTGGACAGCTCCCAGTTGGTGTAGTCCTCGCGCTGCAGCGGGCGGGCATCGGTGTGGCCGGTGATCGAGATCCGGTTGGGGACCTCGTTGATCAGCCCCGCGAGCTCGCGCAGGATGCCGCTGGCATGGTCCAGCGGCCGCGCGCTGGCGGTGGCGAACATCGGACGATTCTCGGCGTCGATGATCTGGATACGCAGGCCTTCCGGTGTGATGTCCATCAGCAGCTGGTCCTTGAACGGCTCCAGGGCCTGACTGCGGTCGATGGCTTCTTCCAGCGCTTCCTGCAGCGATTCCAGGCGCTCCCGGTCGCGTTCCAGCAGGGTCTCGTCATCGGCATCGTCCGGTACGGGCTCCGGGGGCGCATCGAGACGGTCGGGCAGGCCCTCGAAATCGATGATCGACGGATCGGCGCCGGTGCCGTCACCGATGGCCTGCGACGGAGCCATGGCCTCGCCCTCGAACGCCGAGGGGTTCTGGAAGTACTCCGACAGCGCGGCGCGATCGTCCGCCTCCAGCGCGGCCAGCAGCCACAGCAGCAGGAAGAAGGCCATCATCGCCAGGGCGAAGTCGGCGAAGGCGACCTTCCACGAACCGCCGTGGTGGCCGCCCTGGACCACCTTCTTCTTGACGATGATCGGCTGGGTCTTGTCCTCGACGCCCATGAGCGGTGTCCGGCCGGCCTCAGGCCGCCTTCACGTGTTCCTCGAGTTCGGTGAAGCCCGGGCGCACGTCGCTTTCCATGGTCTTGCGGCCGAATTCCACCGAGACCTGCGGGCTGTAGCCCTGCACGTTGGCGAGGATGCAGGCCTTGATGCACTGCATGTACTTGGTGTCCTCGTGCGAGCGGGCCTCCAGCGCGGAGGCCGTCGGGCCAACGAAGCCGTAGGCCAGCAGGATCCCGAGGAAACTGCCGACCAGCGCGGCGGCCACGTTCATGCCGATGGTCTCGATGTCGCCGCCGATGGCGCCCATGGTGTTGATGATGCCGAGGATCGCCGCGACGATGCCGAAGCCGGGCAGGGCGTCCGCCACCTTGTTCACCGCATGGCTGGGACGCTCCACCTCTTCGTGGTGGGTCTCCAGATCCACGTCCATCAGGGCGTCCAGCTCATGCGGGTTCATCGAGCCGGAGATGATCAGCCGGAGGTAGTCGGTGATGAATTCGACGGCATGGTGATTCTTCAGCACCCGCGGGTGGGCCTGGAAGATCTCGCTGTTTTCCGGATCATCGATGTCGACTTCGACCGCCATCAGGCCCTCCTTGCGGGCCTTGACGAACAGCTTGTACATCAGCGCCAGCAGGTCGAGGTAGTCGGCCTGCGCATATTTGCGTCCCTGCATCAGTTTGGGGATCGACTTGAAGACCGTAACCACCACGTGTGGCGGGTTGGCGATCAGGAACGCGCCCAGCGCGGCGCCGCCGATGATGATGTATTCGTAGGGCTGCCAGATGATGAAGATGTCGCCGCCGTGGGCCACGTAGCCCCCGAAGACGGCGCCCAGTACGACGAGAAAACCGAGGATGAACTTCACGCGCGCAGGTCCTGCGTTGCTATAGTCGGCCCGCCAACTTTAATCGAGAAACGCAGGCGAGGTACAGCAATGGCCCTGGATGAAACGGCGCCCTATGCCGGGCGGGCACGCAGCCTGGCGGAGACGGACTGGCCGGTACTGGGCTCCAGCGAGGCGGTTTTCGCCGACACCGACGCCCTGGTCAACCGCTCGCTGCGCGAGGTGGGGCTGTATGCCGAGCGCGATCCGGGGCTGGCGCTGCGGCTGATCCTGCGCGCCAACGCCCCGCGTCCGGGCCTCAAGCAGGAGGTGCATTCGGTACCGGATGCGATCGCGATGCTGGGCCTGCGGGCGGTGCACGAGGAGATCGAACGCGCACCAAGGGTGGAGGACATCCTCCCGGACCCGCAGCCGTACCGGCGGCGGGCGGCCCAGGCGCGCCTGGCGGCGCTGATCGTGGAGGAACTGGGACGGGTGCGCCACGACAGTGAACCGGGCGAGCTGGGGCTGGCCGCCCTGTTGAACGACCTCGGCATGCTGGCGCTGGAAATGACCGACGCGCCGGAACTGCCGGGGCTGCGCTCGATGCTGCAGCTGCGGGCGCTGCCCGATGAGGCCAGTTACGTGGCCCTGGGCTATGCCACCGACGATCTGTCGCGCGGAATGGCCGAGCACATGCACCTGCCGGAGCTGGTACGCGGTACCCTGCGCGCGGAGAACGCCGCTCACCCGCGGGCCATGGAGGTGATGGTGGCTTCGGCGGTGGCCGGCCAGATCTTCCACGGCATGGACACCCTGCGCGAGGACCGGGATCTGCGCCTGCTGGCCGAGTTGCTGGGCGAGCCCGACAAGGCGGCGGCGGATCGGCTCGGCCGTCTGATGGAGGGCTTCAACCGGGACGCCTGGCTGTATGCCATGGACGCCCTGGATCCCGCGGCGATCGCGCGCGTCTGGCGGGAGGACTGTTCGCCGGTGCCGCTGGGCCTGGCGCCGCGCGGCGACATCGCGGTCAGCGGCGAGCTCGCGCTGCAGCGCGAGCCACACCGGGGCGTGCGCCTGCGGCGCCTGTTGCGCGCCTGCCAGTTCGGCCTGGGGCTGAACAGGGTCGTGTTCGCGGAGCTGGCGCATGATGGTGACTGGCTGCAGGCGGCCGATCTCGTCGGTACGCTGCACGAGCCGGAGTTCAGCCATTTCGGCATCGGTCGCCATGACCTGGGCGCCATGGGCGCGGTACTGGAGCAGACCGATCCGGTCTGGTGGTCGCGCGATTATCCCGATACCCCGCTGCCCGGGGCCGTGGCCGGGCTGACCGGCGGGGTAGACTGCCTGCTGGCGCCGGTGCGGGAGCACGGGCGCTGCATCGGGATGATCTACGCCGACCGGCGCTCGCCGGCGCTGGCGCTGGATCCCCGGACCTTCGACGGCTTCGCCCGGCTGCTGGCGGCGGCACGGCGCTGAAGCTCAAGCCGCCCGGGCGGCGGCCGTTACCCCGTACAACGACACTCACGCGACGAGCAAAGGGCGCGCCGGCCGGCGCGCTCGCGGAGACCGAGCAGCATGCGCGAAAACCTTCCCGTCACGGGGACCGAATACCCTCTCAACGAGGGCGAGGACCTGATCTCGTCCACCGACCTGAAGGGCCGGATTCGCAACGCCAATGACGCCTTCGTGCGTGTCAGTGGTTTCGACTGGGAAGAACTCCACGGCTCGGCGCACAATATCGTGCGCCACCCCGACATGCCCGAGGCGGCCTATGCCGACATGTGGGCCACGCTGCAGTCCGATCGCGCCTGGATGGGCATCGTGAAGAATCGCCGGAAGAACGGCGACCACTACTGGGTGGACGCCTTCGTGACTCCGGCCTACGAGAACGGGCAGAAGGTCGGCTAAGAGTCGGTCCGCCGGGTCCCGTCGCGCGAGCACGTCGAGCGCGCGGAAAAGGTCTATGCCGCGATGAAGCGCGGGCGCCAGTTCCGCCGTCATCTCTGGGACAGCCTGCTGTTCCGGCTGCTGGGTGTCTGGGGTCTCGGCTTTGCGCTGGCGCTGGGGGTGCTACTGCTGGCGCCCTGGGGAGCACTGGCCCAGGGACTGGGTCTGGCCCTGGTGTTCGCCCTGGGGGGCGCGGCCACGCTCGGGCTGATGCAGCCGCTGCAGCGTACGATGCGGGGACTGCGGCGGATCTTCGACAACCCGGTGATGGAGACCATCTACTGCGGCCGGCGCGACGGTTCGGCGACGCTGGAGCTGTTCCAGCGCTTCCACGAGGCGCGGCTGTTCACCGTGCTCGACCGCATCGAGGAGCAGTCGGGGGCGGTAAGCGACGGCGCCCGGACCATGGCGGGTGCGGTGGAGCAGACCGCCAGCGGGGTCACCCGCCAGCAGGGCGAGATCGATCAGGTCGCCACGGCGATGAACCAGATGACCTCGACCATCCAGGAGATGGCGCAGAACTCGGCGCAGGCCGCGGACAGCGCCCATCACGCCGAGCAGGAGACCCGTTCCGGGGAGGAGGTGGTGAACGCCACCGTGGAAGCCATCAACCGCATGGCGGGCGAGGTCGAGACCACCGCGGAGAAGCTCAACCGGCTGGAGACCGACGCTGCGGAGATCGACAACATCCTCGGCGTGATCCGGGAGATCGCCGAGCAGACCAACCTGCTGGCCCTGAACGCGGCCATCGAGGCGGCGCGGGCCGGCGAACACGGGCGCGGCTTTGCGGTCGTGGCCGACGAGGCCCGCCGGCTGTCGCAGCGCACGGATGAGTCCACGGTGACCATTCGCCAGATGATCGAGACCCTGCAGAACGGCTCGCGGGAGGCGGTCAGTGCGATGCGCTCGAGCCAGGAACAGGCTGCCCACGGCGTGGAACAGGCGCAGTCGGCCGGTGAGTCGCTGGGGCGCATCCGCGAGGCGGTAGGGCGCATCACCGAGATGAACACCCAGATCGCCACGGCGGTGGAAGAGCAGAGCTCGGTCGCCGAGGAGATCAACCGCAACGTCACCTCCATCCACGACGTGGCCGGCGAGACCGGGACCGTGGCGGAACACGCGCGCCAGGCCAGCGCCGACATGGAACGCCTGGCCGGCGAGCTGAAATCCCTGATCCACCGTTTCGATACCCGCGCGTAGGAGGCCGGCCCTCCGGCCGATCCGGCGCCGGGGACTGCCCGGACGTCAAATCGGCCAGGGGGCTGGCCTCCTGCACGCGGGGTTCCCGCCCGGTGGCGGGCGGACGTATGCTGTGGGCTGCGACGCCGCCGAGTAGAGGAGCCCCGCCGGATGCCCATCGACTGGAAACACTACGATCCCGCCCCGTTTTTCGACGAGCTGATGGAAGGGGCGGGACAGCCGCGTGCAGCGGCCCGCGCGGTGGCCGATTACCTCGCCACGCTGGACGACGCCGAACTGCAGGGGCGCAAGCAGGCGGCGGACAACGCGATCCTCGAGATGGGGATCAGCTTCACGGTCTACAGCGAGGGCGAAAACATCGATCGCGCCTGGCCGTTCGACATCATCCCGCGGGTGATTCCGCGGCGCGAATGGGAGCAGGTCGCGGCCGGGCTGGAGCAGCGGATGACCGCGCTCAACCTGCTGATTGACGACATCTACAACGAACAGTGCATCTTTCGCGACGGCGTGATCCCGCGTTACGTGCTGGAGCAGTCACGCAATTTCCGCGAGCAGTGCGTCGGGATCCACCCCCCGCACGGGGTGTGGGCGCATGTCTGCGGCAGCGATCTGGTGCGCGCCGGGGACGGGCAGTTCCATGTACTTGAGGACAACCTGCGGGTGCCCTCGGGGGTCTCCTACATGCTGGAGAACCGGCAGGTCACCAAACGGGTGTTCCCGGAACTGTTCCAGGACAGCTCCATCCTGCCGGTGGACGAATACCCCGCGCAGCTGTTCGACATGCTGGCCTCGATCTCGCCGCGGCCGCAGGACTATCCCGAGATCGCGGTGCTGACACCCGGCATCTACAACTCGGCCTATTTCGAGCACTCCTTCCTCGCGCAGCGCATGGGTGCCGAACTGGTGGAGGGGGCCGACCTGATGGTGGGCGACGACGACTGCGTGTACATGCGCACCATCGACGGCCCCGAGCGGGTCGACGTGATCTACCGTCGCATCGACGACGCCTTCCTCGACCCCGAAGTATTCAATCCCGATTCCATGCTGGGGGTGCCGGGGCTGATGCGCGCATGGCGCAAGGGCAATGTGGGGCTGGCCAATGCCCCCGGGGCCGGCGTCGCCGACGACAAGGTGATGTATGCCTTCATCCCCGAGGTGATCCGCTATTACCTCGATCAGGATCCCATCATCCCGAACGTGCCGACCTGGCTGTGTTCCGACGACGAGCACCGCCAGTACGTGCTGGACCATCTGGACGAGCTGGTGGTGAAGCCGGCCAACGAATCGGGCGGCTACGGCATGCTGGTGGGGCCGCATGCGAGCAAGAAACAGCGCAGCGAGTTCGCGAAGCTGATCCGCCGGGATCCGCGCAACTACATCGCGCAGCCGACGCTGGATCTGTCGGTCGCACCCACGCTGTGCGGGGCGGAAATCGAGCCGCGCCACCTGGACCTGCGACCGTTCATCCTGCAGGGCGTGCGCACCGACGTGACCGCCGGGGGGCTGACCCGCGTGGCGATGCGCAAGGGCTCGCTGGTGGTCAACTCCTCGCAGGGCGGGGGCAGCAAGGATACCTGGATCGTGGACGAGGAGGACTGAGATGCTCTCGCGGGTGGCAGAACGGGTGTACTGGATGGCGCGCTATGTGGAACGGGCCGAGAACACCGCGCGCATGGTCATGGCCTTCAACCTGCTGGCGCTGGACATGCCGAAGGCGGTGCAGCTGTCGTGGAAGGGCCTGGTATCGGTCACCGGTCACGATGCCGAGTTCGAGTCGCATTACCAGCGCGAGGACGAGCGCAATTGCGTGAAATTCCTGCTGGCGGATGCCGACAACCCCGGCTCGGTGCTCTCGTCGCTGCGCGCGGCGCGCGAGAACGTGCGGACCACGCGTGATCTGGTGCCCTCCGAGGCCTGGGAGGTGATGAACGAGCTGTACCTGTTCGCCCGCGATCACATCGATCAGGGGATCACCAAGCGCGGGCGCTTCGAATTCCTGTCGCAGGTGATCCAGCGCTGCCAGATGCTGACCGGTCTGCTGGCCGGCAGCATGAGCCACGATGCGGCCTACGATTTCATCCGCCTGGGGCGCAATCTGGAGCGCGCCGACATGACCACCCGCCAGGTGGACGTCGGGGCACTGCGGCTGCTCAAACGCCACGACGAGCCGGCCGAGCCGTACGAAGGGCTGCTGTGGACCTCGATCCTGCGTTCGGAGGGCGGGTTCCAGATGTATCGCCTGCACGTGAAGCGCCGTATCAACGGCCCGGACGTGGTGCGCTTTCTGCTGCAGGACACGGCCTTCCCGCGGGCGGTGGCGCACGCCCTGACCGAGGTGCAGTCGGCGCTGGAGCGCCTGCCGCGCAACGAGATGCCGCTGCGGCTGGTCAGTCAGGCCCGGCGGCATGCCCTGAACGCCGATATCGACGCGCTGATCGCCGAAGGCGAGCTGCATGGCTTCCTGGAGGTCCTGCAGCGCGACGTGGCCGAGCTGCACCGCGCCAACGAGCGGACCTGGTTCCTGTTCCCGGAACACGCGCCCGCGCCGGACGCGGCCTGAGCCGGCCCGGGCTGTGTCGCGGCCCGGGCGTCAGGACTTCTTCTTCGCCCGGCGACTCACGCGAGTGCCGCGGTCCTTGCGCCCGTGGCGGTGTTCCCAGTCGAAGCGGGGCAGGTCGGTGAAGGCCTTCTTCACGTTTTCGTCCCAGGCATGCGTCAGCGAGCGCAGGTATTCGTCCTCCGCCTCCAGGCAGAGGTAGTGATCCATCTCCTGGGTGTCGCGCTCGTACACCAGCACCTCGATCGGGGGCCCCACGGTCAGATTGGAGCGCACCGTGGAGTCGATGGAGACCAGGGCGCAGCGCGCCGCGTCGCCCAGCGAGGTGTCCGCCTCGATGATGCGGTCGAGGATCGGCTTGCCGTACTTGCTTTCGCCGATCTGCAGGAAGCGGGTGTGCTGCGAGGTGGTGATGTAGTTGCCCTGCGGATAGACCAGAAAGATCGCCGGGGGCTCGCCGGCGATCTGGCCGCCGATGATCAGGGTGGCATCGGCCTTCATCCCCGACTTCGACAGCGCCTCGGAATGCTTCTCCTGTTCCTCGCGGTTGATGCGTCCGAGGTATTCCGCCGCCTCCGACATGTGGGCGACGGTCGCGAGGTTTGGTTCGGCGGCGCCTTCCTGGCCGGCTTCCTCCATTTCGCGCTGCAGGCGACTGACCACCGCCTGGGTGGTGGCGAGGTTGCCGGCGGCGAGGACCACGAACAGGCGCTGTCCCTGGACCTCGAAGGTATGCATCTTGGAGTAGGTGCTGACCTGATCGACGCCGGCATTGGTGCGCGAGTCGGAGGCGAACACCAGACCGTCGTCCAGATCGATGGCGACACAGTAGGTCATCGGGCGGGCAATCCGGGCAGGGCGGAGTCCCGGGATACTAGGCGCCGCCAGCGAGTGCGTCAACGCGGGCCGGTCCGCCACCCGGGTGCGCGGACCGGCGGCCGGCCTCTCAGTTCTGCAGGATGCCGTTGGGTGCGTGGGAGCGCATCCAGTCGCGGACCATGTGGCCGTATTCGTGGTCATCCTTGCGGATATGGTTCATCAGCCAGTCGCGCAGGGTCTCGCCCAGTTCGCTGGCCACGTCGTGGCCGTCGGCGAAGTCCTGCTGATACTGGCGGATCCGCTGGCTGAACGCCTCGTGCGACTTGCGATGCTGCTCCAGGTCGGGGTATTCCACGATCTCCAGCATCTCTTCCTCGAAGGCAAAGTGGGTCAGGGTGTAATCCACCACCTGGTCGAGCACTTCGTGGACCTCCTCGCGCGACGCGCGGCCCTCGACGGCTTCGCACAGGCGGTTGATGTATTCGACGATGCGCTTGTGCTGGTTGTCGATGACCGGGATCCCGGTATCCAGATCGTCCGACCAGTGAACGTACGGCATGGCTCCATCTCCTGGTGATGTTATCGGTATGCGGTGCCCGCCGCGTGGCGGCCCTCCTCCGCCACACGGGAGCGGCGCGGCGATCAGCGGCCGAAGAGCTTGCTGAACAGTCCCCGGTTGTGGGCCGTGTCGGCCCCGGTGTGCTGGCGCACGAGCTCGGCGTAATCGGCGTCGTCGTGCTTGATGTGATTGACCAGCCAGGTCTTGAGTACGGTGTGCAGTTCGCGGGCGATGTCCTCGCCGTTCTCGAACTGTTCCTTGAAGGTTTCCACCCGCCGGATGAACAGGCCGTGCACCCGCTGATGGGCGCGCAGGAACGGGTAGCCGGCTTCCTCCATCATTTCTTCCTCGAAGGTGAAGTGCGACTGGGTGTAGTCGATCAACTGGTTGATGACATCGCCCACCTCGTCGCGATCACTGCTCTCGATCGCGTGGTGGAGCTCGTTGATGTAGTCAACGATGCGCTTGTGCTGGTTGTCGATGACGTCGATCCCGGTGTCGAGATCGCTGGTCCATTCCATGTGTGCCATTCGTTGCTCCGGGCCACGGATGTGGGACTGAGAATATCGTCACTCGAGGATACGGGATGCGGACGCCGGTCACAGTGATTCGGCTCATAATCATCGGCGTTAGAGTTGTGCGCGGCCACGCCCGATCCGTGTACCCTCGGGTCTTTATGCAGGCCGTCCGCGGGAGAGGACATGACGCTGTTCTGGGTAACGCTGGTTCCGTTCGCACTGCTGTTCGTGCTCCTGGTGTTCCTGCGCCGGCCGGCGTACGAGGCGGCGCCGCTGGCGTGGCTGGCCACGCTGCTGATCGGGCTGTTCGTCTGGCAGTTGTCGGGCACGGTGGTGGCGACCAGTCTGGCCAATGCCGGGGTCGTGTTCCTGGAGGTGATGCTGATCATCACCGTGGCCCTGCTGATGCTGAACGTGCTGATCCGGACCGGGCACCTCGACACTATCCAGTGCGCGATCGCGTGGGTCTCGGACGACCGCCGGGTTCTGGCGATGCTGCTGGGCTGGGGCCTGGTCGGCTTTGTCGAGGGGATCGCCGGTTTCGGGACCCCGGCGGTGCTGGCCGCGCCGCTGCTGGTGTATTTCGGCCTGCCTCCGCTGAAGGCGGTGGCCATCGCCCTGATCGGCAATTCCACCGCGGTGCCGTTCGGGGCCGCGGGGACCCCGGTGGTGATCGGCTTTTCCGGGCTGGGGCTGAGCGAGGACACCATCGGCCAGGCGGTGTTCCAGACGGCGGCGATCCACGGGACCCTGGGGGTGTTCATCACGGTGTTCATCGCCTGGGTCGCGACCCTCGGCGAGGAGAAGGGCCGTTTTCGCGAGTTCATCCCGTTCGCGGTGTTCTCGGGTCTGGCCTTCGGGCTGCCGTATTTCCTGGTGGCCTGGCTGGTGGGGCCGGAACTGCCGGCGATCATCGGCGGGGTGAGTGCGATGGCCCTGATCGCCTGGGCGGCGCACCGCGGCTGGCTGCTGCCGGTGCGCGGGGGTCGCGAGGCGGCCGAGCCGGTGGATACGCGCGGGGTGTTGCGTGGCCTGGTTCCGTTTTTCGTGATGGCCGTGGCCCTGATCCTGTCGCGTACGGTGGGGCCCCTGCGCGAATGGCTGGCGGCAGTGGAGATCGGGTTTGCCGGGCTCCCGGGCGTCAGCCCGGATCAGACCCTGCAGCCACTGTTCACCCCGTATTTCTATTTCCTGCTGGCCCTGATCACCGCGATGTTCCTGTTCCGCGTGGATCGCGCGACCCTGGGCGGGGCGGCCGTGGCGACCTGGCAGCGGGTACGTATCGCCGCGATCGTTCTGGTGTTCATCATCAGCCTGACCCAGCTGCTGCTGATCTCCGCGGACAACGGTGCCGGGCTGCCGTCCATGCCGCAGGTTCTGGGACAGGGGCTGGCGGAACTGCTGGGCGGGGGCTTCGTGCTGTTCAGTGCCTTCGTCGGTGCCCTGGGCTCGTTCATGACCGGCAGTGCCACGGTCTCCAACCTCCTGTTCACCGGGCTGCAGGTGGATACCGCGGAGGCCCTCGCGCTGGCGCTCCCGTCGATCCTGGCCCTGCAGCTGATCGGCGCCGGCGTGGGCAACATGATTTCCCTGCAGAACATCGCCATGGCCGCCGGGGCGGCGGGGCTGGAGGCGCGCGAGGGTCAGGTGATCCGCGAGACGATCATCCCCGTGCTGGTGGTGTGTACCAGCGCCGGGCTGCTGATGCTGGTCTGGTGAGCCGCCCCCGGGACGGGGGCGGCGGGACACGCGGACCGGCTCAGTACAGGAAGTCCGGGAGGTGTTTGCGCAGGTCGGCGGGCTTTTCCACCTTGGTGACGTTCTTGGCCACCTCCGCGGTCACGGTCTGCGCCACCTGGCGGTCCAGGAGTTCGCGCAGGGCGCCCAGGAAGGAGGGCGCGGCCACGATCACCAGATGCTGAAAACTGCCCGCGTGGTGGGCCTCGCGCAGGCGCTCGGCGAGCTGACGGGCGAAACGGTCGCGTTCCTGAACACCGGGGTCGGTGGGATCCTGCATCGCATGGCGGCCGTCCCCGCCCGTGCTGCCCCAGCTGCGTCCGGGCCGGTCGGAGACCAGGTCCTGATTGTGGGCCCGGGATTCGCTGTGACTGAGGGCCTCGACATCCTGCATGTTGCTGCAGGCCCGGCCTTCACAACTGAGGATGCGCGCGCGCGCGGCATCGGCAACCACGATCCAGACGTTGTTCATGCATTTCCTCCCTTAGATTGACGTGGCGGGTGCCCGTGACGGCCGGGGACGTATCCCGGGCCGCGGGTCGGCCCAATTCGGGAGTGTAGATGCCGGCACGGCCCTTCGGGTGACGAATCCGCCGCGTGCGTGATCCGGATCACTCGACCGGGGCCGAGGTCTGCGACGGCGTACAGGCGGCCAGCGGGGCGGGCATCGCCAGGCCGTAGCCCTGGCCGTAGGGGATGCCCAGGGCGCGCAGGTGGTTGCCGATATGTTCGTTCTCGACATGTTCTGCGATGGTGGTCAGGCCGACGATGCCGCTGATGTCATGGATGGCGCGCACCATGGCGAGGTCGATGGGGTCGTGCTCGATGTCCTTGACGAAGCTGCCATCCACCTTGAGAAAGTCCACCGGCAGGTTCTTCAGATAGGCGAAGGAGGACAGGCCGCTGCCAAAATCGTCCAGCGCGAACAGGCAGCCTTCGCCACGCAGCTCGCGCATGAAGCGCGCGGTGCGGGTCAGGTTGCCGACCGCGGCGGTTTCGGTGATCTCGAAGCACAGGCGGTGGCCGGGGATGCCGGCCGAGCGCACCCGTTCCAGCAGGAATTCGGGGAAGGCCTCGCTGTTGAGGGCGGTGCCGGAGATGTTGATCCCGATGACCGGCAGTTCGGCACCGCGGGCCTGGCAGTCCTGCATCCATTCCAGTGCGGTTTCCACCACCCAGCGATCCAGCTGGCACATCAGATCGTATCGCTCCGCCGCCGGGATGAAGGTCCCCGGGGGAACCGGGTTGCCGTGCTCGTCGCGCAGCCGGAGCAGGAGCTCCTGGTAGGCGGGTGGTCCGTCGTCCAGTGCGAGCACCGGCTGAGCCCAGAGTTCGAATTCTCCGCGTTCGATCGCCTGGGGGATGCGGCTGACCCAGTGCATCTCGCCCGCGCGATCGGCCAGATCGACATCCTGCGGGGTGTAGACGCGGACCTGATTGCGTCCCGAATCCTTGGCTGCGTAGCAGGCGGTGTCGGCGTGGCGCAGCAGCTGCTGGGTGGACTCCGATTCGGCGTCCACCGGCACGGCGCCCAGGCTGGCCGACAGGGCAAAGACGTTGTCTTCCCAGAACAAACGCATGCCGGCGATCTCGCTGGCGATGTCCACGGCCATCTGGCTGCCCTGCTCGATGTCGCAGTCCTGCATCAGGATGCCGAATTCGTCGCCGCCCAGACGCGCGAGGTGGTCCTGCGGCCGCATGATGCTGCGCAGCATGCCCGCGATCTGGCGCAGCATCTCGTCGCCGGCCTGGTGGCCGCGGGTATCGTTGATCAGCTTGAACTGGTCGAGATCGAGATAGCACAGCACATGCGGGCGTCCGTCGCTGCGGGCGCCGTGCAGGGCTTCCTCGACCAGCTGCTCGAAACGTCGCCGGTTGATCAGGCCGGTCAGGTCGTCATGCGAACTGTAGTAGGCCATGTGCTGCAGGGCCTCGCGGACTTCGGACACGTCGCGCAGAACGATGACGTGTCCGCGTGCGGTGCCGTCGGTGTCCTGCACCGGGGTGACGGTCAGCTGGACCGGCAGGCGGGACCCGTCAGAGCGCCGGAGGACCTGTTCGTCGGCGCCGTCGCCGCGTCCGCTGGCCGGGGGAGCGGCATCACCGCCGGGCAGCGGGTCCAGGGGGCGGCCAGTGCTTTGGTCTTCCAGCTGCAGCACCCGTTCGAGCGGCTGTTCGGTCAGTGCTTCGACCGGCTGGTGCAGCAGTCGGGCGGCCATCGGATTGGCGTAGTCGATCCGGCCGGTGGTGTCCACGGTCAGCACGCCGTCGCCAATCGAGGCCAGGGTGGTCTGCGCGCGGCGCTGTTCACGCGCATGGCGGGCACGCTGCTCTTCGATGATCGCCTGCTGATGCCGGCGTTCCAGGCGCATGCCCAGCCATTCGGCACACAGCCCGAGGAAACTGCGGACCACCGGGTCAGGCGGACGGCGGGTGCGGTGACTGCGGCGACACGCGGCCAGGACCACGGGCTCCGGCAGATCGGCCGGCACCCGCACGAGATCCACCCGTCCGGCCGCCGGCAGCTCCACTTCCTGTCCGGGGACGCTCCGGGGAACCGGCTCTTCGGCGCCGCGCGTGCACAGCGCGGCGGCCCGTTCCTCGATCAGACAGGCCGGGCGCTGCGGGTCGCGCGCCCAGTGGGCCAGACGCTCGATGCCCGTGTCGCCCTGCCGGAAAAGCGCGATCTCGTCACTGTCCAGCTCGCCGGCTGCGGCCTCCAGCAGACGGTGGAAGGCCCGGGCGTCGTCCTCCGCTTCCGGCTCGCGGGTCCCGGCCGTGACCGCGGCGAAGGCGCGCAGCACGTGGGTGTGCGACGCGAGCACGCGGATGCGCGCGAGCATGATGCCGAACAGCAGCCCGACCGCCGACGGGATGACGAACAGCTGTGGCGGGAAGCCTTCGACGGCGTAGACGAAGCGCACCTGGACCACCGCCAGCACGGCGACGATCGCCACGGCCAGCGCCGTATAGCGCAGATAGATCGGCCAGGTGTCCCGCCAATCCGGATGCTTTTGCATGTTTTCCCCCTTCAGGAAACGCACACATGGATCAGCGTTTCCTTAACGGACCGCGCGGCTTTTTTGTGCTCTGGCGGCCCCTCCTTTGGTCGCCGCATACGCTACACCGCGAGGCGCAGCGGGTACAGTCCGGCGGAACCGATCGCAGTGCCATCCGGGTGTGGGATACTGGCGGCATCAAGCGACCGCCGGGGGCGAGGATGACGACTGCGCTGACCTGGATCGGCGTGCTGCTGTGCCTGTCGCAGTCGGCGATCCTTTCGGGACTCAACCTGGGGCTGTTCGCCCGCAGCAAGCTGGAACTCAAGGTGGAGGCCAGCAAGGGGGACGCGCGGGCGCAGCGGGTCCTGCACCTGCGCGAGGATTCCAACTTTGCGCTGGTGACCATCCTGTGGGGCAACGTGGGCGTCAACGTCCTGCTGGCGCTGCTCTCCGGCTCGGTGCTCGGCGGGGTCGCGGCGTTTCTGTTCTCCACCGTGGTCATCACCATCTTTGCCGAGATCATCCCGCAGTCGTATTTTTCCCGCCACGCCCTGCGCGTGGCCTCCGTGCTTTATCCGGTGCTGCGTTTCTATCAGTTTCTGATGTATCCGGTCGCGCGGCCCACTGCGTGGGTGCTGGACCGCTGGCTGGGCGGGGAGGAGATCCGCTATTTCCCGGAACGCGACCTGCACCAGGTGCTGGATCTGCACATGCGTGCGGGCGAGAGCGAGATCGCGCGGGTCGAGGGGCGCGGGGCGCGCAATTTCCTCGAGCTGGACGACATCGCGGTGCGCCACGAGGGCGAGCCGGTGGATCCGGCCAGCATTCTGACCCTGGAGTTCGACGGGGACCGGCCGCGGTTTCCGCACATCGAGCCGCGGGTGGACGACCCGTTCCTGCGCAGTATCAATCGTTCGGCCTGCAGCTGGGTGATCGTCACCGACCCGAACGGCGCGCCCCGGCGGGTGCTGCGCGCGGCGGATTTCACCCGCGAGGCGCTGTTCGCGCCGGAGCGTTTCGACCCGCTGCATCACTGCCTGCACCCGGTGGTGGTGCGCGACGGATCGCGCCGCCTCGGCGAGCTGATTCCGCATTTCCGCGTGCGCCCGGCACACGAGGGGGACACGGTGCTGGGCGAGGACGTGATCCTGCTGTGGGACGAGCAGCGGCGGATCCTCAGCGGCACCGACATCCTCGGGCGGCTGCTGCGCGGGGTGGCCCGGCCGGCGCCGGAGTGACCGCGCGGGAGGCGCGCGGAGCGGTCCGGTTCAGTCCTTGCCCGGGTCCTTCAGGCGTTCGGCGAGGTCGGCGAAGGGGTTCCACGTCGCGCCCCCGGACGTCGCCGCGGTGCCGGACCCGCCGCCGGATGCCCCCGCCGCACGCGCCTCGCCATGGCGCTGGTGTTCGTTGTCATGGCAGTACAGGCACAGCAGCTCCCAGTTGCTGCCATCCGGGGGATTGTTGTCGTGGTTGTGGTCGCGGTGGTGCACGGTCAGTTCGTGCAGGTTGGCGCGGGTGAACTCGCGGCCGCAGCGCCCGCAGACCCACGGGTACATGCCCAGGGCCTGCTCGCGATAGCCGCGTTCGCGTTCGTCCCGCTCGCGCCGGGCGCGTGCGACCAGATCGTCCAGACGTTTCGAATCGCTCATGCCCGGAGCATAGCCGTGCGCGCTCAGTCGCGCGAGCGCGGGGGCGGCAGCAGGAATTCCGCCGGGTGGCGCCGCAGGTGGCGGCCGTAGGCGCGCAGCAGCCGCGCCGGGGAGCCGATGCGCACGCCGCGGGCGCGCAGCGCCACGTACAGTGCCAGGCCGAAGCTGACCCACAGGTTGATCGCACCGATCAGCAGCACGAACGCCAGGAACAGGCCGAAGGTGGCCAGGGCGAGTCCCTCGTTCACCGTGACGTAGCCCAGGTTGGCCGACGCGAACGCCACGTGCTGGATATCCAGCGGCAGCCCGGTGAGATAACCGACATAGCCGGTCGCCCCCAGCAGGGCGCCGAACACCATGTTGCCGAGCACGGCGCCATAGTGGTAGCCGACCCAGTTCGCCAGGCCGTGGCGCGCCCGCTGCGGCAGCAGGCGCCGCAGCAGCGGGTGTTCGCGCAGGCGCCCGGGCAGGTCGAGATAGGCGCAGCGGTTGTCCAGCCAGCCGGCCACCAGCCCGGATACGAACAGCCAGACCCCGGCGATGGCCGCGAACAGCAGGGCGAGCCCGGCGAGCGGGCGCAGGCCGTCCAGCAGATAGTCGGCCTTCGTGCTGTCCAGTACCGGCTGTTCGAAGACCGACAGCGCGAACAGACCGATGAACAGGGCCATCGGCAGGGCCACACCTACGTTGCCGAGGATGGCGGCGAACTGCGAGCGTCCGACCCGGACCAGCAGATCGGCGAGTTTCGACGGGTCGGCGGTGCCGCGTTCGGTCTGTTCGATGGCCGCGGCCATGCGTGCCGCGGTCATCGCGGGCTGCTTGGTGGCCACCGTCAGGTGCAGCATGTGGATCAGCACGAAGCCCAGGCCATAGTTGAGGCTGGACCAGAATGCGTACCAGCCCTCCGACAGTCCGAGGTGGCCGATCTGGATCTTGATCAGGGCCATCAGCGCGATGATCACCCCGGCCCCGGCGCCGGACCCGAGCATGCCGAAGTATTCCTGGCGTCCCCGGGTGATGTATTTCTCGCCGGTGTCGGAGACGTGCTGGGTCACGCTGCGCGAGACCTGGCGGATGTTGTCCTGCCACAGGGCGCGCACGCCGTGGCGCCGGGCGCTGGTGGTCACCAGCTCGCGGAACAGGCCGACGGCGGTGGCGCGGGTGGTCGCGGATTCTTCGGGCTCGAGCAGATCCAGCAGCTTGTGGATGCGCGCCAGCGTCTGGTTCAGCCGCTCCAGCAGGTGTGTCAGCGACAGGCTGTTGCCGCGGCTGTGCGACAGCGTGCGCAGCTTCTCGATCTGCTCGGCGCATTGCTCCAGCAGGACCCGCGCATGGCGGTCGTCACGGCGCTCGCGGGTCGGGTCCTGCAACCAGGCGCGGTACTCGCGCACGTAGGCCGCGATCTCGCGTTCCTGCGCCACGAAGGCCGAATTGCGCTCGGCGATCGACGGATCCAGACGCAGGAGTTCGGGTTCCAGCTCCTCCGCCGCGATCCAGATCGAGAGCATCTCCAGGGCGTAGAGGATCTCCTCGCGGGCCCATTCCAGGACTCCGGGGTGTTCGCCGGAAAGACAGCCGAGCGCGCTCAGCAGGCGCAGCCAGGCATCGTCCGGCAGGCGTGCCACCCAGACCGCGTCGTCCGGATCGTGGAACACGTGATAGAGCACGTCGCGCAGGTCGGTGCGATCCATCGGCGACGGGTTGATGCGCTCGTACAGCAGTTCCGCGGCCTCGCGGAAGAAGCCGCGGCGCGAAAACAGTCCGATCCCGGTGTACAGCGTCAGGTGGCGGGCGTCTTCCAGCCCGGCTTCCAGGCGTTCACGCAGGCGTTCGCGCAGCGCAGGCTGATCCTGCAGGGCCAGTACCAGGGATTCCAGGCGCGCGATCACCGGAGCGACATTGCGCGGGTCGTCCGGGCGCAGCCAGTCGACCAGGCGCCGGAGGATCTCCGCCAGGTCGATGTCGGGGTCGTCTTCGAGGGCGGTCAGCAGGTCCGCGGGGTCATCGGCTTGCGACATGGGATTCGGGCTGGATTCCGGATGATGGCGCGAAGCTTATCATTCGTTCCCGGTGACCGCGCGCCCGCGGATTTGATCGGCGCCGCCCCGCAGTCCAGAATACGCCCCCTGCGGCCGGCCCCGGCGACCTTCCCGACGAGATCGATGATCAAGCTCCGTACCTACGTCTACATGGACTCCCTGCAGCCGCAGCTGGCGGCCTACATGGCGACCGTCTCGCAGGGATTCCCGCCGGTGCCGGGTGACTCCTGCCTGTGGGTGGAGGTCTCGCCGGGCATGGCCGTGCACCGCCTGACCGACATCGCGCTGAAGTCCACCCGCGTGCACCTTTCGCAGCAAGTGGTGGAACGCGAATACGGTTCCATGGTGGTGCACCAGCGCGACGACTCCGACGTGCAGGAGGCCGGGCGCGTGCTGCTGTCGCGCATGGGGGCCGAGGTCTCCGACCGCCAGCAGTGCAACATCCCGTGGCAGGAGATCATCCGCGGGATGTCGCCCGACCACACGGTGCTGATCAACCGCCAGAACCGTCGCGGCTCGATGATCCTGCCGGAACAGAGCATGTTCATCCTCGAGGCCGAGCCGGCGGGCTACATCATCTATGCCGCCAACCAGGCGCTGAAGGCCGCGCACGTGACCCTGATCGACGTCAGTGCGGTGGGGGCCTTCGGCCGGCTGATCCTGGCCGGGAGCGAGGCCGACATCGACGAAGCGGCGCGCGCCGCCAGCGCCGCACTGGAACGCCCTGCGGGAACCTGAGCGCCATGCATCGCGAACAGCTGCTGCATCTGCTGCAACGTCACCAGACCCCGTTCATCGAAGAGGCGGGCTTTCGCCGCCGCGCGCTGGATTTCGTCCGCCGGCACCCCGACTGCTTCAACTGCGATCTGCTGCCGGCGCATGTCACCGGCTCCGCCTGGGTCCTCAGCCCCGACCGCGAGCGGGCGCTGATGTTGCTGCACGGGAAGCACAACCGCTGGTTCCAGCCCGGCGGCCATGCGGACGGTCAGGCCGACATCCTCCAGGTGGCCCTGCGCGAGGTGCACGAGGAGACCGGGCTGGCACGCGAGCACATCCGACTGGTCGCCGAAGACGTCTTCGACCTGGATATCCACACCATCCCCGCCAGCCCCGAGTTTCCGCAGCACGACCACATCGACGTGCGCTTTCTGGTGGAGATCGACGACCGTCTGGAGATCCCCGGCAGCCACGAATCGCACGCCGTGCTGTGGGTGCCGCTGCAGCATGTCTCGCGCTACAACAACAACCGCTCCTGCTGGCGCATGGTGGAAAAGAGCCGCCGACTGCGCACTGCCGAGCATGTCGACGACCCGGTGCCGGCCCACCGGGTGCCGGGTCCGGGCACCCGCCCGGGGTACTGATTCGCGGCCAGGGCCGCTCCTGCGACGCCTGTAGGGTGCCTGCTCGCAGGCGAACGGCCAGGGCCGTTCCCACGATGCCTGTGGGAGCCTGCTTGCAGGCGAACAGGGCCGGGCCGGCGCCGCATGTTCAGAACCGCCGGGAGCCATGCCCGGGCAGGGGCACCGCCTCCACGTGTACGCGCACGTTGCGCAGCTCCAGCGGCCCGTCGGAATCCACCCGGCGGGTCTCGCCGCGGCGCCAGCCGGAGCGCCACGGCAGGCGGGCCGCACCGAACTCGGTGCGGCCACGGGACGGCACGTCCAGCAGCAGGAGGCCTTCGCGGTAGGCGACCTTCATCTCTCCCGAACGTCGTTCGCTGTGGACCTCCACCGTGCGCGTCTCGCCATCCGCCAGGGTGAAGGCCAGCGGGGCATAGCGCCGTTCGCGGCCGCCGATGCGCATCCGCCCGCGCTCCAGGCTCACGCGGATCAGGTCACCGAAGTGCCCCTCCTCGCCGCGGTGGATGCGGTCGATGCGCGCCTGGCGTTCCGCGCGTTCGCGCGCCTCGATCTTCTGCTGCTCGCGCCGGGTCTGCTCGCGCTCCTTCTGCACCGACTCCCAGGCGCGCATCGCCTCCTGGCGCTCGGATGTGCTCATCTGCTCCCAGTGTTCCTCCGGCACGCCGTAAATGCGCGGGGCACAGGCCGCCAGCATCACGGCCAGGCTCAGCACGGCGGATATCAGGATGAGGCGGGCAACGGATCGGGTCATGGTCATGGCGGCAATCCCTGTCGGATGGAACATGATGGCCGCCGGGGCGGCTCGGTCAGTCTATCCTGCCGGGGCCGCCTGAGTGGCGGCTGAACGGCCATGCCCCTGGCGGCCGTGCCACCCGCTGCCGCGCGGTTTCAGGCTGGCGCCCGGCGGTTGTGGGAGATTGCTTGCAAGCGAAACGGGCTGCTGCCGGGCCTGACCGCTGCCGCGAGGCCTTGAGCTGGCGCTGCGGAGTCGGCGGCTTTGGCTACCGCCGGGGGTTGCGCTCTCTCGCGAGCGCGCCGCGAGGTCCTTTCTTGCTTGCCCAAGAAAGGACCCAAAGAAGGGCACCCCGACTGCCGCATCCCGGTCCGCTAACGCGGCCCGGGATCCCCTCGCTCCGAGGCCGGTCGCGGGCGGCGCTGAACTCGCGAAGCTGCGCTTCGCTCAGACAAGCAGCGCCTTTTCTCCCGCGCCCGACCTCTGCGCTCGGTGCGGCAAACGGGGGCGCAGGGCCACCGGTCGTTCCTTTTCCGCCAGGCGGGCAGGCCGGGGGTTATGAACGCCCCCGGCCGAGACCAGGACCGTTGGCAACCGATTGTGTCGGATCGGCGAGAGGGCTCGCCTCCCACCGTGTTGAAACCTGTTCCCGCAGGAGGCCGGCCCTCCGGCCGATCGGGGCCGGGATGCCGTGTCGCATGGGAAGATGTCGCCCCCAAAGGACACCACGAGCCTACGGTTCGCTTGCAAGCAAGCTTGTATGTTTACTCGTGGCAGGCCTAGAAAGGGTCTGTCGGGGCGGAGGGACGAAGCAAGCATCTCCCACAGTCACCGTTGCATACCCGGTACCGGGAGGGTGCCCGGGTAGGGCCATGGGCATGCCCTGCCGAGCCGCATGACCTTCTTCCATCAGGGCTTGGGGGTGGGCCGGCCCCTGCCCGCACGCGATTCCTTTGCAAGGATGGTTGGGAATGAGCTCTGCGAAGGGCCCGTACAAAGCTTGAACCCGTTGGTGCACCGGGCCGCCTTTGCATCAGAAGCCAGGAAACGCACGATTCGGGCGCCCCGCAACGAAGCGGGTCGGGACCGGGGCACCAATGGCCTGAACGCCTCCGGTTTACCCCCCCTCCCGTTGCGAGCCCCTTGCGGAGGGTGCCTCGCGCCGGAAACAAGGGGCCGGATGTTTGAGCGAAGCGCAGCTTCGCGAGTTCGGCGCCGCCGGCGCGAGGCGCCCGGAGCAAGGTTCCCGGGCGAGCTCGGGTGCCCTTCTTTGGGTCCTTTCTTGGGCAAGCAAGAAAGGACCTCGCGGCGCGCTCGCGAGAGAGCGCAACCCCCCCGGCGGCAGCCAAAGCCCCGGACCCCGCAGCGCCAGCTCGAAACCCCGCGGCAGCGGTCAGACTCGGGCAGCAGCCCCTGCTCGCTTGCAAGCAAGCTCCTGCAGCCGCATCCGGGCGCGGGCGCGGATGGCGCCTACGCGCCGTGCCCCGTGCGTTCGCGCAGGGCCGCCACCAGTCCGTCCATCGGCAGGTGTTCGGCCTCGGCGGCGGTGCGGGCCTGGTATTCGAGTTCGCCGGCGTCCAGGCCGCGTTCGCCGATCACGATGCGGTGGGGGATGCCGATCAGCTCCATGTCGGCGAACATCACGCCGGGGCGCTGTTCGCGGTCGTCCAGCAGGACCTGGAAGCCGGCGGCCTCGAGCTCGTCGTGCAGCTGTTCGGCGGCCTCGCGCACGCGCTGCGACTTCTTCGCGCCGATCGGGCAAAGGGCGATGTCGAACGGGGCGATGGCGGTGGGCCAGCAGATGCCGCGCTCGTCGGAGTTCTGTTCGATCGCGGCGGCGACCACGCGCGAGACGCCGATGCCGTAGCAGCCCATGGTGACGATCTGCTCGCGGCCGTCCTCGTCCAGCACCCGGGCGCCCAGGGCCTCGGAGTACTTGTCGCCGAGCTGGAAGATATGGCCGACCTCGATGCCGCGGCGGATCTCGATGGGGCCGGAGCCGTCGGGCGCGGATTCCCCCTCGGTGATGTTGCGCAGGTCGGCAGTCTCCGGGCGCGGCAGGTCGCGTTCCCAGTTGACGCCGGTCAGGTGGTGGCCGTCCTCGTTGGCGCCGACCACCATGTCGGCCATGCCGAGCACGGCGTGGTCGGCCAGCACCGGGATCGGGCTGTCCACCGGGCCCAGGGAGCCGGGGTCGGTGCCGAACACGGTACGGATCTCGGCCGCCTCTGCCATGCGCAGCGGCTCGGCGATCCAGGGGTGCTTTTCGGCCTTGACGTCGTTGAGTTCGTGGTCGCCGCGCAGCACCAGGGCGACCAGATCGGCGTCGACCGCGTCGCTGGCGGCCACCACCAGGGTCTTGACCGTGCGTTCGGTCGGCACGTCGAGGAAGGCCGCGAGATCGGCGATGGTGTGGACATCCGGGGTGGCGACCTTCTGCAGCGTCTCGGCGGGGGCGGCCGGTGCGGCCGGGCCGGGGCAGGGCGCGAGTTCGACGTTGGCGGCAAAGCCGCCCGGGGAGAAGGCGATCGCGTCCTCGCCGGAGGCGGCCAGCACGTGGAACTCGTGCGAGGCATTGCCGCCGATCGCGCCGGTATCGGCTTCCACCGCGCGGAAGTCGAGGCCGCAGCGCTGGAAGATGCGGCAGTAGGCATCGTGCATCTGCTGGTAGGTCTGCCCCAGGGAGTCGGCATCCAGGTGGAAGGAGTAGGCGTCCTTCATCAGGAATTCGCGCGCGCGCATCACGCCGAAGCGCGGGCGGCGTTCGTCGCGGAACTTGGTCTGGACCTGGTAGTAGTTCACCGGCAGCTGGCGGTAGCTGCGGATCTCGCGGCGGACCAGATCGGTGATGACCTCTTCATGGGTCGGGCCATAGCAGAAATCGCGTTCGTGGCGGTCCTGGATGCGCAGCAGCTCGGCGCCGTAAAAGTCCCAGCGCCCGGACTCCTGCCACAGCTCGGCCGGCTGGATGGCCGGCATCAGCACCTCCAGGCCCCCGGCCCGGTCCATCTCCTCGCGCACGATGTTCTCCACCCGGCGCAGCACGCGCAGCCCCAGCGGCAGCCAGGTGTACAGCCCCGAGGCGAGCCGGCGGATGTAGCCGGCGCGCAGCATCAGCTGGTGGGAGACGATCTCGGCGTCGGCCGGGGTTTCCTTCAGGGTGTTCAGCGGGAATTGCGAGACGCGCATGGGGCTCGGGCCTTGTGGTCGGTGGTCGTTGAGCGGACGGGGTCGGGGATCAGAACGTGGTGCCGTTGGTGCCCCAGAAATGGCGCGGGGCATCGGCGAACTCGATGTAGACGCGCGCCGGCTCCACGCCCAGTTCGGCCTGCAGGGCGTCGCACAGCTTGCGTGACAGCTCGCGGGTCAGGCCCTCGGGCAGGCCGATGCTCTTGAGTTCGCAGTAGGCGAGTGCCTCGGTGCTGCCGCCGAAACGCATGTGCGCGTTGTGGCCAAGGGCGACCATCACGTAGCCCTCGGGCTTGTTCAGCCATTCGGCAACCGCGGTCGACAGGCGGGCGGTGACGGCATCCGGATCGGCGGGCAGGGCAACGTTGGTCTCGATACGCAGCAGTGGCATGGCGGTCTCCCGGGAATGAAACGGTGGTCGGGGAACGTCCCCGTGCGGGTGCCGTTATGATACGGACAGACGCGGCGCGGTGCAGGGGGTTGCAGGGCTTTGCTGCAAAACCGACGGGGAAAGCTATACTCCGGGCAGTTACCGGGGTTGCGGTCGGGGATTTGCCCGCCCCTGGCCGGCTCCGTTAAATTAGGGAAAACTAATATATTAAAGAACGGCCCCGTGACGGCTGATCGCCCCGCAAGAAGGGTGGCAGGAGAGGGCCGAATATCCGGAAGGGACCACACCATGACACGACTCCCGATCATCGGGGCCGCGCTGCTTGCGCTGGCTCTGCCGCTGGCGACTCAGGCCGATGACCTGCCCTTCGAGACGGTCGAGGCCGAGCGTCTGACCCTGCCGCAGGAGCGTCTGCTGGATGGCCGCGTCGAAGCGGTCCAGCGCTCCACCATCTCGGCCCAGACCTCGGGCCGCATCCGCGAGATCTACGTGGACGTGGATGACTTTGTCGAAGAGGACGAACTCCTGCTGCGCATCAGCGACGTCCAGCAACAGGCGCGCCTGAGTCAGGCCGAGGGTGACCTCGCCGATGCGCGGGCACGTTTCCGCGAGGCGCGCTCCGAGTTCGAACGCATCCGCGAGGTGTTCGAACAGGACGTGGTGTCGCGCTCCGAGTTCGAGCGCGCCGAGGCGCAGCTGGAATCGGCCCGTGCGCGCCTGCGCTCGGCCGAGGGGCGGGTGGACGAGGCCCGCGAACAGCTCGGCTACACCGAGGTCTACGCGCCGTACTCCGGGATCGTGACCGAGCGCATGGTCGAGGTCGGGGAATCGGTCTCGCCGGGTTCGCCGCTGCTGGCCGGGCTGAGCCTGGATCGCCTGCGGGTCGAGGTCGACGTGCCCCAGCGTCTGATGCCCGGGGTGCGGGATCGGCGCGAGGCCGAGGTCCTGCTGGATTCCGGCGAACGGATCGCTGCCGAGAGCCTGACCCTGTTCCCCTATGCACATCCGCAGAGCGCCACCTTCCGGGTGCGCGTGAACCTGCCCGAGGACGAGAACAACCGCGGTCTGTTTCCCGGCATGTTCGTGAAAACGAGCTTCGTGCTGGACGAGGTCGAGCGCCTGATGGTGCCGCAGGAGGCCGTCGCCTATCGCTCCGAGGTGATCGCGGTCTACGTGATCGACGACGAGGGTCGGGTGCGCTTCCGTCAGGTCCGCACCGGGCGCGAGCACGACGGCATGATCGAGATCCTTGGTGGCCTGCGCGAGGGTGAACGCGTGGCGCTGGATCCGGTGCATGCCGCGATCTATCTCAAGGAACACCAGCAGGTGACGCGATGAGCGGCGGCGGCACGGACGCGGCCCCGGAGCGCATGGGGATCTCCGGGCGCATTGCGAAGGCCTTCCTGACCACCCAGATCACCCCTTTGCTGGCCCTGGTGGGGCTGCTGCTGGGGCTGTTCGCCATCCTGGTGACTCCGCGCGAGGAAGAGCCGCAGATCAACGTCACCATGGCGGACGTGTTCATCCCGTTCCCCGGGGCCAGCGCCGAGGAGGTCGCCCATCTGGTGTCGACCCCCGCGGAGCAGGTGCTGTCCGAGATCGAGGGGGTGGACGACATCTATTCCACCTCGCGCCCGGACATGGCGCATATAACCATCCAGTTCGAGGTAGGCGAGGACCGCACCGCGGCGCTGGTGCGGCTGTACAACCAGGTCTTCTCCAACGATGACTGGATGCCGCGGAATCTGGGGGTCGGCGAGCCGATGGTGCGGCCGATGGGCATCGACGACGTGCCCATCGTCAACGTGACCCTGTGGACCGAGGACGAAGAACGTGGCGGACACGACCTGCTGCGCGTGGCCCACGGGCTGGAATCGGAACTCAAGCGGGTGCCCGGCACGCGCGACATCTACACCGTCGGCGGGCCCGACCACGTGGTCCACGTGCGCTTCCAGCCGGAGATGCTGGCGGCGCACAACCTCGCGGTGGACGACCTGCGCGAGGCCCTGGCGGTGTCGAATTTCTCGCGCGATGCCGGGCATCTGTATCAGGACGACGAGGAGATCCTGATCCAGGCCGGCGACTTCATCACCGAGCCCGAGGCGTTCGCGCGGCTGGTGGTGGGGATGCATGACGGACGTCCGGTGCATCTGGAAGACGTGGCCGAGGTCGAACAGGGCCCCGGCTATCCGAGCGAGCACGTACGCTTCGCCCATGGGGCCGCGGCCGAGGGCGGCGGGCACATTGGCCAGAGTCACCCGGCGGTGACCGTCGCGGTGGCCAAGCAGCCGGGCACCAACGCCCCCGATATCGCCGACCAGGTCATCGAGCGCCTGGACCAGCTGCAGGGCACCTACATCCCCGAGGGGGTCGAGGTCTCGATTACCCGCAACTACGGCGAGACGGCCGAGGACAAGGCCTCCACGCTGATCCAGAAGCTGATGCTGGCAACCGCGTCGGTGATCATCCTGGTGTGGATCGCGCTGGGCTGGCGCGAGGCGTTCATCGTCGGCGTGGCGGTCATCATTACCCTCGCGCTGACGCTGTTCGCGTCCTGGGCCTGGGGTTTCACCCTCAACCGGGTGTCGCTGTTCGCGCTGATCTTCGCCATCGGCATCCTGGTGGACGACGCGATCGTGGTGGTGGAGAACATCCACCGACACATGGTCCAGGGCGGGCGCAAGTTCCTCGAATCCATCCCGCTGGCGGTGGACGAGGTGGGCGGCCCGACCATCCTCGCGACCTTTACCGTCATCGCGGCGCTGCTGCCCATGGCCTTCGTGACCGGGCTCATGGGGCCGTACATGAGCCCCATCCCGATCAACGCCTCCATGGGGATGGTCCTGTCGCTGGCGGTGGCCTACGTGGTGACTCCGTGGCTGACCTACAAGGTGCTGCGGCGTCAGGCCGAACAGCACGAGGCCGGGGGCGGACACGGCGGACACGAGGCCGGCGAGGCGGCCTCCGATGGCCTGATGCGCCTGTTCAACTTCCTGCTGCGCCCCTTCCTCGGGACCGGCGGGCGCAAGAAGATCAACCGCATGGCGCTGTGGATCGGCACGCTGGTGCTGATCCTCGGCTCGGTGTCGCTGGCCTATTACCAGCTGGTGGTGCTGAAGATGCTGCCGTTCGACGACAAGTCGGAGTTCCAGGTGGTGCTGGACATGCCCGAGGGCACCAGTCTGGAACGCACCGGCCAGGTGCTGGGCGAGATGGCCGACTACCTCAAGACTGTGCCCGAGGTGCACGACGTGCAGACCTACGCGGGCACGGCCACGCCCATCAACTTCAACGGCCTGGTGCGGCAGTACTACCTGCGCGAGGGGAGCCATGTCGGCGACATCCAGGTGAACCTGACGCATGCCTCCGAGCGCGACCGGCGCAGCCACGACATCGCGCTGTCGGTGCGCGACGAGATCAATGCCATCGCCGGGCGCTATGACGGCGCAGCGGTGAAGGTGGTCGAGGTGCCGCCGGGACCGCCGGTGATGTCGCCGATCGTCGCCGAGATCTACGGGCCGGACTACGACGGCCAGATCGAGGTTGCGAAACAGGTGCGCGAGGTGTTCGAGAACACCGAGGGCCTCACCGACATCGATGACTCGGTGGAACACCCGGGGCCGAAGAAGATCCTGCAGGTGGACCGCGAGCGCGCCGCGCATCTGGGCGTGCCCCAGCGGGCGGTGGTCGAGGCGATCGAGACCGCCCTGTCCGGCGAGGACGTAACCTATCTGTACGGCTCCAACATCAAGTATGCGGTGCCGGTGCGTCTGGAGTTCGATCGTGCGGAGAAGGGCAGCCTGGATCCGGTGCTCGGGCTGCGAGTCCGCTCGCAGAGCGGCGAACTGGTCCCGCTGGGCGAGGTCGTGAACGTGGTGGATTCGAGCCGCGAACACTCCATCCATCACAAGAACCTGCTGCCGGTGGTCTACGTGCAGGGCGATCTGGCGGGCGGAGTGGACAGCCCGCTGTACGGCATGTTCGACATGTTCTTCGGCCTGCGCGACCAGCCCATGGTCCATGGCGAGCCGCTGGAGCAGCGGTTCATCAGCCAGCCGGACAACCCGTACAACTTCAGCCTGAAGTGGGACGGCGAATGGCAGGTGACCTACGAGACCTTCCGCGACATGGGCATCGCCTACTCGGTGGGACTGATCCTGATCTACCTGCTGGTGGTCGCGCAGTTCCGCTCGTACATGGTGCCGCTGATCATCATGGCGCCGATCCCGTTGACGGTGATCGGCGTGATGCCCGGACATGCGTTCGTGGATGCGTTCTTCATGGACGCCAAGTTCACGGCGACCTCCATGATCGGGATGATCGCGCTGGCGGGGATCATCGTGCGCAACTCGATCCTGCTGGTGGATTTCATCAACGAGGAGCTGCGCCGCGGGGTGGATACCATCGAGGCGGTGGTGCATGCCGGTGCGGTGCGGGCCAAGCCGATCGTGCTGACCGGGCTGGCGGCGATGGTCGGCGCCGGGTTCATCCTCGATGACCCGATCTTCTCCGGGCTGGCGATCTCGCTGATCTTCGGGGTGTTCGTGTCCACGGTGCTGACCCTGGTGATCATCCCGGTGCTGTACTACCTGTACGTACGCAACCGGGTGGACCAGATCCGCGAGCAGGCGGCGTAAGCCGGCCCCGTCATTGCGAGGAGCGTAGTGACGAAGCAATCGCCATGGCGGCCCCCGGCCCCGGTGCACTGCGGGCAGCAACCGATTGCCACGTCGCCTTCGGCTCCTCGCAATGACGCAGGCGGGGGCGAGTAGCGGCCCCGGCACGTTGTCGCATGGCAATGGCACGACCGGAGTCCGGCGTTTTCGCCGGGCGACGGTACCGGCATACAATCGGGGGACCGAACGAACCGGAGTGGCTCGATGAATGTGGACATGGGAGACGAGGGCCTGGATGTCACCGGGATCAGTCGTGAACAGTGCGCGACCCTGGTGGAGGCCCTGAAGGCCAGCAGCGATCAGAGTTTCATGGAGGATCCGGAGCTGCGCAAGCTGTTCAAGCTGCTCGCCGTGCTGCAAAGTGATCTGTGGGACGAGATGACCGCGGGTCAGTTCGATTTCAGTCAGTACAAGAAGCAGTAAGCCACTGCAGGAGACTGTCATGTCCGATCCGTCCGGCGGCCGCCCCTCGAATTTCGTCATCGGCAATATCCTGCTGGGGCTGGCGGCCCTGATGCTGTTCTTCTTCGTTCCGCTGTGGGAGCGGATCGGCGTGGTGGCCCTGTTCCTGTGGATGGTCCTCGCTGCGGCGGGGGTGTACTTCATCGTGAAGGACAAGGACATAACGCCCGGTGGACCGCCGAACTGATGCCCCCGGAGCGGGGGAGCAGGCAGCCGGTTTCGAGGGTCCGGACACCGTGTCCGGCGGGTCCCCGCGGGCCGCTTTTCCGGCCTTTCTGAGCGCGCGCCTCGCACGCCTGCGCGACGCCGCGGGCGAGCTCGATCAGGGTGAATGCTCCGGGGACTGCGTGGATCGGCTGTATCGCGAGGTCAGCGCCCTGGCCCGCGTGGCCCGGACTCACGGGGTGCAGGAGATCCTGCGCCTGGCCGAGTCACTACAGGCCACCCTGGCCGGGCTGCGGGCCCGTCCGAACACTGCCGACCACGAACTGCTGCGTCTGGGCCTCGCGCGCCTGGAGGCCGCCGCGGATGCGTGGTCGCGTCAGGCTCAGGGGGTGCCGGAGACGCGGCTCCAGCCGCAGGTGTCGGCGGATGCGGGTGGCGGCCGGGTGCAGGTGGTCGCGGAGGACCCGGAAGTCGGCGAGGCGGTGGCGGGCATGCTGCGTGATCACGGCTTCGCGGTCGTGCTGAGCGGCGCCGAACCGGACGCGGCGGGCGCCGGCGGGGTCACCGCGCGGGTGGTCTGCGTCGGCGAGGTGGCCCCGGAGTCCGCGGTGCTCGCGCGACTGCAGGATCCGGGGCGCGGGTTTCTGCCGACCCTGGTGGTGGCGCGCTCCTGGAGCCCCGGGGCGCGCCTGCAGGCCGTGCGCGAGGGCGCGGCCCGCTGCCTCGATTACCCGCTGGCGGACGATACCCTGCTGGAACAGCTGGTGCAGATCGGCGGGGTCGTCGCGGAGACGGGGTATCGGGTGCTCCTGGCAAGTGCCCGCCCCGAGGCCGCCGACGACACCCTGGCGGCGGGCCTGCGGGAGGCCGGACTGACGGTGGAGGTCCAGCCGGACCCCGATGCCGCGCTGGTCCGCCTCCACGGCGGCGAGGTCGAGGTCCTGGTTCTGGATCTGGACGAAGGGGGGTGCAGTGCCGAGGAGTTCGCGGCCCTGCTGCGCACCCGCGACAACGGTTCCTCCATCCCCATGCTGGTCCTGACCGCCGCCCCCGGGCGGGTGAACGAGCTGATGGCCCTGCACCCCGGGGCGAGCGGGGTGTTCCTCAAACCGGTGGAACCGCGCCGCCTGGCGGATGCGGTGGTGGCGCGTGCCCGCCAGCAGCGGCAGATGGACGGGGTGACGCGTGCTTATCGCCAGGCGCTGTACGAGCGCGAGCGGGAACACCTGGCGGTCAACGAGCACGCGCTGGTGAGCATCACCGACGTGGCCGGGGAGATCATCTATGCCAATGAGCGGTTCGCGCGGGTCAGCGGCTATAACGTATCCGATCTGCTGGGGCGCAACCATCGCCTGCTGAAATCCGGAATGCACGCCCCGGCTTTCTACGAGGAGCTCTGGGAGACCATTGCCGCGGGTCGCGTCTGGCAGGGCGAACTCTGCAACCGCGCGCGGGACGGCTCGCTGTACTGGGTCGAGACCACCATCGTTCCCTATCTGGACGGCGACGGCCTGCCTTATCAGTACGTGTCGATCCGCACCGACATCACCACGGTGAAGCGCCAGGAGCATCGCCTGCGCAGCAGCCAGCGCTTCGCCAACATGGGGACCTGGGAATGGACCCCGGGGCGTGAGGAGCTGCAGTGGTCCGAGCGTATCGCGCCCCTGCTGGGCCACTCTCACGGAGACCTCGAGCCCACGGTGGAAAACTTTCTCGGTGCGGTGCACCCGGAGGATCGCGAGCGGGTGGAAAACGCCATCCGCAGTTCCCTGCGTCGCGGGTCCTATCTCGAACTGGAGCACCGGGTGGTCTGGCCGGATGGCACGGTCCGCTGGCTGCTGCAGCGCGGTGACGTCGAGCGCGACGCCAGTGGCGACGTGCAGCACATGCTGGGCGTGTCACAGGACATCACCAAGCGCAAGCAGTCCGAGCTGGCGCTGACCCGGCAGACCACGCGACTGCGCGAAGCCCAGCGCCTCGCGCGCGTGGGGCACTGGGAGCACGATCCGGTGACCGGAGCGCTGTGGTGGTCCGACGTGGTCTACGAGATCTTCGCCCTGTCCCCGGGCGACGCCCCGGTGAGCATGGAGGGCTTTCGTGCGTTCGTGCACCCCGAGGATCGCGAGGGGCTCGACCGCGAATATGCCGGGGTGCTGGCCGAGGGGCGGGGCGAGGTGTTTCTGCGCATCCGGCGCGATGACGGCGAACTGCGGCACCTGCATCTGATTGCCCATGGCGAAAGCACCGGGGGCCGGGAACAGAACGGCCGGCTGACCGGAACCGTTCAGGATGTCACCGAGCTGCAGCAGGCCCAGGAGGAACTGTCGCTGTTCCGGCGCATCTTCGAGGCCTCGGAACAGGCGATCTCGGTCGCCGACCGGGAAGGCCGCATGGTGTACAACAACCCCGCGGTGCTGGAGATGACCGGCTTCGAGGAGGCCGATCTGGCGGGCCGATCCTATCGCGAACTGATCCCGGCGGAGGCGGAACAGTCGGCGCGCGAGATCGACGAAATCCGCGAGGCCGGCGGGGCCTGGACCGGTCAGCTGCCGATCCGCTGCCGCAACGGCGCGGTGTTCATGTCCAGCAGTACCATCGGCGTGGTGCGTGACAGCCGTAGCGAGCCGCAGTACATCTTCAACATCTTCGGTGACTTCACCGCCGAACTGCAGCGCCGCGCCGAACTGCAGCGGGCCCGCGAGGAGGCCGAGCAGGCGAGCCGGGCGAAGTCCGACTTCCTGTCCAACATGAGCCACGAGCTGCGCACGCCGATGAACGCCATCCTGGGCTTTGCCCAGCTGTTGCAGCGCGACACGTCGCTGGGCGAGCGCCAGCAGAGTCAGCTGGACGAGATCGCCCGCGCCGGCCGGCACCTGCTGGAGCTGATCAACGAGATCCTGGACCTCGCGCGTATCGAGTCGGGGCGGCTGCAGGTGACGCCGGAACCGGTGGACGTGGCGGACGTGGTGGACGAGTGCCTGTCGCTGCTGCGGCCGCTGGCACAGGAGCGCGAGGTTCGCCTGGAAGGCGCGCGGGCGGCCACCGCGGATGCCCCGCGCGTGCAGGCCGACCGTACCCGGCTCAAACAGGTCCTGCTGAATCTCTTGTCCAACGCCATCAAGTACAACCGCGCAGGCGGGCGGGTGACGCTGCTGGGCGCTGCGGGGCAACAGGGGCTGCAGCTGGAGGTGCACGACACCGGCCCCGGACTGACCGCCGAGCAGCTGGAACGGCTGTTCCAGCCCTTCGACCGGCTGGAGGCGGACGCCAGCGGGATGGAGGGCAGCGGCGTGGGGCTCACCATCACCCGGCACCTGGTGGAGATGATGGACGGCCGGCTGGGCGTGACGAGCACGCCGGGCGAGGGTTCCTGCTTCTGGTTCGAACTGCCGCTGGCCGCGGACAGCGATCTCGGGGCAACACCCGGGGGCGGGCCCGATCACCCGGCCGCGACCGGCGCATCGGAACTGCCGGCGTCCGGCACGCCGCGCACGGTGCTGTGCATCGATGATCAGCCGGCCAACCTGCGCCTGATGGAAGAGGTCCTGGGACCGGAGCCGGACCTGGAAACGGTGGTGGCCGAGACCCCCCTGAAGGGCCTGGAGGAGGCGGCACGGCTGGCCCCGGACCTGATTCTTCTGGATCTGGCGATGCCCGGCATGGATGGTTATCAGGTGCTGCGCGCGCTGCGGGCCGACGACCTGCTGGCCGGTGTCCCGGTGCTGGCGGTGACCGCGGATGCCACCGACCCGACGCGCGAGCGGGCGCTGGCGGCCGGTTTCGCCGAGGTCGTCACCAAGCCGGTGGATCCGGCCGGACTGCGGGAGCGGGTGCGCGCGTTCGCCCGCGACGCGGGTCAGAGGTAGAGCCAGGCGACGATCGCGACTGCGGCGACCACCGCCACCGCGTCGGCGCTCAGCGCGGCGGCCAGGGTGTGGCGTACCCGCTTGACCCCGATCGCGCCGAAATACACCGCGAGCACGTAGAAGGTGGTCTCGGTGGAACCCTGCAGGGTGGACACCAGCATGCCGACGTGGGTATCCGGCCCGGTGGCCGGGTCCTGCATGATCCCGGCCATGATGCCGTAGGCCCCGGACCCGGACAGTGGCCGCAGCAGTGCCATCGGCAGGGCCTCGGCGGGCAGCCCGAAGGGCGTGGTCCACGGCCCGACCAGCCCGACGAACATCCCCAGCGCGCCGCTCTCGCGCAGCATGCCCACCGCGACCAGGATCGCCACCAGATACGGGATGATCCGCAGGGCCACGTTGAAGCCTTCCTTTGCCCCCTCGACGAAGACCTCGTATACCGGCACCCCGCGCAGCACGCCATAGGTGAGAAAGCCGACCACCAGTCCCGGGATGATCCACGGGGCGATGGCCTGGCCGTAGATGATGGTCAGCGGGATGATCGCCAGCACCCCCAGCAGGACCAGGAGCGAGACCCAGGCGGGGTAGCCCTCGGCCGGGACCTCGATGTTCATCGGCTGGGGCTGCTCGCCCGGCTCCGTGTCCCGGTCGGCATCGGAGCGCCGGTCCCCGGTGGGGTTGGTTTCCGCATCGGGGTCGTCAAGGCCGCCGGGCGGGATCTCGCGGGTGGCCGCCGGGGGGCGGAACCAGCGTTGCAGGACCAGCGCGCTGGTGATTCCGGCGACCGTGGCGAACAGCGTCGCGAACAGCGTGGTCGGCAGGATGGCGGCCGGATCCTCCGAGCCCAGCGAGGCACGCAGCGCGATCACCCCGGTGGGCAGCAGGGTGATGCTGGAGGTGTTGATCGCCAGGAACAGCGCCATCGCGTTGGTGGCGGTGCCCGGGTGGGGGTTGAGCTTCTCCAGTTCCTGCATCGCGCGGATGCCGAAGGGCGTGGCGGCATTGCCCAGGCCCAGAATGTTGGCGGAGAAGTTCAGGATCATCGCGCCCATCGCCGGGTGTTCCGGCGGGACGTCGGGGAACAGGCGCACCATCAGCGGCCGCAGCAGGCGGGCGAGCACGGTGAGCAGGCCGCCGGCCTCGGCGATCTTCATCAGGCCCAGGAACAGCGCCATCACCCCGACCAGCCCCAGCGCCAGTTCCACCGCGGCGCCGGCTGCCTCCACTGCGCCTTCGGAGAGGTCCGCCATGGGGCGTTCCTCCGGATCGGTGGAGCGCAGCTCGCGCAGCGCCGCGGTGGTGAACGCGATGACGACCAGCGCAAGAAAGATCGCGTTCATGCGCCGGGGGCCGTGATGTTCAGCGGTTCTCGCCGCGCGAGACCAGCCGCAGGAAGGCGTCCATCCAGCGCGCCGGCAGGATCGCCTTGAGGAAGGCGAACAGATGCGTGGGGAAGGTCACGCGGTAGCGCAGCTTCGGCCGCCGCGCCTCCAGGGCGTGGATCACGCAGCGGGTCACGGCCTCCGGCCCGAGGGTGAACGGGGCGTCGGCCTCCGCGTTGGCCATGCGCGCCTCGGCGGCCTCGTAGGTGCGGGCCCAGGGGCTGTGGGCGCGGTGGATGTGGTGGCGGAAGGCCTTCAGCGCGTTGGCGCGGAATTCCGAGCGGATCGGCCCGGGCTGGATCAGGACCACGCGGATCCCGCTGCCGTGGAGTTCCTGGCGCAGGGTGTCGGACATCCCTTCCAGCGCGAACTTGGAGGTGACGTACGCCCCGCGCAGGCGCAGCGGGGCGAAGCCCAGCACCGAGGAGTTCTGGATGATGCGCCCCTCGCCGGCGCGGCGCATCGCCGGGATGACCAGATTGGTGAGCTCCAGCCAGCCCAGCACGTTGGTCTCCAGCTGGGCGCGCAGGGCGGCGCGCGAAAGATCTTCCACCGCCCCCGGCTGGCCGTAGGCGCCGTTGTTGAACAGGCCGTAGAGTTTCCCGCCGGTGCGGTGCAGCACCTCGTGCGCCGCGCTGCGGATGCTGGCGGAGTCGTTGAGGTCCAGCTGCAGGGCCTCGAAGCCCTCCTTCTTCAGGCGCGAGACGTCTTCGGCGGCGCGCGCCGTGGCGAATACCCGGTAGCCGCGGTCGCGCAGGGCACGGGCCGCATGGGCCCCGATCCCCGAGGAACAGCCGGTGATCAGGACGGCACGGGCATCGTCTTCGGCGGAACTCACGCGGACCTCCGGGTGCCGGTCAGTAGGTCAGGGTCGCGACGCCGTCCTCGACGACCTCGCCGATGAAGGCCCCGCCGCCGCGCATGCCGTCGAGTTCGGGCACCGCGTTGTCCAGCGTCAGGCCGTTTTCGTCCATCGCGCCGGCGCAGGCGTAGAAACGCGCACCGGCCTCATGGGCATCCTGCATGAAACTGTAGACCGATTTCTCCTGCCCGTCGCCGGGGTACATGGCTTCCGCGACTCCCTGGCGCAACAGGCGGGTGGTCTGCGCAGCGAAATAGATCTCGACCTCGAGATCCATGGCACCGGCCACCGTGGCCTGAAAGAACGGGGCCCCCAGAGTGCCGGGGCGGTCGAGGTCCAGATTCAGCAGCATGATCACGATCTTGTCGGCCATCTCGTCTCTCGCTTTTGGGCGTGGGCTCGGCATTTTTTCGGGATCGCCGCATGATCGGATCTCGCGGCGCGCGAAGCAATCGCCGCGAGTCCTTTTATTCCGGGCCGGCGGCCGCATAATACGGTCATTCGCTTCGCAACGAGTCACAGCCTCCGGGAGAATACCCTCATGCCGATCTACGAATACGCCTGCCAGCAATGCCACCAGGTCTCCGAGATCCTGCAGAAGATTTCGGATCCGCCCGCCACCACCTGCCCGCAGTGCGGTGCCGAGGCGCTGACCAAGCAGGTCTCGGCCGCCGGGTTCCGCCTGGCCGGCGGGGGCTGGTACGAGACCGATTTCAAACAGGGCGGCCAGCGCAACCTGAAGGAGGGCGGCGGGTCCGCCGGTGACAGTGGCGGCTCCGGGGGTTCCGGCAGTTCCGGCGGCGGCGATGGTGGGGGCAGCGCCGCCACGACCGGAGGCTGAGTCCGATGCTGGCCGCGCTCCGGCGTTACGTGATCGCGGGGCTGCTGGTCTGGCTGCCACTGGTGGTGACCGGTTACATCATCAAGCTGCTGGTGGACCTGCTGGACTACAGCCTGTTGATCCTGCCGGAGGAATGGCGCCCGGAGGCCTGGCTGGGCTTCGACCTTCCGGGTGCCGGGGTGGTGATCGCGGTGGCGATCGTGCTGCTGACCGGCATGATCGTGGCCAATATCCTCGGCCGGCGGCTGGTTCAGCTGGGCGAGGCGGTGGTGCGCCGGATCCCGCTGGTCAGCACCATCTACGGGGCGGTGAAACAGGTCACCGAGACGGTGTTCTCGGACGGCGGGGACTCCTTCCGCAAGGTGGTGCTGGTCGAATATCCGCGCAGCGGCGCCTGGTCGGTGGCCTTCCTCACCGGTACCGGCACCCGCGAGACCCGTGAACGCACCGGCGAGGACATGCTGACGGTGTTCGTGCCCACCGCGCCCAATCCCACCTCCGGGTTCGTGCTGCTGGTCCCGCGCGAAGACGTGATCGAGCTGGAGATGTCGGTGGAGGACGGGCTCAAGTTCGTGATGTCGCTGGGGGTGGTCACGCCCGCCGCGGACAGCCCCGGCAACGCGCCGCTTCCGGTTGCGCGGGACGGGGGCAGGCCGTAACATTTCCGGCCCTTTGACGGGCGTGACGCGCCCGTTTTCCCCGATCAACCCGCGCGGCCGCCATCACCGACATGCCGCGCCCGGCAGCTGGAACGGCGCAATGCGAACGCATCTCTGTGGGCAGGTCACCGAAAGCGACCTCGATTCCGAAGTGACCCTGTGTGGCTGGGTCAACCGCCGCCGTGACCACGGCGGCGTGATCTTCGTCGATCTGCGTGATCACGCCGGACTGGTGCAGGTGGTGTTCGATCCCGACCGCGAGGAGGTCTTCGCGCGGGCCGAGCAGCTGCGCAGCGAATACGTGATCCGCATGACCGGGCGCGTGCGCCGGCGCCCGGAAGGCACCGAAAACCCCGAGCTGACCACCGGCGCGGTGGAGATCCTCGGGCTGGAGCTGGAGGTGCTGAACGCGGCGAAGACCCCGCCGTTCCCGCTGGATGACGAGGACGTGGGCGAGGACACCCGCCTGCGCTATCGCTACATGGATCTGCGGCGGCCGGTGATGCAGGAGCGCCTGCGCCTGCGCGGGCGGGTCACCGCGGCGATGCGCCGGTTCCTCGAGGAGCGCGACTTCCTCGATCTCGAGACGCCGATGCTGACCCGCGCGACGCCCGAGGGCGCGCGCGACTACCTGGTGCCGTCGCGCACCCACGCGGGCAGCTTCTTTGCTCTGCCGCAGTCGCCGCAGCTGTTCAAGCAGCTGCTGATGATGTCCGGCATGGACCGCTACTACCAGATCACCCGCTGCTTCCGCGACGAGGACCTGCGTGCCGACCGCCAGCCGGAGTTCACCCAGCTGGACATGGAGATGGCGTTCGTCGACGAGGCCGACGTGATGGGCGTGACCGAGGAGCTGATGCGTCATCTGTTCCGCGAGGTCATGGGCATTGAGCTGGACGATCCGTTCCCGCGCATGAGTCATGCCGAGGCGATGACCCGCTTCGGCTCCGACAAGCCGGACCTGCGCATCCCGCTGGAGTTCACCGAGCTGACCGAGGTGATGCAGGCGGTGGAATTCAAGGTCTTCAACGCGCCGGCGAACGACCCCGAAGGGCGGGTGGCCGCCCTGCACGTGCCGGGCGGCGCGGAGCTGACCCGCAAGGAGATCGACGGCTACACCGAGTTCGTCGGGCGCTACGGGGCGAAGGGTCTTGCGTACATCAAGGTCAACGACCCCGCCGATCCTGCGAACGGGCTGCAGTCGCCGATCCTCAAGTTCCTGCCCGAGGACGTGATCCGCGAGATCCTCGCGCGCACCGGCGCGGCCGCCGGCGACCTGATCTTCTTCGGCGCGGACCGCGCCGACGTGGTGAACGAGGCGCTGGGTGCGCTGCGCGTGCAGGTCGGCCATGATCGCGGCCTGGTCGAGCCCGGCTGGCGCCCGCTGTGGGTGGTGGATTTCCCGATGTTCGAGTGGGACCCGGACGACAAGCGCCTGTATGCCCTGCATCACCCGTTTACCGCCCCGGCCACCGACAGCCCCGACGCCCTGCGCGAGAACCCGCGCGAGGCCATGTCGCGGGCCTACGACATGGTGCTCAACGGCACCGAGGTCGGCGGCGGGTCCATCCGTATCCACAACCCGGAGATGCAGCAGGCCGCGTTCGAGGCGCTGGGCATCGGCGAGGAAGAGGCACGCGAGAAGTTCGGCTTCCTGCTGGATGCGCTGAACTTCGGCGCCCCGCCGCATGGCGGCCTCGCCTTCGGTCTGGATCGCCTGGTGATGCTGATGAGCGGCGCCCACTCCATCCGCGACGTGATGGCGTTCCCCAAGACCCAGACCGCGGCCTGTCTGCTGACCGACGCCCCGGCGCCGGTGGGCGAGAAGCCGCTGCGCGAGCTGGGCATCCGCCTGCGGGCCGGGGTTGCCGGCGACGGCGCGCAATAGAGCCGGGGCAGCGCGGCGATGACGGCCATGCGGACCACGGTGGTGACCCTGCATGGCTGGCACATGACCGGGGCGGAGATGGTGCTGCTGCGGCGCCGTCTGCATGCGGCGGGTTACCGGGTGCGGGCGTTTCGCTATCCGTCGCGCAGGGCCAGCCCCGAGGAAGTCGCGCGCGCCCTGGCGGCCTGGCTGGAGACCCTGCCGGACGACATGGTGCATCTGGTCGGCCACAGTCTTGGCGGGGTGATCCTGCGGCACCTGTTCGCGGTGGCGCCGGTGCAGCGGCCGGGGCGCGTGGTGATGCTCGGGTCCCCGCTCGCCGGCAGTCGGGTGGCCGCGCGCCTGGCCGCCAACCGGGCCGGGCGCTGGTGGCTGGGGCGCGCGCTGGATCGCGGTCTGCTGGGCGGCAGCCCGGTGCTGCGCGGGCGCCAGGTGGGGATGATCGCCGGGACCCGCGGGCGTTTTCCGGGACCGCTGCTGACCGAACTGCCCGAACCGCATGATGGCCTGGTCGCGGTGGAGGAGACCCGGGGCCCGGAAGTGTCCCGGCATCTCCAGGCACCGGTCACCCACATGGGCCTGATCTTCAGCGATCCGGTCGCGCGGGCCGTCGCGCATTTCCTGGAGCACGGGGAATTCGACCTCTGAACCCCGTTACACTGAGCAGCGTTTCCCTGAGCACAGGCAACGAGGAGGCGGAACACCATGGCCGGTCACAGCAAGTGGGCGAACATCAAGCACCGCAAGAGCGCGCAGGACGCGAAGCGCGGCAAGCTGTTCACCAAGCTGATCCGCGAGATCACCGTGGCCGCGCGTCACGGGGGGCCGGACCCGGAGACCAATCCGCGTCTGCGTCTGGCGTTCGACAATGCCCTGAAGAACAACATGACCCGCGACACCATCGAGCGCGCGGCAAAGCGGGGCGCCGGGGAGACCGAGGGCGAGGCCTACGAGGAGCTGCGCTACGAGGGCTACGGCCCGGGCGGTGCGGCGATCATGGTCGACTGCATGACCGACAACCGCAATCGGACGGTGTCGGAGGTGCGCCACGCCTTCAACAAGATGGGCGGCAATCTCGGCACCGACGGTTCGGTGGCCTATCTGTTCGAGAAGAAGGGCGTGATCAGCTTTGCTCCGGGTCTGGACGAGGAGACGGTGATGGAGCCGGCGCTGGAGGGCGGTGCCGAGGACGTGCTGGTGGACGATGACGGTTCCATCGAGGTCCTCACCGACCCGGATGCCTATCAGGACGTGCGTCAGGCCCTGCTGGATCACGGTCTGGAGCCGGAGAATTCGGAGGTCACCATGCGTCCGGAGACCCTTTCCCCGCTGGACGAGGAAACCGCCGAGACGGTGCTGAAGCTCCTGAACATGCTGGACGATCTGGACGATGTGCAGAACGTCTACACCAACGCCAACTTCCCCGAAGGGGTGGGCGGCGATGGTTGAGCTCCGGATTCGGCGGCGGGGCTGAAGCGGTGCGCATCCTCGGCATTGATCCCGGTTCGCGCCTGACCGGTTTCGCGGTGATCGAAACCGGGTCGCGGCAGTCGCGCTCGCTGGGGCACGGCGTGGTGCGCCCGCGGGCGAAGGCGTTCCCCGAGCGCCTCGGCGAGATCTTTGCGGGGATCGAGGAGGTGATCGCCGAGCTGGCCCCCGAGGTGCTCGCGATCGAGAGCGTATTCGTCGCACGCAATGCGCAGTCCGCGATCAAGCTCGGGCAGGCGCGCGGGGCGGCCATCTGTGCCGCTACCCGGGCGGGGTTGCCCGTCCACGAATACACCCCGCGCGCGATCAAGCTGGCCGTGGTCGGGGTCGGCGGTGCCGGCAAGGAGCAGGTCCAGCACATGACGCAGCAGATCCTTTCTCTCGGCGAACCGGCGTCCAGCGACGCCGCCGACGCCCTGGCCGTGGCGCTGTGCCATGCGCATACCGATGCCAGCCAGGCGCGGCTGCAGCCGGCCGCCGCCATCGGCGGGGGCCGCCCATGATCGCGCGCCTGGAGGGAACCCTGATCAGCCGCGAGCCCGGTGGCGTGCTGCTGGACGTTGGCGGGGTCGGCTACGAGGTGGACGTGCCGGTGTCCACGCTGGCCCTGTTGCCGGACCCGGGCGAGACCGTGGTGCTGGCCACCCATCTGGTGGTGCGCGAGGACGCCCATCAGCTGTACGGGTTCCATCATCGCCGCGACCGTGACCTGTTCCGGCGCCTGATCCGGGTCAACGGCATCGGGGCGCGTCTGGCGCTGGCGATGCTGTCGACCTACGCCGGCGACGAACTGGCGGGGCTGATCCGTTCGGGCGACACCACTGGACTGGCGAAGGTCCCGGGCATCGGCAAGCGCACCGCCGAACGCGTGGCCCTGGAGCTGGGCGAGCGTCTGGGCGAACTCGGCTTTGGCGGCGCGGCGCCGGAGAAGGGGGGCGATGCGGCGCCGGCCCCGGCCGGCCCGTCGATGGAGGACGAGGCCCTGGCGGCGCTGGAGGCCCTGGGCTATGCGCGTGCCAGTGCCGAGAAGATGGTGGCCGCGGTGCGCGAACAGGCCGATTCGGTGGAGACCCTGGTGCGCCTCGCCCTGCGTGCGACCGTGCGTTCCTGAGGCTGCAGGCCGGGCCGGCGTGATCCGGCCCGGATTCCGCGAAAACCACAGTCCCGGGCCCCTGTAAATGGTTCCCGGCAGGATGCATACTGCAGCGCATGGAATCCCGTCTGGTTGACATGCAGCATCAGTCCGAGGACGCCGGCGCCGAGGTGAGTCTGCGGCCGAAACGGCTGACGGACTACAGCGGCCAGCCGCAGGTCGTGGAACAGCTGGGTCTGTTCATCGATGCCGCCCGTGGCCGGGGCGAGGCCCTCGATCACACCCTGGTGGCCGGGCCGCCGGGACTGGGCAAGACCACCCTGGCGCATATCGTCGCCCATGAGCTGGGCGTGGGCCTGCGCCAGACCTCCGGGCCGGTGCTGGAACGCGCCGGGGATCTGGCCGCGATCCTCACCGCGCTGGAACCGCGCGATGTGCTGTTCGTCGACGAGATCCACCGCCTGCCCACGGTCGTGGAAGAGGTGCTCTACCCCGCGCTGGAGGACTCGCAGCTGGATATCGTGATCGGCGAAGGGCCGGCCGCGCGCTCCATCAAGGTTGATCTGCCGCCATTCACCCTGGTCGGGGCCACCACCCGCGCGGGGCTGCTGTCGGCGCCGCTGCGCGACCGTTTCGGCATCGTGCAACGCCTCAATCATTATTCCGTCACCGACCTGGCGCATATTGTCGAGCGGGCCGCCGGGCTGCTGGGCGTGGGCATCGATGCCGCCGGGGCCGAGGCCATCGCGCGGCGCGGGCGTGGCACCCCGCGGCTGGCCAATCGCCTGCTGCGGCGGGTGCGCGACTACGCCGAGGTGCGCGCCAGCGGGGTGATTACCGCCGAGGTCGCGGAGCACGGTCTGGATCTGCTGGCGATCGACGCCGGTGGCCTGGACGCCCAGGACCGGCGCTTGCTGGAGGTGCTGGTGGACAAGTTCGACGGCGGGCCGGTGGGCGTGGAGAGCCTGGCCACCGCGCTCAACGAGGATCGCGGGACCCTGGAGGACGTGGTCGAGCCGTTCCTGATCCAGCAGGGTTACCTGCAGCGCACCCCGCGCGGCCGCCAGGCGACCCGGCGCACGCTGGCGATGTTCGACCTGCCCGGCGGGGACGGGGACCTGCTGGCCGGCGGAGGGCGTGCATGACCGCAGCCACGGATTTTCACTGGCCCGTGCGCGTCTATTACGAGGATACCGATGCCGGTGGCGTGGTCTATCACGCCAATTATCTGAAATTCATGGAGCGTGCGCGCACCGAGTGGCTGCGGGAACTCGGCTTCGAACAGGACCGTCTGAGGGCCGACTGCGGCGTGGTGTTCGCGGTTCGCCGCGCCAGCCTGGACATGCGCCGGCCGGCGCGTTTCAACGAGGCACTGGAAGTGACCTGCGAACCGCGTCGCCTGCGTCGTGCCAGCGTCGAGTTCGTCCAGGTCGTGCGCCGCGACGGCGAGCCGCTGGTTACCGGCGAGATCATGATTGCCTGCGTGGATCCCGAGCGGGCCGTGCCGGCCGCCGTGCCGGAATCTGTTTACCGCGCGATGCACGCGGCGATCGCAACCGATACCGAAGCAACAGGCTGAGGGAGAAGATCCGTGGAAGTCGATTTTTCGATGTACCAGCTCATCATGGAGGCCAGCCTGGTGGTCCAGCTGGTGATGATCATCCTGGTCCTGGCCTCGGTGTTCTCGTGGCTGGCCATCATCGTGAAGGCGCGCACGCTGCGGGGCGTGGACCGGGCGGCCGATGACTTCGAGGAACGTTTCTGGTCGGGCGCGGATCTGTCCCATCTCTACGAGGGATTGCGGCGCAAGACAGTGTTGAACCCGATGGAGCATGTGTTCTCCTCCGGGTTCAAGGAGTTCCTGCGTGCGCGCCAGCACGGCATGCCGCCCGCCGAGCCGGCCCAGGGCGCGATGCGGGTGGCGATCTCGCGCGAGCTGGACGGCATGGAACGCTATCTGCAGTTCCTGGCCACGGTCGGGTCGACCAGCCCGTACATCGGCCTGTTCGGCACCGTCTGGGGCATCATGCACGCGTTTCTCGGGCTCTCCGGGGTGCAGCAGGCGACCCTGGCGATGGTCGCCCCGGGCATTGCCGAGGCCCTGATCGCCACCGCGCTGGGGCTGTTCGCGGCGATCCCGGCGGTGATCGCCTATAACCGCTTCTCCGGGGACGTGGATCGTATTGCCGGGCGGCTGGAGAACTTCAGCGAGGAGTTCGCGGGCCTGCTCAACCGCCAGTCCCATCCGCGCGCAAGCGAGGCGTCGGTCGCCACGACCGGCGAATAAACCATGGCGAAGACCTCGCTCCGCAGTCAGCGTCGCAGCCGGCGGCCGATGTCGCAGATCAACGTCGTGCCGTTCATCGACGTGATGCTGGTGCTGCTGATCATCTTCATGATCACCGCGCCCATGCTGCAGCAGGGGGTGGAAGTGGATCTGCCCGAGGCCCAGGCCGAGGCGCTGGATGACGGGACCGAGGCGGCCGAACCGCTGGTCGTCACGGTGGACGCCGCGGGCGCGCTCAGCCTCAACCAGGGGCCGCGGGTGAATGAACCGCTGGCGCCCGAGGAGATGACCGAGATCGTTATCCAGTTCCTCGAGGACCACCCGGGCACGCAGACCTACGTGCGCGGCGACCGCAACGTGGACTACGGACGGGTGATCGACGCGATGATCGCGCTGCAGCGGGCAGGGGGCGGCCGCGTGGGCCTGATCACCGAACCGCCGCGCGACGACTGAACCGGCCGCCGTGTTCGAACTGCTGCGACAACATCCGTTTGCCCTGCTGCTGGTGCTGGCGCTGCATGGCGTGCTGTTCGCGGCGCTGTTGCTGAACGTCAACCTTGCGCCGGACAGCCGTTCCGGGGAGCCCCTGGAGATCACGACCGGCGACGAGGTGGAAGTGGTTCAGGCCGAGGCGGTGGACGCCGAGACCTTCGACCGCATCCAGCATGAACGCGAAGTCGCGGAGCAGGAGGCGATCGCCGAGGCCCTGCGCGAGGAAGAGGAACGCCGCCGCGCCGAGGAACAGCGCAGGCTGGAAGAACAGCGCCGGCGCGAGGCCGAGGAGCAGGCCCGGCGCGAGGCACTGGAAGAGGCGGAGCGGGCACGCCGGCAGGCACAGGAAGAAGCCGAACGTCTGGAGCGTGAGCGCGAGGCCGCCGAACAGGCCCGGCGCGAGGCAGAAGAAGAGCGCGAGCGCGCGGAACAGGAACGGCGCGAACGCGAGGAGGCCGAACGTCAGGCCCGCGAGGAACAGGAGCGCCGCGAGCAGGAGGAGGCCGAACGCAGGGCACGCGAGGAAGCCGAGCGGCGCGCCGAAGCCGAGCGGGAACTCGAGGAGCAGCGCCGGCGCGAACGCATGGAAGAGGAGATGCAGCGCATGGCCGAGGCCGCGGAACGCCGCGAGGCGGCGCAGGCGGCCGCTGAACGCCGCGAGGCGATCGAGGAGTGGCAGGCACAGGCCAGCGCGGTGGTCCAGCGCCGCTGGCGTGAACCCGCGGACGTCAGCGCGTCGGACCGGGCGACGGTGCACGTGCGGGTCAACGAGACCGGGCGTATCATCAGTTTCGAGGTGGAGCGCTGCGCCGGGGGGCCGGCCTTCTGCGCGTCCGTGGAGGAGGCGATCGAGCGCCTGCGTGCCCTGCCGGAGCCGCCGGATGCCGACGCCGCGGCGCGCGGGGTCCGGATCCAGTTCGAACCGCAGTGACGGTGAGGTTTCAATGGCATTGCAGGCACCAATGATGAAAAAGATGTTGCGGCCCCTGACAGGCCTGCTCGGGATTGCCCTGATGCTGGGGGCCTCCCAGGCGCACGCGGTGCTGGAGGTCACGGTGACCGAGGGCGTGTCGGGGGCGATCCCGGTAGCCGTGGCGCCGTTCGAGTGGCGCGGCGAAGGTGAGCCGGAGACCCGCATGAGCGGGATCCTGGGGGACAATCTGCACCGCAGCGGGTTGTTCGAGGTACTGCGCGAAGACCTGCCTTCGGGGGCCACCGGGCCTGCGGACTTCATTCCGGAGCCCTGGGGTGCGGCCGGGGCCGAGTACGTGGTGGTCGGCAGCAAGCGCCCGGACGGCGATCGCGTGGTGGTGGATTTCCATGTGTTCGACGTGCTTGCCGAGGAACGCCTCGGCGGCTGGCGCATCCCGGTGCCGGCCGACATGCTGCGGCGCGGCGGGCACCGGGTGTCGGATCTCGTGTTCGAGGCCATCACCGGCGATCCGGGGGCGTTCAGTGCGCGCATCGCCTTCGTCCAGGTGCAGCGCGACGGCGACGGCCGCGAGTTCCGGCTGCAGGTCGCCAACTCCGACGGCGCGAATCCGCGCACCCTGTACCGCTCGTCGGATCCGGTAATGTCGCCGGCCTGGTCGCCGGATGGCAACGAACTGGTGTATGTGTCGTTCGAGAACCGCCAGTCCGAGGTCTTCCGCCACGACGTGCGCAGCGGCGAACGGGTGAGCCTGGCCCGGTTCCGGGGAATCAACAGTGCGCCGGCCTGGTCGCCGGACGGACGCTACCTGGCGCTGAGCCTGTCGCGCGACGGCAGTCCCAATATCTATCGGCTGGATCTGCAGAGCGGGGACCTGGAACAGCTGACGCGGTCCTCCGCGATCGAGACCGAGCCGGCGTGGTCGCCGGACGGCGGGACCATTTATTTCACCTCCGACCGTGCCGGGGCGCCGCAGATCTACCGCATGGACGCCGACGGCGGGGATGTCCGGCGCCTGACCTTCGAGAGCGGATATGCGGCGGGTGTCACGGTGTCCCCGGACGGTGATTCGGTAGTGTATGTGGAGGGCGGCGATGGCGGCTTCCGTCTGGCCCGCCTGGATCTCGGCGACCGTCGTGTCACGCGACTGACCGATTCCGGTAACGCCGAATCCCCAAGCTTTGCTCCCAACGGCAGCATGATCCTGTACGCCATCAGCGAAGGCACTCGTGGCGTCCTGGGCTCGGTGAGCCGGGATGGCCGGGTACACCAGCGGCTGGAGGGCCGGGACGGCGAGGTGCGTGAACCGGCCTGGTCGCCACTCGGCGAATGAGGGGCTGCGCGGATTCTTTGATGATTGACAACACCCTGAGGAAACGAACGATGAACCACCTGATTCGCTGGGGCGTGCTGGCCCTTGTCGTGGGCTCGCTGGCGGCCTGCGCCCAGCCGGTGCGCGATGCCGAGGATCCGGCCGAGCGCGAGGCACGTGAGGCGGCACAAGCCGAAGCCGAGGCCGAGCGTGAGGCCCGCGAGCGGCGCGAGCGCGAGGCACGCGGGCTGGGCGAGGACCGGCGTCTGGACGCCGCGGCACTGGATGACCCGGACAGCCTGCTGGCCGAGCGCCTGGTGTATTTCGAATTCGACCGTGACGAGGTGAAGCGCGAGTACGAGGAGATGCTGGAGGCGCATGCCGAGTATCTCGCGGCCAACCCCGGTGCGCGGCTGCGTCTGGAAGGGCATACCGACGAACGGGGTACCCGTGAGTACAACCTGGGGCTGGGCGAGCGTCGTGCGCAGTCCGTGCGTCGGGTGCTGAACCTCAACGGGGCCGAGGACGAGCAGATCGAGGTCGTCAGCTACGGCGAGGAGATGCCGGTGGCCTTCGAACAGACCGAAGAGGCCTGGGCGCAGAACCGGCGCGTGGAACTGGTATACGACCGTCGGCAGTGATGATGGTGATGGATACGCGTCCCATGCAGGCGATTCGGCGGCGGGCCGGGCAGCGTTTCCCGCAGGGTGCTCTTCGGGGCGCCCTGCTGGCCGGGATGCTGCCGGCGCTGCTGCTGGCCGGGCCCCCGGTGCTGGCGCAGGAAGACGGCATCGTGGCGACGCAGTCGCAGGTGCGCGAGCTGGACCGCCGGCTGGATCGCATCGAGCGCAGGCTGGATTCCAGTGCGCTGGCGGACATGCTGCGCGGCGTCGAGGAGATGCAGCGGGATCTGCGCAATCTGCGCGGAGAAGTGGATACCCTGAATCACCGCCTTGATCGCCTGGAAGAGCGCCAGCGCGACCAGTTTGCTCATCTGGACGAGCGGCTGGCGACGCTGGAGGCCGGCGGTGTCGCCCGCGAAGGCGAGGCGCCGCAAGAAGAAGTGGTGGATTTCGATCTGCCGGATGCGGGCGAGCAGGAGGCCTACCAGGAGGCCTTCTCGGTCCTGATGGACGGGGATTATGCCGGGGCGATCCGGCAGCTGGAGGCGTTCATCGAGCGGTTCCCGGACGGGGGTTTTGCCGCCAACGCCTGGTACTGGCTGGCCGAAGCCAAATATGCCAGTGGCGATTTCGAGGCCGCGCTGGAAGACTTCGAGCGGTTGCGTGAGCAGTTTCCGGAGAGTGACAAGCAGGGCGATGCCCTGCTGAAGATCGGTTACTCGCATTACGAGCTCGAGGATTTCGAGGCCGCGCGCGAGGCGCTGGAACAGGTGCGCGAGGAATACGGCGGCACCACGCTGGATCGCCTTGCCCGCGAACGCCTGCAGCGGATGGACGGCTCGTGAGCGTGGAAGCACCGCTGCGCCGCACCACGGCACCGGCCTCCGCGTCCGGGGGCGCACCCCGGCTGCGTCTGAGCGAGATGTTCGTTTCGCTGCAGGGCGAGGCGGCGCAGGTGGGCTGGCCCACGGTGTTCGTGCGCCTGACCGGCTGCCCGCTGCGCTGTCGCTGGTGTGACACCGAATACGCCTTCGAGGGCGGCGAGACCACCGACGTGGACACGGTGCTGCAGAGGGTGACGGGCGAGGGGGTGCGCCACGTGTGCGTCACCGGGGGCGAGCCGCTGGCCCAGCCGGGCAGCCGTGCCCTGATCACGGGCCTGTGTGATGCCGGCCTGGCGGTCACCATCGAGACCTCCGGTGCCATGGACGTGAGCGACGTGGATCCGCGCGCCGGACTGGTCATGGACTGGAAGGCACCCGCGTCCTGCGAGTCCGGGCGTAACCGGACGGAAAACCTCGCGTATCTGGGGGAGGGCGACCAGCTGAAGTTCGTGCTCGCCAACCGGGCGGATTTCGAATGGGCCCGTGAAGCCCTCCCCGGGATGGGCCTCGATCCGGCGGTGGAAGTCCTGTTTTCCCCGGTACATGGCGAGCTGGAGCCGCGGCTGCTGGCCGACTGGATCGTGGCCGAACGCCTGCCGGTACGTTTTCAGGTGCAGCTGCACAAGTGGCTGTGGGGCGACGAGCCGGGGCGTTGATGGCCACGGGGACGAATGAACGCGCCGTGGTCCTGCTGTCGGGCGGACTGGACTCGGCCACCTGCCTGGCGCTGGCGCAGGAGCAGGGGCTGGAATGCCACGCCCTGTCGGTCGACTACGGGCAGCGCCACGCCACCGAGCTGCAGGCGGCGCGGCGTGTGGCCGCGGCCGCCGGGGTGGCCGACCATCGCGTGGTGCATGTCGACCTGACTGCCATTGGAGGCTCCGCGCTGACCGACTCGGCCATCGAGGTGCCCGAGGCCGGCGGTGAGGGTATCCCGGTGACCTACGTGCCGGCGCGCAACACCGTGTTTCTGTCGCTGGCACTGGGGTTTGCCGAGACCCTGGGCGCCCACCGTCTGGTGGTGGGCGCCAACGCGGTCGACTACTCCGGCTATCCCGACTGCCGCCCCGCGTTCATCGAGGCCTTTCAGTCGCTGGCGCGCGTCGCGACGGCCACCGGTGTGGAGGGCGCGCCATGGTCGGTGGAGGCCCCGCTGATGCATCTGAGCAAGGCGCAGATCATCCGCGAAGGCGCGCGTCTGGGGGTGGACTATTCGCTGACGGTGTCGTGTTACCGGGCCGATGCGGACGGGCGGGCCTGTGGCACCTGTGATTCCTGTCGCCTGCGCGCCGACGGTTTCGCGGCGGCCGGGATCCCCGATCCCACCCGTTATGCCGGATGAGCCCCGGCCCCGGGCCCGGAAGGTTCGCCGGGGGAAGCACGGAATGAAACCTCTCTCGATCTCGTCTGGTGGTCGATGTATGCTGCGCGGCCCTGAACGGCGAAACCGGATCCCCTGCTCCGGTCGGTCGTGCAGCCCGAGTGACAACTGATCAAGAGGGTTTGACGCATGGAATTCTCCAGCTTTTCCGCAGCCGCCACGGCGGTGCTGGTCGGGACGTTCATCCTCGCCTTCATCATGGGGGCGGTCGCCAACAAGACCAACTTCTGCACCATGGGGGCGGTGTCCGACTGGGTGAACATGGGTGACACCGGGCGCATGCGCTCCTGGCTGCTGGCCATCGCCGTGGCCATGCTGGGCGTGAGCACCCTGGAATTCTTTGGTGTGCTGAGCGCCGAGGGTTCGTTTCCTCCCTACCGCATGGACAACCTGAACTGGCTCGGGCACGTGCTGGGCGGTTTCCTGTTCGGGATCGGCATGACCTACGGCTCGGGCTGCGGTAACAAGACCCTGGTGCGCGTGGGCGGCGGCAATATCAAGTCGGTGATGGTGATGGTCCTGATCGGCATCGTCGCCTACTTCCTGCTGAGCACGCAGTCGGTATTCGGCACCGGCGAGACTCTCAACCAGCTGCTGTTCGGCTGGATGGACGCCACCGCGATCACGCTGTCCGGCGGCCAGGATCTCGGCTCGATCGTCGCGGGCGATGCCGACGGCACCGCGCGTCTGGTGCTGGGCCTGGTCATCGGCGTGCTGCTGCTGGCGCTGATCTTCAAGGCGGCGGACTTCCGCAAGAGCTTCGACAACATCCTGGGCGGGCTGGTGATCGGCCTGGTGGTGATCGGTGCCTGGTGGCTGACCAGCAACGTGCAGGTGGCCGACGAGATGGGCGACACCTACACCCCGACGGCCTATCTGGCCGACTGGGACTTCCTGGGCGAGCCCGGTGAAGAGCGCCCGGCCGACCAGCTGCGTTTCTGGAACAACCAGTCCTTCACCTTCATCGCCCCGATGGGCCAGAGCGCGGCCTACGTGAAGGAAGGCTTCGACAGCCGCTTCCTGTATTTCGGCGTGATGGCGCTGGCGGGCGTGATCCTGGGCTCGTTCTTCTGGTCGCTGGTGTCGCGCAGCTTCCGCATTGAGTGGTTCTCGTCGCTGCGCGATTTCTGGAACCACTTCGCCGGGGGCATCCTGATGGGCGTGGGCGGCATCCTCGCGATGGGCTGTACCGTGGGGCAGGCCATCACCGGGGTCTCCACGCTGGCGATCGGCGGGTTCCTGACCTTTATCTTCATCGTGTTCGGCGCGGCCCTGACCATGAAGATCCAGTACTACAAGATGGTCTATGAAGACGAAGCCAGCTTCGGCAAGGCGCTGATCACCTCGCTGGTGGACATGAAGCTCCTGCCGTCGAAGATGCGCAGCCTCGAGGCGATCTGATCGCCGGCGGGGCGGGAACCTTCCTGCCCGGGCGGGCCGCGATCGCGGCCCGCCTTGCGTTTTGGCGACGGGGCCGTACACTACGCCCCCGTTGCAGATCACACGGGTCGTTAGCTCAGTTGGTAGAGCAGTGGACTTTTAATCCATTGGTCGTAGGTTCGAATCCTACACGACCCACCATCTCCCCGGTCCCGGACCGGCACAAGGCCCGTTCAGCGGGCCTTTTGTGTTTCCGGCATGCATACACGCTACAATGTCGGGTTACGAAACCAACGGCGAAAGTGGCGGAACTGGTAGACGCGCTGGGTTTAGGTCCCAGTGGGGTAACACCCGTGAGAGTTCGAGTCTCTCCTTTCGCACCAGGAACCCCGTCCGGCCGCGAGACGACGGCCCCGCGCCCGGACACGACGATTTCCGAACCATTTGACGAGGCCCTCCATGCAAGTTTCCGTTGAAGCCACTGGCAACCTGGACCGCAAGATGACCGTCCAGGTCCCCTCCGAACGCGTCGACACCGAGGTCGACAACCGCCTGAAGAACCTCGCCAAGCGGGTCCGGCTCGACGGCTTCCGCCCGGGCAAGGTGCCGCTCAAGGTGGTGCGTCAGCGCTACGGGGCCGGGGTGTACCAGGAGGTGCTCAGCGAAGTCCTGCAGGAGAGTTACCGCGAGGCGGTGCAGCAGGAGGGCCTGGAGCCGGCGGGCAGCCCGAGCATCGAGCCGAAATCGGTGGAAAACGGTCAGCCGATCGAGTTCGAGGCGTCCTTTCAGGTCTTCCCGGAGATCGAGGTTGCCGACCTGTCCGGGGTCGAGATCGAACGCCCGGTGGCCGAAATCGGTGACGAGGACATCGATCGCGTGATCGATACCCTGCGCGAACAGCACAAGGAATGGCAGGCGGTCGAGCGTGCAGCGGCCTCGGGCGACCGCATCACCCTGGACTTCGTCGGCAAGCTCGACGGCGAGGCCTTCGAGGGCGGACAGGCCGAGGACTTTCAGGTGGAGATCGGCAGCGGGCGCCTGCTGGCGGAGTTCGAGAACCAGCTCGAAGGCGTGAAAACGGGCGAGGAAAAGACCATCGAGGTCACCTTCCCGGAGGATTACCCGGCGGAGGTCCTCAAGGGCCGGACCGCGACCTTCGATATCACGGTCAAGGCAGTGGAAGAGGCCCGGCTGCCCGCGGTCGACGCGGCCTTCGCGGAGAAATTCGGCATCGAGGACGGCTCGGTGGAGAAACTTCGCGAGGATGTGCGGTCCAACATGGAGCGGGAGCTGAATCAGGCGCTGAAGAGCAAGATCAAGCAGCAGGTCATGGATGCGCTGGTGGAACGCCACGACTTCGACCTGCCGGATGCCCTGGTGAAGTCCGAAATCAATCGCCTGCGCGAAGACGCCGAGAAGCGCTTCGGCGGGGCGGAGCAGACGCAGCCGCTGCCGGACAGCCTGTTCGAGGAAGAGGCGAAACGGCGGGTGCGCCTGGGCCTGGTGCTGCGGCATCTGATCGACGACAAGGGTTTCGAGGTGGATCGCGAGCGGGTCGAGCAGGAGCTCGACAACATGGCCGCGACCTACGAAGACCCCGAAGAGGTCAAGCAGTACTACCGCACGCAGCCGCAGGCCATGCAGAACCTGGAGTCCATCGTCCTGGAAGACCAGGTGGTGGACTGGGTGGTGGAACAGGGCAATGTTACCGACAAGCCCACCACCTTCCAGGACGTAATGAATCCGAACAAGGAGTCGAGCGAATGACGCACGACATGGGCGATCAGGGCGCGCAGCATACCCAGGGCCTGAACCTGGTGCCGATGGTGGTCGAGCAGACCGCCCGCGGCGAACGCGCCTATGACATCTACTCCCGGCTGCTGAAGGACCGGGTGATCTTCTGCGTGGGGCCGGTCGAGGACTACATGGCCAACGTGATCGTCGCGCAGATGCTGTTCCTGGAATCCGAGAATCCGGACAAGGAAATCAGCCTGTACATCAATTCGCCGGGTGGCGCGGTCACCGCCGGCATGGCGATCTACGACACCATGCAGTTCATCAAGCCGCAGGTGTCCACGCTTTGCGTGGGCCAGGCGGCGAGCATGGGGGCGGTGCTGCTGGCCGGCGGTGCCGAGGGCAAGCGCTACGCCCTGCCGCATTCGCGCGTGATGATCCACCAGCCCCTGGGCGGCTTCCAGGGTCAGGCGACGGACATCGACATCCATGCCCGCGAGATCCTCAAGATCAAGGAAGAACTCAACCGCGTGCTGGCGAAGCACACCGGTCAGACGGTGGAACAGATCGAGCAGGACACCGACCGTGACCGGTTCATGACGGCCTCCGAGGCGCAGGAATACGGCCTGGTCGACAACGTGCTGGCCGACCGCGCGGAAGCCGGCGAGAAATCCGGATCCTGATGCCTAGACCGCATGAACACTTGGCTCGTTTGCACCGGCCGGTGAAACGGGGCATGTTCGAAAGGAATTGCAATCCAATCGAGGGCAACGGATGAGCGACGACAAGAACCCTCCCGCGGACGGCAAGCTGCTGTACTGCTCCTTCTGCGGGAAAAGCCAGCACGAGGTGCGCAAGCTGATCGCGGGGCCTTCCGTGTTCATCTGCGACGAATGCGTTGAGCTGTGCAACGACATCATCCGCGAGGAGATGCAGGAGGCCGGCCAGACCGAGCATGCCTCGCTGCCGCGGCCCCGTGAAATCCGGGACACCCTGGATGATTACGTGATCGGCCAGAACGACGCGAAGAAGATCCTCTCCGTCGCCGTCTACAACCATTACAAGCGCATGGAGGCGCGGGCCGGCAAGGATGAAGTGGAGCTGTCAAAGTCCAACATCCTGCTGATCGGTCCGACCGGATCCGGCAAGACCCTGCTGGCGGAGACCCTGGCCCGGGTGCTCAACGTCCCGTTCACCATCGCCGACGCGACCACCCTGACGGAGGCGGGCTACGTTGGCGAGGACGTCGAAAACATCATCCAGAAGCTGCTGCAGAAGTGTGATTACGACGTCGAGAAGGCGGAGAGCGGGATCGTCTACATCGACGAGATCGACAAGGTATCGCGCAAGGCCGACAACCCCTCGATCACCCGTGACGTCTCGGGCGAGGGCGTGCAGCAGGCCCTGCTCAAGCTGATCGAGGGCACGACCGCCTCGATCCCCCCGCAGGGCGGGCGCAAGCATCCGCAGCAGGAGTTCCTGAACGTCGACACCAGCAACATCCTGTTCATCTGCGGTGGTGCCTTCTCCGGCCTGGACAAGGTGATCCAGCAGCGGGCGGAGAAAGGGACCGGCATCGGCTTTTCCGCGGCGCTGGCGAGCAAGGACGAGGACGCCTCCTCGGACTACTGGCTGAAACAGCTGGAGGCCGACGATCTGGTGCGTTACGGCCTGATCCCGGAATTCGTCGGGCGTCTGCCGGTGCAGGCGACCCTGGACGAGCTGGACGAGGATGCCCTGATCACGATCCTCACGCAGCCGAAGAACGCGCTGGTCAAGCAGTATGCGCGGCTGTTCGAGATGGAAGGTGTCGAGCTGGAGTTCCGCGACGATGCGCTGCACGCGATCGCCGCGAAGGCGCTGGAGCGCAAGACCGGTGCCCGCGGCTTGCGGACCATCCTGGAGAACATCCTGCTGGACACGATGTACGAACTGCCGTCCATGGAGGGGGTCACCAAGGTCGTGATCGACGAGGCGGTGATCCGCGGGGACGCCGAGCCATACCTGATCTACGACAACACCTCGTACACCCGGCAGGCCGCCGCGGACTCCTGAGCGGGAAACATCGGCCGGGCGACCCTTGAAACGCGCGCGGGTCGCCCCCATTTCCCCCCTACATTCGCCCAGCCCTGAGGGGGCCACATGACCGACGACCGTCCTTCCCAGAACGAGGTGGAATCGCCCGTCAAGCGCGTTGCGGTGCTGCCGCTGCGCGACGTCGTGGTGTATCCGCACATGGTCATTCCGCTGTTCGTCGGGCGCGAGAAATCGATTCGCGCGCTGGATTCGGCGATGGCAGAGAACAAGCAGGTCCTCCTGGTCGCGCAGAAGAGCGCCGAGGTGGACGAACCCGACGCCGGGGATCTCCACGAGATCGGGACCCTCGGCAACATCCTCCAGCTCCTGCGCCTGCCCGACGGCACCATCAAGGTGCTGGTGGAAGGCGCGCAGCGTGCCCGCGTGATGGATGTCTCCACCACCGGGGATCCCGAGCAGGAAGAAGACTACTTCGTCTCCGACATCAAGCTGATCGACGAGGAGTTCGATACCGAGGAGAAGGAACTCGAGGTCCTCGGGCGCTCCGCGCTGAACCAGTTCGAGCAGTACATCAAGCTGAACAAGAAGGTCCCGCCGGAGATCCTGACCTCGCTGGCCGGGATCGACGACACCTCGCGCCTGGCCGACACCATCGCCGCGCACATGTCGCTGAAACTCGAGGAGAAGCAGCAGGTCCTCGAGATCGCCAACGTGCGCGAGCGTCTGGAGCATCTGGTCGCCAAGATCGAGGGCGAGATGGACGTGCTGCAGATCGAGAAGAAGATCCGCGGCCGCGTGAAGCAGCAGATGGAGAAGTCCCAGCGGGAGTACTACCTGAATGAGCAGATGAAGGCCATTCAGAAGGAGCTGGGCGACCTCGAAGACGCACCCAACGAGCAGGAGGACCTGGCGGAGAAGATCGAAAACGCCGGGATGTCCGAAGAGGCGAAGAAGAAGGCGACCGCCGAGCTCAACAAGCTCAAGATGATGTCGCCGATGTCCGCCGAGGCCACGGTCGTGCGCAGCTACATCGACTGGCTGGTGTCGCTGCCGTGGAAGAAGAAGACCCGCGTCTCCAAGGATCTCAAGCGTGCCGAGAAGATCCTCAACGAGGATCACTACGGGCTGGAAGAGGTCAAGCAGCGCATCCTGGAATACCTCGCCGTGCAGTCGCGCGTGCGCAAGCTGAAGGGCCCGATCCTGTGTCTGGTGGGGCCGCCCGGCGTCGGCAAGACCTCGCTGGGGCAGTCCATCGCGCGGGCCACCAACCGCAAGTTCATGCGCATGGCGCTGGGCGGAGTGCGTGACGAGGCCGAGATTCGCGGTCACCGGCGCACCTATATCGGGTCGCTCCCGGGCAAGATCATCCAGAACCTGTCCAAGGTCGGCGTGCGCAACCCGCTGTTCCTGCTGGACGAGATCGACAAGATGGCCATGGATTTCCGTGGGGATCCGGCCTCCGCGATGCTCGAGGTGCTGGATCCGGAACAGAACCACACCTTCAGCGACCACTACCTGGAGGTCGACTTCGATCTCTCGGACGTGATGTTCGTGGCCACGGCCAACAGCATGCACATCCCCGGGCCGCTGCTGGATCGCATGGAAGTGATCCGCCTGTCCGGCTACACCGAGGACGAGAAGGTCAATATCGCGCACACCTACCTGATCCCCAAGCAGATCAAGACCAACGGTCTGAAGAAGGGCGAGATCAACATCTCCGATGCGGCGGTGCGCGACGTGGTCCGCTACTACACTCGCGAGGCCGGGGTGCGTGCGCTGGAGCGCGAGATCGCCAAGATCTGCCGCAAGGTGGTCAAGCAGCGCACCCTGTCGAAGGGCAAGGACGCCGACCGGATGACTTCGGTTACGCCCAAGACCCTGGACAAGTACCTGGGCGTGCGGCGCTACCGCTTCGGCCAGGCCGACGAGGCCGACCGGGTCGGCCAGGTCACCGGCCTGGCGTGGACCGAGGTCGGCGGGGAACTGCTGACCATCGAGTCCTCGGTGGTGCCCGGCAAGGGCAAGACCCAGCAGACCGGTAAGCTCGGTGACGTGATGCAGGAGTCGGTCCACGCCGCGCTCACGGTGGTCCGGTCCCGCGCCGCTGCCCTTGGCCTGGAAGAGAACTTCCACGAGAACAAGGACCTCCACATCCACGTCCCCGAGGGCGCCACACCCAAGGACGGTCCTTCGGCCGGGATCGGCATGTGCACGGCCATTGTTTCGGCGCTGACGAACATCCCGGTCCGTGCCTATGTGGCCATGACCGGGGAAATCACCCTGCGCGGGCAGGTGCTGCCGATCGGCGGGCTCAAGGAGAAACTGCTGGCGGCGCATCGCGGGGGTATCCGTACGGTCCTGATCCCGGAGGAAAACGAAAAGGATCTGGTGGATATCCCGAAGAACATCAAGCAGAAGCTGGATATTCGCCCGGTGCGCTGGATCGACGAGGTTCTGGAAGTCGCCCTGGCCGAGATGCCGGAAGCCCGTACCGGCGAGTCGGCGGAGGGCGAGGCGCCCGCCGAGGAAGTCGTTTCCGGCGAGAAGAAACCCTCTCGGGGTCGTGGCCGGGTCCGGCATCACTGATCCGTCCACACACCCCGGGGGAGAGGGCCCGGGGCGAGGACTTTTGTCGAGCCGGTCGCAGGGAGCGGCGACCGGCGTTTGACACCATTTTCGCAGCCTTGCTATAACCCTGATCGCATTGTCCGGATCCGGTTGTCGACCCCATTCCCGTTCCCTGCACAGGCCGTGGCGGCATCGGCCCGGATTGTTGTAAGCTTGGCCGTGCCGGCTGCACGCCCGAGTCACCAAAACGATAAGGAACCGTTTCATGAATAAATCCGAATTGATCGACGCGATCGCCGCGGAAGCCGATGTTCCCAAGGCTCAGGCCGGCAAGGTGGTCGATGCCATGGTCAGCGTAATCGGGGATTCCCTTGCCAAGGGTGATCAGGTATCATTGGTTGGCTTCGGGACGTTCCTCGTCCGCGAACGTGAGGCGCGCACCGGGCGCAACCCGCGCACCGGCGAGACGATCCAGATCGCCGCGTCGAAAACGCCCGGTTTCAAGGCTGGCAAAGCGTTGAAGGATCGGGTAAACTAGAGAGCTTTACCGGGTGCTTAGCTCAGTTGGTAGAGCGTCGCCCTTACAAGGCGAATGTCGGCGGTTCGAATCCGTCAGCACCCACCAGGCGCAGACCTGCTCGATGCGGCTGCGCTGAAAAGAATACGGAGCGGTAGTTCAGTTGGTTAGAATACCGGCCTGTCACGCCGGGGGTCGCGGGTTCGAGTCCCGTCCGCTCCGCCATATTTCGAAAGGCGCCCTCCGGGGCGCCTTTTTTGTTGGTGTGTCCGACAGACGGCGAAGGGCGCGCCTGCTACCATTGATCTGTTTTCCCTGCTGAACCCGAACGGACAAAACCAGCATGCTGCAAGCAATTCGAGATCGGGCGACCGGCTGGCTCGCCTACGTAATCATCGGCCTGATCGCGGTCCCCTTCGCCCTGTGGGGCGTGGGCGAATACTTCGGCGGAGCCGGCGACATCGTGGCTGCCGAGGTCAACGGCGTGGACATCGATACCCGGTCCGTGCATCAGGAGGCGCGTGCCCAGCGGGATGAACTCCGCCGCATGTTCGGCGGCGAGATCCCGGACGAATTCGACGACGAGGGGATTCGGCTGCAGGCGCTGGAGAGCCTGATTCGCGAGACCCTGTTGCGTCAGGCGGCCGGTGATCTCGGGTTTACCGCCGCCAGCGAATCGGTGCGCCGCGAGATCCGCGCGATGCCGGTGTTTCAGGAGGGCGGGCAGTTCAGTCCGGAGCGCTATTCCCAGCTGTTGTCGGCCCAGCGCATCAGTCCCGCGGATTTCGAGGATGACATCGGTCGCTCGCTGGTGATGTCGCAGATCCAGACGGGCATCCGCGAGTCGGGTCGCTTCGACGAAGGCCTGGTGGACGAGTACGCCGCGCTGCGCAATCAGGTGCGGACGGTGAGCTGGCGGGTGTTCGCGGCGGAGGATTTCGATCGCCCCGGCGTGGTGGACGAGGACGCCGTTCAGGCCTACTACGAAGCGAATCCGGAGGAGTTCACGACCGCAGAGCGTTTGCGGGTGGAGTATCTTCAGCTCGATCCGGCATCGCTGGAAGAGGCCGTCGAGCTGAGCGAGGAAGACATCGTGGAGCACTACCGCGCCAACCGGTCGCGTTACGAGGAACCGGAACTGCGCGATGTTCGGGTCATTCGCCTGGCGGACGAGGACGACGCCGAGGCACGGATTGGCGAGCTGCATCAGCGGATCGAGGACGGCGAGGATTTTGCGGAGCTTGCCGAGGAATACTCCGAGGATTCCCTGAGCGCGCCGCGGGGCGGCCGCATGGGGGAGCTGGCCCGCGGGGATCTGGGATCGTCGACCCTGGAGACGGTGATCTTCAGTCTGCCCGAGGGGATGGTGAGCCAGCCGGTGCGGACCGATCAGGGCTGGTACATCATCCAGGTGACTGCGGTCGAGGATGCCCGCGCACAGCCGCTGGAGCAGGTGCGTGACGACGTGGAATCCGACCTGCGCGACCGGCGTGCCGAGCAGATGCAGATCGATGCGCTGGACGACCTGATGTCGCTGAGCGTCGAGTTTCCGGAAAGTCTGGAGCCCGCGGCCGAGGCGACCGGGCTGGAGATCCGCACGACCGACTGGTTCACCCGCGACTCGGGCAGCGGCATCGCGGACTCGCGTTCCGTGCGCGATGCGGCCTTCGGCGAGCGGGTGCGCGAGCGCGGAGAGAACAGCGATGCCCTGGATCTCGATGATGGCTCGACGATCGTGCTTCGCGTGGCCGAACGGGAAGAGGCGGAGCTGCGCCCGCTGGCCGAGGTCGAGGACGAGATTCGGGCCCGGCTGCAGGCCGAAGCGGCCGCCGAAGCGGCGCGCGAAGCCGGCGAGGCCCTGCTGGAAGACCTGCGAGAGGCTGACGACTGGGCGGCTGCCATCGAAGACGAGGGCAGCTGGACGCGCTCGCGCGAGCTGCGCCGGGATACCCGCGACGGTGACGTGCCGGACGGCCTGGTGGCACCGGTGTTCCGTCTGGCCGCACCCGGAGAGGACGGGCCGCGACTGGCGGGCCTGACGCTGTCCGGCGGTGACTTTGCCGTGGTGGCCCTGGAGGCGGTGCAGGCCGGGGGCATGCAGGAGGATCCGGCTCTGCGCCAGCAGGCCCGCGACCAGCTGCGCAACGCCTACGGCGGTGCCGAGATGCGTGCCTATCTGGCGTGGCTGGAGTCCGAGGCCGATATTCAGCGTTTTCCGGAGAACCTGGAGTAGAGGGAGTAGAGAAAGAGCCGGGCGGTACCCGGACCGCCCGGCCGCGCACGAGAAAGGCTCGGCCAGATGACTGGCCGGGCCTTTCTCGGTTCAGAGCCCCGGCGGCCGGCAGGCCGCTGCTTGTGGCCTAGCTGTCGAGGCCGATCTCGTGCTGGCCGAGGCCCACGGTGTTGTAACCGGAGTCGACGTACATCACCTCACCGGTGATTCCCGACGCCAGGTCGGAGCACAGGAACGCCCCGGCATTGCCAACCTGATCAATGGTGACGTTACGCCGCAGCGGGGCGTTGCTCTCGACATGGTCGAGGATGCGCTTGAAATCCCCGATCCCGGATGCCGCGAGGGTGCGGATGGGGCCGGCGGAGACGGCGTTCACGCGGGTGCCCTCCGGCCCGAGGGTGTAGGCCAGATAGCGGACATTCGCTTCGAGGCTCGCCTTCGCCAGACCCATCACGTTGTAGTTGGGCATGGATCGCTGGGCGCCAAGGTAGCTGAGCGTCAGGATGGAGGCATCGCGATCCTTCATCATCGCGCGTCCGGCCTTGGCGAAGGCCGCCAGCGAGTAGGAGCTGACATCATGCGCGGTGCGAAAGCCGTCGCGGGTCATGTTGTCGAGGAAATCGCCGTCCAGTTCCTCCTTGGGCGCATAGGCCACGGAGTGAACCAGAATGTCGACGCCGTCCCAGTAGTCGTCCAGGTGTTCGAAGACCTGTTCGATCTCTTCATCGCTCTCGACGTTGCAGGGGATCAGGATGTCCGAGTCGAAATCGGCGACCAGTTTTTCCACGCGGTCGCGCATCCGTTCGTTCTGATAGGTGAAGGCCAGCTCCGCGCCCTCCCGGTGCAGCGCCGCGGCGATGCCATAGGCGATGGAACGGTTGCTGGCGACCCCGACGACCAGGGCGCGCTTGCCGGTGAGAAAGCCCATGAAACTCTCCTTGCTGGTTTGATGCGATTGGCGTCGCGGACGCGTGTTCCCGGGATCATACCGATGTGCCCCGGGTCGGGCCAGCGCGTCAGGTGTCCGCGCGGGCGACGGTCGCGTCGTCGTGATCGATGTGCAGGACCAGGGTCTCGCCGGCGCGGATGCGGTCGCCGTTAAGGCCGTTCCAGCGCCGCACGTCTTCCACCGAGACCTCGAAGCGCCGGGCGATGCCGGACAGCGAATCCCCCGGGCGGACCTCGTAGTGCACCGTGCCTTCATCGCCGTGTGCCGCCGCGACCTGCAGTACATCCCCGGGCTGCAGGGTGGTGTCGCGCCCGAGGTCGTTGACCCGGCGCAGCTCGCTCAGGCTCATGCCGGTGGACTGGCTGATGGTCCAGAGGCTGTCGCCGCGGCGGACTTCGTATTCCGTCAGTGAATCCGCATCGCCGGCCTCGGCGACGGCCGTGGCGGCCCCGGCGTCGTCCCCGCCCACCGGCAGGCGCAGGGTCTGGCCCGCGCGAATCAGGTCGCCATTGAGATCGTTCATCTGCCGCACGACCGCGACCTCGGTGCCGGCGTCGCGCGCGATACGGCCGAGGTTGTCGCCCGCGCGCACGGTGTATTCGCGGAAACGCAGTAGCGGATCGTCGCCGTGTTCCGCCAGCGCGGTTTCCAGACGGTCCGCGGCTTCGGCCGGCACGAACAGGTGCCGCGCATGTTCGGGATGCGTGGCGTGCCGGTGGTAGCCGGGGTTCAGGCGTTCCAGCTCGGCGGTATCCAGCTCGGCCATGTCCGCGACCAGGGCCAGATCCGCCTGGCGTTCCGGGCGGACGATCTCTAGCGCCGGTTCGTTGGCCACGGGGGTCAGGGTCACGCCGTGTTCATCCGGCGCGCGGAACAGCTCGCGCAGGGCCAGCAGGCGGGGAACGTAGGCATGCGGTTCGGCCGGCAGGTCAAGGCTCCAGTAGTCGGTGTCGCGGCCCTGCGCGGCATTGGCCTCCATCGCCCGGCGGACGTTCCCCTGGCCCCAGTTGTAGGCGGCCAGGGCGAGGTACCAGTCGTCGAAGCGGGAATGCAGGTATTCGAGATAGTCGAGTGCCGCCAGGGTCGACTGGTAGACATCGCGCCGGCCGTCGTACCAGTCGTCGCGGTGCAGGTCGAAATGATCCCCGGTGGACGGTATGAACTGCCAGATCCCGGCGGCACGTCCGCTGGAGGTGGCTTCCGGGGCATAGCCGCTCTCCACGATGGGAAGCAGCAGGAGTTCCGCCGGCATGTCACGAGCCTCGAGCTCCGACAGGATAAAATAGGCGAAGGGTTCGGCCCGCCGCGTGGAGAGTTCGATGATCCGCGGCTGATCGCGATAATGGTCGAGATAACGCTGGACGCGATCGTGGTCGAGTTCGTCGCTGAAACCGTAGTTCAGCCGGGCACGTTCCCACAGGTCGTCGGTTTCGGCAGCACGCTTTTCCGCCTTTTCGGCCTGGCGCTGCATGGCGGATTCGACGTCCTGGGCGTCGTAGGTGCGCGCCTGTGGGGTACGCGCCTCGGCCGGACTCCCGGTACCGGTGTCGGCGGTATCCAGTGACCGCTCGCGGTCGTGTAGGCTACAACCGGAGAACAGGGCCACGGTAACGGCGAGGGCCAGCGGGCGAACGGGAACAGCGGGGCATCGAAGTTTCATGGGGACGAAGGATAAACCAGCCAACCCGGAGCACCAAGCACGCGCACGCGATTGCCTCGCCCGGTGGTATGCCCAGCCTCAGGGCCAGCGGGTGCGCGCGCGCCTGCTGGACCGCATGCGCCGCCACGCGACCGGGAGCCCGCTGAACGTCGCGGTGGAGCTGGCGCCGGCGCCGTTGATGGATCCCGACGCCCCGGATCAGGCACGGGTGCTGCGCGTGGCGGATCCGGGGGCGCAGGTCCGGATCGATCCGGAGGCCTGGGCGCTGGAATCCGCCGGGGCACGGATCATCGTGCTGGGCCATCCCTGCAGCTGGAGTCCGGAGCCGCAGGTGGTGGTCAACGAGGCCGCCCGGGTGCTGGAGCCCGAGGGGCATCTGTTCATGCTGGAGGCCAACCGGCTGCACGGCGATCCGGAGGCGGGCCTCTGGCCGTCCCCGCTGCCCGAGGGGCTGCGCAGCGTACGCTATCGGGGGATGCTGGCGGCCGCCGGCCTGGAAGTGCTGGAGCAATGGAACCTCAGCGTGCTGCCGCCCGGCCTGCCGGTGGCCTGGCAGCGCCGGCTGGCACGCCTGGACCGCTGGGCTCTGCGTGGACTTCCCCCGCTGGCCGGGGTCATTCTGACCATCGCGCACAAGCGGGTGGAGGAGCCCCTGCGGCCGGCACGAGCGCTGCGCTTCGCGCCGCCGACGGGTGCTCCCGGCGTGGCCGTTTCGCGCGTATCATGCGCCGGCGAACGCGGCCGAACGAGGGACGGCAATGAGTGACGACGACGAGCGGGTGTACATCTATACCGACGGCGCCTGCCGCGGCAACCCCGGTCCCGGCGGCTGGGGGGCGGTGCTGCGCTACCGTGGGCACGAGCGCGAGCTGTACGGCAGCGAGGCCGAGACCACCAACAACCGCATGGAGCTGACCGCGGCCATCCGCGCGCTGGAGACCCTGCAGCGACCCTGCCGGGTGGAGCTGGTGACCGACTCCAAGTATGTGAAGCAGGGCGTGACCGAATGGCTGCCCGGCTGGAAACGGCGCAACTGGCGCTCGGCCAGCGGCCAGCCGGTGAAGAACCGGGACCTGTGGGAAGCCCTGGATGCCGAGGCGGCGCGCCATTCCATCGAGTGGTACTGGGTCCGCGGCCACAGCGGGCACCCGGAGAACGAACGCGCCGACGAGCTGGCGAATGCCGGCATCGACGAACTCCTGAGCGGGGCGGCCAGCTGAGCCATCCGCGGGACGACCGAACCGAAGGGAACGCAACATGCGCCAGATCGTGCTGGACACCGAGACCACCGGCCTGGAACCGGCGGACGGGCACCGCATCATCGAGATCGGCTGTCTGGAGGTGGACAATCGCCGGCCGACCGGCCGGGTGTGGCATCACTTCATTCAGCCGGATCGTGAGATCGATGCCGGTGCGGTGGCGGTGCACGGGATCGACAACGAGTTTCTCGCGGACAAGCCGCGTTTCGCCGACCTGGCGGGGGAATTCGTGGAGTTCGTGCGCGGGGCGGAACTGGTGATTCACAACGCCCCGTTCGACATCGGCTTTCTCGATCACGAGCTGGCGCTGCTGGGCGACCAGGCGCCGGCGGGCTCCATCGGCGAGATCTGCGGGGTGCTGGATTCGCTGGTGCTGGCGCGGCGCATGCATCCGGGCAGCCGCAATTCGCTGGACGCGCTGTGCAAGCGCTACGGGGTGGATGCCTCGGACCGGACGCTGCACGGCGCGCTGCTGGACGCGGAGCTGCTGGCCGATGTCTATCTGGCGATGACCGGCGGGCAGGTGAGCCTGACCCTGGACAGCGACAGCGAGCAGGATACGGGGGATCAGGCGCCGGCGCGGGCACGGCGTTCGGGGCAGCCCCTGCCGGTCGTGGAGCCGTCGGCGGAAGAGGCGGCCGCCCATGCCGAGCTGCTGGCGGTGCTGGACGAGGCGGCCGGGGGTGCCTGTCGCTGGCGCGCGGCCCGCGAGTGAGCCCGCATCAGCCGTTCTTCATGATGCGCGCGCGTTCGCGCTGCCAGTCCTTTTCCTTCTTGTCGGCGCGCTTGTCGTAGGCCTTCTTGCCCTTGGCCAGGCCGATCTCCACTTTGGCCCGGCCGCGTTTCCAGTACAGGGCCAGCGGGACCAGGGTGAAGCCGCGGCGTTCCACCGCACCAATCAGTCGGTTGATCTCGGAGCGGTGCAGCAGGAGCTTGCGCGTGCGGCTCGGATCCGGATTGATGTGCGTGGAGGCGGTGGGCAACGGAGTGAAATGGGCGCCGAACAGGTATGCCTCGCCGTTGCGCAGCAGGACATAGGCTTCGCTGATCTGTGCGCGGCCGGCCCGCAGCGACTTGACCTCCCAGCCCTCGAGGGCCAGCCCGGCTTCCAGCCGGTCCTCGATGTGGTAGTCGTGACGCGCGCGGCGGTTGAGCGCGATGGTACTGGAGCCGTCCCCGGCGGTTTTCTTCTTCTTGCCCATGGGGGCGGAGTGTACTCCAGGCGTCAACGGCGGGCATCCATGGACCGGCACTCAGTTGAGTGCCGGCCGGCCTTGGCTCACAATCCACGGGCAAAAACACGGAGATCCGCATGCCACCCACCGCATCGATCCATGGTCAATGGACCACCCGTCTGGCCTTCATCCTCGCGGCGACGGGCTCGGCCGTCGGGCTCGGGAACATCTGGCGTTTCCCCTACATCGCCGGCGAGAACGGCGGTGGCGCCTTCGTGCTGGTGTATCTGGGCTGCATATTGCTCATCGGCCTGCCGGTGATGATCGCCGAGATCATGCTGGGCCGGCGCGGGCGCCAGTCGCCGATCAACACCATGACCAGCCTGTCGCGCGAGGAGGGGGTGTCGACCGGCTGGGCCTCCATCGGCTGGATCGGCGTGGTGACCGGTTTCCTGATCCTGTCGTTCTACTCGGTGGTCGCGGGCTGGGCCCTGTCGTACATCTTCAAGAGCGGGGCGGGCGGCTTTGTCGGCCTGGACGCCAGTGGCTCCGAGGCGATGTTCGACGGCATGCTGGCCTCCCCCGAGGCGCTGCTGGCCTGGCACACCATCTTCATGGTGATGGTCGGCATCGTGGTCGCGCGCGGGGTGCAGTCGGGGCTGGAGAAGGCGGTGACCATCCTGATGCCGTTGCTGTTCGTGATGCTGCTGGTGATGGTCGGCTACGCGGTGGTGCAGGGGAACTTCGGCGAAGGCCTCGCATTCATGCTGGCGCCGGACTTCTCCGAGCTGTCCGCCAACGCGGTGCTGCTGGCCATGGGGCAGGCCTTCTTTACCCTGAGTCTGGGCATGGGCGCGATCATGATCTACGGCAGCTATCTGCAGAGTGATGCCTCCATCCCGCGCACCGCCGGGGTCGTGGTGGGGGCGGATACCCTGGTCGCGATCGTGGCCGGCCTGGCGATCTTCCCGATCGTGCTGGGCGCCGGGCTGTCGCCGGGCGAGGGGCCGGGGCTGATCTTCGTGACCCTGCCGCTGGCCTTCGGCGAGATGCCCGGCGGGCTGATCTTCGGCACGGTGTTCTTCATCCTGCTGAGCTTCGCGGCCTGGACCTCGGCGATCTCGATCGCCGAGCCGGCGGTGGCCTGGCTGGTGGAAACCGTGGGCATGACGCGGGTGGCCGCGACCACGGTGCTGGCGATCGCGGCATGGACTCTGGGGATCGCCGCGCTGCTGTCGCTCAACGTCTGGTCGGACTACACCCTGTTCGACATGGGCGTACTCGATTTCCTCGACTACCTGACCGCGAATATCCTGCTGCCGCTGGGCGGATTCCTGATCGCCGTGTTCGCCGGCTGGCGCATGACTCGCGGGTCGGTGAGTGCGGAGCTGGCGATGCGCTCCCCGGCGCTGTTCGGGTTGTGGTACTTCCTGGTGCGTTTCGTCGCGCCGGTCGCGATCCTGCTGGTGTTCCTGCGTGCGGTGGAGCTGATCTGATGGGCTCGAAGATCCAGCGTTCGGCCGACGTTCCGTATTCGCGCGAGCAGATGTTCGACCTGGTCGACGACATCGACTCTTACCCGGAATTCCTGCCGGGCTGTCGCAGCGCGTCCTCCCGCAACCGGACCGAGACCCAGGTGGAGGGTACCATCGAGCTCGCCAAGGGGGCGCTGCACAAGTCGTTCACCACCCGCAACACGCTGCGGCGGCCGGAGTCCATCGACATCCGTCTGGTGAAGGGGCCGTTCCAGCGCCTGCACGGCACCTGGCGCTTCACCGAGCTGGAGGGCGGCGGCACGCGCATTTCGCTGGAGCTGGAATTCGAGTTCGCCAGCCGGCTGATGTCGTTCGCGATCGGCCCGGTGTTCCACCAGATCGCCAACTCCCTGGTGGACGCCTTCGTCCGCCGCGCGCAGGAGGTGCACGGGAATGGCTGAGGCAGACGATGGTGGCGAGGGGCCGATGACGGTCGAGGTCGCCTATGCGCGGCCCGACCGTCAGGTGATCCTGTCGCTGGAGGTCTCGCCCGGAACGACCGTCGAGCAGGCGCTGCGCCAGTCCGAGATCGACCGGCAGTTTCCGGAGATCGATCTGGACAATGCGAAGGTGGGGATCTTCGGCAAGATTACCCGCCGCGATACCGTGCTGCGGTCGCGCGACCGGGTGGAGATCTACCGCCCGCTGATTGCCGACCCGAAAGAGGTGCGGCGCCAGCGTGCCGGCAAGGGCAAGACGAAAGAAAAGGGCGGGGAGGCGTGACCCCGGTGACGCGGCCCGCCCGTCTCCCTCAGTCGTCCATGTCCACCGGGTGGTCCTCCAGGGCGACCGGCTGGGGCACGTCGGAGTCGATGTAGGCGACCACGCCGTCCTGGAAATACACGCTCACGCGCTGGCGTTCGGTGGGGCCGATCCCCGGACGCCGGTAATAGACATAGTCCCAGCGGTCCTCGCTCTTGAAGGCCGCGTCCAGTTGCGGCGTCCCCAGCAGGAAACGCACCTGGCCGGGCGTCATGCCGGGCTGGACTCGCGCCACGTCGGTGGCGTCGATCACGTTGCCCTGCTGCACGTCGAGACGGAACTGGTTAAAGCCACTGCACGCGGTAAGCGTGCTTGCGGCGACCGCGATAGTAATGAGAATCTTGTACATCGAGCGCGCGGGACCTTGAACGAGTCTGGGAACGCGCATGGTACACCAAAGCATCCGGTGGCTCTCAATGCCCGGAGCCCGACGCGATGCAGGGATCGTGCATGGAAACGAGCAATCTCAAGAAGGCCGGTCTGAAAGTCACGCTGCCGCGGATGAAGATCCTGGAGATCCTGGATCAGTCGGAGACGCGGCATCTCACGGCCGAGGCGATCTACCGCGAGCTGCTGGATTCCGGCGAGGAGATCGGCCTGGCCACGGTGTATCGCGTGCTCACCCAGTTCGAGGCCGCCGGCCTGGTCTGCCGGCTCCATCTGGAGGGCAACCAGGCGGTGTTCGAGCTGGAGCGCGGCGGCCACCACGACCACATCGTCTGCAACCAGTGCGGGCGGGTCGAGGAGTTCTACGACGAGACCATCGAACAGCGTCAGCAGCAGATCGCCTCGGACTACGGGTTTTCGATCCGGGATCATGCCCTGGTGCTGTACGGCGACTGCAGCGACGAGGCCTGCCCCCGCCGCCCCGCCTGAACCCTCTCCCCACCGGGCTTCGCCGGGGGAGTCGTCTCAGTCCCCGGGCGTTTGCAGCAGCTCCCGTGCGTGGGCGCGGCTGCTCTCGGTGAGGGCACTGCCGCCAATCAGGCGGGCCAGGGCGTCTACCCGGTCTTCGTGATCGAGACGCCGGATGCTGGTGCGGGTGTGATCCTCGGCCGTGGTCTTGGCCACTTCCAGCTGATGATGGGCCTGTGCGGCGACCTGCGCGAGATGGGTGACGCACAGCACCTGGTGGCGTTCCCCCAGCCGCCGCAGCTTGCGCCCGACGACCTCGGCCACCGCGCCGCTGATGCCCGAATCGACCTCGTCGAAGATCAGGGTGGGCACGGTCTGTTGCTGGCTCGCGAGCACCTGCAGGGCCAGGCCGATACGCGACAGTTCGCCGCCCGATGCCACCCGGGCCAGCGGCTGCGGGGTCTGGCCGGGGTTGGCGGCGACGCGGAATTCCACCCGGTCGGCGCCATGGGCGCGCGGTTCGTCGTCGGGTTCCACGGCGATCTCGAAACGTCCGCCGGCCATGCCCAGTTCCTGCATGGTCTCGGTGACAGCGGTCTCGATGCGCCGCGCGGCCTGCTCGCGTGCGCGGGTGAGTTCCGCCGCGGCGTCTTCCAGCGCGGAACGTGCCTGCGTGGCTCGGGTTTCCAGTTCTTCCACCGTGCGGTCCCCGGATTCCAGATGCTCCAGTTCGTCCATCAGGCGCCGGTGCAGGCCGGGCAGTTCCTCCGGTTCGACCCGGTGCTTGCGCGCCAGACGCAGGTACTCCCCCAGTCGCGCATCCAGCTCCGCCAGGCGCTGCGGGTCGGGGTCGATGTCCTCGGCCAGCCGGCGCAGGGTGTCCCCGGCCTCGTCGATCTGGATGCGGGCCGACTCCAGCAGCTCGATCCCGGGCTGCAGGCGGTCGTCATGGCGGGCCGCCTCCTGCAGCCGGTGCAGCATCTGGCCGAGCAGGGCATCCAGCCCGTTGTCCTCGCCGATGGTGGCGTCGGCGGCCTGGAGGGCCTGCAGGACCTCGGTGCCGTGCGCCAGCCGGCTCTGTTCGGTGGAGAGCTCGGGGTATTCGTCGGGTTCCGGCGCCAGTTCGGCCAGTTCGCCGGTCTGAAAGCGCAGCAGGTCCAGCCGGTCGCCGGCCTCGGCCAGTTCCGCACGGGCCTTTTCCAGGGCGCTGCGGACCTCGCGCCATTGCTGGAAGGCGGTAGACACCGCATGGCACAGGGGCGCCTCGACAAAGCCGTCCAGCCAGGCCCGCTGGGTATCGCGCCCGAGCAGCTGCTGATGGGCATGCTGCCCGTGGATGTCGACCAGCCACTGGCCCAGTTCCCGCAGCTGGGTAACGGTTGCGGGGCGCCCGTTGATCCAGGCGCGGCTCTTGCCCTGGCGCGTCAGCACGCGGCGCAGCAGGAGCGGGTCGCCGTCCTCGCCGGCCAGACCGGCCTCGGCGAGCCAGGCATGCGCCGGGCTGTTGTCCGGCAGTTCGCATTCGGCGCCCAGCTCGGCCTGTTCGGCGCCCTCGCGCACCATGGAGGCGTCGGCGCGGTCGCCCAGCAGCAGGCCGACCACGTCAACCAGGATGGACTTGCCCGCCCCGGTCTCGCCGGTCAGGGCGTTGAGGCCGTCGTCGAGCTCGAGTTCGAGTTCGTCGACGATGGCGAAATCGCGGATGTGGATCAGGCGCAGCATGTCAGGGCTGTTCTCCCCAGCGCAGCTTGGAACGCAGCATGCGCAGGAACTGGTGATTGTGCGGGTGGATCAGGGTCATGCCGTATTCCCGGCGGCGGATGCGCAGGCGGTCGCCGGGCCCGAAGTCGACGTTCTCCTGACCGTCCAGCGCGACCTGTGCCGGCGAGCGGCTGTCGGGGGACAGCTGGATCTCGATGACCGAATCACCGCCCACCACCAGCGGGCGGTGGTTCAGGCTGTGCGGCGCGACCGGGACGATCACCATGCCGTCCATCTGCGGGGTGAGGATGGGGCCGCCGGCCGACAGGGCGTAGGCGGTGGAGCCGGTGGGCGTGGCCACCACCAGCCCGTCGGCCCGCAGGCGCCCGACGTCCACGCCATCGATGGTGGTGTCGAACTCGATGATGCGCACCACGCTGAGTACGTGCAGCACGGCATCGTTGACCGCGACCCCGGTGTGCACGGTCACGCCGTCGCGCACCACTTCGGCCTCCAGCATGGAGCGCGGTTCCAGCACGTAGGCGCCGTCCAGGACCTCCCCCAGTTCCTCCGCCGCGGTATCGGGGGATACGTCGACCAGGAAGCCCAGGCGGCCGAGATTGATCCCCAGCAGCGGCGTGCCGATCCCGGCGGTGACCCGGGCGGTCGCCAGCAGGGTGCCGTCGCCGCCGATCACGATCAGCAGGTCGGCTTCGCGCGCCAGCTCGCCGACCGGCCGGATCGGTACGTCGGCCGGGCGCTGGAAGCCCTGGATGTCGGCCTCCATCAGTATGTGTCGCTCGCGCTCGCACAGCAGCTGTACCAGCCGCTCCACCAGCGGAGCGGTGCGCGGGTCGTTGGCCTTGCCGATCAGGCCGACGGTCTTGAACTCTGGCATCATGCCGGCATTATCCGGAAAACGGGGCGGTCCTGCACGCGGCCGCTTGACGGCGGGGCGCGGTCCCCGAACACTTGGACGGTTGTGGCACTCGTCCGGAAGGAGCGCTGACAGAAACATGAACGACTCGTCGATTCAGCTGGATGCCCGCGAGCGGACCCTGCTGCGGACGCTGATCGAGAGCTATATCAGCGATGGTCAGCCGGTGGGGTCCCGCAACCTCGCGCGCGCCTCGGGCCTCAAGGTGAGCGCCGCGACGGTGCGCAACGTGATGGCCGATCTCGAGGATCGAGGCCTGATCCAGGCGCCGCACACCTCGGCCGGGCGGGTTCCGACCACCGCCGGCTACCGGCTGTTCGTCGACAGCCTGCTGGAGGTGCGCAAGCCCAGTCGCGAGCAGATCGATGCGATCGAATCGCGCTTCGATCCCGGCGCCTCCACCCAGGACCTGCTGGACAGCGCCAGCAGCGTGCTGTCCCAGGTGACGCGCATGGCCGGGATGGTGCGGCTGCCGCGGCATCGCAACGTCGCGTTGTCGCAGATCGAGTTCCTGCGGCTGGGCGAGGGCCGGGTGCTGGCGATCCTGGTGATCGACGGCCGCGAGGTGCAGAATCGCGTCCTCGAACTGGAGCGGGACTTCAGTCAGGACGACCTGCAGCGCATGGCCAATTATCTCAACGCGCATCTCGCGGGGAAGAGCCTGCATACGGTGCGCGCCGAACTCCTGCGGGAAATGCGCGAGGTGCGCGACGACCTGGACGCGCAGATGCTGGCCGCCATCGACCTGGGCGAACAGGCGCTGGGCGACGAGGACCCCGACGATGTCGTCGTGGCCGGCCAGACCCAGCTGCTGGGCTACGAGGAGCTTTCCGACATGGAGCGCCTGCGGCAGCTGCTGGAAGCGTTCAACGAGAAGCGAGAGATCCTCGGCATCCTCGACCAGTGCATCCGCGGCGACCGGGTGCAGATCTTCATCGGCCGCGAGTCGGGTCTCGACTGGTTCGAGAACTGCTCGGTGGTGACCGCGCCCTACAGCGTGGAAGGCGAGGTGGTGGGTGTGCTGGGTGTGATCGGCCCGACGCGCATGTCCTACGACCGGGTCGTGCCCATCGTGGACGTCACCGCACGATTGCTGGGCTCGGCCTTGAATGTGCGCGGGGAATCCCCAGACTCCCAGTAAACACCGCGAAGGCGGGGCCGCGAGCCCCGCCTTCCTGCTTGTGCGCCGGCGACAGGCGGCGCCCGTCCGAACAACACTCGATACGAACGCGAGGGAAGCATGTCCGAACAGCCGGAATCCCGGGAAACCCCCGAAAACGAAGCGCAGGAGTCGCCCTCCCCCGAGGAACAGGAAGCGGCCGCGGCGGCCGGCGAGGCCGATCGCGTCCAGGAGCTGGAGGCGCTGGCCGAGGAGCGGCGCGACCAGGCCCTGCGCGCGCAGGCCGAGCTGGAGAACCAGCGCCGGCGCTTCGAACGCGAGCTGGAGAACGCGCACAAGTATGCGATGGAGAAATTCGCCTCCGAGATGCTGGAGGTCTGTGATTCCCTGGAGATGGGGCTGCAGGCCGCGCGCGAGTCGCAGGACGTGGACCGCGTCATCGAGGGCGTGGACCTGACCCTCAAGAACCTGCACAAGGTCTTCGACAAGTTCGGCATCCAGGCCGAGGAGCCCACCGGCGAGCGTTTCGATCCGGAGCGCCATCAGGCGATGTCGATGCAGGAGGATCCCGAGCAGCCGCCGAACACCGTGGTCGCGACCATGCAGAAGGGTTACATGCTGCAGGACCGGGTCCTGCGTCCGGCGATGGTCATGGTCTCGAAGGCGCCCAGTTCCCCGGGCATCGACGAGAACGCCTGACCACTCGCCGGTCACGAATTCCGGCCGGGGCGGTTGAAAAGGCCGCCACGGCCCCCAGATCACCGTACAAACGGGCAGGGGCGTCCCCTGTGCCGCGAACTTTCAATTTCAGGAGAATTCAGCCATGGGCAAGATGATCGGAATCGACCTCGGGACCACCAACTCCTGCGTCGCCGTGATGGAAGGCGACCAGGCCAAGGTCATCGAGAACGCCGAGGGCGCGCGCACCACGCCGTCCATCGTCGCGTTCAGTGAAGATGGCGAGGTGCTGGTCGGCCAGGCCGCCAAACGCCAGGCGGTGACCAACCCGCACAACACCATCTTTGCGGCCAAGCGACTGATCGGCCGCAAGTTTGACGAGGGCGAAGTGCAGAAGGACATCGACCTCGTCTCCTACAGCATCGTCAAGGCCGACAACGGCGACGCCTGGGTCGAGGTGCAGGGCAAGAAGATGGCCCCGCCGGAGATCTCCGCGCGCGTGCTGCAGAAGATGAAGAAGACCGCCGAGGATTACCTCGGGGAAGAAGTGACCGAAGCGGTCATCACCGTGCCGGCCTACTTCAACGACTCGCAGCGCCAGGCGACCAAGGACGCCGGCAAGATCGCCGGGCTGGAGGTCAAGCGCATCATCAACGAGCCGACGGCCGCCTCGCTGGCCTACGGCATGGACAAACAGCGCGGTGACCGCAAGATCGCGGTGTACGACCTGGGCGGTGGTACCTTCGACATCTCGATCATCGAGATCGCCGAGGTGGACGGCGAGCACCAGTTCGAGGTGCTGGCGACCAACGGTGATACCTTCCTCGGCGGCGAGGACTTCGACAATCGCCTGATTGACTACCTGGCCGACGAGTTCAAGAAGGACCAGGGCATCGACATCAAGGGCGATCCGCTGGCCATGCAGCGCGTGAAGGAAGCCGCCGAGAAGGCGAAGATCGAGCTGTCCTCCGCGCAGCAGACCGAGGTCAACCTGCCGTACATCACGGCCGACAATACCGGGCCCAAGCACCTGGCGATCAAGGTCACCCGGGCCAAACTGGAGAGCCTGGTCGAGGACCTGATCCAGCGCTCCATCGAGCCCTGCAAGGTCGCCCTGAAGGACGCCGGCCTGTCCGCCTCCGAGGTGGACGACGTGATCCTGGTCGGCGGTCAGACCCGCATGCCCAAGGTGCAGGAAGCGGTCTCCGGCTTCTTCGGCAAGGATGCGCGCAAGGACGTGAACCCGGACGAGGCGGTCGCGGTCGGCGCCGCGGTGCAGGCCGGCGTGCTGGGCGGCGACGTCAAGGACGTGCTGCTGCTGGACGTGACCCCGCTGTCGCTGGGCATCGAGACCATGGGCGGCGTGATGACCAAGCTGATCGAGAAGAACACCACCATCCCGACCCGGGCGCAGCAGGTGTTCTCCACCGCCGAAGACAACCAGACCGCGGTGACCGTGCACGTGCTGCAGGGCGAGCGCGACATGGCCAGCGCCAACAAGTCGCTGGGCCGCTTCGACCTGCAGGACATCCCGGCGGCGCCGCGCGGCGTGCCGCAGATCGAGGTCACCTTCGACATCGACTCCAACGGCATCCTGAACGTCTCGGCCAAGGACAAGGCGACCGGCAAGGAGAACAAGATCGTCATCAAGGCCTCCTCCGGCCTGTCCGAGGACGAAGTCGAGCAGATGGTCAAGGACGCCGAGGCCCATGCCGAAGAGGACAAGAAGTTCCAGCAGCTGGTGCAGGCGCGCAACCAGGCCGATGCCATGGTGCACTCCGCCGAGAAGTCGCTCAGTGATTCGGGCGATCAGGTCTCCGACGAGGAACGCTCCGAGATCGAGTCGGCGGTGAGCGAGGTCAAGACCGCGATGGAAGGCGACGACGCCGAGGCCATCGAGCAGGCCACGCAGAAGCTGACCGAAGCCTCCGGCAAGATCGCCGAGAAGGCCTACGCGCAGCAGGGCGGTGACGCCGGGGCGGCCGATGCCTCCGGGGAAGCCGGTGGCCAGCAGCAGGGCGACGACGTGGTCGACGCCGAGTTCGAGGAAGTCGACGACAACGACAAGAAGAACGGCTGATCGGCCGTGGCCGGCCGGCCACGCGCCGGCCGGTTTCCCTTGCCAGCCACCACGCCCGGGCCCGCGCATGCGCGAACCCGGGCGCTTTCGTTCCCGGCAACGGCTGAACGCCCCGGACCATCCGCAGGAAAACGATCATGGCAAAACGCGATTACTACGAGGTGCTGGGGGTGTCGAAGGACGCCTCCGCCGCCGACATCAAGAAGGCCTTTCGCCGTCTGGCGATGAAGTATCACCCCGACCGCAACCCCGGGGATGAAGATGCCGAGGCCCGTTTCAAGGAGGCCCGCGAGGCCCACGACGTCCTCAGCGACGACCAGAAGCGGGCGGCCTACGACCGCTACGGCCACGCCGGCGTGGACGGTTCGGCCGCCGGCGGCTTCGGCGGCGGTGCCGGAGGGTCCAACTTCAGCGACATCTTCGAGGACATCTTCGGCGACATCTTTGGTGGCGGCGGCGGTCGCGGCGGGCAGCGTGCCTACCGCGGCTCCGATCTGCAGTACAACCTCGAGCTGACGCTGGAGGAAGCGGTGTTCGGCACGGAGGTGCAGATCCGCATTCCCACGACCAGCAGCTGCGAGGCCTGTGACGGCTCGGGCGCGGAACCGGGCACCTCCACCGAAACCTGCCCGACCTGTAATGGCATGGGGCAGGTCCGCATCCAGCAGGGATTCTTCTCGGTGCAGCAGACCTGCCCGCGCTGCCAGGGAAGTGGACGCATCATCCCCACGCCCTGCAAGGCCTGCGGCGGTCAGGGCCGGGTGCAGGAGCAGAGCACCCTGGACGTCAAGGTCCCTGCCGGAGTGGACACCGGCGACCGCATCCGCCTGTCCGGACAGGGCGAGGCGGGCCTCAACGGCGGCCCGCCGGGGGACCTCTACGTGCAGGTGCGGGTCAAGCCGCACCAGCTGTTCCGCCGCGATGGCAACGACCTGCACTGCGAGGTCCCGATTTCCTTCGCCACCGCCGCGCTGGGCGGCGAGCTGGAGGTGCCGGCGCTGGACGGCCGGGTGAACCTCAAGATCCCGCCGGAGACCCAGAGCGGCAAGCAGTTCCGGGTCAGCGGCAAGGGCGTGAAATCGGTGCACGGCGGCGGCGTGGGCGACCTGATCTGTCGCGTGGTGGTGGAGACGCCGGTCAACCTGACCAAACGGCAGAAGGATCTGCTGCAGGAGTTCGAGGAAGAGACCCGGGCCGGCGGCACCAAGCACAGCCCCAAGGAACACTCCTTCTTCGACGGGGTGCGCTCGTTCTTCGACGACCTGAAGTTCTGGTCGAAATAGGGCCGGGAGCCGGCCCCGAGCGCGTCAGACGGACTCGAAGTCGAAGTCCGGCTCGGGCATCGGGGCCTGCAGGAAGAAGCCCTGCACGAGGTTGACGTTCAGGCCGTACAGCACGGCCAGCGCCGAGGCATCCTCGATGTGGGGGACGATGACCTGCTTGCCCTTGGCGTGGGCGGCCTCGGTGTATTCGCGGATCGTCTCCTGGTTTTCCTCGCTTTCGGCAAGATCCTTCACGAACGAGGCGTCCAGCTTGATGTGGTCGGCATCCAGGTGCTGCAGCAGCTGGAACGGCTTGAGGCCGTTGCCGAAATCGTCCACGCACAGGTGACCGTGCATTTCCTTCAGCCCGCGGCCCACGTTCATCGCCGGCTTGAGATGGGTGACGATGGTCGGTTCCTTGAGTTCCACCACCACGTTGTCCGCGGGGATGCGCAGGGCGTGCAGGTCGTCGTTCAGCCAGGTCAGGACGGACGGGTCGCCCAGCGAACCGTTGGTCAGCTTGAGGAAGAACTGCGTGCGCGAGTCCTTCTTCAACTGCCGGGCCAGCACCGCCAGGGCATGGCGCAGGATCCAGCGGTCGATCCGGGTCGCCACTTCGGTGCGTTCGGCGCTGGGCAGGAATTCCACCGGCTCGTGTACCGTGCCGTCGGGATCCAGCAGGCGCACGAACACGCTGTAACGCGGACGGTCGGCGCCGTGCAGGTTGACCACCGGCTGATAGCGCAGCTCCAGACGGTTCTCCTCCAGCGCCTCGAGTATGCGGTTCTTCCATTGCTGATCCAGCTGCGCCTGGGTCAGCTCGCCCTCGGCGGGGCGGTAGAAGCGATGGGTGCCGCCACCGGCCTTCACCGCGTCCTCCAGGGCACGGTCGGTCTGCGCCAGCAGTTCCTCGGTATCCGGCGCGGTCTCGTCGGCGATGACCCCGCCGGCCGAAACGCTGCCATGGGTGGACAGCGTGCCCACCTCGAACACCCGCGAGGCGATGGCCTCCTGCAGTGCATCCAGGCGTTCTTCCGCGGCGGCCTGCTGGGCTTCGGGCAGCAGCACACCGAAGCGTTCGGCCTCCAGCCGTGCGACCACCGCGGTTTCCGGGAAATGGCTCTCGATGATCTGGCCGACGTCGGCCAGCATCAGGTCGGCCCCGGACATCCCGGCGTTGGCGCGGATTTCGGGGAAATGGTCCACCGCCACGGTCAGCAGGGCGAAGGGCTTTTCGGTTTCCGCGGCCCGGGTGCGCGTGGTTTCGATGGCGTCCTGGAAGTACTGTCGGTTGTACAGGCCGGTGACCAGGTCGCGCTGTGACAGATAGTCGATCTTCTGCGCCAGCTCCTTGTCTTCGCCGGAGCTGAGCTGGACCTGGGTCGCGGCCTCGCCTTCCACGGTCGTGGAGGACAGGTGCAGCTCCGCCTCGAAGGCCTCGCCGTCCATCGTGCGCAACTGGAAACGTTGCGCCATGGCCTCCTCGCTGCCCTCCTGGTAGCTGCGCAGGAAGCGCTTGAGGTCGTCGCGGCTCTCCGGCGCGACCAGATCCATCAGCGGCAGGCCCTCGATGTCGTCGGGGTCGTCAACGCCGAAGCGTTCGCGCCAGGAGGCGTTGGCGTACACATGCATGCCGTCATGGATGTAGGCGATGGCGTCGCGCGAGTTGTCCAGCAGCAGCTGGCTGCGCCGCTCGGACTCCTGCAGCGAGTTCTCCATGCGCTTGATCTGCTGGCGCAAATGCAGCGAGTCGGCCGCACGCAGGGTCAGGATCGCGGTGAGCTCCACCAGCTGATGGTCCACCACGGCGAATACACCGGCCTCGTAGTCGGGCAGGCGTTCCTCCTCCGGGCGTTCCGTCATCAGGACCAGGGGGGTGCGGCGGCCACTGGCCTGCAGGGCCGCATCCACGTCGCTGCGCGCCAGATTCAGCCCGGGTTCGGTGAAGACGACGACGTCGAAGCGGGTTTCACGCAGCGCCGCGGTCAGGCCCTCGCCGTCATCGACCTGCTCCGGGCGAACCGCGCAGCCACGCGACCGGATACTGCTGATGACCTGCTCCGCCAGGTTGGGGTTGGCGGTCACGAAGAGGACGCGAATGGATTCGATCATGGAAGTGGGGGTACTCGGTTAATGCGGGTCCAGGGAGAGCGCATCTCCCGCATCCGGGGTTCCCGGCTCGTCGGTCGGGGCTTCATCCAGCTCGATATCGGTCATGCGGCAGCCGACTTCGGTGAACAGTGTAGTGCCCGTGCGCTCTGCGTCCAGCGCCAGTACGCGTGCGCGGCCGTTGAGCCAGACGACCAGACGATTTTCGTGATCGAATTCCTGTGCCGGCAGGAACAGCGCCGCTCCGTCCTGGCCCACGCGCACCGGCGTGAACAGGCCCGGCCGGGCCTCGCGAATCGCACGACCGGCGCGGAAGAGCTGGATCAGTACCGGCATGCAGCGCTGTGCAAGGTACTCCACGCCAATGCTGATCTCGTCGTCGGTTTCGAAACGGATCCAGCGCAGCACGCCGACGGTCCAGCCGATCTGTTCCGGGTCCTGTTCCCGCAGTCCGACCAGGTCGCCGATCAACAGGGTCTGTTGCGGGTTCTGCAGGCGCAGACGAACCCCGCCCGCGCCAATGTCCTCGACCTGCCAGTGCTCGGGCTGCTGACGCTTGACGATGGGGGCCTGCGGCTCTTCGTGGTCGGCGATCTCGAGACCACGACCGACATCTTCCCATGCGTGTCCGGCGCGGTCGGTGCCACGGTCGGCCAGCGGACGGGGGTCATCGTCGGGCTCCGTCGCATGCGGTTCGTCGGACAGGCTGAGGCCGCTGTCGGCACGCGCGGCCTCCGACATCCGGATGACGTTCACGGTGGCCGGCCGCCCGTCCGGGTGAACGTCGTCGTCACCGGTGTCGGGGACCGCGGCGTCGGTCGGGGCAGGGCGTGCGGGGCCCTTGCGGCTGTCCAGCGCGGCCTGCATGTAGGCCTGGATGCGGGTCAGGCCGAACAGGCAGTAACGCTGTTCGTCGGCCGTCTCGCGCGAGTGGCGACGGGTCGGCAGCCGCGACCACAGGCGCAGCATGCGTTCGGCCAGCGTGCGACCGTCAGCCCGGCGTGCGGGGTCCAGCGATTCGGGCTGGTTGCGCAGGGCCTCCAGCAGGGTCCCGAGTTCGACATGCGTGCTGCTTTCGCCGGGCGGCAGGTTGCGCAGGACCAGACCGGGCGGGTGGTCGGTGTCCAGATCCGCGCGCAGGACCGGGAGGTCCGGGTGTTCTTCGGGGCTCGGGGCTTCGCTGCAGGCGACCGGGAGGCCGGCGATCCAGTGGGCCAGGAGGTCGATGTCGCCGATTTCCAGGGCATTCACGCCGGTGCTGCCAAGCACGAACAGGCGTGCCGTGGTGGCATCGATCGAATCCGGGCCGAGCGGGCTGATCGCGGTTTGGCGCAGGGCCTTTTGCCGATCCACTCCCAGCTCGCGGGCGAACCACAGCAGACCGTAGATCTGTCGCCACAGGCCCCGAGGAAGCGGCTGATACAGCCGCCAGTGATGGATGGCCAGCGCGGCCAGGGCATCCATGGCGGCCTGCAGGTGCGGGGTGGCCTTCTCGCGCGAGGCCTTGTTGCCGGGCACGCTGACCGGGGTCAGCAGCAGATGCATGTTCGCCAGTTCGCGCAGCGCGTCACCGAAGATCCGGGCGCGGTGCAGGCTGCGTTCGGCCAGCGGCAGTGGCCGCCGGCGCAGCCCGCGTTCCACCTCCGGGATCAGGGGCAGCAGGTGTTCTTCGATGATGTCCGCGAGTTCGTCGCGCACACCGGGCTTGAGGGCGACCCGGTTGAGCGAGCCGAGCAGGGCACAGAGTTTTTCGAACGCCGTCTCGCGGTCGGCGCGGGGCAGCTCCTCGCACCAGGCCCGCAGCGCCCTGGCAGTGTGCGGCGGGAACCCCTCGGGGCTGGGTTCCGCCTCGGGAAGGGGAGGGAAAACGGCATCCGAATCGATCATGGTCTGTTCCGGAAAGTGGGAAGATCCCCTGAAGGTACCCGATCAAAAGTCAGGGTAAAAGTCGGGGAATGACGTTTCGCCGTCAGCCGGTATTCCGGCGATCGGGGTTTTGCCCGGTTCACCGGCGATTTCGCGCACCCGGCGGGGGAGCAGGTAGCCCGGGAGTCGGCGGTGCATTTCCCGGTAAATGGCGGCGGCGCGGTCTGGAGGCACCTCGAAGTGCGCGGTGCCGCGGGTGCGGTCCAGGCAGTGCAGGTAATACGGCAGCACGCCGTGGCGAAAACCGCTCTCCTGCAGTTCGACCAGGGTGTCGGCGTCGTCGTTGACCCCGGCCAGCAGCACGGCCTGGTTGAGCAGGGTGATGCCGCTCGCCCGCAGGCGTTCCAGCGCGCGATCGGCCGGGGCCGCGAATTCGCGCGGGTGGTTGGCATGCAGCACCACCACGTGCTGCAGGCGCCCCTGCCCCAGCCAGCCCAGCAGGGCGTCGTCCACCCGCTCCGGCAGCACCACCGGCAGGCGGGTGTGGATGCGCAGGCGTTCGAGGTGGGGAATGGCTTCCAGACGCGCCACCAGCCGCGCCAGCCGGGTGTCGGACTGGCTCAGGGGGTCGCCGCCGCTGAGGATGACCTCGTGGATGTCGGGGTGCGCCGCGAGATAGTCCAGTGCCGGGCCCCAGTCGTCGCGTGCGGGGTTGTGGTCGGCGTAGTCGAACTCGCGGCGGAAGCAGTAACGGCAGTGGATGGCGCAGGCCCCGGTGGTCAGCAGCAGGGCGCGTCCGGCGTATTTGTGCGCCACGCCCGGCGCGGCCAGCGCGTCATGGTCGCCGACCGGGTCGGCGACGAAGCCGGGCACCTCGTCGGTCTCTTCCGCCAGCGGAAGCACCTGGCGCAGCAGTGGATCCTTCGGTTCGCCGGGCACGATGCGGGCGAGCCAGCTCTCCGGTACCCGGATCGGGAAGCTGGCGTGTCCGGCCTGCATCCCGGGCAGGTGCTCCGGGGCGAGGGACAGGCGCCGGGCGAGGGTGGCCGGGTCGCGGATCGCGGTAGCCAGCGACTGTTGCCAGCGGGGCGTATGGGTTGCCGGCGGCGTACGCGTTATCATGATCGGATTTTTGGGCATGGTCGGTTCCCGGCGGGACGGCCGGCCCGCGTCGTTTGAACGGCTGGAAGAACTGGCTGGAAACCTTCGAGGACTACGCGCAATGGCAACCTACAGTACCAACGAATTCAAGGGCGGTCTCAAACTCCTGCTGGACGGCGATCCGATGTCCATCGTCGAGAACGAGTTCGTCAAGCCGGGCAAGGGGCAGGCCTTCAACCGCGTGAAGCTGCGCAACCTGCGCACCGGGCGCGTGGTGGAGAAGACCTTCAAGTCGGGCGAGTCGGTGGAAGCCGCCGACGTGCTCGAGACCGAGATGCAGTATCTCTACAACGACGGCGAGTTCTGGCACTTCATGACCCCGGAGAGCTTCGAGCAGTATGCGGTGAGCAAGGCCGCACTCAATGGCTCCGACCAGTGGCTGAAGGAACAGGACATGTGCACCGTGACCCTGTGGAACGGCGAGCCGCTGTCGGTGGAGGCCCCGTCCTTCGTCGAGCTGCAGATCACCCAGTGCGACCCGGGCATCCGCGGCGACACCGCCCAGGGCGGCACCAAGCCGGCCACGCTGGAGACCGGCGCAGTGGTCAAGGTGCCGCTGTTCGTCGAGGAGGGTGAATCCATCAAGGTGGACACCCGCAAGGGTGAATACGTCTCGCGCGTCTGAACCGGCGTTCGTGTCGGACTGGCGGCCGCGGGCCGCCGGGGCCCGCGTGGCCCGGGCCCGCCTGCTGGCCGAACTGCGGGGCTTCTTTACGCGCCGCGGCGTGCTGGAGGTGGAGACCCCGGTCCTCGGTCGGGGCACGGTCCTCGACCCCGCCATGGAGAGCTGGCACGCGCAGGCCGGCGATGGCGCCGGCGGGCGCATGGAGGGCTGGCTGCAGACCTCGCCGGAATACCCGATGAAGCGCCTGCTGGCGGACGGGGCGGGCGACATCTACCAGTTCGCCCGGGTGTTCCGTGGCGGCGAAAGCGGTGCCCGCCACAACCCCGAGTTCAGCCTGCTGGAATGGTATCGCCTCGGGCTCGACGACCGGGCGCTGGCCGACGAGGTGGTGACCCTGCTGCAGGAGGTCGCTGCGGCGGACCCGGCCTGGCACGTGCCGGACCCGGAGCCCCGGGTGGTCGCCTACCCGGACCTGCTTGACGAGGCCCTGGGCGTCGATGCGCTGAACGACGACGCGGCGCGCCTGCAGGCCGTGGCCGCGGAGCGCGGCCTGACCGTCCACGGCGAACTGGACCGCGACGCCTGGCTGGATGCTTTGGTGTCTCTGTGCGTGGTGCCCGGGTTTCCGCCGGGGCGCATCACCATCCTGCACGACTACCCCGAGAGCCAGGCGATCCTCGCCCGGCGCAGTCGCCAGCGTCCCGGCTGCGCCGCGCGCTTCGAGGTCTACTGGGGCGATCTGGAACTGGCCAACGGCTATTTCGAGCTGACCGACCCGGTGGAATTCCGCCGGCGCCGCGAGCAGGACCGGGCGCGGCGGCGCGCGCGCGGCCAGCCGGAACCCGCGGCCGATCCGTTCCTGGAGGCTGCGCTGGAAGCGGGACTGCCCGACTGCGCCGGGGTGGCGCTGGGAGTGGACCGCCTGCTGATGCGCCTGCTGGGCGAGGACGATATCCGGCGGGTGATCGATTTCCCCTGGGGATGCGCCTGAAGCGCCCGCGGCGGCGGCTCAGTCCCGGTCGGTGTAACGCCCCAGGGCGCTGCACACCCGCACCTCGGTTTCGGGCGTCAGCGCCGGGTCCAGTTCCAGCGGCCCCGGGGGCAGCAGCAGGACCACCGACGATCCCAGGTTGAAGCGGCCCATCTCCGCGCCGCGCTCCAGTGCGATGTCGCGCTCCGGCCAGGTCACGCAGCTGGCCTCGCGCGCCGAGGGCGGCGTGATCTCCCCGGCCCACACGGTCTCGATCGAGCCCACGTTCTGGGCGCCGATCAGTGCCATCGCCATGGGGCCGAAGCGGGTGTCGAACAGCGCCACCACGCGTTCGTTGCGGGCGTAGATGCGCGGCACGTGGCGCACGATGCGCGGCGCCACCGAGAACAGCCGCCCGGGGACATGGATCGCGTGGGTCAGGGTGCCGTCCAGCGGCATGTGCAGGCGGTGGTAGTGGCGCGGGGACAGATACAGCGTGACGAAATGCCCGTCGCGAAACGGCACCGCGAGGTCGTTCTCGCCGCCCAGCAGTTCTTCCACCGAATAGTCGTGCCCCTTGGCCTGGAAGATGCGCCCGGCCTCGATGCGCCCGCTGGCGCTGACCCGGGCATCCGCCGGGCTGACCACGGTCGCGGCGTCGCCCTCCAGCGGGCGTACCCCGTCGCGCAGGGCGCGGGTGAACAAGGCGTTGAAGCTGGGGTAGGCGGCGATGTCCGGCTCCGCGGCCTCGCTCATGTCGAGCTCGAAGCGGCGGACGAAGGCACGCAGCAGCGGCTGGACGCGCGGGGATTCGGTGCGGGCCAGCCGGTGCACCAGCCGCGACAGGGCGTGATGGGGCAGGGCGCGGGACAGGCGGGCAAGCCAGGGATCGACGGCGCTCATGGGGTTCTCGTGGCGTGGGATCGGGTGCATGATGCCGCTCCCGGTTTATCATGACGACCCTTCAACCCTTCCCGGAGTGTGAAAATGGAACCCGGTACCGGTCTGCTCACCCTGCGCGACTTCATTCGCTACGGCGCGTCGCAGTTCCGCGCGGCCGGGCTGGCGTTCGGGCACGGCACCGACAATGCCTTCGACGAGGCGGCCTGGCTGACCCTGCACGCGCTGCATCTGCCGCTGGACCTCGAGGCCCACTGGTGGGACAGCCGGTTGACCGAGACGGAGCGCGAACGGGTCGAGGGCCTGCTGCGCGAGCGCATCCAGTCGCGCAAGCCGGCGGCCTATCTCACGCGCGAGGCGTGGTTCGCCGGGCTGCCGTTCCATGTCGACGAACGGGTGCTGGTGCCGCGCTCGCCGTTTGCCGAGCTGATCGAGTCGGGGTTCGAGCCGTGGGTGGACCCGGACGGGGTGGAGCGCGTGCTGGATCTGGGCACCGGGGCGGGCTGCATCGGCATCGCCGCGGCGATGGTGCTGCCGCAGGCGCGGGTGGATCTGGCCGACATCTCGCCGGATGCCCTGGCGGTAGCGCGCGACAACGTGGCGCGCTTCGAGCTGGAGGATCGCGTCCGGCTGGTGCAGAGCGACGTGTTCGAGGGGCTGGGTCCGGAGGATCGCTATGATCTGATCGTGACCAACCCGCCCTACGTGGACGCCCGCGACATGGCCGATCTGCCGGACGAATACCGCCACGAGCCGGAACTGGGCCTGGCGGCCGGGGACGACGGCCTCGACATCGTGCGCCGCATCCTCGCCGGGGCGCGTCGCCACCTGACCGACGACGGCGTGCTGATGGTGGAGGTGGGCAACAGTCAGGAGGCCGTGGAGGATGCCTTCCATGACATCCCGATGGTCTGGCTGGATTTCGAGGCCGGTGGCCACGGGGTGTTCGTGGTGCGGGCGCAGGACCTGCCCCCCGCCTGAGGTCCGCCTTCAGCACTGCTCCCAGGGCAGGCCGTGATAGCGCCAGCCGCCTACGGTGGAGCGGTGGTGCTGCTCGTCCAGCGGGCCTTCGAAGCCCTCCTCGACCGAATACACGTTGTGCATCCCGGCCTGCAGCAGGGCCTCGGCGGCCGCCAGGGTACGCTTGCCGCTGCGGCAGATCAGGTACACCGACGGGGCGTCCTCGGCGGTATCCATGGCCCCGCCCAGCAGCAGCTTGCGCACCTGCGGCACGAAGTCCGGGTTCACCGTCCAGTCCGGTTCGTCGATCCACGGGATGTGCACGGCCCCCACCGGGTGTCCGACGAACAGGAATTCCATGGTCGAGCGAACATCGACCAGCAGATCCCGGGGCCGTTCGCGCAGGCGCTCCCGGACCTCCACCGGGTGGATGCGCGGGACGCCGGCGCCGGTGTCCGGCGAGTGTCCGTGCGGGTCGGAATGTTCGCTCATGCGATGGTCTCCGGTTGCAGGGTTACATGGCGAAGTCGAGTTCTTCCCGGATCGCCTCCATGCCTTCTTCCGCGCAGGCCCGGTCCAGATCGCCACCCGGGGCGCCGGAGACCCCCACCGCACCGAGGACGCGGCCCGCGGCCTCGATGAGGATGGCCCCGTCCAGCATCAGGATCCCGTCCACGTTGTTCATTTCGTGGCGGATGTCTTCCCGGTTGGCGACGAAATCGCCGGAGTCCAGACCCGACATCACCGAGGCGCGGGCCTTGTCACCGGCGATCGAGATGGTCTGCGGCGCGGCGCGGTCATCGCGCATGACCACGCGGTCGTTGCCGCTGCGGTCGACCACCACGGCGCTGACCTGGTGCCCGTCGTCGCGGCAGGACTGCACCGTGGCCATCGCCAGCTCCTGAGCCAGATCGAGGTTCAGGCTGGGCAGCTCGGTGTAGACGTCGGCCGCGGCCGAGCCGCCGAAGCCCAGCATCCCGCTCAGGACGGTGGCCAGGGCGGTGCGGCGGAGCGATTGCAGACGGGTCATGGAGAACTCCTTGCGGTTGAGTGACAGGAGCATAGACGAAAGGACGGCGACGCGGATTCCGGTGGTGGTACCCGGGTCGCTTCCATGGGCGGGCGACATCCCCGGCGGCTGGCGGTAAACTGGCGCCATGTCAGGAAACAGCTTCGGACGACTGTTCGTCGTCACCACATTCGGCGAAAGCCATGGGCCGGCCCTGGGCGGGGTCGTGGATGGCTGCCCGCCCGGGATCCCGCTCACCGAGGCCGATCTGCAGAAGGATCTGGATCGGCGGCGGCCCGGCCAGTCGCGCCACACCACCCAGCGGCGCGAGCCGGACCGGGTGCGCATCCTGTCCGGGGTGTTCGAGGGCGTGACCACCGGTGCTCCGATCGGATTGCTGATCGAGAATACCGACCAGCGCTCGAAGGACTACAGCGAGATCAAGGACCAGTTCCGGCCGGGGCACGCGGACTACACCTATCACCGCAAGTACGGCATCCGCGACTATCGCGGGGGCGGGCGCAGTTCCGCGCGCGAGACCGCGCTGCGGGTGGCGGCGGGCTCGGTGGCACGGCGCTTCCTCGAGGAGCGCTACGGCATCGCGATTCAGGGCTGGCTGTCGCAGCTGGGGCCGCTGGAGCTGGCGGAGAAGGACCTTGCCCGCACCGAAGAGAACCCGTTCTTCTGTCCGGATCCCGAGCGGGTCCCGGAGCTGGAAGAGTTCATGGACCAGCTGCGCAAGTCGGGGGATTCCATCGGGGCGCAGGTGACGGTGGAGGCCCGCGGAGTCCCGGCCGGGTGGGGCGAACCGGTGTTCGACCGCCTGGATGCCGAGCTGGCCCACGCGTTGATGAGCATCAATGCGGTGAAGGGTGTGGAGATCGGCGCCGGTTTTGACAGCGTCGCCCAGCGCGGCACCGAACACCGCGACGAGATCACCCCGGAGGACGGTTTCCTGTCCAACCATGCCGGGGGCGTGCTGGGCGGGATCTCCACCGGCCAGGCGCTGCGCGCGAACCTGGCGCTCAAGCCGACCTCGTCGATCCGCCTGCCGGGTCGCAGCATCGACACCGCCGGCGAGCCGGTGGAGGTGGTGACCAAGGGGCGCCACGACCCCTGCGTGGGCATCCGTGCCGCGCCCATCGCCGAGGCGATGACGGCGCTGGTGCTGGCCGATCATGCCCTGCGTCATCGCGGGCAGAACGCCGACGTGCCCGATCGCGGCCCGTATCCCGGGGGTTCTTCCGGCACCTGAGCTCGCTGGCCCCGTCGGGGCGCCCGGGGTCGCTGGATGGCCCCTTTCGTCCGTTTTCCCGGCCGCCCCGGGTCCGTAAAGCGCGGGCCCGGGGGCGGCCCGTAACCCGTGGTTCCGGTCGTGACGCCCAACCTGCGCCTGTCCAGCTTCTATTTCTTCTACTTCGCCACCATCGGGGCCTTCATGCCCTACTGGGGGCCGTATCTGTCCGAGCTGGGGTTCTCCGGTTCGCAGATCGGCGAGCTGATGGCGATCGTGCTGGCGACCAAGATCATCGCGCCCAACGTCTGGGGCTGGCTGGCGGATCGCACCGGGACCCACATGCCGCTGGTGCGCTCGGGGGCGCTGGCGGGGCTGATCGCCTTCACCGGGGTGCTGCTGTATTCCGGCTACTGGTGGCTGGCGGCGGTGATGGCGGTGTTCAGTTTCTTCTGGAACGCGATCCTGCCGCAGTTCGAGGCCACCACCCTGCGCACCCTGGGACGCGACAGCCACCGCTATGCGCTGGTGCGGCTGTGGGGGTCGGTGGGCTTCATCGTGGCGGTGGCCTCGCTGGGCTGGCTGTTCGACTTCATCGAAATCGCCTGGTTGCCGTGGCTGGTGCTGCTGCTGTTCGTCGGGCTGTATGTCAGCACGCTGCAGGTCCCGGAGCCGCCGCGTGACGAGGTGGCCGAGAACAACGTGCCGTCGATCGGGAGCGTGCTGCGGCGGCCCGAGGTCATCGGGCTGTTCCTGGCCTGTTTCTTCATGCAGGCGAGTCACGGGCCGTACTATGCGTTCTTCACCCTGTACGTGGAGGAGGCCGGTTTCTCCCGTTCCATGGCCGGGCAGCTGTGGGCCCTGGGCGTGCTGGCCGAGGTGTTCCTGTTCCTGATCACGCCGCGGCTGATCCTGCGCTTCGGCGCGTGGTTCCTGGTGACCCTGGCGCTGGTGCTGACCACCCTGCGCTGGTCATTGCTGGCGGCGGTGCCGGAGTCACTGCCGATGCTGCTGTTCATCCAGACCCTGCATGCCTTCAGCTACGGGGTGTATCACGCGGCGGCGATCTCGCTGATCCATTATTTCTTCCCCGGCCGGCTGCAGGGGCGCGGGCAGGCGCTTTATTCGTCGCTGGCCTTCGGTATCGGGGGTGCGCTGGGCAGTCTGGCCGCCGGCTATCTGTGGGACGGCGTGGGCTCGGCCTCGGTCTACGTGCTGGCCGCGGGGCTGGCGGCAGCCGGGGTAGTGGCCTCGCTGTTCGGTCACTGGCGCCACCGGCGGGTGGCCGCCGGGACCCGGGCGGGCTGACGCATCGCCGGGGCTCGCGTAGGCTTTGTGCAACTGACAGGAGGACGCAACGATCATGATCCGAGTAGCAGTCGCGGGCGCCGCCGGGCGCATGGGGCAGAACCTGGTGCGCGCGGTGGAGGAACACCCGCAGGCGGAACTGGGTGCCGCCAGCGAACGTCCGGGCAGCGAGGCCATCGGCCAGCCGGTGGATGCGGCCGGCCGCGTGCACCTGGTGGAGGATCTGGGCACGGTGACCGGAGATTTCGACGTGCTGATCGATTTCACCCGCCCCGAGGCCACCATGGAGCACCTGGAGATCTGCCGCCGGGCGGGGCGCACCCTGGTGGTCGGCACCACCGGCCTGGATGCCGATCAGGAGGCGGCGCTGCGCGCGGCGGCCGCGGAGCATACGGTCGTGTATGCCCCCAACATGAGCGTGGGCGTCAACCTGACCTTCAAGCTGGTGGAACTGGCGGCACGCGCGCTGGGCGACAGCACCGACGTGGAGATCCTGGAGGCGCATCACCGGCACAAGGTGGATGCCCCGTCGGGCACCGCACTGCGTCTGGGGCGCATCGTGGCCGACACCCTGGGGCGCGACCTGGAGCAGGACGCGGTGTACGGCCGCGAGGGACACACCGGTGCGCGCGAGCGCAGCACCATCGGCTTTGCCACGGTGCGCGGCGGCGACATCGTCGGCGAGCATACCGCGCTGTTCGCCGGCGAGGGCGAACGGGTGGAGATTACCCACAAGGCCTCGGATCGCGGGATCTTCGCCGCCGGCGCGGTGCGTGCGGCGGTGTGGGCCAGCGAACGCGGGCCCGGGCTGTTCGACATGCAGGACGTGCTTGGGCTGCGTGAGCTGTAGCCCCGTCCGCGCGGTCCGTGTTGGACGGGGGTTCGGGCCCTCGCGTACACTGATTCCATCCCTTTCGTAGATGCCCTGCCGGAGGTTCGCCCGTGCCCGCGCCCGCCCTGCTCGTCCTTGAAGATGGCACCGTGTTCCATGGCCAGGCGATCGGCGCCCTTGGCCAGACCGTCGGCGAGGTGGTGTTCAACACGGCCATGACCGGCTATCAGGAGATCCTGACGGACCCCTCCTATGCCCGGCAGATGGTGACCCTGACCTATCCGCATATCGGCAACACCGGCACCACCCCGGAAGACGACGAGTCGTCCCGCGCGCAGGCCGCCGGGCTGATCGTGCGCGACGTGCCGCCGCTGGTGTCGAACTTCCGCTCGCGCGAGTCGCTGCCGGATTACCTGCTGCGCCACGGGATCGTCGCCATTGCCGGCATCGACACCCGGCGGCTGACCCGTCTGCTGCGCGAGAAGGGCGCGCAGAACGGCTGCATCCAGGCCGGCGAGGTGGACGAGTCGGCGGCCCTGGCCGCCGCCCGCGAGTTTCCCGGCATCAAGGGCATGGATCTGGCCCGCGAGGTCACCACGCGCAAGCGCTACGAGTGGCTGGAGGGCACCTGGCAGCTGGGCGGGGAGCCGCGGCAGCTGAGCCCGGAGGCGGCCGAGTATCACGTGGTGGCCTACGATTTCGGCATGAAGCAGAACATCCTGCGGATGATGGTGGATCGCGGCTGCCGGGTGACCGTGGTACCGGCGGAGACCCCGGCCGCCGAGGTGCTGGAGCTGGCGCCCGACGGGGTATTCCTGTCCAACGGGCCGGGCGATCCGGAACCCTGTGGCTACGCGATCGAGGCGATCCGTGAATTCTGCGAGCGGCGCCTGCCGCTGTTCGGCATCTGCCTCGGCCATCAGCTGCTGGGCCTGGCCAGCGGCGCGCAGAGCGTGAAGATGAAATTCGGCCACCACGGCGCCAACCACCCGATTCGTCACGAAGCCAGCGGGCGCGTGATGATCTCGTCGCAGAACCACGGGTTCGCGATCGACGAGGACCGGCTCCCGGAGACCCTGACGCCGACCCACCGCTCGCTGTTCGACGGCACCCTGCAGGGTGTCGCGCGGACGGACTGCCCGGCGTTCAGCCTGCAGGGACACCCGGAGGCGAGCCCGGGGCCGCATGACGTGTCCGCGGCGTTCGATGATTTCGTCGAGATGATGCGCGCCGCCCGCGCCTGAGAACCCCGGCGGCGCGCCCGCGTGCCGTCCGCCGAACCCGAATCCTGACCCGACAGCCAGCGAGAGCGGCCTCATGCCCAAGCGTACCGATATCCAGAGCGTCCTGATCCTCGGGGCCGGCCCGATCGTGATCGGCCAGGCCTGCGAGTTCGATTACTCCGGCGCCCAGGCCTGCAAGGCCCTGCGCGAGGAGGGCTACCGGGTGATCCTGGTGAACTCCAACCCGGCGACCATCATGACCGACCCGGAGATGGCCGATGCGGTCTACATCGAGCCGGTGGAGTGGAAGACGGTGGAGAAGATCATCGCCGCCGAGCAGCCGGACGCGCTGCTGCCCACGATGGGCGGGCAGACCGCGCTGAACTGCGCGCTGGATCTCTCGCGCGAAGGGGTGCTGGACAAGCACGGGGTGGAGATGATCGGCGCCAACGAGGCGGCGATCGACATGGCCGAGGACCGCGACCATTTCAAGGCGGCGATGGCCGATATCGGTCTGGATACCCCCACCGCGGAGCTGGCGCATTCCTGGGAAGAGGCGCAGCAGATCCAGCCGCGCATCGGCTTTCCGGTGATCGTCCGGCCCTCGTTCACCCTTGGCGGCTCGGGCGGCGGCATCGCCTACAACCGCGAGGAGTTCGAGTACATCGTCAAGAACGGGCTCGACCTCTCGCCGGTCAACCAGGTGCTGCTGGAGGAGTCCGCGCTGGGCTGGAAGGAGTTCGAGATGGAGGTGGTCCGCGACCAGGCGGACAATGCCATCATCATCTGCTCCATCGAGAACGTCGATCCGATGGGGATCCACACCGGGGACTCGATCACCGTGGCCCCGGCGCAGACCCTGACCGACAAGGAATACCAGATCATGCGCGACGCCTCGCTGGCGGTTCTGCGCAAGATCGGGGTGGAGACCGGCGGCTCCAACGTGCAGTTCGCGATCAACCCTGACAACGGGCGCATGATCGTGATCGAGATGAACCCGCGGGTGTCGCGTTCCTCCGCGCTGGCCTCCAAGGCGACCGGCTTCCCGATCGCCAAGGTCGCGGCCAAGCTGGCGGTGGGCTATACCCTGGACGAGCTGAAGAACGAGATCACCGGCGGCCTGACCCCGGCCTCCTTCGAGCCGTCCATCGACTACGTGGTGACCAAGATCCCGCGTTTCACCTTCGAGAAGTTCCCGCAGGCCGAGGCTAGCCTGACCACGCAGATGAAGGCGGTTGGCGAGGCCATGGCCATCGGTCGGACCTTCCAGGAATCCCTGCAGAAGGCGCTGCGCTCGATGGAGACCGGCATGGACGGGCTGGACGAGCGCATCGATCTCGACACCCCGGACGTGGTGGAGCGCCTGCGCACCGCGCTGGCCAACCCGACGCCCGACCAGCTGCTGTACGTGGCGGATGCCTTCCGTCACGGCTTCAGCGTGCAGGACATCTTCGAGCTGACCGCCATCGACCCCTGGTTCCTGGCGCAGATCCAGGAGCTGGTGGATCTGGAAAAGGCGGTGCGCGACCGCATCCTCGGCGAGATCGATGCCGAGGAGATGTACCGGCTGAAGCAGCGCGGTTTTTCCGACCTGCGCCTGGCCCGGCTGCTGAACGAGACCGAGAAGGCCGTGCGCAAGCACCGTCATCGTCTTGGCGTGCGCCCGGTGTACAAGCGGGTGGATACCTGTGCGGCCGAGTTCGCCACCACCACCGCCTACATGTATTCCTCCTACGAGGAGGAGAACGAGGCGGAGCCGAGCGACCGGCAGAAGATCATGGTCCTGGGCGGCGGGCCCAACCGCATCGGCCAGGGGATCGAGTTCGACTACTGCTGCGTGCATGCCGCCCTCGCGATGCGCGAGGACCAGTACGAGACCATCATGGTCAACTGCAACCCGGAGACGGTCTCCACCGACTATGACACCTCGGATCGGCTGTACTTCGAACCGCTCACGCTGGAGGATGTGCTGGAGGTCGTGGAGACCGAGCGGCCCGCCGGCGTGATCGTGCAGTACGGCGGTCAGACCCCGTTGAAGCTGGCGCGGGACCTGGAGGATGCCGGGGTGCCGATCATCGGCACCAGCCCCGACTCGATCGACCTGGCCGAGGACCGCGAGCGCTTCCAGGCCCTGCTGAACAAGCTGGGGCTCAAGCAGCCGCCGAACCGCACCGCGCGCAGCGAGGAAGAGGCCGAGAAGCTGGCCGACGAGATCGGTTACCCGCTGGTGGTGCGCCCGTCCTACGTGCTCGGAGGCCGTGCGATGGAGATCGTGCGCGACCGCGAGGATCTGCGTGGCTACATGCACAGCGCGGTCTCGGTCTCCAACGAGGCGCCGGTGCTGCTGGACCGTTTCCTTGACGATGCGATCGAGGTCGACATCGACGCCGTCTGCGACGGCCAGGAGGTGTTCATCGGCGGGGTGATGGAACACATCGAGCAGGCCGGTGTCCATTCCGGGGACTCCGCCTGCTCGCTGCCGCCGTTCTCGCTGTCGCTGGAGCTGCAGGAGCGCATGGTGGACCAGGTGCGCAAGATGGCCGTGGGCCTGCGCGTGGTCGGCCTGATGAACACCCAGTTCGCGATCAAGGGCGACGACATCTACGTGCTGGAGGTCAATCCACGTGCCTCGCGCACCGTGCCCTACGTGTCCAAGAGCGTCGGCCTGCCGCTGGCCAAGATCGCGGCGCGCTGCATGGCCGGGACCTCGCTGGCCGACCAGGGCGTGGGTGGTGCGGTGTTCCCCGACTACTACTCGGTCAAGGAAGCGGTTTTCCCGTTCGCCAAGTTCCCCGGCGTGGATCCGATCCTTGGACCGGAGATGAAGTCCACGGGCGAGGTGATGGGGGTGGGCCGCAGCTTCGCCGAGGCCTTCGCCAAGAGTCAGCTGGGCGCGGGCGTGCGGCTCCCCTCCACCGGCAAGGCCTTCGTGTCGGTGCGCGACATCGACAAGCCGGAGGTCATCGGGATCGCCCGCCGGCTGGTGGAGCTGGGTTTCGAGGTGCTGGCGACCCGCGGCACGGCCGGATTGCTGGAAGAGCAGGGCATCGCCGTGACCCGCGTGAACAAGGTTACCGAGGGGCGCCCGCACATCGTCGACATGATCAAGAACGACGAGGTCAGCTTTATCATCAATACCGTGGAGGGCAAGCAGTCGACCGCCGACTCCTACACGATCCGGCGCGAGGCCCTGATGCACAAGGTGGGTTACACCACCACCATCGCCGGGGCCCGGGCGACGGTCCAGGCCCTGGACCATCTGGAGGGCAGCGACGTGTTCCGGCTGCAGTCGCTCCACGAGGAGAACCGAGCAGGAGGGTTGGGTTCATGAAGAAGACACCGCTTACCCTGAATGGCGCCGAGAAGATGAAGGAAGAGCTGCGGCGCCTGAAGGCCGAAGACCGGCCGAAGGTGGTCAACGCGATCGCCGAGGCGCGCGAGCACGGCGACCTCAAGGAAAACGCCGAGTATCATGCGGCGCGCGAGCAGCAGAGCTTCATCGAGGGGCGCATCCGCGAGCTGGAGGCGACCCTGTCGAATGCGGAGATCATCGACGTGACCGCGCTGCCGCAGACCGGCAAGGTGGTGTTCGGCACCACGGTGGTGCTGGAGGCGACCGAGGACGGGCGCGAGGTCACCTACAAGATCGTCGGCGACGACGAGGCCGACATCAAGCAGAACATGATCTCGGTATCCTCGCCGATCGCCCGGGCGCTGATCGGCAAGGAAGAGGGCGACATCGTGACCGTTCAGGCGCCCGGAGGAGAGACGGAATACGAGATCCTCGAGGTGCGCTACGTCAACTGACGGGGTCGAGACTGACCTTCGGCGCTTCGGGGTTGCGCCGGAACAGGGTGGCCACGTGGCCGATGCGCTGAACCAGCTCCGCGCCGGTGCGCTCGCACATGTCGTGGATGACCTCGGCGCGGGTGTCGCGGTCGCCGATCCCGACCTTCACCTTGACCAGTTCGTGGTGGGCCAGCGCCTGTTCCAGCTCGGCCAGTACGGCCTCGGACAGGCCGTGGCGGCCAAGGGTCACGACGGGCTTGCGCGGGTGGGCCAGGCTGCGCAGATGGTGGCGTTGCGCGTCAGTCAGATTCACGGGAGGCTTGCTTCATTTTGAAACGGTACGAGTGTAGCACGCCGCCGCCGGCACGAAACCGGGGGACGGGTGATGCCTAAGCGCAGTCGCTCCAGTCAGCGCTGGCTGAAGGAGCATTTCGATGACCCGTACGTGCAGCGCGCGCAGCAGGAAGGGTATCGCGGTCGCGCGGTCTTCAAGCTGGAAGAGCTGGACCAGCGCGACCGTCTCCTGCGGCCCGGGATGCGCGTGGTGGATCTGGGGGCGGCTCCCGGGGGCTGGACCCAGTACGCGGCCGGTCGCATCGGGCGCAAGGGCGTGCTGGTCGCCTCCGACATCCTGCCGATGGACCCGGTCCCCGGTGCGGAGGTCGTGACCGGGGATTTCCGCGAGGACGAAGTGCTGGACCGCATCCTCGAGACCCTGGGCGGCGAGGGTGCGGATCTTGTGCTTTCCGACATGGCCCCCAATCTTACCGGTACGGACGCCGTGGACCAGCCGCGTTCGATCCATCTGTGCGAGCTGGCGCTGGATCTGGCGCTGCGCGTGCTGAAACCGAATGGCGCGTTTCTGGTCAAGCTGTTCCAGGGGGAAGGCTCGGATGCCTACCTTGCGGAGCTGCGCCGGTGTTTCGCACAGGTGAAGGTGCGCAAGCCCAAGGCGTCGCGGCCCCGCTCACGCGAAGTGTACGTATTGGCGCGGAACCCACGGGATGTGTAACGATCCATTAGTATTCACGGATACGCGTTCGGCCCAGCACAGCTTTTGAGGTGTCGTTTTGAATGGCCTGGTAAAGAATCTGATCATCTGGGCGGTGATTGCCGTCGTCCTGATGTCCATCTTCAACAATTTCGCGCCCGATCCCGAGCAGCAGGCGACGCGCAGCATCACCTACTCGGAGTTCATCCAGCAGGTGCAGAGCGGTCGCGTGGACAGCGTCACCATCGAAGGTGACAAGATCACCGGGCAGATGGCCGACGGGGAGCGCTTCTCCACCGTCAACCCGAACGATTCGGGGCTGATCGGCGATCTCCTCAACCATAACGTGGAGATCAACGCCGAGGAGGAGGCCGAGCGCGGCCTGTTGATGAGCATCCTCATCAGCTGGTTCCCGATCCTGCTGCTGATCGCCGTGTGGATCTACTTCATGCGGCAGATGCAGGGCGGCGGTGCCGGCGGCAAGGGCGCGATGTCGTTCGGCAAGTCCAAGGCCAAGCTGATGTCCGAGGACCAGGTGAAGGTGACCTTCTCCGACGTGGCCGGCTGTGACGAGGCCAAGGACGAGGTCGTGGAGCTGGTCGATTTCCTCAAGGACCCGGGCAAGTTCCAGAAGCTCGGCGGGCAGATCCCGCGCGGCGTGCTGATGGTGGGCTCTCCGGGTACCGGGAAGACCCTGCTGGCGAAGGCCATCGCCGGCGAGGCCAAGGTGCCGTTCTACAGCATCTCCGGCTCCGACTTCGTCGAGATGTTCGTGGGTGTGGGCGCCTCGCGCGTGCGCGACATGTTCGCCGAGGCCAAGAAGAACGCCCCGTGCATCATCTTTATCGACGAGCTGGACGCCGTGGGCCGTCAGCGCGGCGGCGGCATGGGCGGCGGCGGCCACGACGAGCGCGAGCAGACTCTCAACCAGCTGCTGGTCGAGATGGACGGCTTCGAGGGCACCGAGGGCGTGATCGTGATCGCCGCGACCAACCGTCCGGACGTGCTGGACCAGGCGCTGCTGCGTCCGGGGCGCTTCGACCGTCAGGTGGTGGTGCCGCCGCCGGACGTGCGCGGTCGCGAGCAGATCCTCAACGTGCACATGAAGAAGACGCCGATCGCGGACGACGTAAACCCGCACAAGATTGCGCGTGGCACGCCGGGCTTCTCCGGTGCGGATCTGGCCAACCTGGTCAACGAGGCGGCGCTGTTTGCTGCCCGTGCCGGCAAGCGCCTGGTGGACATGAGCGACTTCGAACGCGCCAAGGACAAGATCATGATGGGCGCCGAACGCCGCTCCATGGTGATGTCCGAGGACGAGAAGAAGCTGACCGCGTATCACGAGGCGGGGCACGCGATCGTGGGCCTGACCGTCCCCGAGCACGATCCGGTGTACAAGGTCAGCATCATCCCGCGCGGCCGCGCGCTGGGCGTGACCATGTTCCTGCCGGAGGAGGACCGCTACAGCCATTCGCGGACCAAACTGGAGAGCCAGATCGCCAGCCTGTTCGGCGGACGCCTGGCCGAGGTGATCATCTTCGGCGAGAAATCGGTCACCACGGGGGCATCCAACGACATCGAGAAGGCCTCGCAGATCGCCCGCAACATGGTGACCAAGTGGGGGCTGTCGGAGAAGCTGGGGCCGCTGGACTACGGCGAGGACGAGCAGCAGTCGTTCCTCGGCCCGCAGATGGGCAAGCCCAAGCAGATGTCCGACGAAACCGCCAATGCGATCGACGAGGAGGTGCGCAAGATCATCGATACCCATTACGATCATGCGCGCCAGATCCTGCTCGACAATCTCGACAAGCTGCATGCGATGGCCGGCGCACTGATGAAGTACGAGACCATCGACGACAAGCAGATCGAGGACATCATGGCCGGTCGCGAGCCGCGTGAACCCGCCGACTGGAACGACGGCTCCTCCGGCGGGGGCGATGCCGGCAGCCCGGCGGGTGACGGCGAGGGTGAGGAAGGCGCCGACGACTCGCGGGACAGCGACCGCGGCGTGGTCGGAGGGCCGGCACCTCAGTCCTGACCCGCCCGAGGGCCCGTCGTCGCGTGGCGGCGGGCATGACCGTTGAGCACCCTGGCCGCCGTGACCCCGTCGCGGCGGCCTTTCTGTTGGTGTCTTCCGCCATTCCAGGGACGACTGATGACCGCTACAAATGCAAGCCCCGTGCTGCTGCAGGGACCGGCCGGTCCGCTGCCTCTCGATCGCCCGCGGGTGATGGGCATCCTCAACGTGACGCCGGATTCCTTCTCGGACGGTGGCGCCCATGACCGCGTGGATCGGGCGGTCGCCCGTGCTCGGCAGATGCAGGACGAGGGCGCGGATCTGATCGACGTTGGCGGGGAATCCACCCGCCCGGGGGCCGAACCGGTTTCGCTGGCGGAAGAACGGCGCCGCGTGCTGCCAGTGCTGGAGGCGCTGGGGGCGGAGGTTTCCCTGCCGGTCTCGGTCGATACCATGAAGCCGGAGATCATGCGCGACGCGGTGGCCGCGGGTGCGGCCATGCTCAACGACGTGAATGCCTTCCGCCGTCCGGGCGCCGAGCAGGAGGCGGTGGTGGCCGCCCGGGAGCGCGGCGTGGCCCTGTGCGTGATGCACATGCAGGGTGAGCCGCAGTCGATGCAGCATGCACCGCACTACGAGGACGTCACCGCCGAGGTGCGGGCGTTCCTCGACGCACGCTGCAGTGCACTGCAGGACGCGGGGGTACCGCCGGACCGCCTGGTGGTGGATCCGGGCTTCGGTTTCGGAAAGACGCTGGAACACAATCTCGAGCTGTTCCGCCACCTCCCGGACCTGGTCGGTGATGGTCGGCCGGTGCTGGTCGGGGTCTCGCGCAAGTCGATGATCGGGGCCCTGCTGGGACAGCGCCCGGTGACGGAACGTGGCAGCGGGAGCGTGGCCGCGGCGCTGCTCGCCGCGCAGCAGGGGGCACGCATCCTGCGTGTGCACGACGTCGCGGCCACGGCGGACGCCCTCGCGATATACTCCGCGCTGGATCCCCGCGATACTGGCGGGGTCATGTCTTAGGGAGGAACCGCATGGGACGTTATTTCGGGACCGACGGCATCCGCGGGCGAACCGGCGAATGGCCGATGACGCCGGAGTTTGCCCTGCGCCTGGGCTATGCCGTGGGGGAGATCCTGGGCGAGAACGGACATGCCCAGGGGCCGGTGCTGGTCGGCAAGGATACCCGGGTCTCCGGCTACATGTTCGAATCGGCGCTGGAGGCGGGCCTGTCGGCGGCCGGGCTCGACGTGGCCCTGCTGGGCCCGATGCCCACGCCGGCCATCGCCTATCTGACCCGGACCTTCCGTGCGACTGCGGGGGTGGTGATCAGCGCCTCGCACAACCCGTTCAATGACAACGGGTTCAAGTTTTTCACCCCGGAGGGCGACAAGCTGCCCGACGCGGTGGAGGCCGCGATCGAGGCACGCCTCGACGAACCCGCGCAGGCCATCGACGGCCGGCGTCTGGGCAAGGCCGTACGCATCTCCGACGCGGCCGGGCGCTACGTCGAATTCTGCAAGAGCGCCATCCCCGCGCGATCCGAACTGCGCGGCATGCGCATCGTGCTCGACTGCGCGCACGGGGCGACCTACAACGTCGCGCCGCATGTGTTCGAGGAGCTCGGGGCGGAGGTCGAACTGACCGGTGCCGCGCCCGATGGCTACAACATCAATGAGGGCGTAGGGGCGCTGCACCCCGAGCGCCTGGCCGAACGCGTGCGGGCCGCGGGCGCCGATCTGGGCATCGCCCTGGATGGTGACGGCGATCGCGTGATCCTGGTCGACGCTGCGGGGCAGATCGTGGACGGGGACCGCATCCTCGGGATCCTCGCCCTGGAACGCCTGCGCCAGGGCACGCTGGGCGGGGGTGTCGTCGGTACCCAGATGACCAACCTCGGCCTGGAGAACGCGCTGGCCGAAGCCGGCATCCCCTTCGTACGCGCGCGGGTCGGGGACCGTTATGTCCTCGAAGAGCTGCGTCGCCACCGATGGCTGCTGGGCGGGGAGGGATCCGGGCACATCGTCTGTCTGGACCATACGACCACCGGCGATGGCACCGTTGCCGGGTTGCAGATCGCCCATTTGATGCATCGGACCGGGCGTTCCCTGGCGGACCTGGCCGCAGCCATCCCGCAGTTCCCGCAGGCACTCGTCAACGTGCGTCTGGATGCGGGGGCTGGCGAGCGTCTGGAGGCGCCGCCGGTACGCGCTGCCGTGGCCGAGGTGGAATCGGAGCTGGGGCGCCGCGGGCGTGTGCTGCTGCGACCGTCGGGCACGGAACCCCTGATCCGCGTGATGGTCGAGGCGGAAGACGCGGGCGCCACGCAGGCCGCCGCGGAACGGATTGCGGACGCCATCCGCGCAGTCGCCTGGCGCCCGCCACCCGGTGCGCGTCACGCGGCGCCCGGGTGGTCGGTTGATTTGCCGGGAACGCGCCGGTAACATCCCGCCGCTCAATCATGGAACCCGGGTCACCGCAGGAGGAACCACCGCATGCGCAAGCCGCTGGTCGCCGGAAACTGGAAAATGAACGGCTCCCGCGACGCCAATCGCGAGCTGCTGTCCGCGCTCCGTTCGGAGCTGGACGGACTGACCGGCGTCGAGCTGGCCGTGTGCCCGCCTGCGGTCTACCTGCCCGAAGTCGTCGAGGCCCTGGCCGACAGCCCGATTGAGGTCGGGGGGCAGGACTGCTCCGATCAGGCTTCCGGCGCATACACCGGCGAGGTCGCCGCGTCCATGCTCAAGGATGTGGGCTGCCGTTACGTGATCGTGGGGCACTCCGAACGTCGCGAACGCCAGGCCGAGGACAGCGCCTGGGTCGCGGCCAAGTATCAGGCGGCCCTGGCCGCCGGCGTGACCCCGATCCTGTGCGTGGGCGAGCAGAAGGCCGAGCGCGAAGCCGGTCGTACTGAAGCGGTGGTGGGCGAGCAGCTCGATGCCGTGCTGGACGCCGCCGGGGTCGAAACGCTGGACCGCGCCGTGATCGCCTACGAGCCGGTCTGGGCGATCGGCACCGGCCTGACGGCCACCCCGGAGCAGGCGGCCGAGGTGCATGCGTTCATCCGTAACCGGGTGGCCGGCCGCGATCCGCGCGTGGCTGCCGACCTGCGCATACTGTATGGCGGGTCGATGAAGGCCGACAACGCCGCCGGGCTGCTGGCCCACGATGACATCGATGGCGGCCTGGTGGGCGGAGCCTCGCTGGACGCCTCGAATTTCGCCGGGATTGCGCGGGCCGCGACCGGGGCGGGCGAATGATCTACGGGATTCTCCTGGTCGTTCAGGTGGTGGTGTCGATCTCCATCATCGCGCTGGTGCTGATGCAGCACGGCAAGGGCGCGGATGCCGGGGCCGCATTTGGCAGCGGCGCTTCGGCCACCGTGTTCGGTGCCCAGGGGTCGGCCAACTTCCTGAGCCGCGCCACGGCCTTTCTGGCCGCGGTGTTTTTCATCAACGGGCTGGCCCTGGCCTATATCGCTGCTTCGGAACCCGAGGCGCGCAGCCTGATGGATGAACCGACGCCCGAAGAGGCGGTCGAGGACGATATCCCGATCGGGGATGTCCCGGGCATGGCGCCGGGCGATTCCCCTGCCGACGAGCCGGAGGATCCGCCCTCGCGGCCGCAGGACGTGCCACAATAGGGCTTCAGTCAGGAATACGCAGATGTGGTGGAATTGGTAGACACGCTATCTTGAGGGGGTAGTGGCGCAAGCCGTGTGGGTTCGAGTCCCACCATCTGCACCATTTTTCAATGAAGGTTCCGTCCGGAGGTCCGGGCGGAACCTTTTTATTGTAAAGCCTTTATAAACAATAACTTGGCGTTTTATGTGAGCTTGACACCGTTTTCCGGCTTCACCTAGACTGCCTCACCGGTGAGCGCACCGGCCCGATCGCCCGAGGGCCGCGGCCCCGGCGCATTCACCCAGCAACGCTGAACCGCCCATGGTCCGGCCCTCCTGTTCGGCCGACCCGTGGACCTGCCCGCCCGAGGCGGCGTACGGGAGAGAGACATGCTGGAAGGATATCTGCCCATCCTGCTGTTCATTGCAGTAGGCATCGTGATCGGCATCGTGCCGCTGGTGATCGGCATGGCCGTGGGGCCCCGCAAGGCGGATGCCGCCAAGGATTCGCCGTATGAATGCGGCTTCGAGGCGTTCGAGGATTCGCGCCTCAAGTTCGACGTTCGGTTCTATCTGGTCGCCATCCTTTTCATCATCTTCGATCTCGAGATCGCCTTTCTGTTTCCCTGGGCCGTCTCCCTCGATGCCGTAGGCCTGTTCGGGCTTCTTGCGATGGCGCTGTTTCTGCTGATTCTGGTAGTCGGCTTTGTCTACGAATGGAAGAAGGGGGCGCTGGAATGGGAATAGAAGGCGTTCTGGAAAAGGGCTACGTCACCACCTCGGCTGACAAGCTCATCAACTGGGCCCGCACCGGCTCCCTGTGGCCGATGACCTTCGGCCTGGCCTGCTGTGCGGTGGAGATGATGCACACGGGTGCCGCGCGCTACGACATGGACCGGTTCGGGGTGGTGTTCCGCCCGAGTCCGCGCCAGTCCGACGTGATGATCGTGGCGGGGACGCTGGTCAACAAGATGGCACCGGCGCTGCGCAAGGTGTACGACCAGATGTCCGAACCGCGCTGGGTGATCTCCATGGGCTCCTGTGCCAACGGCGGTGGCTACTACCACTATTCGTATGCCGTGGTTCGGGGTTGCGACCGCATCGTGCCGGTGGATATCTACGTGCCCGGCTGTCCGCCGACGGCCGAGGCACTGCTTTACGGCATCATTCAGCTTCAGAACAAGATCCGGCGCACGAACACGATCGCGCGCTGAGCGACCCGGGGTGGCAGATGGCTGAACAACAGACCTGGATTGACGTACTGCGCGCGAAGCTGGGCGAACGCCTGGACGGAGTGCGGGTGGTCAACGGCGAGGCAACCATTGAAGTACCGGTGGACGCCTGGCGCGAGATCGCCGAGACCCTGCGCGACGACGAGGATTTCGGATTCGACATCCTGATCGACCTGTGCGGCGTGGACTATCTCGAGTACGGCCAGACCGAATGGGCCACCGATGATGCCTCCAGTGAGGGCTTCAGTCGTGGCGTCCAGCCCGCCACCTCCGGCCGGTTCACGTTCGATGATGCGCCCGGTGAGTCGCGCTGGGACGGGCCGCGTTTCGCCGTGGTGGTGCACCTGCTGTCGGTGCAGAACAATCGTCGCCTGCGCATGCGTGCCTGGCTGCCGGATGACGAATTCCCGGAGCTGGAGTCGCTGGTGGATGTCTGGGCGTCGGCCAACTGGTTCGAACGCGAGGCCTTCGATCTGTTCGGGATCCTGTTCTCGGGGCATCCGGACCTGCGTCGTATCCTGACCGACTACGGTTTTGTCGGCCATCCGTTCCGCAAGGACTTCCCGCTGATCGGGCACGTAGAGATGCGCTACGACACCGAGCAGGCTCGCGTGGTGTACCAGCCGGTGACCATCGAGCCGCGCGTGCTGGTGCCGAAGGTGATCCGCGACGACCATCGCTACACCGATGGCGACGCGCCGGCGGAAGGAGCCGATCATGCCTGAGATTCGCAATTTCACCCTGAACTTCGGCCCCCAGCATCCGTCCGCGCACGGGGTGCTGCGGCTGGTCCTGGAGATGGACGGCGAGGTGGTGCAGCGCGCCGATCCGCATATCGGTCTGCTGCACCGCGGCACCGAGAAGCTGGCCGAAAGCAAGCCGTACAACCAGTCGATCGGCTACATGGATCGTCTCGACTACGTATCCATGATGTGCAACGAGCACGGTTACGTGCTCGCCATGGAGCGTCTGCTCGGGATCGAGGCGCCGCTGCGGGCGCAGTACATCCGGGTGATGTTCGACGAGATCACCCGCATCCTGAATCACCTGATGTGGCTGGGTGCGCACGCCCTGGACATTGGCGCGATGACGGTGTTCCTGTACGCGTTCCGCGAGCGCGAGGACCTGATGGACTGCTACGAGGCGGTCTCCGGCGCGCGCATGCACGCCACTTACTATCGGCCCGGCGGGGTTGCCCGCGACCTGCCCGGCACTATGCCGAAATACCAGCCCTCGGCCTGGAAGTCGCAGGAAACGGTCGACGAGCTGAATGCCAATCGGCAGGGCTCGCTGCTGGACTTCATCGAGTCGTTCACCGAACGGTTCCCCGGGTGCGTGGACGAATACGAGACCCTGCTGACCGACAACCGTATCTGGAAACAGCGTACGGTCGGTATCGGCGTGGTGGATGCCGACCGGGCGAAGCAGCTCGGATTCACCGGGCCGATGCTGCGCGGATCCGGGGTGGAATGGGATCTGCGCAAGAAGCAGCCCTACGAGGTCTATGACCAGCTGGATTTCGATATCCCGATCGGCGTCAACGGCGACTGCTATGACCGTTACCTGGTACGCATGGAAGAAATGCGCCAGTCCAACCGCATCATTCGGCAGTGCGTCGACTGGTTGCGCAGGAATCCCGGTCCGGTGCTGCTGGAGGATCACAAGATCACGCCGCCCAAGCGCGAAGAGATGAAGGCGGACATGGAATCGCTGATCCATCACTTCAAGCTGTTTACCGAAGGGATGTGCCTGCCGGAGGGCGAAGCCTACGCCGGCATCGAGCATCCCAAGGGCGAATTCGGCTGCTATCTGGTGTCGGATGGCGCCAACAAACCGTATCGCCTCAAGGTGCGCCCGCCGGGCTTTGTCCACCTTTCCGCCCTGGACGAGATGGCGCGCGGCCACATGCTGGCCGACGTCGTGGCCATTATCGGAACCCAGGATATTGTCTTCGGGGAGATTGATCGCTGATGGCTGCCGAACCCAAACCCGTTGCCTTTCACAAGCCGGCCGCGCACAAGGTCGACCTGAGCGACCACGAGCGCGAAGAGATCGATCACTGGCTGGCCCGCTATCCCGAGGACCAGAAGCGCTCGGCGGTACTCGCCGCACTGCGGGTGGTCCAGCACGAGGACGGCTATGTCTCCACCGCCAAGATGGACGCGGTTGCCGACTACCTCGGGCTGCCGGCCATCGCCGTCTACGAGGTGGGTTCGTTCTATTCGATGTTCGAACTCGAGCCGGTGGGCAAGCACACCATTGCGGTGTGCAACAACATCTCCTGCAGTCTGCGCGGCTCGGCCGGGATTATCGAACATCTGGAGAACCGGCTCGGCATCACCCTGGGCGAAACCACGTCCGACGGGAAGTTCTACCTGAAGAAGGAAGAAGAATGCCTCGCCGCGTGTTGCGGGGCGCCGATGATGCAGGTGAACCATGTCTATTACGAGAATCTGACGCCGGAGCGCGTGGACGAGATTCTCGACGGCCTGGAGTCCTGAAGCGATGGCCAACCAGATCTGTTTTGCGACCCGCTACCTGGACAACCCGTCGTCGCTCGAGACCTATCGCAGCGTCGGTGGCTACCAGGCGCTGGAAAAGGTGTTCGGCGGCAAGATGGCCGCGGAAGACGTGATCGAGGAGGTCAAGACCTCCAACCTCCGCGGCCGCGGTGGCGCGGGGTTCCCGACCGGGATGAAATGGTCGTTCATGCCGCGCAATTCCCCGGGCCAGAAATACATTGTCTGCAACTCGGACGAATCCGAGCCCGGTACCTGCAAGGATCGCGAGATCCTGATGTACAACCCGCATGCGCTGATCGAAGGAATGGCGATCGCCGGTTACGCGATCGGCGCAACCGTGGGATACAACTACATGCGCGGCGAGTTCATGGACGAGGTCAATACGCGCTTCGAGGCCGCCCTGAAGGAGGCCTACGAGGCCGGCTACCTCGGGCGTGACATCCTTGGCTCGGGTGTGGACTTCGATCTGTATCCGACGCTGGGCGCGGGCGCCTATATCTGCGGCGAGGAAACCGCGCTGCTGGAGTCGCTCGAGGGCAAGAAGGGGCAGCCGCGCTTCAAACCGCCATTCCCGGCGAACTTCGGCGTCTACGGGAAGCCGACGACAGTCAACAACACCGAGTCGCTGGCTTCCATCCCGTCGATCATCCGCAACGGCGGCCAGTGGTTCGCGGACCTGGGCGTGCCCAAATCGGGCGGCGAGAAACTGTTCTCGGTGTCCGGACACGTCAACAAACCCGGCAACTTCGAAGTGCCCCTGGGCATGCCGTTTCGCGAGCTGCTGGAGATGGCCGGTGGCGTGCTCGATGGCCGCCAGCTCAAGGCGGTGATCCCGGGCGGCTCGTCCGTGCCGGTCGTGCCGGGCGACACGATGCTGCAGACCAACATGGACTACGACTCCATTACCCAGGCCGGATCCATGCTCGGCTCCGGTGCGGTGATCGTGATGGACGAGACCACCGACATGGTGAAGGCGCTGCAGACCATCGCGCGCTTCTACTATTCCGAATCCTGCGGTCAGTGCACGCCGTGCCGCGAAGGCACCGGCTGGCTGTACCGCATGCTGACCCGCATCGTCGAAGGGAAGGGTCGTCCCGAGGACCTGGAACGCCTGGACGACGTCGCGAGCAAGATCGAAGGGCACACCATCTGCGCCCTTGGGGATGCCGCCGCGATGCCGGTGCGCAGTTTCGTGAAGCATTTCCGTCACGAATTCGAACACTACATCCAGCACGGCCGGAGCCCGGTGGCCAGCGCCGCCTGATCGCCCCGTCGCGCACACGCAGCAGGAATCGAACATGAGTCAGGATCAGCCACAGGATCTGGTCACCGTCGAGATCGACGGGCAGACCTTGCAGGCGCCCAAGGGCACCATGCTCATCGAGGTTGCGGACGAGGCCGATATCCGGATTCCGCGCTTCTGCTATCACAAGAAACTGTCCGTGGCCGCCAATTGCCGGATGTGCCTGGTGGAGGTCGAGCGAGCGCCCAAGCCGCTGCCGGCCTGTGCCACGCCGGTGATGGACGGCATGAAGGTGTACACGCAGTCGCCCCTCGCGAATTCCGCGCAGAAGGGCACGATGGAATTCCTGCTGATCAATCACCCGCTGGATTGTCCGATCTGTGATCAGGGCGGCGAGTGTGAACTGCAGGACGTGGCCATGGGGTATGGCGAGTCCGTTTCGCAATACACCGAAGCCAAGCGGGTCGTGCACGACAAGGATATCGGTCCGCTGATCGAGACCGAGATGACCCGCTGCATCCACTGCACCCGCTGCGTGCGCTTTGGCGAGGAGATCGCGGGCGTGCGCGAACTGGGTGCGACCGGGCGTGGCGAAGACATGCGGATCGGCACCTATGTCGAGAAGACCGTCGCGCACGAGCTCTCCGGGAACGTGATCGATCTGTGTCCGGTGGGCGCGCTCACCGCCAAGCCGTCGCGCTACGGCGCACGCGCCTGGGAATACGCCCAGGCCCCGAGTATCGCCCCGCACGACGCGGTGGGTTCCAACATTGCCGCCCATACCTATGACGGGCGCGTGATGCGGGTGGTCCCGCGCGACAACGAAGCGGTCAACGAGACCTGGATCTCGGACCGGGATCGTTTCTCCTACGCGGGGCTGTATGCCGAGGACCGCGTGACCACTCCGCGCATCAAGCGCGACGGGCAGTGGCAGGACGTGGACTGGGAGACCGCCCTGCAGCATGCGGTTGAAGGCCTGCGCAAGGCGGCCCCGGAGCGGATCGGCGGGCTGTTTTCCCCGTCGCTGTCGCTGGAGGAACACTACCTCGGCCAGAAACTGCTGCGCGGGCTGGGCGTGCGTGACATCGACCACCGCATGAGCCAGCAGGATTTCCGCGACGATGACGCCGCGCCCCTGTTCCCCTGGCTGGGCAGCCCGATCGCCGAGCTGGACCGCGCTGATGCGATCCTGCTGGTCGGCACCAATCCGCGGCGCGAGCAGCCGCTGCTGGCGCATCGCCTGCGCAAGGCGGCGCTCAACAACGATGCCCGGGTCACGCTGGTGCATAACCAGCTGCTGGACCTGACCTACCCGGTGGCGGCCCAGCTGGTCGGCAACGAACACGACCAGGTCATGGCCCTGGCCGGGATCGCCGGCCGGATCGCGGCCGCCGGCGAGGGCCTGCCCCCGCGCCTCGAGAAGATTGTGAAGGCCGCCGAGAGCGACGATCCGGACACCCGCGAAGCGTTCGAGCGGGCGGCGCGCTCGCTGCTGGACGGCGAACAGGGCCACGTGCTGCTGGGTGCCGACGCGATGGCCAGCCCGGCGTTTGCGACCCTGCGGGCCCTGGCCGGCTGGATCGCCCGCCATACCGGCGCCCGTCTCGGGTACATGTCCGAGGGCGCGAATGCTGCCGGTGCCTGGCTGGCCGGGGTGCTGCCGCATCGCGGCGTGGCCGGTCAGGAGCCGGAGGTCGGCGGATGCCCGGCGCCGCAGATGCTGACCGAAGGCCGCGACGCGTTCGTCGTTGCCGGGCTCGAACCCGGCCGTGACGGGCATGATCCGGTCGCTTTCCAGCAGGCACTGCGCGACGCGGGTTTCGTGGTCGCACTGACCGCGTTTGCCGACCCCGAATTGCAGGCATCGGCCGATGTTCTGCTGCCGGTCGCGACCAGCTTCGAATCTTCCGGGACCTTCGTGAATGCGGAAGGACGCTGGCAGAGCTTCCGCGCGGCGAGCCGCGCCCCGGGCGAGGCCCGTCCCGGCTGGAAGGTCTGGCGCGTCCTGGGCAACCTGTTCGGGCAGAAGGGCTTCGATTACCTCGATTCGCCCGCGGTGCGCGACGAGCTGAAGGGCCTGCTCGCGGAGGTCAGCTTCGACAACACGGTCAACCTGAACCGGGTGCACGTCGAGGAGCCGGAAATCGCTGATCCGGGCAAACGGGGCTTGCGGCGCATGGCCTCGCGTTCGCTGTACGCCGGCGATGCGCTCGTGCGTCGCGCCGAACCGCTGCAGCGCAGCCCCGAAGGTCAGCTCGCGAACGCGGTGCAGGTTCACCCCGACTCGGCCGGCGGGATCCCCGACGGCAGTCGCGTCCGCGTGCAGCAGGGCCGGGCCGAGGCCGAACTGACGCTTGTGCTTGACGATTCCGTACCGCCGGGCCTGGCCATCACCCTCACCGGTGGTGCCGCCGCCCCGCTTGGTGCCCCGGGCGAGCCGGTGACGCTCGCACGCGCCTGACAAGGGACTGAACCATGTTCGACTGGATTCTCAACCTGTTCCATTCGCTGCCGACGGTGATGCAGATCCTGATCGCCATCCAGCTGATCATCATCCCGTTGATGCTGGGGGTCGCCTATCTGACCTTTGCCGAGCGCAAGATCATCGGCTATATCCAGGTGCGCGTCGGGCCGAATCGCGTGGGGCCGCGCGGCTGGCTGCAGCCGATCGCGGACGGGCTCAAGCTCCTGCTGAAGGAGGTGATCGTCCCGTCGAATGCCAATCGCTTCCTGTTTCTCAGCGCCCCGGTGCTGACCATCGCCCCGGCGCTGGCGGCCTGGGCCGTGATTCCGTTCTTCGAGGGCGGGGCGCTGGCCGACGTGAACGCGGGCCTGCTCTACCTGCTGGCGCTGACCTCGCTGGGCGCCTACGGGATCATCATCGCCGGCTGGGCCTCCAACTCGAAGTATGCGCTGATGGGCTCGCTGCGCTCGGCCGCGCAGCTGGTGTCCTACGAGATCGCGATGGGCTTCGCGCTGGTGGGCGTGTTGATGGCGGCGGGCTCGATGAACGTCGGCGAGATCGTCCAGGCCCAGTCGGGCAGCATCTACCACTGGTTCCTGCTGCCGTTGCTGCCGTTGTTCTTCGTGTTCTTCATTTCCGGGGTCGCCGAGACCAACCGTGCGCCTTTCGACGTGGCCGAAGGGGAATCCGAGATTGTTGCCGGCTTCCACGTGGAGTACTCCGGGATGGCATTCGCGGTGTTCTTCCTTGCCGAATACGCGAACATGATCCTGGTATCCGCACTGACGGCCGTCCTGTTCCTGGGGGGCTGGCTGTCGCCGTTCCAGGGCATTCTGCCGGCAGCAATGTTTGACTGGCCGGTGCTGGGCACCCTGCTGGGTGACGGTCTGCACTGGTTCCTGATCAAGACGGCGCTGTTCCTGTTCATCTTCCTGTGGCTACGTGCCACCTTCCCGCGCTATCGCTATGACCAGATCATGCGCCTGGGCTGGAAGGTGCTGATCCCGGTCACCATCGTATGGCTGTTCGTGCTGGGCGCGTTCGTCGCGTTCGACGTCGGCCCGTGGTTCGCGTAAGGAGTTCGCCATGAAATCCGTGCGTCATTTCTTCAAGAGCTTCCTGTTCTTCGAGCTGCTTCTCGGCATGCGGCTGACCGGTCGGTACCTGTTCCGGCGCAAATTCACCGTGCAGTACCCGGACGAGAAGACCCCGATGTCGCCGCGTTTCCGCGGATTGCACGCGCTGCGCCGCTACCCCAACGGGGAAGAACGCTGCATCGCCTGCAAGCTGTGCGAGGCGGTGTGCCCGGCGCTGGCGATCACCATCCATTCGGAGGAGCGCGAGGACGGGACGCGGCGCACTTCGCGCTACGACATCGACCTGTTCAAGTGCATCTTCTGCGGATTCTGTGAAGAGGCCTGCCCGGTCGATTCCATCGTCGAGACGCACATCTTCGAATACCACTTCGAAAATCGGGGCGAGCAGATCATGACCAAGGACAAGCTCCTGGCGATCGGCGATCGCTTCGAGAAGGAGATCGCCGAAGCGCGCGCGATCGACGCCCCGTACCGGTAATCAGGGACGCAACGATGACCTTCGAGCTCTTATTGTTCTATGTTTTTGGCGCGATCCTGCTGGGCGCGGCGCTGGCGATGATCAGCGTGCGCAACCCGGTGCATGCCGCGCTGTTTCTGGTGGTCTGTTTCGTGTCCGCAGCGGCACTCTGGCTGATGGCGGAGGCCGAGTTCCTCGGTCTGGTGCTGGTGCTGGTTTACGTGGGAGCGGTGATGGTGCTGTTCCTGTTCGTGGTGATGATGCTCGACATCAACATGGCGAAACTGCGCGAGGGTTTCAGTGAATACCTGCCGGTGGGCCTGGTGGTCGCCGCGGCCATGGCCACCGTGCTGGTCCTGGTGATCACGCGTTACATCACCATGGAAGCCCCCGAGCGGGCCGGGCCCGAATATGCGAACACCGAGGCATTGGGCGCGATCCTCTACACCGAATACGTGTACTCGTTCGAGATTGCCGCCGTGATCCTGCTGGTGGCGATCATCGCGGCGATCTCCCTGACGATGCGGCGGCGGCCGGACAACAAGCGGATCGATCCGGCGCGCCAGATCGAGGTCTCGCGCGAGGGACGCGTGCGCATGGTGTCAATGAAGTCCGAAGACAAGGCGCGTGACAGCCGCGGGGCGGAACGCGACGACGACCCGAACCAGGAATGACGCCGGCGCGCGCCGGTGCCTAACCACCGCGGGGCGGGCTTGTCCGTCCCCCAAAGGAATTCAGGGCCAGACAATGATTACGCTAGAGCACTACCTGGTGCTGGCCGCGCTGCTGTTTTCGATCAGCGTGGCCGGGATCTTCCTGAACCGAAAGAACGTGATCGTGCTGCTGATGTGCATCGAGCTGATGCTGCTGGCGGTGAACATCAACTTCATTGCCTTCTCGTTCTTCCTGCAGGATCTGGCCGGGCAGGTCTTCGTGTTCTTCATCCTCACCGTCGCCGCGGCCGAGGCCGCGATCGGGCTGGCCATCCTGGTGTTGCTGTTCCGTAACCGCGGGACGATCAACGTCCAGGATCTGGACGAAATGAAAGGATAACGGGCCATGGATACGATCTATCTCCTTATTGTCCTGGCGCCACTGGCGGGCGCGATCGTCGCCGGCCTGTTCGGGCGTCAGATCGGCCGGGTGGGCGCGCACAGCGTGACCATCGCCGGGGTGGCCATCTCGTTCCTCCTGTCCGTGGTGGTGTTCTATCAGCACGTATTTGGCGGAGCGGGGGTGTACAACGAGTCGGTGTACACCTGGCTGGTTTCGGACGGCATCCGTTTCGAGGTCGGATTCCTGGTCGATAACCTGACCGCGATGATGATGCTGGTCGTGACCTTCGTGTCGCTGATGGTGCACATCTACACCATCGGCTACATGCAGGAAGACCCGGGCTACCAGCGCTTCTTCGCGTATATCTCGCTGTTCACCTTTTCCATGCTGATGCTGGTGATGGCGAACAACTTCATGCAGCTGTTTTTCGGCTGGGAGGCCGTGGGGCTGGTCTCCTACCTCCTGATCGGCTTCTGGTACAAGCGCCCGACCGCGATCTACGCGAACATGAAGGCGTTCATCGTGAACCGCGTGGGCGACTTCGGTTTCCTGATCGGGATTGCGGCGCTGGTGTTCTACACCGGCAGCCTGAACTACAGCGAGGTCTTCGCCGAAGGCCAGGCGATGAGCGAGGCGACCATCACCATCTGGCCGGGCTGGACCTTCGGCCTGCTGGATCTGGCGCTGATCTTCCTGTTCATCGGTGCGATGGGTAAATCCGCCCAGGTGCCGCTGCACGTGTGGCTGCCGGATTCGATGGAAGGCCCGACGCCGATCTCGGCGCTGATCCACGCGGCGACCATGGTGACCGCGGGCATCTTCATGGTGGCGCGCATGTCGCCGCTGTACGAGTTCTCGGTGCCGGCCCTGTCGTTCATCCTGATCATCGGCGCGATCACCGCGTTCTTCATGGGTCTGATCGGCCTGGTGCAGAACGACATCAAGCGCGTGGTCGCGTATTCCACGCTGTCGCAGCTCGGATACATGACCGTGGCCCTGGGGGCCTCGGCCTACGCCGCCGGCGTGTTCCATCTGATGACTCACGCGTTCTTCAAGGCGCTGCTGTTCCTGGCCGCCGGCTCGGTGATCATCGCGATGCACCACCTGCAGGACATGCGCGCGATGGGCGGGCTGCGCCGGCATATGCCGATCACCTACGTGACCGCGCTGATCGGGTCGCTGGCGCTGATCGGGTTCCCGTTCTTCTCCGGCTTCTTCTCCAAGGACGCGATCATCGAGGCGGTCGGGTATTCGGAGATCCCGGGGGCGACCTTTGCCTACTGGATGGTGCTGCTGGGCGTGTTCGTGACCGCGCTGTACACCTTCCGCATGTTCTTCATGGTGTTCCACGGGGAGGAACGCTACGACCAGGCGCATCACTACATGCCCGACCACGGGGATGGCGAGGACCACCATCACCATGGCACGCCGCATCCGCACGAGACCCCGTGGGTGGTCACCCTGCCGCTGATCCTGCTGGCGATCCCGTCGGTCGTGGCCGGCTACTTCATCGGCCCGATGCTGTTTGGCGATTTCTTCGCCAATTCGATCTTCGTCAGCGAGGCGAAGGACGTGCTGGCGCAGAAGGGCGAGAGCTATACCGGGGTGTTCGGGTTCGTGCTGCACGGGCTCGTGGCGCCGGCGTTCTGGTTCGCGATGGCCGGACTGGCGACCGCCTGGTACCTCTACATCAAACGGCCGGATCTGCCGGCCGTGATCGCAGACCGTCTGCGGCCGGGCGTGCGCATCCTCGAGGACAAGTACGGGTTTGACCGCTTCAACGACTGGTTCTTCGCCGGTGGTACGCGGCGCCTCGGGCGCTGGCTGTGGCGCTATGGCGACGCGATGATCATTGACGGCTGGCTGGTCAACGGCGCCGCGCGTTCGGTGGGCTGGGTGTCGGCCCGGGTGCGCCATGTGCAGTCCGGCTTCCTCTATCACTATGCATTCGTGATGATCATCGGGCTGCTGGTCCTGATGTTCGCCTACGTGATCTGAGGGGTTTCGACGATGACCGCTGCGAAGCCCACCGCTGTTTCAAGGAACGACCATGTTTGCTGACTGGCCCATTCTGAGTCTGTTGATCTGGCTGCCGATCCTCGGTGGCTTCCTGACGCTTGCCGCCGGGCGTGACGCGCCGGTGGTGGCCCGGCGCCTGGGCCTCAGCGTGGCCGTGGCCACTTTCGTGGCAAGCCTGCCGCTGTGGTTCATGTTCGAGCGCGGCACCGCGGAGATGCAGTTCCAGGAGGTGGCCTCCTGGATCCCGGCGTTCAACGTGAACTATCACCTCGGGGTCGACGGCATCTCCATGCCCCTGATCCTCCTGACCACGCTGATCACGGTGGTCGTGGTCATTGCCGCATGGGAGTCGGTGAAGGATCGTATCGCCTACTACCTCGCCGCGATGCTGGTCATGGAAGGACTGATGATCGGCATGTTCGCGGCGATGGACGCGGTGCTGTTCTACGTGTTCTTCGAGGCGATGCTGATCCCCATGTTCCTTGTCATCGGGATCTGGGGCGGGCCGCGCCGCGTGTACGCGACGATCAAGTTCTTCCTCTACACCTTCCTCGGGTCGGTGTTCATGCTGGTCGCACTGATCTGGATGTACATCCAGTCCGGCAGCTTCCTGATCCAGGACTTCCATGCGCTGCAGATCGGGATGACCGCGCAGATACTGATCTTCCTCGCGTTCTTCCTGGCGTTTGCGGTCAAGATCCCGATGTTCCCGGTGCATACCTGGCTGCCGGATGCGCACGTCGAGGCGCCGACGGGAGGGTCGGTGATCCTGGCGGCCATCATGCTGAAGATCGGCGGCTACGGCTTCCTGCGCTTCTCGCTGCCGATCACGCCGGATGCGTCCGCGGTGCTGGATACGCTGATGATCGTGCTGTCGCTGATCGCCGTGGTGTACATCGGGGTGGTGGCACTGATCCAGAGCGACATGAAGAAGCTGATCGCGTACTCGTCGATCGCCCACATGGGCTTCGTGACCCTGGGCTTCTTCCTGGCGTTCTACATCTACTCCAACACCGGCGACTGGCAGGGCGCGTCGCTGGGTATCGCCGGCGGCATGGTGCAGATGATCTCGCACGGCTTCATCTCCGCGGCGATGTTCCTTGCGGTGGGTGTTCTGTACGACCGCCTGCACAGTCGGCAGATCGCGGATTACGGTGGCGTGGTGAACACCATGCCGTGGTTCGCTGCGTTCTTCGTGCTGTTCGCAATGGCGAATACGGGCCTGCCGGGCACATCGGGCTTCGTGGGCGAGTTCATGGTGATCCTGGCCGCCTTCAAGGCCGATTTCTGGATCGCCTTCCTGGCCGCGACGACGCTCATCCTGGCCGCCGGCTACACCCTGTGGCTGGTCAAGCGCGTGATCTTCGGCACCGTGGCCAACGAGAACGTGGCCGGCCTGTCCGACATGAACCGGCGCGAATTCTTCCTGATGGGGCTGCTGGCGTTCTTCACGCTGTTGCTGGGCGTGTGGCCGGCGCCGCTGCTGGAAGTGATGAACGCGACCATCGACAACCTCGTGGCGCATATCGCGCACTCGAAGCTCTGAACGGACGCCTGACATGAATTTCGAGATTCCTGCCTTTCTGCCCGCCGTTCCCGAGATGTTCGTCCTCGGGATGGCGTGCTTCATCCTGATACTGGATGCGTTCCTGCCGGATTCGCGCCGCGACATCACCTACGGCCTGGTGCAGGCCACGCTCGCGGGTGCCGCGGTTCTGACGCTGTGGCTGGCGGGCCCGGAAGTGGTGCTGACCTTCAGCGACAGCTTCATCAAGGACCCGATGAGCGACGTGCTGAAGCTGGCGGTGTACGTCACGAGCTTCTTCGTCTTCCTCTACTCGCGGCCGTATCTGATGGCGCGCGACATCCACAAGGGGGAGTTCTACATCCTCGGGCTGTTCGCGGTCCTGGGGATGATGATCATGATCTCGGGCCACAATCTGCTGACCCTGTACCTGGGCCTGGAACTGCTGTCGCTGTCCTCGTATGCGCTGGTGGCGTTCTGGCGCGACAACACCCGGGCCAGCGAAGCCGCGATGAAGTACTTCGTGCTGGGGGCGCTGGCGTCCGGGCTGCTGTTGTACGGCATGTCCATGATCTACGGCATGACCGGCTCGCTGGATATCGCCGTGATCGCCTCCGAACTGACGACGGCCGATGAAGCCCTGAACGTCCCGCTGGTGTTCGGTCTGGTGTTCCTGGTGGTGGCGATCGCGTTCAAGCTGGGGGCGGTGCCGTTCCACATGTGGGTGCCCGACGTCTATGACGGGGCGCCGACGGCGGTGACACTGTTCATCGCGACCGCGCCGAAGATCGCGGCCTTCGCGTTCCTGATGCGGCTGCTGGTCGAGGGCATGGGACCGATGCACGCGGACTGGCAGGGCATGCTCATCATCCTGACCGTGCTGTCGCTGGCGGTGGGCAACGTGATTGCGATCGCGCAGACCAGCATCAAGCGCATGTTCGCGTATTCGACCATCGCGCATGTCGGGTTCCTGTTCATGGGGATCCTCGCGGGGAGCGATTCGGGCTACGCCTCGGCGATGTTCTACGTGATCGTGTATGCGCTTACCGCGGCCGGCGGGTTCGGCATGATCGTGTTCCTGTCGCGCCGGGGTTACGAGGCCGATCGCCTGGACGACTTCGCCGGGCTGGCGAAACGCAACCCGTGGTTCGCGTTCATCATGCTCCTGCTGCTGTTCTCCATGGCCGGGGTTCCGCCGACCGTCGGTTTCTATGCCAAGCTGGCCGTGATTCAGGCGGCCGTGGGTGCGGGCCTGGTCTGGCTGGGTGTGCTGGCGGTGATCTTCAGCATCATCGGGGCGTTCTATTACCTGCGGGTGGTGAAGATCATGTTCTTCGACGAACCGAAGGAGGAAGCCAGCGAACCGGTGCAGCCGTCGGGCGCGCTGGCCACGGCGCTGAGCATCAACGGATTGGCGGTGCTGTTGCTGGGAATTTTTCCGGGCCTTCTGCTGTCCGTTACCCACTACGCCATCGCTGGCTGATCCGACCCGGAGGATGTCTTGAATCAACTGGTCCCGTTTGAAGTCCTGGTCTGGGGGTTTGTGGCGTTTGCCTTCGTGGCCGCCAACCTTCCGTGGCTGACCGATCGCATCGCACTGATGTTTCTGCCGGCGAGCGGCAGCAAGGGAGGCTGGACCCGGGTGTTCGAATGGCTGGTGCTGTTCCTGCTGGTGGGGCTGATCGGCAAGGGGCTCGAGCATCAGGCGACCGGCAGTGTTCATGCTCAGGGCTGGGAGTTCTACGTGATCGGGCTGTCGATGTTTGCGGTGTTCGCGATCCCCGGGTTCATCTGGCGGCATGATCTTCGCCCGCATCTGCGTCAGCGGGCGCGCCGTTCTCGCTGATTTCGATCGGGGCTTGCAAGCCGGCCCACGGCTTGGTAGAGTACGTTTTCTCGGATGCGGGGTGGAGCAGTCTGGCAGCTCGTCGGGCTCATAACCCGAAGGTCGCAGGTTCAAATCCTGCCCCCGCTACCAGTTTTCGAAAGGGCCCCTTCGCGGGGCCTTTTTCTTGGGGCCGCGCTCCCGCGCGCCGACAGGCTTCGAGCTGCAGCCTGTTTCCATGACGGAAGGTGTAAAGGGGCGTTCAACGCCCTTTTTTTGTTTCCGGGCTCCGTGCACCGGTGCAGTGGAATCGAGGTCGACAGACATTTGTCCGAGCAGGTTGAACAACTGAAGGCGCTACTGGGACCCGTGGTCGAAGGCCAGGGTTGTGAACTCTGGGGTATCGAACACCATGCGGGTTCGAAGCCGCAGATGCTGCGCATCTATATTGATCGTTCGACCGGCGTGTCCGTGGATGACTGTGCGCGCGTCAGCGAGCAGGTCAGCGCGGTCCTCGATGTGGAAGAGCCGATCCGCGCGGACTACACGCTCGAGGTGTCCAGTCCGGGCATCGAACGTCCCCTGTTTACTCCCGATCAGTTCCGCGATTACGTCGGTCGTGCGGTCAAGGTACGTCTGACCTGGCCGGAACACGGGCGGCGGAACTACCGCGGGCAGCTGTTGTCCGCGGACGACACCATGATCGAGGTGGCGGTCGATGGCACGGCCTACGAGCTGCCGCTGGCCGCGATTCACAATGCGCGCGTGCTGGAAGAAGACCCGGGGACGCAATCATGAACAACCTGATGTCGACAGGCGACTGTCGAGGCTGCGAAGAGGCATGACATGAACAAGGAGATCCTGCTGGTCGTCGACGCCGTTTCCAACGAGAAGGGCGTCGAGAAGGGCGTTATCTTCGAGGCCCTGGAATCGGCCCTGGCGATGGCCACGCGCAAGTATCACGGTGGGCGCATGGATGTGCGCGTGAGCATCGACCGCGAAAGCGGCGATTACGAGGCCTATCGCCGCTGGACGGTGGTGGACGACGAGGATCCCGAGTTCGAGTCTCCCGACTATCAGATGCTGCTGTCCTACGCGCAGCAGAAATACCCGGAGATTCAGATCGGCGAGGTGATCGAGGAACCGGTCGAGGCCGTGGATTTCGGTCGCATCGCCGCGCAGACCGCCAAGCAGGTGATCGTGCAGAAGGTGCGCGATGCCGAGCGGCAGAAGGTGGTCGAGGAGTACGAGGACCGGGTCGGTTCGCTGGTGATGGGGATCGTCAAGCGTACCGACCGCAACGGGACCTACGTGGATCTGGGCAACAACGCCGAGGCCCTGGTCCCGCGCGAGCACATGATCCCGCGCGAGACGGTACGCACCAATGACCGCCTGCGCGGTTATCTCAAGGAGATTCGGCCGGATGCCCGCGGACCGCAACTGATCCTCAGCCGGACCGCGCCGGAGTTCCTGATCGAGCTGTTCAAGCTCGAGGTCCCGGAGGTGGGGCAGGAGATCATCGACATCCTCGGGGCGGCCCGTGATCCGGGCATGCGGGCGAAGATCGCGGTGCGCTCGAATGACCCGCGGCTGGATCCGGTGGGGGCCTGCGTGGGCATGCGCGGTTCGCGCGTGCAGTCGGTCTCCAACGAGCTCGCGGGCGAACGCATCGACATCATCGTGTGGGACGAGAATCCGGCGCAGTTCGTGATCAACGCGATGTCACCGGCGGAGGTCCTCTCGATCGTGGTCGACGAAGAGAAACAGTCGATGGACATCGCGGTGGCCGAGGACAAGCTTTCCCTGGCGATCGGGCGCGGGGGGCAGAACATTCGCCTGGCCTCGCAGCTGACCGGCTGGGAGCTCAACGTGATGACCGAGGAGCAGGCCGAGGAGAAGAGCGAGGCCGAGGCCCGGCAGCTGGTGACCTACTTCATGGAGGCGCTGGACGTCGACGAGGAAGTGGCCGGGATCCTGGTGCAGGAAGGCTTCAGTACCCTGGACGAGGTCGCCTACGTCGAAGAAGCGGAGCTTCTGTCGATCGAGGAATTCGACGAAGACGTGGTCGCGGAACTGCGCAACCGGGCGAGCGATGCACTGCTGACGCGGGCGATCGCGGCGCAGGACGGCGGCGGTGGCGAGCCGGCCGAGGATCTGCTGAACATGGACGGCATGACCGTGGCTCTGGCCAATCGGCTGGCGGCGAGCGGCGTGTGCACCATGGAGGATCTCGCCGAGCAGGCGGCCGATGATGTGGTGGAAATGCTGGGCATCTCCGAGCAGGAGGCGTCCGAGTTGATCATGACCGCGCGCGCTCCCTGGTTCGAAACCGGGGAATGACCGCGACGCAGCGGCGGTGGTCGGGCAGCGGCACGCCGGAACAGAATCTGGAATGGAGGTAGCGCCATGGCGCAAATGACAGTGCAGCAATTCGCGGAATCGGTGGGCAAGCCCGTCGATCGTCTCCTGGAGCAGCTCAAGGAGGCGGGCGTCGAGGTGGCCGGGCCCGAGGCGCCCATCACTGATGCCGAGAAGCGCCAGCTGCTGGACCATCTGCGCCAGAGTTCCGCGGGCGGGTCGAGCGACCGTGTGACGCTGCGTCGGCGTTCCCAGGCGCAGACGCTGAAGGTCAGCTCGGGCCAGGGCAAGACCAAGACGGTTAACGTGGAGGTGCGCAAGAAGCGCACCCTCAAGCGCAAGCCGGCGGATGCAACACCGGCGCCGGAGGATCGCCCCGAGGCGGCCGAGGGTGTGGAATCCGAAGCCGGTGCGGCACCGGAAGAGACCCGTGCCGATGCAGAATCGCCGGTGACTCCGGAAGCCGAGGAGGCCGCAGCCGGCGAGGCGCCGGTCGCGGAGCCGGAGGCGGAAGCGCCGGCGGATGAACCGGTGGCGGCCGAGGCGCCGGAGCCGGAACCTGAACCGGCGGTCGACGAGGCCGCGGCGGAGGAACCGGCGGACGTCGAAGAAGAGCCCGAAGCGGCGGAGTCGGCCGCAGCCGAGGCACCGGAGTCATCCGAGGCGGAAGAGGCGGACGAGGAACCGGCCGCCGCCGCGGAAGAATCGCCGGCCGCTCCGAAGAAGCCGCTGAGCCGTACGCAGCAACTGGCCATGCAGCTGGAAGCCGAGCGGGAAGCTCAGCGCAAGGCCGTCGAGGCGCGCAAGCAGGAAGAGGTCGAACGCGAGGAGCGCCAGAAGCGCAAGCAGGAAGAGCAGGAGAAGCAGGAGGCGAAGCGCGAGAAGGAAGAACAGGCGCGCCTGGAACGCGAGGCGGCGCAGCAGCGCCAGGCAGCGGCTCCCGCCGCGGCGCCGGCCGAAGCCGCGAAATCCGGCAAGGGGCGCAAGGGAGGGCGCAAGGACGACCGCAAGGAACTGCACGTCGCCGGCGACCGTCGCGGCCGGCGCAAGAAGGGTGACAAGGGCAAGGGGGCCGGTCAGTCGCAGGCGGCCCAGGCCGTGGCTGGCAAGCACGGCTTCGCCAAGCCGACCGCGCCGGTGGTGCGCGAGGTCGAGGTGCCGGAGACCATCACCGTGGCCGATCTGGCGCAGGCGATGGCGATCAAGGCACCGCAACTGATCAAGACCCTGATGGGCATGGGCGTGATGGCCACCATCAACCAGTCCATCGATCAGGAAACGGCGATGCTGGTGGTCGAGGAGATGGGCCATACCGCGGTGCCGGCCAGGGAAGAGACGATCGAGGACCAGATCGAGGTGGCCCAGGAGCAGACCGGCGAACCCAAGGCGCGTCCGCCGGTGGTGACCGTGATGGGCCACGTCGACCACGGCAAGACCTCGCTGCTGGACCATATTCGCAAGACGCGCGTGGCCTCCGGCGAAGCCGGCGGGATCACCCAGCACATCGGTGCCTACCACGTCGAGAACGGGCATGACGGGGTGACCTTCCTGGATACCCCGGGGCATGCGGCGTTTACGGCGATGCGGGCGCGCGGTGCGCAGTCCACGGACATCGTGATCCTGGTGGTGGCGGCGGATGACGGCGTGATGCCGCAGACCCTCGAAGCCATCAACCACGCCAAGGCGGCCGGTGTGCCGATGGTCGTGGCGGTCAACAAGATCGACAAGCCCGAGGCGGATGCCGACCGGGTGATCAACGATCTCGCGCAGCACGAGGTGATCCCCGAGGAATGGGGTGGCGACACCCAGTTCATCCGGGTCTCGGCGCATTCCGGGGAGGGCATCGACGAGCTGCTGGAAGGCCTGGGTCTGCAGGCGGAGCTGATGGAGCTGATGGCCCCGGACGAGGGGCCGGCGCGCGGTGTGGTGATCGAATCGCGACTGGACAAGGGCCGCGGCCCGGTGGCCACGGTGCTGGTGCAGTCCGGCAGCCTTAAGCATGGCGACATCGTGCTGACCGGCAAGGAATACGGCCGCGTGCGGGCGATGTTCGACGATACCGGCACGGCGGTGAAGGAAGTCGGGCCGTCGATGCCGGTCGAGATCCTCGGTCTGTCGGGCGTGCCCGAGGCCGGCGACGAGATGCTGGTGGTCGCGGACGAGAAGACCGCCCGCGAAGCGGCCGAATATCGGGATGCGAAGCAGCGCGAGCGCAAGCTGGCGGCGCAGCAGGCGGCCAAGCTGGAAAACATCTTCAACCAGATGCAGGAAGGCGACGTCGGCACGGTCAACATCCTGATCAAGGCCGACGTGCAGGGATCCGCCGAGGCGTTGCGCGAATCGCTGGTCAAGCTGTCCAACGAAGAGGTCCGGGTCAAGGTGATCTCCACCGGGGTCGGCGGGATTTCCGAGTCGGACATCAACCTGGCGACGGCCTCGGACGCCATCGTGATCGCGTTCAACGTGCGCGCCGATGCCGGCGCCAAGCGGGTGGCGCAGGAAAACGGGATCGACGTCCGCTACTACTCGGTCATCTACGAGGCCATCGAGGACGTGAAGCAGGCCCTGTCCGGGCTGCTGGCGCCCGAGACCCGCGAGGAAATCGTGGGCCTGGCCGAGGTGCGCGAGGTGTTCAAGGCCTCGAGCTTCGGCCAGGTGGCCGGCTGCCTGGTGGTCGAGGGTTCGGTCAAGCGGGGCAACCCGATCCGCGTGCTGCGTGACAACGTGGTGGTGTACGAGGGCGAGCTGGAAAGCCTGCGCCGCTTCAAGGACGACGTGAACGAGGTCCGCGCCGGTACCGAATGCGGTATCGCGGTGAAGAACTACAACGACGTGAAGGCCGGGGACCAGATCGAGGTCTTCCAGCGCGTCGAGGTCCAGCGGTCGCTGTAATGCCCGGACCCCGCGACTTCCAGCGCAGTGACCGGGTCGGCGAGCAGATCCAGCGCGAGCTCGCCGAACTGGTGCGCGTCGAGGTGAAGGACCCGCGGGTCGGCATGGTGACCATCTCGGGGGTGGAGGTCTCGAAGGATCTGGCCCACGCCCGGGTGTATTTCACCCGGCTGGGCGGCGAAGAGGGCGGTCGCGAGGCGCAGCAGGGCCTCAACAGCGCGGCCGGCTTCCTGCGTCGGGCGCTGGGCAGCCGGATTCGTATGCGCAGCATCCCGCAACTGCGGTTCATCTACGATGATACGCCCGAACGCGGCGCGCGCATGTCTTCGCTGATCAGTCAGGCGCTTGCGGAGGATCGCGAGCGGCACGGCGACGGTGATGCGGAGGCCGGAGCGGAAGGCGGCGGGGACCCGGATGCCTCCGGTGATCCCGACGTCCCGCAGGACCGGTAAACCGACTCGCCGTGGCGCGCAGGAAGGGGCGCAACGTCGACGGCATCCTGCTGCTCGACAAGCCGCAGGGGCTCAGTTCGAACCAGGCGCTGGGTCGGGTGAAATACCTCCTCGGGGCGCGCAAGGCGGGCCATACCGGCGCCCTGGATCCACGGGCGACCGGGCTTCTTCCACTGTGTTTCGGGCAGGCGACCAAGGTGTCCGGCTGGCTGCTGGACGCGGACAAGCGTTATGTGGCTGTCGCGCGGCTGGGTGTGGAGACCGACTCGGCGGACATGGACGGAGAAATCCTTGCCGAGTCCCCGGTTCCCGCGATCACGGACGAGGATCTGGCGCGGCTGGAACGCGGTTTCACCGGCGATCTGGAGCAGGTTCCCCCGATGGTCTCGGCCCTGAAGAAGGACGGCCGGCGGCTGTACGAGCTGGCGCGCGAAGGGGTGGAAGTGGACCGTCCTCCGCGGCCGGTGCGGATCCATTCGCTGAATATCGAACGGCTGGCGGATGATCGCCTGCGGCTGGAGGTACATTGCAGCAAGGGCACCTATATCCGGTCGCTGGTGACCGATATCGGGGAAGCCCTCGGCTGCGGTGCGGCGGTTGAAGAGCTGCGGCGCACCGGCCACGGGGCCTTCGCGGCCGACGCCATGTGGACCCTGGAAGCCCTGGAGCAGCGTTTCGAGGAGGGCGGTGCAGCGGCGATCGAGGCCTGTCTGCTGCCGCCGGAGGCCGCCCTGTCCGGCTGGCCGCAGCTCCATCTGGGTGCCGCCGGAGCGGCGGCACTGCGCCACGGGAATCCGGCGGGAGCGGAAGCGGTGAGCGAGCGCATCGCGGGTGTCTCGCCGGCTGCGGACGAACCGGAAGCGGGCGGGGTCCTGGTACGCCTGCACGGGCCCGCAGGCGAATTTCTCGGCGTGGGGCTGGAGGCCGGGGACGGCACGATTCGCCCGCGGCGTCTGTTCGTCACCGGCTGAGGCCCGCTGCAACCGACCTCATTCGCGGCGATACGCGGGCACCGGGTCCGCGATCAGCGCGGCCAGCTGCTCCGCCGACATCGGCCGCGCGAGGAGATACCCCTGGGCCTCGTTGCAGCCCTCCCGAATGATCAGGTCGCGCTGGGTGGCGGTCTCGACGCCCTCGGCGATGACCGTCAGCCCCAGCTTGTGACCCATGGCGATGATGGACGCGGTGAGGGCGGCATCGGCGGGGTCGCAGTCCGCCCCCTGCACGAACGAGGCATCCACCTTCAGCCGTTGCACAGGCAGGCGCTTGAGATAGCTGAGCGACGAATAGCCGGTACCGAAGTCGTCAATCGCCAGCTGTACGCCCATTGAACGCAGTTCCTCCAGGGTGGCGATGCCGCGTTCGGCGTGGTCCATGACGAAGCCCTCGGTGATCTCCAGTTCGAGCCTGTGGGGTTCCAGCCCGGTCTCGGCGAGCACCGACCGCACGTCCGTGACGATATCCCCGAACAGCACCTGGTGGCCGGAAACATTGACCCCGATCCGGCCCAGACGCTCCGGTCCCCATTCGCGCGCCCGGCGTACCGCTTCGCGCAGCACCCAGCGGCCAAGCAGACCGATGGTGCCGTTTTCTTCCGCCACCGGGATGAATTCCGCCGGGCTGATCATGCCGAACTCCGGATGGCGCCAGCGGACCAGGGCTTCGGCACCGGCCAGGCTCTCGCCGGGCAGGTCCCACTGCGGCTGGAACACGACCTCTAGCTCGTCGCCCTCGATGGCTCGTCGCAGCCCGGCCTCGATCGCCAGCCGGCGCTGGCTGGCGTCGGTGAGGTCGGCGGTGTAGAGCTGCACGTTGTTGCGCCCGCGTGCCTTGGCGCGGTACATCGCCGAGTCCGCGTTGCGGATCAGCATGTCCGGGGTTGCGGCGTCGTCGGGGAACAGGCTGATGCCGATGCTGGCGCCGATGAACAGCTCCTGACCGGCGACGTGGAACGGCGACTCCAGTGCACGCAGCAGCTCGTGTGCGACGCTGGCGGCGTCCTCCGCGGTGGCGATGTGTTCGGTCAGCACCACGAATTCGTCGCCGCCATGGCGCGCAATGGTGGAGTGCCGGTCGATGGCGCCCAGCAGGCGCCGGGCGACCGCTTCCAGGAGCTCGTCTCCGCGATGGTGGCCCAGACTGTCGTTCACGTACTTGAAGCCGTCCAGGTCGACGAACAGTACCGCCAGGCGCTCGTCGTGGAGCCGGCAGCGTTCAATCGCGCGCGCCAGGCGCTCGTCGAGCTGGGTGCGGTTGGGCAGGTCGGTGAGCGGATCGTAGTTGGCCAGATGACTGACCCGGCGCCGGGCTTCTTCGCGGCTGGTCACGTCGCGGGCGACGCCGAAGATGTCGACCACCCGCTCGCCGTCATAGCGGACCCGCGCGTTGAGCTCCAGGACCACCCGTTCGCCGGATACGTCGGTGACCTCGGCGCGTGCCGGAGGCAGGTCGGCGTCGCTGCCGCCGTCGATCGGCACCGCGGTGCCCTCGAGATAGGGCAGGAAGGGTTCGACCAGGGCGCGCAGGGTGGCCTCCGGCAGGCGGTCCATGCTGCGGCCGAGGACCCGCTCCACGCCCGGCGAGATGTACCGCGCGCGACCCGAGCGGTCGAAGCGATAGACGAAGCCGCTGGCGTACTCCAGCAGGTCCTCCTGCTCTTCGGAAGCGCGCTCCAGGGCCTCGGACTGCGCCACCACCTGGCGTGACAGCGGCCGGATCACGCCGATCAGCCCCAGTCCCGACAGCAATGCCATGCCCAGTACCAGTCCGACCGGCAGTGCCAGGTGGGCCATCATGCCCGCGTAGAGCTCCTCCTCCGGTACGGCCATCGCCAGACCCCAGCCCGGGCGTACCGGCACCGCAAAGACCACCTCGCCGTCCGTGCGCTGCAGGGCCTGGGATCCTCCGCGGGCCTGCTGCAGTGCCGGGGCCACCGGGTCCCCGGCGCCGGTCGGCATCAGGCTCCAGGTGATGTCGTCCACCCGCAGCACCACTCCCTGCGGGCCCTCCAGCCAGGCGGCCTTGCCGCCCTCGGCGGCGGACTCCAGCACGCCGACCATGGCTTCGGCGGGGAACACCAGGATGTCGGCGCCCAGCCATTCGTCCTCGCGGGAGAGGATCGGCACCGCGATCATGATCCAGGCCCGGCCCTCCCAGGCCAGGTGGTCCCGCATGCGGGTTTCGCGCATTGCCGGATCGATGTCCGGCCAGTAGATCGGGTCCGGGTTGGCGTCGCCCACCGCCAGTACCTGGCGGCCTTCCGCATCCAGGCGGATGATGCCGGCCGCGCCGGAGGGGCGCAGGGCATCTTCCAGCTTGTCGTGACTGAAGTCCTGCAGGTCTTCGAGATCGGTCTCGCCACGATTGTAGGCGGCCAGTTCGTCGCGGATTCGGCTGCGGCTGGCGACCTGCCAGGCAATGTCCTCCAGACGGTCGAAATACTGCGCCACCGCCTGCCCGTGATGCTGAAGCGCGGCCTGCTGCGCCAGATCCGCGCGGTCGCGCGCCTGCTGATAATAGGCATGGGCGGTGAGGCTGGCCGCGATCAGGCCCAGCAGCACCAGCACCGCCAGTGCCAGCAGCAGGATGCGGGCCTGGAGTCGGCGGGTTTCCTGCGTGGTCATGACCGTCCCTGTCGGGGAGTGATGAAGTTCACAATATAACAGAACCCTCCGTGCGGCGGCCGTCGGTCCGTTCGCTGTTCACGCTGCTTGAGCGCGTGCTAACATACGCGCCTGTTCGCCAGCGCCACTGGCCACTCAGACAGACGGTTCAGGAATCAGGAGTCAGCCTTACATGTCGCTCACTACCGAAGAGAAGTCGGCCATCGTCGAGAAGCACAAGCGCGATGCCAACGATACCGGATCGCCCGAGGTGCAGATTGCACTCCTGACGGCGCGCATCCAGCATCTGATGGGCCATTTCGACAAGCACAAGCAGGATCACCACTCCCGGCGTGGCCTGCTGAAGATGGTCAGCCAGCGTCGCAAGCTGCTGTCCTATCTCAAGCGCAAGGACGTCGAACGCTATCAGTCGATCGTGAAGGAACTGGGCCTGCGCCGCTAGGCCCCGCCCCTCGGGCCCGCGCCACCGGTGCGGGCCCGTTTGTTTGGGCCCCTGTTCGGGGCATCGATTGCGGCCAGAACTTTACGGGGCCCGCCGTCCGCTGCAGCAAGGCGTCCGGTCGGCGGGCCCATCGGGAATCAAAGGGAAAACGGGAAATAACGTGTCATACAAGAAGTCGTTCCAGTACGGAAATCACACCGTAACGCTCGAAACCGGAGACATTGCCCGCCAGGCCAGCGGCGCGGTGCTGGTCAACATGGCCGAGACCGTGGTCCTGGTCACCGTGGTCGCCCGCAAGGAGGCCGACCCGGGGCGCGACTTCTTCCCCCTGACCGTCAACTACCAGGAACGGACCTATGCCGCGGGCAAGATCCCGGGCGGGTTCTTCAAGCGTGAAGGGCGCCCGAGCGAGAAGGAAACCCTGACCTCGCGCCTGATCGACCGTCCGATTCGTCCGCTGTTTCCCGAAGGCTTCAAGAACGAAACCCAGGTCATCGCAACGGTGGTCTCGATCAATCCCGAAGTGGATCCCGACATCCCCGCGATGATCGGTGCTTCCGCGGCGCTGGCACTCTCGGGTGTCCCCTTTGGCGGCCCCATCGGCGCCGCCCGCGTCGGCTACCGCGCCGGCGAATATCAGTTGAATCCGAGCTTCAGCGCGCTGGAGGAATCCGAGCTGAACCTGGTCGTGGCGGGGACCGAGAACGCGGTCCTGATGGTGGAGTCGGAGGCCAGCGAGCTGTCCGAGGAAACCATGCTGGGCGCGGTGATGTACGGCCACGAACAGATGCAGGCCGCGATCCGCGCGATCAACGAACTGGCGGCCGAGGCGGGCGAGCCGGCCTGGGACTGGCAGGCGCCGGAGAGCGAGGCCTCGGTGGAAGAGCGCGTGGCGGCCGCCGCGCGCGACGAGCTGACCGAGATCTACCAGATCGCCGACAAGCAGACCCGCAGCCAGCGCCTGAGCGAACTGCGCAGCCGCCTGGTCGAATCCCTGGCCAGTGACGACGAATCCGGCCCCGATGCCGATGCGGTCAAGACGGCCCTGCACGATCTGGAATATCGCCTCGTGCGTGACCGTATCCTGGACGGCCACCCGCGCATCGACGGCCGCGACACGAAGACCGTGCGCCCGATCGATGTGCAGACCGGCATCCTGCCGCGGGCCCATGGCTCCGCGCTGTTCACCCGGGGCGAGACCCAGGCGATGGTGGTGGCCACCCTGGGCACGGACCGCGACGCCCAGGTGATCGACGCGATCGAGGGCGAGCGTCGCGACCGTTTCATGCTGCATTACAACTTCCCGCCGTACTGCACCGGGGAGACCGGTTTCGTTGGCTCGCCCAAGCGTCGCGAGATCGGCCACGGCCGGCTGGCCAAGCGCGGCGTGGCCGCAGTGATGCCGAGCGACGAGGACTTCCCCTACGTGGTGCGCGTGGTCTCCGAGATCACCGAGTCGAACGGCTCCAGTTCCATGGCCTCGGTGTGCGGCACCTCGCTGGCGCTGATGGACGCCGGGGTGCCGCTGAAGGCCCCGGTCGCGGGCATCGCGATGGGCCTGATCAAGGAGGACGACCGCTTCGCCGTGCTCTCCGACATCCTCGGCGATGAGGACCACCTGGGCGACATGGACTTCAAGGTCGCCGGGACTTCGGACGGCGTGACCGCGCTGCAGATGGACATCAAGATCGACGGGATCACCCGCGAGATCATGGAACAGGCGCTGGAGCAGGCGCGCGAAGGCCGGCTGCACATCCTGGGCTGCATGAACCGGGAGCTGGACACCCATCGCCAGGAGATGTCGGAGCACGCGCCGCGCTTCATCACGCTGAAGATCAACCCGGACAAGATCCGCGACGTGATCGGCAAGGGCGGCGCGACCATCCGTACCCTGACCGAGGAGACCGGCACCACCATCGACATCGGTGACGACGGCACGGTCAAGATCGCCTCCACCGATGCCGCCGCCGGCAACGAGGCGAAGCGCCGCATCGAGGAGTTGACCGCCGACATCGAGGTGGGGCGTCAGTACACCGGCAAGGTCGCCAAGATCATGGACTTCGGCGCCTTCGTGTCGATCCTTCCGGGCCGCGACGGTCTGGTGCATATCTCGCAGATCTCCGACGAGCGCGTGGAGAACGTCAGCGACTTCCTGTCCGAGGGCGACTCGGTCACCGTGCGGGTGCTGGAGGTCGACAAGCAGGGCCGCATCCGTCTGAGCATGAAGGCGGTCGAAGAAGACGCCTGAGGACGGGGCGGCGGGTTCGGCCCCCGGCCGGGCCCCGGTTTCCTTCGGGGACGACAGGCATGGATCTGGTCAGCATACGCAAGAGCTACCGGCGTTACGCACGGCACTACGACGCGACCTTCGGGCGGGTGTTCGCCACCGGGCGGCACAGCGCGCAGAAGACCCTGGCGCCGCTGGAAGGCAAACGGGTCCTCGAGGTCGGGGTCGGAACCGGTATTTCGTTTCCGGAGTACCCCGACGGCGTGGATCTGGTCGGCATCGACGTGTCGCGCGAGATGCTGCAGGTCGCGCAGGAACGCATCAACGGTGGTCTGCCGGGGGTGCGCGGGGTGGCCGAGATGGACGCCGAAGCTCTCGGTTTCCGCGATGACAGCTTCGACGCGGTGGTCGGGATGTACGTGGCGTCCGTGGTCCCCAATCCCGACCGCATGTTCGCCGAGATGTGGCGGGTGTGCCGCCCGGGCGGACAGATCCTGCTGGTCAACCATTTCGCGTCGCGGCAATGGCTGCTGCGCGGGGTGGAACGCAGCCTGCGGCCTCTTTCGCGGGCGGTGGGCTTTCGTCCGGACATGGAGCTCGACCACTTCGTGCACCTGACCGGCTGCGAGCCCGAGGCGGTGGAACCCGCCAGCCTGTTCGGTTACTGGAAGCAGGTGGCGTTCCGCAAACCGGCCGGATAACCCGACCCCTCCGGCGCGCTTGCGCCCACAGGCCTGAACCCCTTAGGGTCTTGCGGGAATCATCCCGTGCCCGCATGCGTGGCATGCCTACTCCGGGAAACCGCCGATGACTCAGCGTGACCAGGCCTCCTTCCAGTCCTTCCACTACCGGCTTCTGCTGCTCGTGCTGGCCGCCATCGTGCTGCTGGGCGCAGTGCTGGCGACCGTGGCGTATCAGATGCTGGAGGGCGAGACGCGCGAAGCGGTGCGCTCGGAAGTGACCTCTACTTCCGAGTCCACCGCACTCTACGTATCCCAGTGGTTTTCCTCCAATGCGCGCCTGATCGAGGGGCTGGCCGAAGAGGTGCCGGTCGGCCGCGATCCGCGTCCGGTGCTGCAGCAGTTCGAGCGCATGGGCGAGGTCGATCTGACCTATGTCGGTGACGCGCAGGGGGGCATGATCATGTCGGACCCCGAGGCTTCGCTGCCGGGTGATTTCGACCCGCGTACGCGACCCTGGTACGAGGGCGCGCTGCTGAACGATGGTCTGTATATCACCACGCCGTTCGAGGATGCCGCGCAGGACCGGCTGATCATCTCCATGGGCGCGCCGGTCTACCGCGACACCGGCGAGCTGCACGGGGTGGCGGCCGGGGACATCGGCCTGCAGGAGGTGGCTGCCAGCGTGGCCGGTCTGGATCTGCGCTGGGACGGCCATATGGTGCTGGTCGACGAGGACGGCATGGTGGTTGCCCACCCGGATTCCTCGCGGGTGCTGCAGTCGCTGGTGGATGCCATCGAGGAAGGCGGCGGTTTCGACCCGCTGGACCCGTCGTACGAGGGTGAGCTGCGCGAGGTGGTGATGGATGGCGAGGAACGCCTGCTGCACGCCACTCCCATTCCCGGTACGGACTGGTACCAGGTCCTGAGCCTGGATCGCTCGGCCGTGACCGAACCGCTGCGCGATCTGCTCTGGCAGTTCGCCCTGTGGACCGTGGTGGCCGTGGTCCTGGTGGGAAGCGGCACGGCGCTGATCCTCAACCGGCTGGTGCGGGTGCGCCGGGAACTGGAGAGCGAGATGAAGCTCGCACGCGAGCAGGCGGAGAGCGCCACCCGCGCGAAGAGCGAGTTCCTGGCCAACATGAGCCACGAGATCCGCACGCCGATGAACGCGATCATCGGCATGAGTCACCTCGCCCGGCGGACCGAACTGACCCCCCGTCAGCGGGGGTACATGGACAAGATCGACAATGCGGCCCAGCGCCTGCTCGGCCTGATCAACGACATCCTCGATTTCTCCAAGATCGAGGCCGGCAAGCTCGAACTGGAAGATGCCCCGTTCCACCTCGATTCCGTGCTCAACGGGGTGACCGACGTGGTCGGTCACCGGGCCGAGGAGAAGGGCCTGGAACTGGTGCATCACGTCGCCCCGGGGACCCCGCGGGACCTGCGCGGGGATGCCCTGCGTCTGGGGCAGGTGCTGACCAACCTGGTGGGCAACGCGGTCAAGTTCACCGAGCAGGGCGAGGTGGTGGTGAAGGTCTCCGCGGAGGCGGTGGATGACGGCTATGCCACGCTGCGGTTCTCCGTGCGCGATACCGGTCCGGGCATGAACGAAGAAGAGGCGCGCCGGCTGTTCCGTTCCTTTACTCAGCTGGATGCCTCGATCACCCGGCGCCAGGAGGGGACCGGACTGGGGTTGGCGATCAGCCGCCAGCTGGTCGAGATGATGGGCGGTGAGATCGGCGTGGAAAGCACGCCCGGTCAGGGATCGACCTTCAGCTTCACCGTGCGTCTGGCGGTCGAGACCGAGCCGGCTCAACCGGCACGTGCTTCCTTCTCACGCTCGCTGCGCGGCCACCGCGTACTGGTGGTGGACGATTCCGCCGCGGCGCGCGAAACCCTGGCCGCCATGCTGCGCGACCTCGGTATCGACGCGGATACCGCCGCCTCCGGCCCCGAGGCACTGCAGTTACTGGAGCGGGCGCCGGCGCAGGGCCTGGCATACGACATGGTCCTGACCGACTGGCGCATGCCGGACATGGACGGCCTTGAGGTCGCCCGCCATATCAATTCCGGCCGCAAGCGGCAGGTGCCATCGGTGCTGATGGTGACCGGCTTCAGTCGCGACGAGATTCTGCAGCAGGCGGAGGAGACCGTGGACGGGATCCTGCTGAAACCGGTGACCGAGTCCACGCTGCACGACACCATGGTCGAGCTTCTGCGGGTGGATGACGCCGAGCAGGCCCCGCGCGAGGCGGCATCCGAGCCGGACGACGAAGTGCCACGGCTGGACGGGGTCCGCGTCCTGCTGGCGGAAGACAACGCCATCAACCGGGATCTCGCCGTGGAACTCCTGGAGGACATGGGCTGCGAGGTCACCACGGTGGAGAACGGCCGCGAGGCAGTGGATGTCGCGCGGGCCGACGCGTTCGACGCGGTACTGATGGATATCCAGATGCCGGAGATGGATGGCCTGACCGCGACCCGCCGGCTGCGGGAGGACCCCGCGCTCGCCCGGCTCCCGGTGATTGCGATGACCGCGCACGCGATGGCGGGGGATCGCGAGAAGAGCCTGGATGCGGGGATGAACGACCACGTGACCAAGCCGATCGACCCGGAGGCACTGGCTCGGACCCTGGCGACCTGGGTGGCGCGTCATGCGGCCTCCGGCGGGACGGCCCCCGGGATGGACCGCGCACCCACGGAGGGCCGCGAGCCGGCGGCATTCGAGGCGGCGCCGGTCACGGATGGCGCCGCCGGGGAAATCGCGGCCCCCGCGCCGAGTGCCGGTGGCGGAGTGGACGGATTGCCCGACGAGCTGCCGCCGTTCGACCTGCCGGCGGCCCTGGCGCGCTGCAACGGCAAGGCGTCGCTGCTGCGGCGCATGATCCTCGGCCTCGAGGAGCGGTACCGTGATGTGGGAACGGAACTGCGCGGCCTGCTGGATCGGGGTGAGCTCGAGGACGCCCATCGCCTGGCGCACTCCCTGAAAGGCGTGGCCGGGTCGCTGGAGCTGCATGCCTTGCGGGATGCGGCCGAGGCGATCGAAGTCGAGCTGGCCGGCGGCGACACGCAGTCCGCCCGCGCGCGGCTGCCCGATCTGGAGTCGCATCTGGCCCCCGCCATCGAGGCCGCCCGCAGCCTGGACGCTGCCGACGGGGCCACGGGTGGTGCGCCGGAGGACGCTTCCGCCGGGCCGGTGGCCCCGACGCGCGGAGCCCTGCCCGTCCCGGCCCTGCAGGAGTTGCGGGCCCTGATCGAGAGCAACAATCTCCGCGCCCGGTCCGAGTTCCGTGCCCTGCAGGAGGGGCTGCTCGGTCGGGGGCATGACGCCACGGTGCGGGAACTGGAGGCCCGGATCGAGGAACTCGATTTCGAGCAGGCCCTGGCCGCCCTGGATCGGCTGCTGGAGCAGGCCGGGGAGGAATCATGAACAGCGCGCATCGGGCACGCATCCTGGTGGTGGATGACGAACCGGCGAACATCGAGCTGCTGGCCGGCATCTTCGAGGACGAGCACGAGGTGATGTTCGCCACCAACGGACACAAGGCCCTGGACCTGGCGGCCTCGGCTCGGCCTGACGTGATCCTGCTGGACGTGATGATGCCCGGCACCGACGGGTTTCAGGTCTGCGAGTGGCTGAAATCGGAGCGTGCTACGGCGAGCATTCCCGTTATCTTCATCACCGGCGTGGGGGACACCGAGGGCGAGGCGCGCGGGCTGGAACTGGGCGCGGTTGACTATGTGAACAAGCCGATCAATCCCCCCGTGGTGAAGCTGCGGGTGCAGCATCAGATCGAACTGAAACGGGCCCGCGACCAGCTGACGCGCATGGCGGTCACCGATGGCCTGACGGGACTCGCCAACCGGCGCCAGTTCGAGGAGACCCTGGAGGGGGAGAACGCCCGGCTGGCCCGTTCCGGGGGGGAACTCTCGATCATCCTGCTGGACATCGACTATTTCAAGCCGTTCAACGACACCCTCGGTCATGTGCGCGGCGATGACTGCCTGCGCGAGGTGGCGCGGGTACTGGACGCGACCGTCTCGCGCTCGGCCGATCTGGCGGCGCGGTACGGCGGCGAGGAATTCGCCTGCATCCTGCCGGATACGGCGCTGGCGGAGGCAGTCACCGTGGCGGAACGGGTGCGCGTCGCCATCACCGAGCTTGCCATTCCGCACCCGGCGTCCGAAGTGGCGGATCACGTGACCGCCAGCCTCGGCGTGGCGAGTCTGCAGTGCCAGCCGCGCCGCTCCGCGCTGCGGGTGGTGGCGCGCGCCGACGAGCAGCTCTACCGGGCCAAGGCCGAAGGCCGCAACCGGGTCTGCGCCGCGGACGGACCGGAGGAGTAAGCGGGGCTCAGGCGCGGGTGAACAGCGGGAGTTCGTGGCGCCGGGCGTTGGCGGCCAGGAAGCGGCCGCGCCCGGGCCGCTCGGCCTCGAGGGCGTCGAGACACTGCGAGGCCTCGCCCGCCACCGTCGCCAGGAACACCTCCAGTTCGCGCGGGTCCACCCGCGGCGCACCGAAGGCGCCACCGCTTTCCGTCGGGTGCCAGAACAGCCGCGGCTGCCAGTTGCAGCCCTGAATGCGCGGATCCTCGAACAGGGCCTGCACGCGTTGCAGCAGTTGCGAGTCGTGGTCGGCGCTCGCGCTCATCCGGCCTGCCCATAGCGGCGTTCGATGTAGGCCTCGACGCGGGCCTGGAACTCCTCGGCGATATGCTCGCCCTTGAGGGTCACGGTCTTCTCGCCGTCCTCGTAGACCGGCGCGACCGGCTGCTCGCCGGTGCCGGGCAGGGAGATCCCGATGTCGGCGTGCTTGCTCTCGCCCGGGCCGTTGACCACGCAACCCATCACCGCGACGGTCATCTCCTCGACCCCGGGGTAGTGCTGGCGCCAGTTCGGCATCTGCTGGCGGATGTAGCTCTGGATGTCCTGCGCCAGGTGCTGGAAGTACTCGCTGGAGGTACGGCCGCAGCCGGGGCAGGCCACCACCGAGGGCAGGAAGCTGCGCAGGCCCATGCTCTGCAGGATCTCCTGCGCGACGCTGACCTCCTGCGTGCGGTCCCCGCCGGGTTCCGGGGTCAGCGAGATGCGGATGGTGTCGCCGATGCCCTGCTGCAGCAGGACGGACAGCGCGGCGGTGGAGGCGACGATCCCCTTGGCCCCCATGCCGGCTTCGGTCAGGCCCAGGTGCAACGGGTAGTCGCAGCGCGCGGCCAGGTCCTGGTAGACCCGGATCAGTGGCTGCACGCCACTGACCTTGGCCGACAGGATGATGCGGTCATGCGGCAGGCCGATGCGCTCGGCCTCGGCGGCGCTCTCCAGCGCCGAGGTGATCAGGGCCTGCTCCATCACCGCCTGGGGTTCCAGCGGCTCCGGGCGCTGCGCGTTCTCGTCCATCATGCGCGCCAGCAGTTCCTGATCAAGGCTGCCCCAGTTCACGCCGATGCGGACCGGGCGGTCGAAGCGGATGGCGGTCTCGATCATCGCCTGGTATTGCGTGTCGCGCTTCGAGCCGCGACCGACGTTGCCCGGATTGATGCGCAGCTTGGCCAGGGCTTCGGCGCATTCGGGATATTCGGTCAGCAGCTTGTGGCCGTTGAAGTGGAAGTCCCCCACCAGCGGCACGTCCAGGCCCATCGCGTCGAGCCGCTCGCGGATCTCCGGCACCGCCTTCGCGGCATCGGCCGAGTTGACCGTGATGCGCACGATCTCGGAGCCGGCGCGCGCCAGTTCGGCCACCTGGACCGCGGTGCGCAGGGCGTCGGCGGTGTCGGTGTTGGTCATCGACTGGACCACCACGGGATGCTCGCCGCCCACGGTCACGGGACCAACGCGGACGGGGACGGTGCGGTGCCGGACGGGAGGCGTGCTCATGGTCGTGTACTCGCGCGGAACGGGGTCGCCGGAAAGAGGCCCGAGTCTAACGCAGTCGCGCGGGCCTGCCGAGCCGCCGCAGGCCGCGCGGGTGCTTGTGCGGCGGTGATGCCCGTTACAGGCCCAGCACCGCCACGGCCACGCCGAAATAGATCAGGATCCCGCCGATGTCGACCACCGAGGTGATCAGCGGCGCGCTGGCCACCGCCGGGTCCAGCCGCAGGGCGGTCAGGGCAAACGGCAGGAGCATGCCGAACATCGCGCCGAACACCACCACCAGGAACATGCCCAGGGCGATGGCGTTGGCGACCTCCAGCGAGCCCAGCCAGTTGCCGGAGAGCCAGATGGCGGCCGCCAGGGTAACGCCCAGTGCGGTCGAGACCAGCAGTTCCTTGCCCCCCAGGCGCCAGGCGTCGCGCAATCGGACATCGTTGACCGCCAGCGAGCGCACCACCAGGGTTGCGGCCTGCGAACCGGTGTTGCCGCCGGTGGCGATGACCATCGGCAGGAAGAAGACCAGGGCGACCACCGCCTCGATGGCCGCCTCGTAGCGGGCGATCGCCAGCCCGGCAAAGATGTTGACCACCACCAGGATCAGCAGCCAGCCGATGCGCTTGCGGTACAGCAGGCCCATGCTGGCGTCGCGCAGCGACAGCACCACGTCGCCCACCGCGGCCATGCGGTGGAAGTCCTCGGTGGTTTCCGCGCGCAGCACGTCCATGACGTCGTCGACGGTGATGATGCCCAGCATGTGGCCCTGGTCGTCGACCACCGGCAGCACGTTGAGGTCGTAGTGGCTGATGCGGTGGGCCGCCTCCTCGCGGTCCTCCTCGGCGGTGATGCTGGCCACGTCGGTGTGCATCAGGTCGGCAACCCGCGCGGAGGCGCGCGCCAGCAGCAGCTCCTTCAGCCGCACCCAGGCCAGCAGCTCGCCGGCCGCGGTGGTCACGAACACCGTGTTCACGGTCTCCGCCACCTCGTGGTGGGCGCGCAGATGTTCCATGGCCTCGCTCACCGTCCATTCGGGCTGCACGGTGACGTACTCCGGGGTCATCACGCGCCCGGCGCTTTCTTCCGGATAGGCCAGCAGCGAGCCCACCGCCTCCTGGCTCTCCGCCGGGAGGGTCTCCATCAGGGAGTCGGCATGGTCGTCGCCCAGGCCGTCGATCACCGCCACGGCGTCGTCCAGCGAAAGGGCGGCGACCAGGTCCGCGGCCTGCTGCTCGTCCAGCGCGGCCAGTACCCGGGACTGATGATCGGGCTCCAGGTGCGCGTACACCGGCGCGGCGCAGGCCGGCTCCAGACGCTGGAAGAAGGCGACTGCCTGATCCTCGGGCAGGGTCTCCAGCGCGTCCGACAGGTCGGGTGCCGCATGCGCGTTGCAGATCGCGTTCAGCGGGCCGTCGGAGCCCTGCTCCAGAGCGGTGCGCAGGGTGTCGGGTAGGTTGTCGATGTCGTGATCGGTCGGACTCATGCGGGTTCCCCTCAGGCCGGCGTGGCAAGGCCGAGCATGGCCACGGCCAGCGAGAAATAGATGGCGATGCCGCCGAGGTCGGCGATGGCGGTGACCAGTGGCACGCTGGCGGTCGCGGGGTCGAGCTTGAGGCTGCGCAGGATGACCGGCAGCAGCATGCCGACCATGCTGGCGAAGGCCACGATCAGGGTCATCGCGACCGCCACCAGCACCGCGATCTCCATGCCGCCGCGCCACAGACCCAGCAGCGATACCGCGATCCCCATGCTGACGCCGATCCCGGTGGCCACGCCCAGTTCCTTGGCCCACAGGCGCAGCCAGTCGCGCGTGGTGACCTCGCCGGTGGCCATCGCGCGCACCATCAGGGTCGAGCTCTGCGCCCCGGCGTTGCCGCCGGAGTCGATGATCAGCGGCAGGAAGAACACCAGCACCGCCACCGCCTCGATGGCCTCCTCGTACTGCGAGATCATCAGGGCGCCCAGGGTGTTGAACGCCACCAGCCCCAGCAGCCAGCCGACCCGCTTGCGATACAGCAGGAACGGGCTCGCCTGGCGCGGACTCAGCGGGAGGTTGCCCACCGAACCCAGCTTGTGGAAATCCTCGGTGGACTCGGCCTCGATCACGTCCATGACGTCGTCCACCGTGACCACGCCCAGCAGCTCGCCGTTGTCGCCCACCACCGGCAGGCTCTCGATGTCGTAGTGCTGGATGCGCCGCGCGGCCTCGACGCGGTCGGCGTCCACCTGCACGGTGTAGGGCGATTCGTCGTCGATCAGGCTGCGTACCGGGCTGTCGGGCTCGGCGCGCAGGAAGCGCCGGATGGGGATGGCGGCCAGCAGGGTGCGGTCATCGTCGACCACGAAGATCACGTTGTTGGAGTGTTCGTCACCGGTGCGCCGCACATGGGCCAGTGCGCGCTTGAGCGTCCAGTCCGGGGCCACCGCGACCACCGACGGCGACATCACCCGGCCGACCGAATCCTCGGGGTAGTTGAGCTGCTTCAGGGCACGGCGGATGGCGCGGAACGGCAGCAGGCGCAGGTATTCGCGCAGGCGTTCGGCGTCCAGGGTCTGCAGCAGCGCGGTGAGGTCGTCGGTCTCCATCTCGGAGAGCAGAAAGCGCGCATCCTCGCGTGACGACGCACCCAGCAGTCGCAGCTGGAAGGGGATGTCGAGATAGGCGAAGACGTCGGCCTTGCGCCCGGGATGCAGCCGGTTGAAGATCGGGGTAACGGCGTCCGCGGGCAGCTCCATCAGCGCATGTGCAATGTCCTGGATGCGCATGTAATCCAGCAGCTCATCCAGGCCGGCGCGGTCGTCCAGCCGGACCAGTTCGCGCAGTTCGATGATGGACTGTTCGAGGTTGTGTTCCATGCCCTGCTCCCGGCGGTCGCTGGCGGATCACCGGCACGCGCGGCGCGGTGACGACGAGGGACCGTCGTAATCGGATTTCCAGGACGGGGCAGATCGCAGGATCCGGCCGCCTCCCGGCGCTCTTGTGTCATGAGGCCCGGCGGCAGCGGCGGAGAAGGGTGCGCAGTGCTTACGGCCGGGCGACGATAGATCGACAGCGTGTTCGGCGTTTCATCATGCGTTCCCTTGTGGCAGGTCCCGTTATTCTAACGGATCCTCTGTTTCACTCAAGTGCTTGCGTGCGATGCTTGCACCGGTTTGAGCACTCGCGCGAACCTTCGGGGCTGCGCCCGGTCGCTTGTTTGACCCCGTCTGGAGCCGAGCATGTCTTCGTCGCCGTCCCCATCCGCTGCCCCGTCGCAGGATCCCGTTCTGAACGTGGCCGCGCTGACGTTCGCCTATCCCGGCGCGCCGGAGACGCCGGTGCTGCGCGGGGTGGATCTGACGCTGGCGCCGGGGGAGCGGGTGGCGATCGTCGGCGAGAGCGGTTCCGGCAAGTCTACCCTGCTGCACCTGGCCGCGGGGCTGGAGCGCCCGGGCGGGGGCGAGGTGCGGCTGGCGGGGACTTCACTCGGTGCCCTGGACGAGGCCGGCCGCACGCGTCTGCGTCGGCGTGTCGCCGGCATCGTGTTCCAGTCGTTCCATCTGATCCCGACCCTGGATGCGCGCGAGAACGTGATGCTGGCACTGGAGCTGGCCGGGCTCCCCGACGACGTTTCCGGCCGCCGGGCGCGGGTCGCGGAGCGTCGCCGGCGTGCGGACGCCGCGCTGGCGGCGGTCGGCCTGGAAGGACTGGGCGGACGCCTGCCCGAAGCCCTCAGCGGCGGGGAACAGCAGCGCGTGGCGATCGCCCGCGCGCTGGTGCATCAACCGGCCCTGATCCTGGCCGACGAACCGACCGGCAACCTCGATTCGGTGACTGGCGAGTCGGTCTTCTCGCTGCTGCTGGAGCAGGTAGCCACGCATGACAGCGCCCTGTTGCTGGTGACCCACAGCGCGGAACTGGCCGGCCGCCTCGACCGCATCCACACCATGCACGACGGCCGTCTGCGGGAGGGCTGACGGCCATGGGGCTGATCTGGCGGGCGTGGATGCGCGACTGGCGCCGCCGGCCCCTGCAGCGGGTGCTGACCCTGCTGGGGGTGGTGATCGCGGTGGCCGTGGTGCTGGCGGTGGATCTGGCCAATCAGTCCGCGCAGCGCGCCTTCGACCGTTCCATGGAGGCCGTGGCCGGCACCGCCACCCACCAGGTGCTGGGGCCGCCACAGGGTTTCGCCGAGGCCGTGTATGCGGAGTTGCGCACCGCCGGCCAGCGGGAGACGGCGCCGGTGGTGGAGGGGGCCGCGCGGCTGGAAGATGGCCGCAGTATCTACCTGCTGGGCGTGGATCCGTTCGCCGAGGGGCCGTTCCGCGGCGCCGCCTCGGACATCGGCGCGGCACCCGTGCAGCGGCTGCTGAGCGAGCCCGGGACGGTATTGCCGCCACGCCAGTGGTTCGCGGAGCAGGATGCGGCGGATGGCGACCGGGTCGAACTGCAGGCGGCCGACGGGCGCCACGCGGTGCGGGTGCTCGCGGCCGACGGCGCCGGCGAGGACGACGGGCGGGTGTGGGTGACCGACATCGCCACCGCCCAGATCCTGCTGGGGCGCGACGGGCGCCTCGACCGCATCGACCTGCGGCTGGAGGATGCCGAGGCGCAGCGGGCGATGGAACGCGCGCTGGAGCAGGCCGCCGGGGCCGCGGGGGTGAACCCCGCGGAGCTGGAGATCGTCGCGTCCGGGGCGCGCGATCAGGCCTCGCGCGAGCTGGCTCGGGCGTTTCGCATCAACCTGACGGCGATGAGTCTGCTGGCGCTGCTGATCGCGGCGTTTCTGGTCTACAACACCCAGACATTTTCGGTGCTGCGCCGGCGCGAGGTCCTGTCCAGCCTGCGCCTGCTGGGGGTGGGACGCGGTCGGGTCGTCGCCGTGCTCCTGCTGGAGGCCGCGCTGGTCGGACTGATCGGGACGCTGCTGGGGGCGCTGGCCGGGGTCGCGCTGGCGCAGGCGCTGGTTGCACAAGTGGCGCAGACCGTCACCGATCATTTCTTTGTCGCGGCCGTTACCCAGGTCACGCCCCGCCCACTGGCGCTGCTGGCCGTGCTGGTGCTGGGCGTGGGCGTGGCGCTGCTGGCCGCGCTGGCCCCGGCACTGGAAGCGGCCCGCCACGCGGGCCCCTCGGCGCAGGGGGCGGGGGGTGGCGAGTTGCGGGCACGGCGGCGGGTGCAACGCGTGGCGGCGGCCTCCCTGATCCTGCTGGCGGCCGGGACGCTGATACTGATCAGCGCACTCGGCGGGCTGCCGGGGGCGTTCTTCGGGCTTTTCCTGCTGATCGCCGGGTTCGTGTTGCTGCTGCCGTGGATCCTCGCGTGGGCGCTGCACGGTCTCGCCGTCGCCAGCGCCGGTCGGACCCTGACGCGGATCGGGTTGCGCAGCCTGGAGCGCAGTCTCTCGCGCAGTGGTCCGGCCGTCTCGGCCCTGACCCTGGCTCTGGCCGCGACCATCGCGGTGTCGGTGATGGTGGGCAGCTTCCGCGGCAGCGTGGAGCAGTGGCTGGGGCAGGCGCTGACCTCCGATCTCTATGTCACTCCGGTCGCGCCGGCCGCGGCACGGGATGCCGCCCGGCTGCCGCAGGACTGGGCCGGGCCGCTGTTGAGCGAATCCGGGGCCGAATCGCTGAGTACCGGTACCACGGTGGAGACCGGCAGCGACGCGGGTCGGGTCGAGCTGTTCGTGGTGCGGCCGCACCCCGACTGGCTGGAACACCTGCCGCTGCTGCAGGTGGATGGTCCCCGGGGCGGGCTGGCGGACCGTCTGGCCGCCGGCGAGGCCGTGCTGGTGACCGAGCCGTTCGCCGCGCACCATGGCCTGCAGGCCGGCGACGGCCTGGAGCTGGCGGTGCCGGGCGGCCGCCGGTCATTCGCGGTGGCAGGGGTCTACCGGGACTATGGCTCGCCTCGGGGGCGGGTAATGATGCCCCATGCGGCGTATGCCCGGGACGGGCCGGCACCGGCGGGCGTGGGTTCGTTCGGGCTGGTGCTGCCGCCGGATGCCGATCCGGAGGCCGCGGCCGAACGCATCGAGGCGTGGCTGGCGGAGCGGGATCCGGCCGCGGTGGTAACGCGGCCCGACACTCTCGAGGAGGAATCCATGGCGATCTTCGACCGGACCTTCGCGGTCACCCACCTGCTGCGCATCATCACCCTCGTAGTAGCCTTCATCGCCATCCTCGGGGCATTGATGGCGCTGCAGATGGAGCGCGCCCGCGAGTTCGCGACGCTGCGCAGCCTGGGGCTGGAACCCCGGGGCGTGCGGGGCCTGGTGCTGCTGCAGGGCGGGGTGCTGGGGCTGTTCGCGGTGCTCGCGGCGATCCCCGGGGGGCTGGGGATGGGCTGGATCCTGATCGAGGTGATCAATCGTCAGGCCTTCGGCTGGGGCATGGACCTGCGCTGGCCGGGACGCGAGGTGGCCGGGACGGTGTTCATCGGCCTCGTGGCCGCCCTGCTGGCCTCGCTGTGGCCGGCCTGGCGCATGGCGCGGATGCGCCTGCTGCCGGCGTTGCGGGAAGTGGCTTGATGGCGGGAATGATGCGCCGAGGACTGGATGTGCTCCGGGAGGGCGCCCCGGGCGTGTTTCTGATGGCCCTGGTGGCGTGCACCGGGGAGCCCCCGGAGCCCGATGCCGGGGTCGACGGGAACGGCGGAGCGCTGCGGGTCGGCGATGCCCTGGGGGTGGAGGATGTCGAGGGCTTTCGTCGCGCCGACGGACCGCGGGCCTTCGAGTTTCCCCGGGATCACGGACCGCACCCGGGGTTTCGCAACGAGTGGTGGTATCTGACCGGCAATCTGGATGACCCCGACGGCGGCCGCCACGGGTTCCACATCACCTTCTTCCGGGTGGCGCTGGCGCCGGAGCTGGAGGGCGACCCGGCGTTTCACGGGTCGAGCTGGGCCACGCCGCGGCTGTGGATGGCGCATGCCGCGATTCTCGACGTGGAGGGCGACTGGCACGCCTCGGAGGAGCGCTTCGCCCGGGATGCCGCCGGGCTGGCGGGTGCCAGCGAGCCGGTGGGCCGGGTGTGGCTGGAGGACTGGGCGCTGGCCGGCCTGGAGGGCGACACCTGGGACCTGCGGTTCACGGTGGACGGGCGTGAGCTGGAACTGGAGCTGGAGCCGGAGCGCGCCCCGGTGCTGCAGGGCGAGGCGGGTCTGAGCCAGAAGGGGCCGGAGCCGGGCAATGCGTCCTATTACTACTCGGTCCCGCGGATCGCCGCGCGCGGTACCCTGCGCGACGTCAGCGGCGACGAACGGTCGCTGTCGGGGCAGGCCTGGCTGGACCGCGAATGGAGCAGCGGCGCCCTGGCCGAGGGCCAGATCGGCTGGAACTGGTTTGCCCTGCAGTTCGATGACGGGACCGACCTGATGTACTACCAGCTGCGGCGCGATGACGGCACGCCCCACGAGCTTTCGAAGGGCCGCTGGATGCCGGCCGATGCCCCGGATCACGAGCTGCGCCCGGAGCATGTGGAGCTCGAACCGCTGCGGCATGCGCGCATGCCTTCGGGGAACCGTTACCCGGTGGTGTGGGCGATGACGGTCACGCCGCCGGATGGCAGCGCGCCCCGGCGTTTCCGCGTGGAGGCGGTGCGGGAATTTCAGGAAATGGATACGGTCATTCCCTACTGGGAAGGCGCGGTGGACATCCGTGATCAGGAGGGCGAGCGTCTGGGCCGCGGCTTCGTGGAACTGACGGGCTATGAACGAGAGGACGAGGAATGAACGGAATGACCGGTGGCAACGCGGATGCCCTGCGGGTGAAGGTCTGGGACTGGCCGACGCGGGTGTTTCACTGGGGGCTGCTGCTGTGTCTGGTGGGGCTTTGGTACACCAGCACCGAATTCATGTTGTTCCGGTGGCACAAGTGGCTGGGTTACACCGTGCTGGGGCTGCTGCTGTTCCGCATCGTGTGGGGCTTTGTCGGCAGCGAGACGGCGCGTTTTCGCCACTGGCTGGCGGGGCCGGTGACGGTCGCGCGTTACGCGTGGGGCCGGCTGCGCGGGACGGCCCCCGAATACCTCGGGCACAACCCGCTGGGTGGCTGGGCGATCCTGCTGATGCTGGTGCTGCTGCTGGTGCAGGCGGTGACCGGACTGTTCGCCAATGACGACATCTTCAACCAGGGGCCGCTGGCCGATTCCGTCAGCCGCGACGTCGAACGTACGATGACGCGGCTGCACAACTGGAACTTCGATCTGTTGCTGATCGTGATCGGCATCCACGTGCTGGCCGTGTTCACCTATCAGTTCATCCTGCGGATCCGCCTGATCGGCGCGATGATTACCGGCTACAAGCGCGGGGCGTGGTCGGACCACCCGCACATCGCGAACCCCTGGTTCGGACTGGTGCTGGTGCTGATGGTGGCCGCACTGGTGTTCGGGGTCGGGTCCGTCTGGGGGTAACCGGTTGTGGGAGCTTGCTTGCAAGCGAACGGGCTGCTGGTGCCTGTGCTTGATCGCTGTCGCGGGCCTTGAGCTGGCGCTGCGGAGTCGGCGGTTTTCGGCTGCCGCCGGGGGTGTTGCGCTCTCTCGCGAGCGCGCCGCGAGGTCCTTTCTTGCTTGCCCAAGAAAGGACCCAAAGAAGGGCACCCGGAGCTCGCCCGGGAACCTTGCTCCGGGCGCCTCGCGCCGGCGGCGCCGAACTCGCGAAGCTGCGCTTCGCTCGGACAAGCAGCTCCTTTTCTCCCGCGCCCGACCTCTGCGCTCGGTGCGGCAAACGGGGCTGGAGGACCACCGCCCGTTCCTTTTTCGCCAGGCGGGCAGACCGGGGCTGTGAACGCCCCGGCCGAGACCAGGACCGTTGGCAACCGATTGTGCCGGATCGGCGAGAGGGCTCGCCTCCTACCGTGTTGACGCCTGCCCCCGCAGGAGGCCGGCCCTCCGGCCGATCGGGGCCCGGATGCCGTGTCGCATGGGAAGATGTCGCCCCCAAAGGACACCACGAGCCTTCGGTTCGCTTGCAAGCAAGCTCCCACAGTCACTGTTGCATACCCGGCACCGGGAGGGTGCCCGGGTAGGGCCATGGGCATGCCCTGCCGAGCCACATGATCTTCTTCCATCAGGGTTTCGGGTGGAGCTTCTGCCCATACGCGATTCCTTTTAAGGATGGACGGGAATGAGCTCTGCGAAGGGCCCGTACCAAAGCTTGAATCCGTTGGTGCACCGGACCGCCGCTGCATCAGGAACCGGGGAATGCACGATTCGGGCGCCCCACGATCAGCCGGGCCGGGACCGGGGCACCAATGGCCGGAGCGCCTCCGGTTTACCCCCCTCCCGTTGCGAGCCCCTTGCGGAGGGTGCCTCGCGCCGGAAACAAGGCGCCGGCTGTCTGAGCGAAGCGTAGCTTCGCGAGTTCGGCGCCGCCGGCGCGGGGCACCCGGAGCAAGGTTCCCGGGCGAGCTCCGGGTGCCCTTCTTTGGGTCCTTTCTTGGGCAAGCAAGAAAGGACCTCGCGGCGCGCTCGCGAGAGAGCGCACCCCCGGCGGCAGCCAAAACCGCCGACTCTGCAGCGCCAGCTCAAGGCCCGCGGCAGCGATCAAGCACAGGCAGTAGCCCGAAGCGCCGCGGCAGCGGTCGGGTAGCAGCTCCTGTTCGCTTGCAAGCAAGCTCCTGCAGCCTTTGCCGGGTGCCGGGTGCCGGGTGCCGGGTGCCGGGTGCCGGGTGCCGGGGCCGGGGGGCGGCACCGGGCGGCGAGCACCGCGCCGGCGTTACATCGCGCGGATGCGTTCGCGTTGCGTGGCGAGCTGCTCGCGGGTGGCCTGCATCTCGGCGACGCGGTCGCGCTCCTTCTGCACCACCTCGGCCGGGGCGCGGTCGACGAAGCTCTCGTTGGACAGGCGTTTCTCGCTCTGCTCGAGATTCTTGTCGAGCTTGTCGATCTCCTTGTCCAGGTGGGCGAGCTCGGCGTCCTTGTCGATCAGGCCGGCCAGGGGGATCAGCAGCTGCATCTCGTCGACCAGGGCCATGGCGGATTCCGGGCCCTCGTCGGCGGCGTCCAGCCAGGTGACGTCCTCGGGCTTGCCGAGGAATTCCAGCAGGGCGCGGTGGCGCTGATAGCGCTCCCGGTCGGCGTCGCTCCAGTTCTTCACCAGCACCGGCAGCGGCTTGCCCGGGGCGATGTCCATCTCCGCACGGATCCGGCGCAGGCCGGTGATGAAGTCCTTGACCCAGTCGAGCTCGGCGGTGGCGGTGGCATCGCGCGGGAATCCGTCCTGCGCCGGCCAGGGGCGCTGCACCAGGAACTCGACGTCGTCGCCGATGCCGGCGTGCGGCTTCGCACTGGTCCAGATCGCCTCGGTGATGAACGGGATCACCGGGTGCAGCAGGCGCAGCAGGGCCTCGAGCACAGTGACCAGCGTATTGCGCGTGGCGCGCTTGACCGCCTCCGGCGTGGCGTCGTCGTTCAGCACCGGCTTGGTCAGCTCCAGGTACCAGTCGCAGTAGTCGTGCCAGGTGAACTCGTAGAGCGTCTGGGCGGCGAGGTCGAAGCGGTAGGCGTCGAGCTGCTGCGTGGCGGTCGCGGCGGTTTCGGCCAGGCGGTCGAGGATCCAGCGATCGGCGAGGGTGCGGTGCTCCGCCGTGTCGTCCGCGGCCGAGCAGTCGTGGCCCTCGACGTTCATCAGCACGAAGCGCGAGGCATTCCACAGCTTGTTGCAGAAGTTGCGGTAGCCCTCGATGCGGCCGAGGTCGAACTTGATGTCGCGCCCGGTGGTGGCCAGCGCGGCCAGGGTGAAGCGCAGGGCATCGGTTCCGAACGCGGGGAAGCCGTCGGGGAAGGCCTTGCGCGTGGTCTTCTCGATCTTCTTCGCCATCTGCGGCTGCATCAGGCCCTGGGTGCGCTTGGCCACCAGGTCGTCGGCGCTGATGCCGTCAATGAGATCAATCGGGTCGATCACGTTGCCCTTGGACTTGGACATCTTCTGGCCTTCCGAGTCGCGGATCAGGCCGGTGACGTAGACTTCGCGGAAGGGCACGTCGCCCATGAAGTGCTCGCCCATCATGATCATGCGGGCGACCCAGAAGAAGATGATGTCGAAGCCGGTGACCAGCACGCTGGTCGGGTAGAAGTCGCGCAGTTCCGGCGTCTCCTGCGGCCAGCCGAGGGTGGAGAACGGCCACAGCGCCGAGCTGAACCAGGTGTCGAGCACGTCCTCGTCCTGTTCCAGCGCCACCTCGGTGCCCAGGCCGTGCTTCTCGCGCAACTCGTCCTCGGAGCGCCCGACATACACGTTGCCATCGCTATCGTACCAGGCCGGGATACGGTGGCCCCACCAGATCTGGCGCGAGATGCACCAGTCCTCGATGTTGCGCATCCACTCGAAGTAGGTCTTCGACCAGTTCTCCGGCACGAAGCGGATGCGGCCGTCCTCCACCGCCTTGATCGCCGGTTCGGCCAGCGGGCCGGCCTTCACGTACCACTGGTCGGTCAGATAGGGCTCGACCACGGTGCCGGAGCGGTCGCCACGCGGGACCATCAGGCGGTGGTCCTCGGTCTTTTCCAGCAGGCCGAGGTGATCCAGATCGGCCACCACGCGCTTGCGGGCCTCATAGCGGTCCAGTCCGCGGTAGGCCTCGGGCACGTTGTCGTTCAGGCAGGCATCGATGGTCAGGATGTTGATCACCGGCAGGTCGTGACGCTGGCCCATCGCGTAGTCGTTGAAGTCGTGCGCCGGGGTGATCTTCACGCAGCCGGAGCCGAACTCGGACTCGACGTAGTCGTCGGCGATGATCGGGATCTCGCGCCCGACCAGCGGCAGGCGGATGGTCTTGCCGATCAGGTGGCGGTAGCGCTCGTCCTCCGGGTGCACCGCGACGGCGGTGTCGCCCAGCATGGTCTCCGGGCGCGTGGTGGCCACGGTCAGGTGCCCGGAGCCGTCGGCCAGCGGATAGCGGAAGTGCCACAGATGGCCGTTTTCCTCCTCCGACAGCACCTCCAGGTCGGACAGCGCGGTGTGCAGTACCGGGTCCCAGTTGACCAGGCGCTTGCCGCGGTAGATCAGGCCCTCGTCAAACAGGCGCACGAAGACCTCGAGCACTGCCTCGGACAGCCCGTCGTCCATGGTGAAGCGCTCGCGCGACCAGTCCACCGAATCGCCCAGCCGGCGCATCTGCCGGGTGATGGTCCCGCCGGATTCGTTCTTCCAGTCCCAGACCGCGCGGACGAACTCCTCGCGCCCGAGGTCGTGGCGGGTCTTTTCCTGCGCCGCCAGCTGGCGCTCGACCACCATCTGCGTGGCGATCCCGGCGTGGTCGGTCCCGCCCTGCCACAGGGTGCGGTCGCCGTGCATGCGCCGGTAGCGGATCAGGGTGTCCATCAGCGTGTGCTGGAACGCATGCCCCATGTGCAGCGTGCCGGTCACGTTCGGTGGCGGCAGCAGGATGCAGTAGTTGGCCTCGCCCGTCTCCGGCGGCGCGAAGAGGTTCGCGGCCTCCCAGCGTTCGTACTGGGCCTGTTCGATGCTCTTGGGGTCGAAGCTCTTGTCCATGGTCGGGCCGGGCTCGGGGTGTGGATGGCAAAGCCGCGCATTATAACGAGGGATGCAGTTCGTGACCCGTTTTCCTGCGCGGCCTGTCGAAACCCTCGGCCCGTGTGCGAGAATAAGTCGAACGTGATGACCGCTGAGTGTGGCGGGCCTGTGCGCCGCAACCGGATAACAACGAGGAGAAAGACCGATGTTCACGAAAGGAAAGATTGCTGCCGCCGTGGGCGGTGCCCTGATGCTGGTCGGTGGCCTGTCCGTGGCCCAGGCCGACACCTTCCACGGCGGATACGTCGGTGGCCAGCTGGTGATCGTGGACTACGATTTTGATGTGGATCCCGGTCCCTCCCTGTCCGACACCGACGTGGGCATCGGTGGCGTGATCGGTACCGGCACCACCGAGAATAATTACTACCTGGGCGTGGAACTCGACTTCTGGCTGGATCAGGCCGACGACTCGACCACCTGGAACGGGGTGGATTACGACGTGGATGTGAAGCACAGCTATGGCGTGAACCTGCGTCTCGGCCGGGTCTTCAACGATGACCTGCTGGTCTACGGTCTGCTCGGGTACCAGGGCACCAAGGCCAAGGTGTCCGCCGACGGGCTCGGGTCGGATTCCGAGACGTACGAGGGCGGTCGCGGTGGCGTGGGTGTCGAGTACCAGCTCGAGAACCGCATGTTCTTCCGCGGCGAGTATTCGCAGACCTTCCACGGAGACGAAACCGTGCTTGGCGGGGTCGATGTGGATCCGGATTCCTGGCAGGTGAAGGGCGCGATCGGTTACCGCTTCTGAAGCCCCACGGGGCAGGACCGGAATGAAGGGGCCCCGCGCGCCAGGGTGGCGTGCGGGGCCCGTTGTATCGGGGCATTCCGGTGCCCCGTGAGCGGGTTGCGGGATCAGCCGCTGACCCACTCATCGCACCAGCCGCCCGCGGCGACGTTGACGCCCTGGAAATCGGCGTGATGGCATCCGCCGTTGCCGTCCCAGAAGGCGCAGTTGTCGCAGCGCTCGCCCTCGGAGTAGTCCGGGTGATCGGCGTTGGCGGCATCCGCCACGTAGTTGTGGGCGTGTCCGTCCTCGGCCATGGGATTGGCCGTGGCCACGGACATGCCGGCCATGCTCACGACCGGGATGGCGGCGACGGCCGCGGAGGCGCGGCGGAGAAAGGTACGGCGGCTGATATCGGTCTTGTCGGACATGGTTCCGACCTCCTTGCTGGTAGTTTTCTTGTGACGGGCATCTCTGCGGATGCCGTCGCTACCTTGCATCGGTTCTCCGCGTGAGTTCTACGTGAATGGGTCACAAAACCTCCCCAAGTGAAGGGATTTATGATCCAGCTCAAGGGGTGGGTGCAGAAAAGGACGCCGCCCGCCGGCGGCGCTCACAGGGCGTGATGTTCCAGCGGATAGCCGCGGTCGCGGAAGTAGCGCCAGCGGGCGCGACCGGCGGCGCGGCCGGCGTCGTCGCCGCCGACGATGTCGGCCACGCGCTCGAAACGGCCGCAGTATTCGGGCACCTCGGAAGCCAGGTTCACCAGCACGTCGCAGTGGGTGGTCGGGGCACGGGAATCGTGCAGGGTCACCGGCACGTCGGCGGCGTCCACCTCGGTGGCGTGGGGCAGGAAGGCGGTGTCGCGGAAGGTCCACAGCCATTCGTCCAGGCTCTGCGTCAGGGCCGGGTCCCCGGTGTGCACGTGCACCCGGTGGCCCTGGCGCGAGGCCTTTTCGGCCAGCTTGCAGGCCAGCCGCAGGCGCGCGTCAGGCTGCGCATCCTGCAGCAGGTAGAAGGTGACGCGGGTCATGCGCCGGCCTCCTTCAGGCTTGATCCAGCAGGTACTGCATCAGCATCGGGACCGGACGGCCGGTCGCGCCCTTTTCCTTGCCGCTCTTCCAGGCCACCCCGGCGATGTCGACGTGCGCCCAGGTGTAGTCCTCGGTGTAGCGCGACAGGAAGCAGCCGGCGGTGATGGTGCCGGCCGGGCGGCCGCCGATGTTGGCCATGTCGGCGAAGTTGCTCTTGAGCTGCTCCTGGTATTCCGGCCACAGCGGGAGCTGCCAGCCGCGGTCGCCGGTCTCCTCGCCGGCCTGCTGCAGCTGCCGGACGAGGCGGTCGTCGTTGCCCAGCAGCGCGGCGCCCTGATGCCCGAGGGCGATGATGCAGGCGCCGGTGAGGGTGGCGATGTCGATCACGGCCTTCGGCTTGTAGCGATCCACCCAGGTCAGGGCGTCGGCCAGCACCAGGCGGCCTTCGGCGTCGGTGTTGAGGATCTCGACGGTCTGCCCGGACAGGGTGTGGATGATGTCGCCGGGCCGGGTGGCGCGACCGTCCGGCATGTTCTCGGCGCTGGTGACCACGCCGACCACGTTGATCGGCAGGCCCAGCTCGCACACCGCCTCGATGACCCCGAACACGCTGGCGGCGCCGCACATGTCGTATTTCATCTCATCCATCTCGGCGCCCGGCTTGAGCGAGATGCCGCCGGTGTCGAAGGTGATGCCCTTGCCGACGAACACCACCGGGGCATCGTCCTTGTTGCCGCCGCGGTATTCCATCGCGATCAGGCGCGGCGGGCGCTCGGACCCCTGGCCGACGGCGAGGATGGCCCCGGTGCCCAGGGCCTCCAGTTCGTGTTCGTCGAGCACCGTGGTCTCGAGACGGTCATACTGTTCGGCGAGCCGGCAGGCGGTGTCGGCGAGGGATTCGGGATAGCAGACGTTGGGCGGGGTGTTGCCGAGGTCCTTCGCCCGGTTCATGCCGGTGACGATGGCCGCGGCCTCGCTGCAGGCCTTCTTCGCCGCATCGGCGCGGCTGCGGTCCACGGCAAACTGGACCTTCTCGAGCTTGACGGGGCGGGTCTCTTCCTTGCCCTTGAACTCGAAGAATCGATAGGCGGCGTCGCCGATGGCGGTGATCAGGGTGCGCACGGTCCAGGCGATGTCCTTGCCGCGCGGGACGAAGTCCTCCACCGCGATCACCGCGCTGTCGGCCGGGCGCTCCACCAGCGCGCCGGCGAGGGTCTGGCAGGCCTTGCGCGCGGCGCGGGCGTCGTAGTCCTTCTTCGCGCCCAGGCCGATCAGCAGCGCGGAACCCTTGCGCCCGGTTCCGGGCACCAGCAGGCGCGAGCCGGCGTCGCCGTCCATCTCGCCGGCCTTGAGCAGGGCTGCGAGGTCGCCGTCGCGGGCCGCATCCAGGTCCCGTGCGCCGGGGGCCGGCTTGCGTCGGTGGCTGACGGCGGCGGCACGGATCCCGGCGCGGGGTTTGTCGATGGTGGAGGTGGTGACGGAGAATTGCATGGGCGCCTCGCGGGATGAGATGAATGATCTCCAGTGATACTACCAGCGCGCCGCCGGGGCGCACTACGCACACCGGCGACGTGGATACGGGCCGCGCATGATCCTGCGCCGGGCCGAGCGCTTCGTTGCGCGCGAACTCCTGGTGACCCAGGCGGCAGTCACCGTGGTGCTGCTGCTGGTGATCGTCGGCGGGGTGCTCGCGCGGGTGCTGCAGGACGTGGCCGAGGGCAGCGTGCCGGCGGATTTCCTGCCGGCGCTGGTGGGCTTCGGCGCGTTCAAGGGCATCGTGTATCTGTGGCCGGTGGCGCTGTTTCTGGGGTTCATGCTGGTGCTGGGCCGCATGCAGCGCGACAGCGAACTGATCGCGCTGCAGTCGGGGGGGATGTCGTTCGCCGCGCTTTATCGTGCCCTGTTCCTGGTCGCCGGACCGGCGGCGATCCTGCTGGCGGCGCTGATGAACACCGTGGTGCCCTGGACCGAGGGCGAGGTGGACCGCATGCGTGATCTCGCCGATCAGCGCTCGGATCTGGTGGGGATCGCGCCGGGGCAGTTCCTGGAGTCGCGCGTGGGGGATCAGGTGTTCTTCGCCGAGCGTCTGAGCGATGACCGCGAGGCGCTGGAGGAGGTCTTCATCTACCGCGAGGTGGACGGCGAGGCGCAGGTCACGGTGGCCGCGCGTGCGATCCCCGATCCCGGTGCCGAGGGCAGCGGCTTCCTGGTGCTGGAGGACGGTTACCGCTACGTCGGTACCCCGGGCAGCGGGGCCTTCCGCATGCTGGAGTTCGAGCGCCTGCGCACGCAGATCACCGAACCCGGCCCGGCGGACGAGCGGCGCAGCCTGGAGGCGCTCTCCACGCCGGAGCTGTGGGCCGAGCGGGACGATCACGAGGTGCGTGCGGAGCTGGAGTGGCGCTTCGCCATGCCGCTGTCGATCGTGGTCCTGAGCCTGATCGCCCTGCCGCTGTCGCTGGTGCCACCGCGCAGCGGGCGCTATGCGCGCATCCCCGCGGCGATCGGGGTGTACGTGCTGTACGCCAACTTCCTGATCCTGGGGCAGGGGCAGCTGGCGGACGGCCAGGTGCCCGTGGCCGTGGGGCTGTGGTGGGCGCACGGCGCGATGCTCGCTCTGTGGCTGTTGCTGGCCTGGCGCAAGGGCCTGCTGCGTCGGCCGCGCCGGGGTGCGGGCCCGCCGGCGGGAGAGCCGGCATGACCACGATCCTGGGGCGCTACATCATCCGCCAGGTGCTGCTGGGGACCGCGCTGGCGGCGCTGCTGCTGGTTGCGCTGGATGCGGTGTTCGCGCTGATCGACGAGCTGCGCGACATCGGCCGCGGCGATTACGGCGTGGCACAGGCGCTGATGTACGTCGCCCTGACGCTGCCGCGGCGGATGTACGAGATGATGCCGCCGGCGGCCCTGCTCGGCGGTCTCCTGCTGCTGGGCAACCTCGCGGCGGGCAGCGAGCTGACGGCCATGCGCGCCGCCGGGATGACCGTCGGGCGGTTCGTCGCCTGGGTGATGCAGGGCGGGCTGATCGTGGTGCTGGCGATGGTCGCGATCGGCGAGTTCGTCGCGCCGGTGGCGGAGAACCGCGCGCAGAACCTCAAGGCGACCGCCTTCGACCGCGAACTGAGCGTTGGCTCGATGGGGCTGTGGGCGCGCGACGGGCGGCGCATCGTGCATGCCGAGGCCGTGCTGCCGGATGACCGGCTGGCCGGCGTGCGCGTGATCGAACTGGGCGAGGACCGGCGCCCGCGCGAGATCGCCCGGGCTGCGGGTGCGCGTTACACGGACGGCGAGTGGTGGCTGGAGGACGTGGAACGCTCGCGCCCGGATTTCGACGGGGTGGTGACGGAACATGCCGAGGAGGAACGCGTGGAGCGTCTGATCGCCCCGGAGTACTTCTCGGTGCTGGTGGTGGAACCCGCGCAGATGGGAGCGCGCGACCTGCATCGTTACATCCAGTACCTGCAGGAAAACCGTCTGGATTCGGCGCCCTACGAGGTGGCCTTCTGGCAGCGCCTGACCCTGCCGGCCTCGACCTGGGTGATGCTGCTGCTGGCGATCCCGTTCCTGTTCGGGTCGCAGCGCGAAGGCGGGGCGGGGCGTCGGCTGTTCGTGGGGATCGCGATCGGGGTGTCGTTCGCGATCGTGATGCGGGCGATGACCCATGTCGGACTGGTGTTCGCGCTGCCGCCGGTGCTGGCGGCCAGTGTGCCGGTGCTGCTGTTCCTGGTGGCGGGGCTGCTGGCACTGCGGCGCGTGGCATGATGCACGACCCACGATCATGGAGATCCATTCAATGACACGAAGCACCCATCTCAGGCGGGTGGGGTGGGCGATGCCCGCCCTGTGGCTGTTGCTGGTGGCGGTCCTGCTGGCCGCCTGCGGCGGCGCCGGGCCCACCGACTTCGACCCGTTGCCGCGCTCGGCCACGGTGCTGGTGTTCGGCGACAGCGTGACCCACGGCACCGGTGCCAGTGATGGCGAGGACTTTCCGACGCGTCTGCAGGCGATCACCGGCTGGACCGTTATCAACGACGGGGTGCCCGGCGATCGGGCGGATACCGCACGCGGGCGCATCGAGGACAGCCTGGTCGAACATGAACCGGATCTGGTCATCCTCGAGCTCGGCGGCAACGACTTCCTGCGCGGGCGCCAGCCGGCGGACGTGAAGGAGGATCTGCGGGTACTGATCGGATACGTGCGCGACCACGGGGCGCAGCCGCTGCTGATCGGCGTGCCCGAGGCCTCGGCCCTGGGGGCCGCTACCGGGCGGCTCAGTGACGACGCGATCTATCGCGAGCTGGCGCGCGAGGAGGACGTGCCGCTGATCGAGGGCGTGCTGGCCGGGGTGCTGAACGACGCGGATCTGCGTGCGGACCGCATCCACCCGAACGCGGATGGCTATGCACGCATGGCCGAGGAGATCGCCGAGGGGCTGATGGAGGTCGGGCTGTGGCTGGGACGCCGAGCCCCGTGAGCGCATGACGGGGCGCGGGTGGCCGCGCGCGATCAGCCGCCCCCGGAGTCCTGTTCTTCCTGGTTTTCCTTCCAGCGCGGACGCTTGAGCGGCCGCGTGCGCATCAGCACGGTGGAGGACAGCCAGTCGTGCAGCATCCAGCGCTGCGGGTGCAGGGCGCTGGCGCCCAGGGCGAGAACGCCCAGGGCGGTCATCAGCGCGGTCATCCAGTCGCCGTGCTCGCGCGCCAGATGGATCGCCATCAGGATGATCATCCACTGCGAGATCCCCACCAGAAAACGCAGCGTGGCCTGCCAGGAGGTGATCCGGCTGCCATCCTCGCTGCGCACCACCAGGTTCCAGGTCTGCATCCCGAGGGTCTGTCCGGTCCGGCGCCAGAAGCCGTAGAAAAAGGCCCAGGCGGCGAAGATGTTGAGGGTCAGCTGGACCTGCCAGAAGAACACGTCCAGCAGGTTCCACAACGGCAGGGTCACCAGCCCCAGCACCAGCCAGATGGCCAGTACCAGCAGGCTGTCATAGAGCAGTGCGCCGAAGCGCAGCAGCAGGCCGACGGGGCGGGAGTCGCGTTCGGGAGCGGGGATGTCGTTCATGGGGTCTCGCTGGTCACTGCGCGGAAGATTGCGTAGTCTTGCGGTATGTCGCGACGGTTTCAACGTATCCCGCTCGAATTTCCGGCCCGGCTCGAGCTGGATGGCCGGACATGCCCGGTGCGCGTGCTCGACATCTCGTTGCGTGGAGTGCTGGTGGAATGCGAGGGGCTCGAACCGCTCGCCCCGGGCACGCCCGGTCAGGTGGACATCCCGCTCAGTGACGAGGCCCGCATCGCGTTCGAGGGCAAGGTGCGCTGGCAGCAGGGCGAGCGGCTGGGGCTGGAGATCGCCGCCATGCCGCTGGAATCCGCCGGGCACCTGCGGCGCCTGGTGGAGCTGAACCTGGGCGACGAGGCACTGCTGGAGCGTGAGTTCGCCGCCATGGTCGCCGAGCCGCCGGGCGAGGATGACCCGGGCAGTTGATCCCCGGCCCTGATCCCGGGCCCTGATCCCGGGCCCTGAACCCGGGGGGCTCAGTAGAGCTCGCTGAACGGCAGTACCTCCACCCACTCCCCGGCGCGTGCGCCGTCCGCCTCCCGCGGCAGTACCACGAAGGCATTCGCCCGGCTCATCGCGCTCAGCTGATGCGATCCCTGTCCCCCGGCGCTGCGCACCACGTCCACGCCGTCCTCGGTCTCCACGATCGCCCGCTGATAATCCGTGCGCCCCGGCCGCTTGCGCAGATCCTCGCACAGCCGTGCGCGCAGGGTGCGCGGTTCGCCCACCGGCAGGCCAGCCAGACTGCGCAGCGCCGGGCCGACGAACAGGCCGAACGTCGCCATCGCCGAGACCGGGTTGCCCGGCAGCCCGATGAACCGCGCCTGGCCGAAGCGGCCGAAGGCCAGCGGACGCCCGGGCTTCATCGCGATCTTCCAGAAGCCGACCTCGCCGCGCTCCTGCAGGATGCGGGTGATGTAGTCGGCATCACCCACCGAGACCCCGCCCGTGGTCAGGATCAGATCGGCCTCGCGGCCCGCGGATTCCAGGGCCTCGCGCACGGCGTCCTCGTCGTCGGGAATGACGCCGTAGTCGCGGGCCTTGACCGCGTAGCGCGACAGCAGGGAACGCAGCATGTGCCGGTTGCTGTCGTGGATCTGCCCGGGTTCCAGCGGTTCGTCCACCGGCACCAGCTCGTCGCCCGTGGAGAAGAACACCACGCGCGGCTTGCGCAGGACCTCGACCTCACTGATGCCCTGGCTGGCGAGCACCCCGATCTCGGCCGGGCCCAGGACCTGTCCGGCAGGGTAGAGCCGCTCGCCGCTGCGGGTATCCTCGCCGGGACCGCGGATGTTCGCGTCCTCGGGGGCCGGGCGGTCGAACTGCACCATGTCGCCATCCACCGTCACGTGCTCCTGCATGACGACGGTGTCGGCTTCGTCCGGGACCACGGCCCCGGTCATGATGCGCACGCACCCGCCGGGTGGCAGCGGTTCGTCCCACGGGTGCCCGGCGGCCGCCTGGCCGACCCGGCGCAGGCGCGAGCCGGCCTCGCGGGCATCGGCGGCGCGCAGGGCGTAGCCGTCCATCGCCGAGACCAGGGCCGGAGGGACGTCCAGCCGGGCATGCACGTCCGCGGCGAGAACCCGTCCGGTGGCCGTCTCCAGACTGCGCGTGCGCGTCTCGGCAACCGCCCGGCAGGCCTCCAGCACGGCGGCGCGCGCCTGTTCCACGGTGAGGGCGGTGGGGTCGAATTCGTCACAGGCGGCCGCGTTCATCCGGTTCCTCCGTTGTCATCTGTCAGCCGTTCAATAACGGGTAAAGGGAAAGGTGTTCGATGATGAAGTCCGCCACCGGCGAGGGGTCGTCCAGCGGCAGCACCGGGCCATGGAAGGGCAGCCCGCCGGCGTCGGTGGCCACTGCGACCACCCCCGGTGTGTCGGGGTACAGCGGTGGCTTGTCGTTGGCCTTGCGGTAGACCTCGATGCGCGGCAGGTCGGCGTTCTTGAAGCCCTCCACCAGGATCAGGTCCGAGCGCGCCGGATCCAGTTTCGCGCACAGGGCGTCGAGGTCGGGGGTCGCCCCTTCCTCGATCTCGGGCGTCTCCACCATCAGGGCGAAGCGCCGGGACGAGGCCACCAGGGTCTGGTCGGCCCCCGAGTGACGCAGCTCGTAGCTGTCCTTGCCCGGCTTGTCCACGTCGAACTCGTGGTGGGCATGCTTGATCACGGCGGGGCGCAGGCCGCGATTGCGCAGCTCCGGAATCAGCTGCTTCAGCAGTGTGGTCTTGCCCGAGCCGCTCCAGGCGGCAAAGCCGATGCGCGGCAGCGTGTTGTCCGGGTGGCTCATGACGGTTCCTCTCCCTGGTGGCGACGGCCCGGTGTGGTACCGGTCGTCGGGGAGTGTAAGGAATCGGCCGCCAATCTACACGCCGGTTGCGGGGCGCAGTAAGTTCCCGGGGTCACCGCGGGGCGAGATCTTCGGGGGTGTTGAGGTTGGCGAAGGCCTCGGGGCAATCGGAGAAGTCGGCGGTCACGGCGCCGTGTTCGCGCAGCCAGGCGCCGGCGGGCAGGGGGCCCGCCGCGATCGCGGCGCGCAGGGCGGGCACCAGTCCGGCACCCAGCAGCAGGAACAGCGGCTGCAGGCGCCGGCCGTCGTGGGCCATCGCCGCGGGGGCGGCGTGTTCGGCCCGCGCCGCCTGCAGGCGGGGGCCGAGGTCGTGCGGGGCGCTCGGGGCATCCACGGGGACGCACAGCAGGTCGCGGCCGGGTCGGGCGGCACCGGCCGCGGCAATGCCGGCCAGCGGGCCGCGGTAATCGGGATGTTCGTCGGCGACACAGGGAAACCCCAGCCGCGCGCAACGGTCCATTTCGGTATTAGTGCTGACGACGATGCCATCGACCTGTCCCTGCAGACGCTCGACGGCATGTTCGATCAGCGGCCGGCCCCGGTATTCGAGCCACGCCTTGTTGCAGCCGCCCATGCGCCGGCCCTGACCGCCGGCGAGGATGACCCCCAGCGGCGGGCGCTCCGGGGCGGCGGGTGGAGTCTGGCGGGAGTCCTGCGGCATGGGCGTTCGTTTGCGCAATGGCCTATGTTGTAGGGTGCAGGATGCGTGGCCGACACGATACGAGGACGACAGCGATCCATGATCCGATTCCGTAACCAACGCGGTGCCGCGGCCCGCTGGCTCCTGTGGCTGGCGCTGCTGGTGGTCGGCACGGCCGGCGCGCTGCTGGCCAGCGCCGATAACGGTGGCGACCGCGAAGCCGTGCTCCTGACCGTGGACGGGGCCATCGGTCCGGCGACCGTAGATTACATCACGCGCGGGATCGATGCCGCCGAGGAGCGCGGTGCCGAGATGGTCGTGCTGCAGCTGGATACCCCGGGCGGGCTGGACTCCAGCATGCGCAGCATCATCAAGCACATGCTGCAGTCCGAAGTGCCGGTGGTGACCTATGTGCACCCCGCCGGCGCGCGGGCCGCCAGTGCCGGAACCTACATGCTCTACGGCTCGCATGTCGCGGCGATGACGCCGGCGACCAATCTGGGCTCGGCAACCCCCGTGCAGATGGGCGGGGGCGGCCTGCCCGGCATGGACGAGGAAGACCTGGACGAGCTGCGCGAGGAAGCGGAAGACGAGGCCGAAGCCGAGGACGAGAACGGCAACGGCGGCGAGGAGCGGGACAACGGCGAGGAGGCGGTCGAGCCGGCCACCGAGGAAGAGCTGCTGGAGGACGACCCCGAGCCCCGGCGCGGCGACGATGCGATGGAGCGCAAGGTGCTGGAGGACGCGGTTTCCTACATCCGCGGCCTGGCCGAGCGCTACGACCGCAATGCCGACTGGGCCGAGGAGACGGTGCGCGAGGGCTCCAACCTGACCGCCACCGCGGCGCTGGAAAAGAACGTCATCGATTTCGTCGCCGACAACCTGGACGATCTGCTGGCGCAGCTCGACGGGCATACCGTGAAGCTGATGTCGGGTGAACGCGAACTGGTGACCGAGGGCATCGAGATCGTGCGCATGGATCCCGACTGGCGCACCGAACTCCTGTCGCTGATCACCAATCCCAACATCGCCTACATCCTGATGCTGATCGGGATCTACGGCATCATCTTCGAACTGGCGAATCCGGGCGCGGTCTACCCCGGTGTGATCGGCTCCATCGCGCTGATCCTGGCGTTCTTCGCCCTGCAGGTGATGCCGATCAACTACGCCGGACTGGCGCTGATGCTGCTGGGGATGATCTTCATGATCGCCGAGGCCTTCGTGCCCAGCTTCGGCGCGCTGGGCATAGGAGGGCTCGTGGCATTCATAACCGGTTCCGTGATCCTGTGGGATGACCCCAATCTGAACGTGGCCCTGCCGCTGGTGGTCGGCACGGCCATTGCCATCGGGCTGGTGTCGGTCTGGGTGCTGGGGCGGCTGTTCAAGCTGCGCGGCAAGAAATCGGCCACCGGCCATGAAGAAATGATCGGCATGATCGGCCATGCGCGGGAAGATTTCGAGCGGCGCGGTCCGGTGTGGGTGCACAGCGAGCTTTGGACCGCCGAGACCACCGCGCCGGTACGCGAGGGGCAGGCCGTGCGGGTGACCGCGATCGACGGCCTGCGCCTGACCGTGGAGCCGGTGGAACAGGACGAGCGGGCCGCGGGCAGCGGCCCGGCGTAGCGCGGGCCGCCCCCGCGCGGCCGGCACATGAAGCAAGCCGCCGATTCGGCGGGAAGGAGCGCAACATGCTGAACGATTTCGGTTTTATCGTCGTACCGCTGGTGATCATCATCGCCCTGATCGCGATGTCGATCCGTGTCCTGCGCGAGTACGAACGTGGCGTCGTGTTCTTTCTCGGGCGCTTCCAGTCGGTCAAGGGGCCCGGCCTGATCATCGTGATCCCCGGGATCCAGCAGATGGTGCGCATCGACCTGCGCGTGATCACGCTGGACGTGCCGAGCCAGGACGTGATCTCGCAGGACAACGTGACCGTGCGGGTCAACGCAGTGCTGTATTTCCGCGTGGTGGATTCGGCCAAGTCGGTGATCCAGGTCGAGGACTACTACGCCGCCACCAGCCAGCTGGCCCAGACCACGCTGCGTTCGGTGCTCGGCAAGCACGAGCTGGACGAGATGCTGTCCGAGCGCGACAAGCTGAACTCCGATATCCAGTCGATCCTCGACGCGCAGACCGACGCCTGGGGCATCAAGGTCACCAACGTCGAGATCAAGCATGTGGACCTGGACGATTCGATGATCCGCGCGATTGCCCGGCAGGCCGAGGCCGAGCGCGAACGGCGCGCCAAGGTGATCCACGCCGAGGGCGAGCTGCAGGCGGCCGAGAAGCTGGTGCAGGCCTCGCAGATCATGGAGGCCAGCCCGGCTGCGCTGCAGCTGCGCTACATGCAGACCATGTCGGACATGTCCACCAACGGGCATGCGAACACCATCTTCTTCCCGCTGCCGCTGGAGCTGACCAAGGTGTTCGAGAACCTGGCGGGCAAGTTCCGCGCGGAGAATCCCGAGAACCCGCTGAGCGCCGCCGCGGCTGCAGCGGGGATGGGGACGAAGGATTCCTCCTCCGGTTCCGGCGTGACCGGCGACACCTCCGGCGCGGAGGAGGATGCGGGCGGGGCATCCGATACCGGCCGCGGTCCGACGTCCGGGGGCCCGGCCAGCTCCTGATCGGTCCGCGGGCGTTCGTCCGGCATGGCGACGGAGACGCCGGAGACGGCCGCGGAGCTCCCCGCGGTCCTCGACCGGTTCCTGGACGAGCTGTGGGCGGTGGAAGGCCTGGCCGACCGCACCCTGGCGGCCTACCGGCGCGATCTGAGCACGCTGGCGGGTTTCCTGGCGGCGCGGGACGGGGCACTGGAGGCCGCGACCCATGCCGACCTGCTGGCCTTTGTCGCCGCCCGCATGCAGGGCGGGGCGCGGCCGCGCTCGGTGGCCCGGGCGCTGTCCTCGATCCGCCGCTTCTATCGTTTTCTGGTACAGGCGGGCGAGCGCGAGGACGACCCCTCGGCCGGCATCGATCCACCGCGGCCCGGACGGCCCCTGCCGGCCGGGCTGTCGGAGGCGCAGGTGGAGGCGCTGCTGGCGGCGCCGGACACCGCCACGGCCGTGGGACTGCGTGACCGGGCGATGCTGGAGATGATGTACGCGGCCGGTTTGCGGGTCTCCGAACTCGTCGGGCTGGAAGGCACGGCGGTGAATACCCGGCAGGGCGTGGTGCGCATCATCGGCAAGGGCGGACGCGAGCGCCTGGTGCCGCTGGGCGAGGTGGCGACCGACTGGCTGGCGGCGTATCTCGACCGCGCGCGCCCCGAGCTGATGGCGGGGCACCCGCCGGTGGAGGCGCTGTTCGTGACCCGGCGCGGCCGCGGGCTCACGCGCCAGGCCTTCTGGTACCGCATCAAGGCGCATGCGGCGCGGGCCGGTATCGACACGGCGCTGTCGCCGCATACCCTGCGGCATGCGTTCGCCACCCACCTGCTGGACCACGGGGCCGACCTGCGGGTGGTGCAGATGTTGCTGGGCCACAGCAGCCTGTCCACGACCCAGATCTATACCCATGTGGCGCGCGCGCGGCTGCAGGCGCTGCATGCGGAACATCATCCCCGGGGATAGCCGTCTGTCCCCCGGAAGGCAACCGGCCTACAATCCACGTTTTGATTCATCAGCGAGACACCCATGTTCCTCAAGCGCGTTCTTCCCTTCGCGGTCGCCCTGGCGGCCGTCGGTACCACGGCCCAGGCCAGCGAGGCGATCGAGCAGGCCATGTCGCAGGCCATCCCCGATGCCGAGATCGACTCCATTCATTCCACCCCCCTCGACGGGATCAAGGAGGTCCGCTACGGCACCGAGATCTTCTACGTCAGCGAGGACGGCCGTTACGTGATGCAGGGCAGCCTGATCGACCTGCAGACCCGCGAGAACCTCACGGAGCAGGCGAAGGGCGGTGCGCGCGCCGAGCTGTTCGCAGCCATCGACGACAGCGAACTGGTGGTCTACGAACCGAACGGCGAGACCCGCGCGGTGCTGAACATCTTCACCGATCCCAACTGTCCGTACTGCCGCGACATCCACGCCGATCTGCCGGAATACCTGGAAGCCGGCATCAAGGTGCGCTACCTGATGTTCCCGGTGCTGGGGCAGGACTCGCCGGAGATCATGAACCGCACCTGGTGCGCCGATGACCGCCAGGCGGCCATGGACCGTTCCAAGGAGGGGGACAAGCTGAGGGACCTGGACGGCGGCTGCGCCACCCCGCAGGACGAGCACATGCAGCTGGGGCAGAGCCTGGGCGTGCGCGGCACCCCGGCCCTGTTCACCGAAAACGGCGAGATGCTCGCCGGCTACGTCGAGCCGGAAGAGGTCCTGTCCCGGGTGCTGGGCGACTGACCCCATGAGCGTGGCCGCCGACGACGCCTTCTTCCTGCGCGAGGCCATCCGTCTGGCGCGGGAGTCCGTGGATGTCGGCGGCGGTCCGTTTGGCGCCCTGGTGGTGCGCGACGGCGAGATCGTCGGCCGCGGGGCGAACCGCGTGATCCCGTGGCAGGATCCCACCGCGCATGCCGAGGTGGCGGCGATCCGTGATGCCTGCCGTCATCTCGGGGATCATCGTCTCTACGGGGCGACCCTGTACGTGTCCTGTGAACCCTGTCCGATGTGTCGTGCGGCGGCCTGCTGGGCCCGGCTGGACCGGGTGGTGCATGCCGCCTCGGCCGCGGATGCGGCCGCGGCCGGGTTTGACGACGAGCGGATCCGCGACGAACTGGTGGCGCCCCCCGAGGCGCGCCGTCTGCCGCTGATCCGAACCCTGGCCGAGGAGGGGCGGGCGGTCTTCGACTACTGGGAACGCCACGCCAACCGCCGCTTGTACTGAATGTGCGGCGGGTCCCGGCCGGGCCCGGCCGTCGGTGCATGACGTGACGCCCGGACTGGGGCACAATCCGGGCACGGAACAGGGAGTGGGGCGGCATGGAGAAGCGTCTGCTGGAACTGTCGGTTTGTGTGGAGCCCGATCGGCGCCGGCTTGCGCGTTTCGCCCTGGACGCCGTGGTGGCCCTGGGCGGCAGCCCGTTCCGCGCCACCGCCCGTCTCGATGTCCTTCTGCACGCGCTGCGCGAGGCTGCCGCCAATGTGGAGGGCGGGCTGCAGGTGGCGCTGGTGGCCCACGGGCGAGAACTCGCCCTGTATTGGGAAGAGGCGGGGGGACGCGCGCGCCGCGAACACCTCGATCGTGTCCCCGAAGACCCCTCCGAAGCTTCGCTCGAGGCCCTGTCACAGCGCCTGCGCCGGGGTTCCGAATCCACTGATCCCGAGCTCCTGCGCCGACGCAATGCCCGCTTCGCCGCCGAACTGGAACGCGCCCGCGAGCGGGCGGCGGCCGAGATGGCCGAACTCGAGGCCGATCTGGAACGCAAGAAGGCCGAGCTCCAGCGCTCGATCCGCGAAGCCGAGACGGACAGCCTGACCGGGCTGTTCAATCGTGGCGCCTTCGATGCCCGTCTGGAAGAGTCCCTGCTGCACTGCGCCCGCCAGGATGAACCGCTGAGCCTGGTGCTGCTTGATCTCGACTTCTTCAAGCAGATGAACGATACCCACGGCCATCAGTTCGGGGATGATTACCTGCGTGGCATGGCCGATGCCATGCGTGCGGCCATTCGCGAACACGTGGACCTCCCCTGCCGCACCGGGGGCGACGAGTTCGCCATTATCGTATTCGGTGACCGCGACGCGGCAGCCGGCGTGGCGCAGCGCGTGCTCGCGGCGATGGAGGGCCGGGTCAGCATCGGCGTGGGGCAGCGGGCGGACGGTGACGCGCCGGAGGATCTGGTGGCGCGCACCGATGCGGCACTGTATCTGGCCAAGCACCGGGGGCGCGGGCAGGTCGCCACTGAACTCGAGCTCGAGGCCCCCGACGCACCGGCGGCCGCGGGCCTCGGAGCCCGCGCGTGAGCGCCGCACCGCCCGCGCGTCAGCCGTATGCCCTGCTGAGCGAGCAGGCGGCGGCGCGCGCCGGCGGGCAGGTCCTGCTGCAGTCGCGGCTGAAGACCGTGGCGCGGCGCCTGGGCTTCGGCGAGATCAAGCGCGAGCGCATGCTGCTGGTCTGCCAGGAGCTCGTGACCAACCAGGTGAAATACGCGCGCGGGACCGGACTGGTGCAGATCTGGGAGCAGCGCTCGCCGGAACCCGCGCTCGACCTGTTCGCGATGGATTTCGGTCCGGGGATCGCGGACCTGAACCAGGCCCTGGCCGACGGCCACACCACCTCGGGGACCCTGGGCAAGGGCCTGGGCACCGTGCGGCGCCTGGCCGACGCGTCCGATTTCTACAGCATCCCTGCCGCGCAGGCCGCCGGCACTCCGTGGCAGGGGGCCGCCGCATGGGCGCGTTTCCGTCCCGGAGAAACCGGCGAACACGAGGCCGGCCCGAGTTTCGGGCGCTATCTGCGCGCGTTGCACGATGCCCCGCACAACGGGGATTGTGCCGGTCTGGATGTCGATCGGAGCGGGCTGCGCTGGGTCCACATGGACGGCCTGGGGCACGGGATCGAGGCCGAAACCGCGGTGGCCGGACGTTGCCGGCCCGGCGCCGCGGGAGAATCGCCCGCCGACGTGCTGCGCGAGCTGAGCCGCAACCTGCGCGGCTCGCGCGGGGCGGTGGGGGTTGTCGGCGAGGTCGCGGCTGCACAGCGCAGCGTTCGGGTATGCGGCGTGGGCGACATGAACGCGTGGGTCGTGAGCGAAGGTGAGCGGCGCGGCCTGGAGATGGCGCCGGGCATTCTCGGGCATGATCATCGTAGCTGCGAGGAGCTCCGGCTGGACCTCCCCCCGCATGCGCTGGTGATCACGGCCTCGGACGGTATCCGGCGCAACTGGAGCCTGGCCAGCTTTCCCGGCCTGTGGCGCCGGCACCCGCAGCTGCTGGCGCTGGTGCTGGGCCAGGTGCTGGGGCGCAGCAATGATGACAAGTCGCTGCTGGTCATCCGCCTTTGACGGCAGGCCGGGGAAACACAAAAAAAGAGGAGGAGTCATGACGGGGGACAACATGAATCGGGAGGACGACGAGACCCGCAGTGCCAACGAGATCCTGGTCGAGCAGCTGATGGTCAACGTCGGCCGGATTTCCGGGGTGATCGAGGAGCGCGGGCACAACATCTTCGTGCAGGGGAACATCCTGTCGCGCGAGGAGATCAGCGACTACTCGGTGGAGTTCATGGAGCTGTTCGTGATGCTGCTGCAGCACGAGGGACGGCCGGATCGCTCCAGCGAAGAGTTCCGTGCCCTGCAGCAGTTCTTCACCACCATGTCGCAGCAGATCCTGATGCGGGGCGGCGACATGGAGGAGTTCGTGCGTTATCTGCAGTTCATGCAGAACGTGATGATCGAGGATCTGGGGCGCGACGCGGAGATCACGCCCGAACAGACCCGCGAGACCCTGCTCCTGCTGGCCGGGGTGTTCAACGACATCATCCTGGACGTCTATCGGGTGTATCTGGAGCAGAAGGAAAGCACCATCGAGGCGCAGCAGGCCGAACTGCGCGAGATCTCCACGCCCATCACCGAGATCTGGGACGGCGTCCTGACGCTGCCGATCATCGGGACCCTGTATTCCTCGCGCACCATGGTGGTGATGGAAAAGCTGCTCGGGCGCATCGAGCAGGATCGGGCCCGCGTGGTGTTGATGGATGTCACCGGGGTCATGGCAATCGACTCCCAGGTATCGCACCACCTGGTGCAGATGATCCGTGCGATCGGCCTGATGGGTGCGCGTCCGGTGCTGACCGGGATCCGGCCGGAGATTGCCCGGGCGCTCACCAGCCTCAACATCGATCTGGGCGACGTGACGACCCGCGCGACCCTGGCCGAAGGCCTGAAGGAGGCCTTCCACTGGCTGGGCGTGCGGATGGCCGACGCCCGGACCCCGGCCTGACGGGCGCGCCGATGGTCCAGGGCATGCATCTCACCCGGATCGGTGCGGACGCGGTGCTGCTGGAGCCGGGCGAGGGCCTGGATCCCGGCGAGCCGGACCGCTATCTGGTCGCGCTGGGGGATTACCTTCAGGCGGCGCGGGCCCGGCGACTGATCTACGACCTCGACAGCGTGCCGGTGGTCGATGGCCTCTACTACGACTGGCTGAAGGCGGTGCACGGGCTTTGTCGGGTCATCGGGGTGGAGATGGTGGTCGCGAACATGGCACCTTCGGTGGCTTATGCGCTGGCGGCGCGCCTGGATGAGGTGCCGCCCTTTGCCTGTGCGCGCGACGTGGAGCGCGCGCGCTGACATCCGCTACCCCCGCGACCGGGAGAACGCCACATGCTGGAACTGGGCATTGTTGCCCTGACCACCTTCTTCGTGACCGTCGGCCCGGTGGACGTGGCGGTGGTCTTCGCGGTGCTGACCCGCGGGATGGATCCGGCTCAGCGCCGCGCGATGGCCTGGCGCGGTGCGTTGCTGGCGACTGCCATCCTGCTGCCGTTCGCGCTGTTCGGCGAGGCCGCGCTGGGGGTGCTGGGGATCTCGCTGCCGGCGCTGTATACCGCCGGTGGTATCCTCCTGCTGCTGATTGGCATCGACATGGTGTTCGCGCGCAGCTCCGGCGGGGTCTCGGCCACCCCGGACGAGACCCGCGAGGCCCGCTCGCGTACCGACCTCTCGGTGTTCCCGCTGGCCACGCCGTTGCTGGCCGGGCCCGGGGCGATGGGCGCGGCCATCCTGATGATGAGCCGGGCCAGCGGCGATCTGGCCGCGCAGGCGGTGGTGATCGCCGCGCTGATCGCGATTATGGCCCTGGCGCTGGTGTGCCTGCTGATCGCGGTGCGTATCCAGCACTGGCTGGGCGTCACCGGTGCGCACGTGCTCACGCGCATCATGGGGGTGCTGTTGTCCGCGCTGGCGGTTCAGTTCATCTTTGACGGGCTGGCCGACAGCGGTGTAATGACCTGACATCGAAGGAGCGATGCATGACCCGAACCTGCCCGCACTGCGCAACCGAGAACCCCGACGACGCGGCCTTCTGCAAGGCCTGTGGCCGTTCGCTGGATTTCGACCCCGAGCCGTCGGAGCCGAACGGCTCCGGCAGGGATCCGGAGTCGGGTTCAGGCCGGGGCGAGGCGCCACCGCCCGTTTCCGGCGGGTCCGGACAGGTGCCTGCCGAGGGGCCACCGCAGGATCGTGCGGCCTTCGGCGGCTTCTGGCGGCGCGTGCTGGCGGTGCTGATCGACGGGGTGATCCTGGGCATCCCGCTGACCGTGGTGCAGGCGATGGTCAGCCCGGAAACCATGCACACCGAGGAATGGACCGATGCGGACACCGCCTGGACCTTCGTGAACATCCTGGTCGGCTGGTTCTATTTCGCCGGCATGCACAGCTCGCAGTACCGCGCGACCATCGGGAAGATGGCGGTAGGCCTGCGGGTGGTCGACTGGCATGGCGAGCGCATCAGCTTCGCCCGCGCGACCGGGCGCCATTTCACCGAATTCCTGTCCGGTCTGCTGTTCATGATCGGCTACCTGATGGTGGCCTTTACCCGGCAGCGCCGCGCCCTGCACGACTTCATCGCCGAGACCTGGGTGGTGCGTCGCGAGTGGCTGGATGAATAGCCCGTTCGACCGGGCGTTCGGCGGGCGGTCCTGAAAATCCCGGCCGAATCCAGTATGGTATTGGACCTTTCCGGCGCCGTACCCCGCCCGGTCCCGACCTTCCGGCCGCCGTCCGCGGCCGGTCGAGCGCCTCTGGCGGGCCGCTGCGCGCCCGAATTGCCTAGAACCCAACGGGAGTCACCGAATGTTTTCGATCGACATGAGCATCAACGGCTACGATGACGAACTCTGGAGCGCGATCCGCAAGGAGGCGCAGCGCCAGGAAGAACACATCGAGCTGATCGCCTCGGAGAACTACACCAGCCCGCGCGTGATGGAAGCGCAGGGCTCGGTGCTGACCAACAAGTACGCCGAGGGCTATCCGGGCAAGCGCTACTACGGCGGCTGCGAGCACGTCGATGTGGTCGAGCAGCTGGCCATCGACCGCCTCAAGGAGCTCTACGGCGCCGATTACGCCAACGTGCAGCCGCATTCCGGCTCGCAGGCCAACGCGGCCGTGTACATGGCCCTGCTGCAGCCGCATGACACCGTGCTGGGCATGAGCCTGGACGCCGGTGGCCACCTGACCCACGGCGCCAAGCCGAACTTCTCCGGCAAGATCTACAACGCGGTGCAGTACGGCATCACCGACGAGGGCCTGATCGACTACGACGAGGTCCAGCGCCTGGCCACCGAGCACCAGCCGAAGATGATCGTCGCCGGCTTCTCCGCCTACTCGCGCGTGGTCGACTGGAAGCGTTTCCGCGAGATCGCCGATTCCGTGGGTGCGTACCTGATGGTGGACATGGCCCACGTCTCCGGCCTGATCGCCGCGGGCGAATACCCGAACCCGATCGACCACGCCCACGTGGTCACCTCCACCACGCACAAGTCCCTGCGCGGGCCGCGTGGCGGTTTCATCATCTCCAAGGGTCAGCCGGAACTGAACAAGAAGTTCCAGTCGCTGATCTTCCCCGGTACCCAGGGCGGCCCGCTGATGCACGTGATCGCCGGCAAGGCGGTGGCGTTCAAGGAGGCCCTGGAGCCGGACTTCAAGACCTACCAGAAGCAGGTGATCGCCAACGCCCGTGCGATGGCCGAGGTCCTGGTCGAACGCGGTTTCGACATCGTCTCCGGCGGCACCGACAACCACCTGTTCCTGCTGAGCCTGGTGTCCAGGGGCATGACCGGCAAGGACGCGGACGCCGCCCTGGGCCGCGCCAACATCACGGTCAACAAGAACGCGGTGCCGAACGACCCGCAGTCGCCGTTCGTGACCTCCGGCATCCGCATCGGCACCGCCGCCCTGACCACCCGCGGCTTCACCGAGTCCGAATCCCGCGAGCTGGCCGGCTGGATCGCCGACGTGCTGGAGAACATGGACAACGAGCAGGTGATCGACGACGTCCGCGGCAAGGTGCTGGACATCTGCCGTCGGTTCCCGGTTTACGGCGCCGGCGAATAAACCGGGGCGATGCGCTGTCCGGCCTGCGGTGCCAGTGACACCCGCGTGGTCGACTCCCGGGTCGCCGGACCCGAGCAGGAACAGATCCGGCGACGGCGGGAGTGCCGCGTGTGTCACGAGCGTTTCACCACCTTCGAGCGGGCGGAGTTCAGCCTGCCGCGGGTGGTCAAGCGCAGCGGCGAGCGGGTGGCCTTCGATGACGACAAGCTGCGCAGCGGTCTGCGCCGGGCGCTGCACAAGCGTCCGGTGCGCACCGAGGACGTGGAGAACGTCATCGACGACATCAAGCGCCGTCTGGCCGGGACCAGTGCCCCCGAAATCAAGTCCGACCGTATAGGCGAGATGGTCCTGGAAGCCCTGCACGGGCTGGACCATGTCGCCTATATCCGGTTTGCCTCCATCTATCTCAGCTTTGCCAGCGTGCAGTCCTTCCGCGAGGCCATCGAGCGCCTGGAAGACGATCTGAGCCCCGAGATGCGGCGTCACCAGCTGCGTCTGATCGACGAGGAGGCCGCGCGCGCCGCGGCTGACGAGATCCCGGAAGAATCCCCTCCCGACGACCCCGACCCCGCCGGCGAATCGCGATGAACGCAGCCGACCGTGAATGGATGCACCGCGCGCTGATGCTGGCGGACTGCGGCCGTTTCACCGCCGATCCCAACCCGCGCGTGGGCTGCGTGATCGTGCGCGACGGCCGCGAAGTGGGCGCCGGCGTGCACTGGCGGGCCGGCGAGGCGCATGCCGAGGTCAACGCCCTGCAGACGGCCGGGGAGGCCGCGCGCGGGGCGACGGTGTACGTGAGCCTGGAGCCGTGCAACCACCACGGGCGCACGCCGCCCTGCACCGAGGCGCTGATCGCCGCCGGGGTGGGGCGCGTGGTCATCGCCATGGAGGATCCCGATCCACGCGTGTGCGGGGGCGGGGCGCAGCGCCTGCGCGCGGCCGGCATTGCGGTGGAGACCGGGCTGCTGGAGGCCGAGGCGCGGGCGCTCAATCCCGGATTCGTGCAGCGCATGGAACGCGGGCGGCCGTGGGTGCGCATCAAGTCCGCGATCTCGCTGGACGGGCGTACGGCGATGGCCTCGGGCGAGTCGCAGTGGATCACCGGCGAGGCCGCACGCAACGACGTGCAGCTGTGGCGCGCGCGGGCCGGGGCCATCCTCACCGGCAGCGCCACCGTGCTGGCCGATGACCCGCAGCTCAACGTGCGCCGCAGCCCGGCGGAGCTGGCCGCCGCGGCCGGGTTGCCGATGTCGGGCCGTGTGGCCGATCTGCCGGTGCGCCAGCCATTGCGGCTGATCGTGGATTCGGGTCTGCGCACACCGCCCACCGCGCGCATCCTGCAGGGTTCACCCACCTGGGTCCTCACTACCGAGTCCGCGGCGGCCGGCCCGGCGGCGGACGCCCTGCGCGGACGCGGCGCCGACCTGATCGCCCTGCCGGGGGCGGCGGAGGACGCCGCCGGGCACCTCGATCTGCATGCCCTGCTGGCGGAGCTGCACACCCGCGAAATCAACGAGCTGCACGTGGAGGCCGGCCCGGGGCTGGCCGGTGCGCTGGCCCGTGCCGGTCTGGTGGACGAGTGGCTGGTGTACCAGGCGCCGCTGCTGCTGGGTTCCGGCGGCCGGCCGATGGTGGACTGGGACATCGGACGCATGGCCGAGCGCGCGGAGCTGGAGGTCGTCGAGTCCCGCTGGCTGGGCGAGACCCTGCGGCTGCGGGCTCTCCCCCGCGGGGTCCCGAATTCGCTATGATCCCCGCATCATCACCGCAAGGACAGGCTGCGCCATGTTCACCGGCATCATCGAAAGCCTCGGCACCCTCGACACCCTGACCCCCAGCGGCGGCGACCGCCGGCTGCATGTCAGTGCGCCGGGGCTGGACTTCTCCGGCACCCACCTCGGGGACTCGATCGCGGTCAACGGCGTCTGCCTGACGGTGACCGATCTCTCCGTGGACGGCTTCACCGCCGATGTCAGCCGCGAGACTCTGGAGGTGACCACGCTGGGCGATCTCGGCCGCGGCGACCGGGTCAATCTGGAGCGCGCGCTGGCACTGGGCGACCGGCTCGGCGGTCATCTGGTTTCCGGCCACGTGGACGGCGTGGGCGAGCTGGTCTCGATGGAGCCCGATGCCCGTTCCACCCGGGTACGGTTCCGCGCACCGGCGGCGCTGGCGCGCTACATCGCCGCCAAGGGGTCGATCACCATCGACGGAACCAGCCTTACGGTGAACCGCGTCGAGGGGGCCGAGTTCGAGGTCAACATCATCCCGCATACCCGGGACCTGACGCGCTTCTCGGTCTACGCCCCGGGGACGCGCGTGAACCTGGAGGTCGACCTGATCGCTCGCCATCTGGAACGCCTGATGCTGGGCGATCGCGCGGCGGACCCGGGCGCCGGAGCCGGAGCCGGGGACGGCGGTGGCACGCTGTCCGAGGACTGGCTGGCCGAGCAGGGCTTTCCCAATCATTCCGGCCCGCGCGACTGAGCGCGGGCCCCGACGGCAGGTGTTCATGGAATTTTCCGATACCGAAACCATCCTCGCGGAACTCGAGGCCGGGCGCATGGTGGTCATCGTCGACGACGAGGACCGCGAGAACGAGGGCGACATCCTGATGCTCGCCTCGCACGTGCGCCCCGAGGACATCAACTTCATGGCCAAGTACGGCCGCGGGCTGATCTGCCTGACGCTTACCCGCGAGCGCTGCCGGCAGCTGGCCCTGCCGCTGATGGTGACCGACACCAACGACGTGCACGGCACCAACTTCACGCTGTCGATCGAGGCCGCCGAGGGCGTGACCACCGGGATCTCGGCGTATGATCGGGCGCACACCATCCGCACCGCGGTGGCGCCCAACGCCCAGCCGGAGGACATCGTTCAGCCGGGGCACGTGTTCCCGTTGATGGCGCAGCCGGGCGGGGTGGTGGTGCGCGCGGGCCACACCGAGGCGGGTTGCGATCTGGCGCGCCTGGCCGGGGCGGAGCCGGCCGCGGTGATCGTGGAGATCCTCAACGAGGACGGGACCATGGCGCGGCGGCCGGACCTCGAGCGCTTCTGCGCCGAGCACGGCCTGAAGATGGGCACCATCGAGGATCTGATCCGCTACCGCATCGAGAACGAGAAGACCGTGCGCCGGGTCTCGGAGCGCGAGTTCCCCACCGAGCACGGGACGTTCCGCCTGCTGGCGTTTCAGGACGAGGTGGATCACGAGATGCACTTCGCGCTGGTGCGCGGCGAACCGCGGCCGGACCGCGACACCCTGGTGCGCGTGCATCTGGAGAACACCCTGCACGACACGCTCGGTTATGCCGGCCCGGATCGCGGCTGGCCGCTGGATGACGCGCTGCGGCGCATCAACGAGGCGGGCGAGGGCGTGGTGGTGGTCCTGCGCAAGCACGAGGGGCCCGAGGCGCTGACCCAGCGGCTGGAGCAGCTGGGCCAGACGGCCCAGATGGCGGGCGAGGAACGCGGCGGCGGGCGCGAGAATTCGGCCGAGTGGCGCATGTACGGCATCGGCGCGCAGATCCTCGCCGACTGCGGCGTCGGGCGGATGCGCCTGATGTCGGCGCCCAAGCGTTTCCATGGGCTGGGCGGCTTCGGCCTCGAGGTGGTGGACTACGTCCACGACGAGGGCTGACCCGCGTCACCAGCGCGCGCGGTCCCACATCTCCGGGTTGGCCCAGAAGCGGGCGTTCAGCCAGTCGGGCGTGAGCTTGTAGTCGTACAGGCTGGTGCGGTAGACCGCATGCTCCGGCGTGGCCGTCTCCGCCGCCGGCTCGCGGCGGAACCCTAGGGCGAGGAAGGCGTTCAGGTCCCAGCGGGTATCGCGGTGGCGGTGCAGGATCAGGGTCTCCTCCGCCCAGCGGTCGCGCAGCCCGCCCAGCAGCTGCTGTCCCGCCGCAAGTTCCATCTCCGCGAGCACGTCCAGCACCAGCACCAGTGGTTCGCGCCCGGCGGGCGGGTCGGCCATCAGGGCCTGTGGGGTGGTCACGCGCCGTTCCCCGTCCTTCTCGGGAACGGCGTCCGGGTCGCAGGTCAGGATCAGCGGGGTGTCGCGGCCCAGGCGTGCGGGGAGCTGACGGCGCAGGCTGTCGATGTCGATCATGCGGGCTCTCGCAGAAGAGACGTTCGTTATACTCTACGTATCCAATCCAGAGAAAGCCGTAAAGGAAGCCGTGCCATGACCCGGGATCTGCTGACCGAGTTTCTGTCCCAGCATCCGATGTCCGCCTCCCTGACTCCCGCGGAGGTCGACACCCTGATGCAGTATCTGGAGGTTGTCGAGACCCATCACAAGGAGATCATCGCCGACATCGGCGAGGTGGGCGAGGCGCTGTTCTTCGTGGTCAGCGGCACCGCCGCGCTGTACGACGACGACGGCAGCCAGGAGATCGAGGTCGGGCGCATGGAGACCGGGGAACTGGCCGGCGAGATGTCGTTCTTCGACCGCGTGCCGCGCGGGGTGCGCATGCGCGCGCTGACCGACAACACCCGCCTGCTGCGCCTGACGCGCTCGAAGTACGACCGCCTGCGGGTGGAACACCCATACATCGCGGTGAACGTGCTGGAGTTCGCCATCATCAGTCTCGATCACCTCATCCGCCGGGTGTCGGAGGACGTGGCGACCTACGCCCGCTACCTCTACGCCCCGGGCAAGAAATAACCGGCGGCGCGGTCGCCGATGGCCGCCGGCATCGCCACCGTGGCCGAGCACCTGCTGCTGCCGCCGGGTCTGGCGGTGCTGCTGCTGGTGCCGGGGCTGCTGCTGTTACGGGGGCAGCGCCGCGGGGGTGGCTGGCTGGTGACCCTCGGGCTGGCCGCACTGGTCCTGCCCGCGCTGAACGTCGTCGCCGCCCCGCTGGCGCAGACCCTGGAGCGGGATCTGCGCGAACGGCCACTGGCCACCGGCCGGGCGGACGCGATCGTGGTGCTGGGGGGCGGCCGGGCCAGCGGCCGTCACCACGTCACCGGCGGTGACGATGTCTCGGCGCTGACCTTCGAACGCCTGCGTTTCGCCGCCCATCTGCACCGCCGGACCGGTCTCCCGTTGCTGCTGTCCGGCGGCAGTCCCGGGGCCGAGGGTCGGCCGGCCGAGGCGGAACTGATGGCGGATGCGCTGCGCCGCGAGTTCCGCGTGGATCCGCGCTGGCTGGAAGGTGCCAGCCGCAATACCCACGAAAACGCCTTTTTCACCGCGCAGCATCTGCAGGGCAGCGGGGTCGAGCGGGTGCTGGTGGTTACTCATGCGATGCACATGCCGCGGGCCCTCGAGCGCTTCGAGGCGGCCGGGCTGGCGGCGGACCCGGCACCCACCGGCTTTCGAGGCCCTGACGGCGAATGGCGCCTGCGCGACTTCGTGCCCACGGTGGATGCGCTGGAGACCTCGCGGTTCGCGCTGCGCGAGTGGCTGGCACGGGCGGCGCGGCCGTTGCGGGATCGTCTGCCGGGCGACCGGCCCGGGGCATGATGGGCGCCATCCAGGCGGTGACTGCCTGGATGGCGCGCGCGGTGGTGGCGCTCGTGCTGGTGATACCGGCGGCGGCCGGTGCCGACCCGGAGGATGCCGGGGGGCTGGCGGTCGACCTGCGGATCGAACGGGTGCTGCACGCGGCGCTGGACGCCGAAGGCCTGTCGGCGCGCGCACACCTGCGCGAGGGGCGGCTGGCGATGACCGTCGGGGCCGAACGCCTGCATCTGCCCGAGCCGGTGGGCACGCTCGCCGGAGTACGCCTGGATTGCCCCTCCCTGGTGCCGACCACCGCCGGCTGGCGGTGCCGCGAGGCGCGGCTGTCCGCCGATGGCGGGGACCTGGCCCTGCAGGAACACCCGCTGCGCCTGGACTGGCACACAGGCCGTAACCGCCTGCGCGTCGCCGGAGACTGGCCCGGCTGGTTCGGGGCGAGTGGCGAATTCGTGCTGCGGGTGGCCGGTGCCGATGACTGGCGGGCCGAACTGGCCCTGTCCGGGGTGGATCTGGTCGCGCTGGCGGAGTCGCCGCGACTGGCGCCCTGGCTGCCCGAAGATTCGCCGGTGACCCTGCAGTCGGGGCGTGCGGATCTGGCGCTGCAGGGGGCGGCGGAAGGCGGGCATCGGGTCGATCTGCAGCTGCGGGACGTGGGCTTCTCCGATGCGGTGGGACTGCGCGCGGGCGAGGGCATCGGCGGCCGGCTCGAGGTGCGCGAGATGGCGGGGGACTGGACCCTGGGCGCGACCCTGGAGGAGGGCGCGGTGTTCGTGGATCCATGGTTCGTGGACGCGGACGAGACCGGGAACCTGAACCTGCGCGTGGATGGCCTGCGTCCGGCGGATGGCGGGTTCGCGGCCGGGGTGGAGGTGGCGGAACTGTCCGGCTCGCTCGGCGAGATACTGGCCTTCAGCGGTCAGGAGATCCGCAGCGGGCCGCCGGAGGCGATCGCTCCTTCGGGGGATTTCCATCTCGAGGCGCGGGACCCGGGAGCGGCGCATGCGGTGCTGCTGGACCCCGCGCTGGCCGGGACCCTGGGGCGTGATCTGACGGTCAGCGGGGATTCGGTGGTGGCGCGGCTGGAGCTGGAGCGCGGCGCTCCGCGTTCGGCGACCCTGCGCTGGAAGGCCCTGAGCGCCGAGGACGGGAGCGGGCGTTTCGGCGTGACGGACAGCGACGGCACGCTGAACTGGCTGGCGGATGCGCCCGGAGTGCCGGGGCAGCTGGGCTGGCAGCGGGCGCATCTGTTCCGCCTGCCGCTGGGCGAGTTCGACGCGCGCGTGCGCGCGCAGCCGGACGGCATCGACCTGATGGAAGTGACCCGCATCCCGATCCTCGACGGCGCCCTGCGTGCGGATGATTTCGGCTTGCGCCTGACCCCCGACGGACCGGATGTGCGTTTCACCGGCGGGGTGCAGGCGATCTCGCTGGAGCCGTTGACCGAGATCGTCGGCTGGCCACGCTTCTCCGGTCGCCTGGCCGGCATGATCCCGGAGGTGCGCCTGGATCGCGGCGATCTGGCGGTCGACGGGCGGCTGCTGGTGCAGGTGTTCGACGGCGACGTGGTGCTGCGCGACGTGCGCATCCGCGACCTGTTCGGGCGAACCCCGGAGCTGGGCCTGTCGGCGCGCATGGACCGCCTGGACCTGGCCCTGGCCACGCGCGCCTTCGACGTGGGCCGGGTGGAGGGCCGGCTGTCGGGCCACCTGGAGGACCTGCACATGATCGACTGGCGTCCGGTGCGCATGGATCTGGCCCTGCAGACGCCCGAAGACGATCCGGGGCGGCGGCGCATTTCGCAGCGCGCGGTGCAGAACATTACCGAGCTGGGCGGGCCGGTGCAGGCGGCGGCTTCGTCGGTGTTTCTGCGTTTCTTCGAAAACTTCTCCTACCGCCGACTGGGCTTTCGCTGCCAGCTGCGCGGCGGGGTCTGTGAACTCGACGGGGTGGGAGACCGCCCGGACGGCGGGTTCGCCCTGGTCCAGGGGGGCGGGCTCCCGCGGATCGATGTCATCGGCTACAACCGTCGGGTCGACTGGGACGAGCTGCTGCGCGGGCTGTCGCAGGTGACCGCCGGGGAGTCCCCGGAGGTTCGCTGAGCACGCGCACGGGGGCGTTCATGTCCTCGTCAGCCACCGGGTGATGTAATGTAGGATGATGACTGTCCAGCCGTGCCTGCCAAGGAGCTGCCCATGAAAGCCTGGTTCGGGGTTCCCGCACTTGCCTTGCTGTCCGCGCTGGTCGCGGGCTGCGTGACCATCAACATCTACTTCCCCGCGGCCGCGGCGGAGGATGCCGCGCGCGCGATCGTTCGCGATGCCCTGCAGCTGCACGACATCGAGGAGCTGCGCGAGCCCGAGTCCGCGCCGGAAATGGACGGCGGTTCTTCGGATGCCGGTTCGCCGGATGCCCGCGATGCGGCCGGCGAGCGCTCGACCCCGCTGCTCGCGCGCCTGCTGGAAACGCTGGTGGCGCCGGCCGCGGCCAGCAACCCGGATCTGCAGATCGAGACGCCGGCGATCAATCGCATCCGCGCGTCCATGCGTGACCGTGCGCCGCAGCTGGCGCCGCATTTCCGCAGCGGGGCCATTGGCTTCGGCGCCGATGGCGACGTGGCCATCCGGGATCTCTCCGAGGTGCCGCTGCGCGAGCGCAGCGAGGTGCAGCGCCTGGTCAGCGAGGAGAATGCCGACCGGGCCTCGCTGTATCGCGAGATTGCCCGCGCCAACGATCGACCCGACTGGGAGGCCCGCATCCGCGAGACCTTCGCCCGGGTGTGGGTGGACGAGGCGCCGGCGGGGTACTGGTACCGCTCCGACGGTCAGTGGCGGCAGAAATGACCGGTCCGGACCGCACATGGAGGGTCGGGCTTGGGGGGTGACGCCAGTCTGGGCGCGCGCCTGGAGGCCGGACGGCACCGGGTCGAACGCCTGGTGCTGGAGAGCGACCTGTCCGCCATGCCGCGCTGGAAAGCGCTCGGGCTGGGCATCCTGCGCGGGCTGCACGGGCTGGTTCGCGAGGCGGCCGAGGGCCAGCTGACCCTGCGCGCGATGAGTCTGGTGTATACCACCCTGCTGTCGATCGTGCCGCTGCTGGCGCTGTCGTTTTCCGTGCTCAAGGGCTTCGGCGCGCACAACGCGGTGGAGCCGCTGTTGCTGGAATTCCTCGAGCCGCTGGGCGCGCAGGGCGAGGAGATCGCCGACAACGTGGTCACCTTCGTGGACAACATCCGCGTGGGTGCGCTGGGAGCGGTGGGCCTGATCTTCCTCGTGTATACCGTAGTGGCGCTGGTGCAGAAGATCGAGGCCGCGTTCAACACCATCTGGCGAGTGGAGACCCAGCGCAGCCTGGCCCAGCGCTTCACCAGCTATCTGTCGGTGATCATGATCGGACCGCTGCTGGTGTTCGCCGCGCTGGGCATCACCGCGACGGTGATGTCCTCCGAGGCGATGCAGACGGTGGCGGGCGTCGAGCCCTTCGGCCGGCTGATCACCGAGTTCTCGCGCCTGGTGCCCTACCTGCTGATTATCGCGGCGTTCGCCTTTATCTACATGTTCGTGCCGAATACGCGGGTGCGTCTGGGGCCGGCGCTGGTCGGGGCGGTGGTTGCGGGCGTGCTGTGGCAGAGCATGGGCTGGGTGTTCGCCAACATGGTGGCGGAGTCCACCCGTTATGACGCGATCTATTCCGGCTTCGCGATCATGATCCTGCTGCTGATCTGGGTCTACCTGGCCTGGCTGGTCCTGCTGATCGGCTCCAACGTGGCGTTCTACGTGCAGCACCCGGAATACATGAACGTGCGGGGCCGCCGCCCGCGGCTGTCGGCCGCGGCGCACGAGCGTCTGGGGCTCAACCTGATGCAGGTGGTGGCGCGCCATTTCATGGAAGGGCGCACGCCGCCCACGGTGGACCAGGTGGCCGCGGAGCTCTACGTGCCCGGCAATGCGCTGGGCGGTGCAGCCCGGGCCCTGGAGGCCGCGGGACTGCTGAGGCGCACCGAAGACCTCGGTCTGGTGCCCGGGCGCGATCTCGGCCATCTGCCGGTCGCGGAGGTTCTGCAGGCCCTGCGCGAGGATCAGGAAGATCCGGCGCTGCGGACCCTGCACGGCGATGCGGCGGTGGAGTCGGCGCTGGAAGAGCTGGACGTGGTGCGTCGCGATCATCTGGGGGCGCGCACCATGCGCGATCTGCTGGAGCGGGCGGGCGTACAGCCGGTGAGGCCGGCGCAGGAAGACGCTGCTGCCGGGCCGGGCCCGAGTTCGCGTGCCGGGGAGTGGCGTCCCGGCTCGGGCGCGTCCCCGTCACCGGGGCCCTGATGCGGTGTCCTCCGGGGGGATCCTCGGGGGCGCGACCGGGTGAGTGCGGCGACTCCGGATGGCCGGCGGGGTCAGGCGTTCGAGCCGGCTTCCGCGTCCAGGCGCTGCTGGGCCCGGTGCATCAGCTGGCCGGAAACGCGCTCCACCAGCGAACTCGCCGCCCTGCGTACCGCCGCTTCAACCAGCGGATTACCGAGACGGTATTCCAGCTCGAACTCGACCCGGGTCAGCCCTTCGCCGGCCGGCTGCAGGCGGTAACTGCCGCGATTGTGGATGCCGCGGATCGAGCGCCAGGCGAAATGCTCCGGCTCCACGGCGCTGCAGACCTCGACATCGAAATCCATGGTCATCCCTGCCGCCACGATGGTCCAGCGGTACTGCTCGCCGCCCAGGGGCTCGATGGTGCGCACGTGGTCGCACAGGTCGACGAAGTTGGGGACATGGCTGAGCAGGGCAAAGACCCGCTCGGGTTCGGCCTGCAGGGAGGTTTCGTGCGTGATACGGCGCATGCTTGCGACTCGCTGGCTGGAGCGGAAGAACTGATGGTAAGAGCCCCCGGAACGCTTCCGGGTTCCCCGCAACCCGTTCACGGCCCGGTTCCGGGCTGCTTGTGGGCCCGAAAGGCTCGTTCTAACATGACGCGCGATTGCGCTGAAACCACCGTTGCGAGCCCCGAATGAGCTTTGCCCGAGATCACCGTCCGGCCCCCGATGCCGGTTTCATGGAGCGCTACGAGGCCGGGGCGCTGGGTATCCTGCACTGGGAACAGCTGGACGCCCTGTGGGCCACATTGCGCGCCGGCGCCCGCGACGGCGAGTGGTACGTCTACGCGGTGGGGGAGGCGGTGCCGCAGGCGCCGGTCCGTGCGGCCGAGCTGGACCGTTTCCTCACCGAGGTGGACGCCCTGCTGCGCGCCGATCACGACGAAAGCTACTGCGGCATCGTCTACGTGGACGACCGCGAGAATCCTCGCTTCGTGAAGATCTTCGACCCCAACAACCTCGGATCCTCCTGCGGATCGTCGGGCCTGCGGGTACTGCCGGGCTGGATCCTCTCGACCGTGCCGCCGGAAGACCTGCAGGCGGCGATGCCCCCGCCGAACAGCCGCCGCCGCTGGTGGCAGCGGCTGTTTCCCTGAGGTTCTTTCCTCAAGACGCTGCTCTCAGGAGGAAGCGCTGAACACGTCGTCGATGTGGCGGGCGGTCAGGACGCGTTCCGACCAGATCAGCAGGGTGTCGGCATCGGCGGATTCGATCCGCTCCCGGTGTTTTTCCGCGGCGTCTGCACCGAACTTGCGGCCGATCAGGCGCAGGAGGACCGCGGCTTCACCCTGCGTGACGCCTTCCTGAAGTCCCTGCTGTCGCCCCTGTTCCAGCCCTTGCTCCAGGCCCTGCTCCAGGCCCTGCTCCAGGCCCTGCTCCAGGCCCTGCTCAAGGCCCTTCTGCAGTCCTTTTTGCAGCCCCTGTTGCTCGTAGCGGCGCTGCCATTCCTTTACGCGTTCCGCCAGCATGGTTTCCATCTCCCGCAGGTCGTTGTTCGGAGGCGCCAATGTTTCGCCGAAGTGGCCGGGGATGACCACTCGGCCCAGCCAGACGCTGAAGGCCCGTCGCAGGGATCGCTGCTCCGGGTGTTTCAGCCATTGCACCAGACGCCCGACGACCGCCTGCAGATCCTCGGGCTCGCGGCTGTGCTCCAGCCGGAAGACGGCCGCGGCCAGGTTGCGTGCCGGCAGATCGGCGTCCGCGAAGGCCCCCTCGTCGAGCAGAAGATACCGGAAATCCGGGCGGTAGGCCTCCAGTCCTCCGGGGATCGGTGCGATCAGCTCGGTGTGGCTGAACAGGTGCTTGTAGCCGTGATCGTGTTCCATGGTCCCTCCCTGGACCCGTAATTCATGCCCCGATGATGCCCTCCAGACGCTTCAGGCATTCGAGGTACTGCGCCTCGTCCGGTGGCTGGCCGCTGCGCTGGCTCTCCCACAGGGTCTGACCCAGACACTCCATCATCCGGTGTTCGGCGTCCAGTTCGCCGTAGCGGGCGCACAGGCGGCGGTGCAGGTCGCGGATGCCGGCCGGACGGTCCGTGGCGGCCTGCTCGCGCAGGCCCATGTGCATGGACATGTGCAAAAACGGATTGGTGGTCCCCGATTCCGGCGGGAACTCGGCCGCCAGGGCCTTCTCGCGGTCGTTCAGCAGGGCATGGTATTCGGGGTGGTCGCGGATGATGCCGACCAGCACCTGTTCCATGTCGCTCAGGGGCTCGTCGTTGCGGGCCTTCTGCCAGGCATCCAGGAACTGGGTTCGCATGCGGTCGCGGTCGCCGTACATCGGATCAGGCCTCGGTCTTGTCCTTGTATTCACACAGGTCGTGGATCACACACTGCCCGCAATCCGGCCGGCGTGCGCGGCACACGTACCGTCCGTGCAGGATCAGCCAGTGGTGGGCGTCGCGCAGGAACTCCTTCGGGGTGAACTTCAGGAGCTTCTTCTCGACCTCCAGCACGGTCTTGCCGGGGGCCAGTCCGGTGCGGTTGGCCACGCGATAGATGTGCGTGTCCACCGCGATGGTGGGTTCGCCGAAGGCGGTGTTCAGCACCACGTTGGCGGTCTTGCGACCGACCCCGGGCAGCGCCTCCAGCGCCTTGCGGTCGCGCGGCACCTGGCCGCCGTGGAGTTCCACCAGCATGCGGCAGGCCTTCATGATGTTCTCGGCCTTGGCGTTGTACAGGCCGATGGTGCGGATGCATTCCTTCAGGCCGTCCAGTCCCAGGTCGAGGATGGCCTGCGGGGTGTTCGCCACCGGGAACAGCCGCCGGGTCGCCTTGTTCACGCCCACGTCGGTCGCCTGCGCGGACAGGATGACCGCCACCAGCAGCTCGAACGGGCTGTTGTATTCCAGCTCGGTGGTGGGCTCGGGGTTCGCCGCCCGCAGGCGTTCGAAGATCTCGCGGCGCTTGGCGGCATTCATGGAGCGGGGCTTCCGATGGTTTCAGGGGTTGCAAACGAAACCGGCCCCGCGAACGGGGCCGGACGATGCGCGCGATGGCGGTGCGACCGCCCTCAGACGTGGCGGTACACGCCCACTTCCGGCGCGGGCTCGCGCGGCTTTTCTTCCGCTTCCTTTTCGAGGTCGGCCAGCAGCTTCGAGTGTTTTTCCTCGAGATCGTGCATCGCCTTCTCGTCCATCTTGGGGAAGATGATGTCACGGATGAACGAGCCCAGCTCGGCCAGGCACTCCGCCCAGTACTTGTCGTTCAGATGGAACGAATGCTCGGCGTGGGTACCCATGGGGTAGCTGTTGAACCGGGTGATCATCGTGACGGACAGGTCGCTGTCCTTCTCGACGAAATCCTTGGCGAAGTCGTACCACCATTTGTAGTACTTCTCCTGCAGCTCCTCACCAAAGCCGTGATTCTCGAAGAATGCGGCGATGGTGCCGCGCGGGGCCTGGCCGTAGCGCGTACCGCGCTTGCCGGCGAACGGGAAATGTCCAGCCATGCCTGCTCTCCTGGGACGATTGGAATTTTTGTAGCGGGGGCAGTGTACCCGCTGGGCGCCGGGAATCAAGGCCAGGGCCGCGTTACACTGCGCCCGAATACGCCCGCATGGAGCACGCACCATGGCCCAACCCGACCCGGTCCGTCCACAGGACGGTGACACGGGCCCCGAGCCCGCCGAATATACCCCGCTGCCGCGCAGCTTCCTGATCGGATCGCTGATCGCGCTGGCCCTGTTCATCTGGGGCGTGAGCCTGCTGTGGCCGCACATGGAGGACTGGCTGGGCGAGCTTTCGATCCTGCAGATCGGGCTGCTGGCCAGCTTCGTGGCCGGGCTGTTCACCGCGGTCGGGGCCATCCCCATCTTCTTCCTGCGCCGCCTCAAGCAGTCGGTGGAGGACGCGATGATGGGCTTCGGCGCCGGGGTCATGCTCTCGGCGACCGCCTTCGAGCTCGCGCTGCCGGCGGTGGAGCAGGCTGAGGCCCAGCATGGCAGCGTGGCCATGGCCATCGTGGTCCTGGCCGGCGGCATCGGCCTGGGCGGCGCGTTCCTGCTGCTGCTGCACAAGCTCGTGCCCCACGAGCACTTCGTGATCGGCCCGCAGAGCGGCGCCGACCCGGCCAAGATTCGCCGGGTGTGGCTGTTCATCTTCGCCATCGCCCTGCACAACCTGCCCGAGGGCCTCGCGGTGGGCGTGGGCTTCGGCGGCGACGACGTCAGCGACGGCATCGCCCTGGCCGTGGCCATCGGCCTGCAGAACATGCCCGAGGGGCTGGTGGTCGCCATCGCCCTGCTGTCGCTGGGCTACAGCCGTGCAGCCGCCTTCGGCGTGACCCTGCTCACCGGCCTGGTGCAGCCGATCGGCGGGCTGATCGGCGCCGGTGCCATCACCCTGATGGAGTTCCTGCTCCCCTGGGGCCTGGCCTTCGCCGCCGGTGCCATGCTGTTCGTCATCAGCCACGAGATCATCCCCGAATCCCACCGCAAGGGCCACGAGGCCCAGGCCACCACTGGGGTGCTGGTCGGGTTCGTCACCCTGCTGGCCATCGACCTGGCGTTGTAGGATCGTTCAGAGGAGGGTTCGCCATGCGTCTGAGTCCCGAACAGCAACACGCCATCCACCGGGCCGTGGGCGAGACCTTCGGTCCGGAGACCACGGTGTGGCTGTTCGGCTCCCGGACCGATGACTCGGCCCGGGGCGGCGACATCGACCTGCTGATCGATACCCCGATGCGCGATGTCGATTCCATCGTACAGGCGGAAATCGCCCTGCGCGCACGCCTGGAGGCGGAACTTGGCGAGCAGAAGATCGACCTGCTGGTCGACTATCCGGGCCGGCGCCGGCATCCCCCCATCTTTCAGGTCGCCCGCGAGGAGGGCATCCCGTTATGAATTCGACCGCCACCGCCATCCAGATGAATTCGACCGCCACCGCCATCCAGCGCCTGCGGGACGCCATCGAGGAATGCCGCAGGCACCGCCACCACATGCGCCACGCCCTGTCTTCGCTGGAACCGCGCCTGCCGCTGGACGGCGAAGCGATGGATTCGATGGACGACGAGGGTGTGCAGGACCTGGATCAGTTCATCCTGCGTTTCGGCAAGTTGCAGGACGCCATGGGGATGCGTCTGTTGCCGGCCGTGCTCATGGCACTCCAGGAACCGTTCGAGGACCGTCCGATGCTGGACAAGCTGCATCGACTCGAAAAGCTCGGCTATCTCGACAGCTCCGTGCAATGGCAGGAACTGCGCGCCCTGAGAAACGGCTTCGCCCACGGTTACCCGGACGAACCCGAGAAGCGCGCGGCCCTGCTGAACCGGGCCATGGAAGGCAGCCGCGAGCTCGAGGCCATCCTGGACCGCATCGAGCAGCGGCTGGGCGAGGAGAACGGGGGCGGGGACTCAGGATGACCCGACCGGGGGAAGCCCCGGGCCGGAGCTTCCTGATTGACCGCTGCTCGCGCTGGGCCTGTTCATCCGGGGCGTGAGCCTGCTGTCGCTGGGCTACAGCCGTGCCATCGCCTTCGGCGTGACCCTGCTCACCGGCCTGGTGCAGCCGATCGGCGGGCTGATCGGCGCCGGGGCCATCACCCTGATGGAGTTCCTGCTCCCCTGGGGCCTGGCCTTCGCGGCCGGTGCCATGCTGTTCGTCATCAGCCACGAGATCATCCCCGAGTCCCACCGCAAGGGCCACGAGGCCCAGGCCACCACCGGGGTGCTGGTCGGGTTCGTCACCCTGCTGGCCATCGACCTCGCGCTGTAGGGCATCCGTGTGCCGTTCCGCGTTCAGCGCGGGGCGGTCCTGCATCCCCGAACCCCTCCGTTTGGAGGGGGCGAGGCATGCGGAAAGGCGGCACCATGCCCGGAGTACGGGGTGCTCACCCGTCTTCACGCCTGCGCGCGTGTGGCCTACATTGAGAAGTGGTCGGCAATAACCATGAGGGCTGGCCGCCTTTCACCATGACGTCCGACTCGGAGGAACCTTATGCGCAATCTGAAACGCTCTATCCTGCTGCTTTTAGGCGGTGCTTCCCTAGCTGGGGCGGGCCCGCTCCTCGCGGAGGGTCCTCTTCCCCCGGAAAATGGCATCACAGATCGGACCCCCGCGGAGGAGCCCACCGAGCGGACGCCTACGATCTCGGAGAGTCTCAAATCCACCAGCCGGGCGGTGGGAGCCGCGCTTTCCACCAGCACGCTGCATGTCCATGGTGCGCACGGGCGGCCGATGTCCCGCTATGTGGACGAAGGCGAGAGCACCGTGTGGGTGCTGGGGGACTACGGCGTGCGCCGCCATGGCGACCAGGACGGCAACACCGGCATCGCGGGCGTGGGTGCGGGGCACAACTTTGGTCTCATGCAGTTCAACTATTCCCTGGGGCGTACCTGGACCGAGGAGGATCTGGTTCAGGGCGGTGAAGTCGACACCGATACGTTTTTCCTGATGCTCGAAGGCATTGTGCCGGTTCATGAAGAAGCCGGTCTGTTCCTCACCGTCGGGGGCTTCCACCAGTGGGGTGAAGCGGACATCCGCCGCGGCTACCTCAATTCGAGCGGTCAGCGCGATTTCTCCACGGCGTCCCCTTCGATGCACGGCCAGGGCGCCCGGGTGCGCATGGACTGGGTGGATGCCTGGAGCGCTTCCCGCGTCAGTCTGAGCCCCTATGCCGATCTCAGTTACTCGCGGATCCGCATGGAGGGGTACGAGGAGAGCGGGGGTGATCTGCCCGCGCGTTTCAGCAGCCGCAGCGACAGCGTGACCGAACTGCGCGTCGGTTCGGAACTGGCCATGCCGATCGCGGAATCCGGGTTTGATTTCGTGGCCACCGGTAACGTGACGCATCGTTTCGACAGCGATGGCGTGCGCACCCGCGGTCGCATGCTGAACGATCCGTTCACGGTCAACCAGTTCAACATCGACGGCCGGGACTACGACCAGACCTGGGTTCGCGCCGGCGTGGGCGTCGAAGGCGCTGTGGGCCCCGGAGATGTTTCGGTGATGCTGAACGGCACCTCCAGGGGTGAAGAAGAGGCCGGCTGGCTGGCCGCCTCCTACAGTGTGACCTTCTGATCCAGCCCCTTCGCCCCTGCCTTGTGTCGCGGCCCGGCGCTCGTTACGAACGCCGGGCCGCTTGCTGACCGGCCCCTGCCGAACCGGGCGGCTTCCCGGTCGCGGTCGCTCGCGATCCGTCGCAGCCGTCTTCGTCCCCCGGGGGCGTCTCTGCCCCCTGACCGTCTTCTCGAATGCACCGCCCCGTCCGTCCCCGGACGTGCCGGGTGTTGTATCGTGGCAACACCGCCTTGCTGAACGCCGCCATCGGGAAGCGTGTTGCATATTCGCAACGTTCACCGGTCCGCATCCGGACGCGGAAATCCGGCGCAGCCGCAGCGGCCCCGGCCATGTGGAGGGGCGAGAAGACGATCGGCGTCCCGGTGTATTCGGAATTTCTAAATGCCCGTGTTGTCAATGGCTTGCGATCGCTCCGGCGTTTTCGGTGGGGCTGTCTCGGGAGATCGCGTGAAGACCGAAGCGTATAAGCGTGATCGAATACGGGTTTTTTTCCGCCGCAAGGGTTGAAATACGACACCGTGGCGTATATAAAACACAGGACATCGCGGGGCCGACGGGCTCCGGGGTGCAACAGACAGCAAGAACTCACCTCCTGGGAGAAAGCATCATGCAGAAGAAGATTCTCGCAATGGCCGTCGCCGGCGCCTTCGCCGCCGCTCCGGCCTTCGCCTCCGCCGACGATTCCGTGACCCTGTACGGTCAGATGAAGTACGAAGTGGGTGCCGTCGACGGCGCCAGTGAAGACGATGGCGGTACCGGTAACCGTGATCTGGTCCACTCCGCTGCCGGCAGCCGCATCGGTGTGCGTGGTTCCGAAGACCTGGGCGGCGGCCTGACCGGCATGTTCCGTATCCAGGGCAACTTCGCACCGAGCCGCCTCGATCTTGCCGCGACGGGGCATTCCTGGAACGAAGAAGTCTGGGTGGGCGTTGACGGCAACTTCGGTCAGGTCCGCCTCGGTCAGTCCGACACCGCCATGAAGAACGCGATGAAGTCGTTCCGCGCCTTCACCGATACCCTGGCCGATGGTTCGACCCGTCCGGGTACCTTCGGGGTCTCCGCCGCCCAAGTCGACGGCGCTTCGGGTGCCAATAGCTGGGCCCGCACCACCGGTATTCATTACCAGAGCCCGGACTTCCAGGGCTTCACCTTCGGCGCCACGCTGGAGCCGACCGGCCGCAAGACCGATACCTACTATGCCCTGAACGGCATGTACGAGATGGGCCCGATGGAATTCTCGCTGGCCTATGAAGCCCAGTCGGGTGCGGATCCTTCGGATGACGACAACTATGGCATCCTCGCGCAGAACAGCTCGGCCGTGGATGGTGACTCCGAGTCCTATCACGCCGGCTTCAGCTTCGATTTCGGTCAGGGCGACGTGGGCGTGAAGTACCATCAGTGGGACTGGGATAGCGATTCCGGTCGTGCGCCTGAAGGCAAGGTGCATCAGTGGCTGGTCCCGGCCAACTTCGCGGTTACCGATCAGATCAACCTGCGTGCGGCCGTGCAGTACAACCGGAACAACCCGGATGAGGGTAGCACGGAGTCCTGGACCAACGTGGCCGTGGGTGCGCAGTACCACTTCAGCAACCGTACCGAGGCGTTCGTGAACATCTGGAACGACGGTGAGGTGGGTACGAGCCCGACGAACAGTGGCGGTGTGTCCGACGACGGCACGCACGTCGGTGTGGGCCTGCGTCACAGCTTCTAAGCGCGATTGCGCATGAAGTGATAACAACGGGTGTAAGCCCGTTTTGCGGGGCCCTCCGGGGCCCCGTTTTTTATGGAGGGTCGCGCATTCGGTGTGCGGCCCTTTTTCGTGGGTGCATGCGGTTGGGTGGCGCGTCCGGCGGGGCTACGATGGCCGTCATCCGCGTTGCAGCATTCACCCCGACCGATCAGAACGATCGAAACGATCCGAGGAGGCAACATGAAGATCGAAGTGGAACATCGGCCGGAGCGCGACCGGCTGGAGGCACTGGGCGTGTTCGACTGGCCGGTGTGGGAGAAGGAGGCGTCCAGCTTCCCGTGGCATTACGACGAGACGGAGACCTGCTACATCCTGGAGGGGCAGGTGACGGTGACGCCGGAGGATGGCGAGCCGGTCACGGTCGGCGAGGGGGATCTGGTGACCTTCCCGGCGGGCATGGGCTGCACCTGGGAGATCCACCGGGACATCCGCAAGCACTACCGCTTCGGGTAGTCGGCTATCGCTTCGGGTAGTCGGCACGTAGGAGGCCAGCCCCCTGGCCGATCCGGGACGCTGTGGGGGTGTGAAAAAGAGAAAAGACCGAACAACATCCCTGTTGATCGGCCCTTTCGGTTGGAACTTCCCTGTTCCTGATTGGGGATATTATCGGCGCCCCCGGGCTGAAACAATATCGATTGCGTGTTTTTGTGATTAAAACCACAAAAAATAGATTGGAATCAGTCTAAATCTTCGGCAGAATCAGAGAGATTGGGTCGAAAAGTGCCGAATAAACAGGTCTTTATGAAGGTTCGTCGGGCCTCTGGTGGGAGTTGTGGGAGTTGTGGGAGTACGGGGTGGGCGGGGAAGAACCCCGGGTGAGGGAAGCCGATTGTTCGCGTGCGAGCACGCTCCCACCAGGCCCCGGGCCCACCAGGCCCCGGGCCCACCAGGCCCCGGGGCCTCCGGGTCGAGTGAAGTGCGGGTGGGGGCGTCAGTCGGCCCAGAGTCCGCCGAGGGGGATGGTGACGGCATCGAAGGGGGCGACGGACACGGGGTCGTCGTTTTCGAACGCATTGAGCAGGAGCCAGTGCCCTTCGTGGTTGGCATAGGCCTCCAGGGTGCGGAGCACGGGGTCGACGAGCCAGACGTGGCCGACACCGTGGGCAGCGTACACGGGCAGTTTTTCCACCCGGTCGACCCGGGCAGTGGATTCGGAGAGGACTTCGCAGACCCAGTCGGGGGCCAGCTCGAACCAGGCGGTCTCGGGCAGGCCGGGCATCCGTTCGCGGCGCCAGCCGGCCAGTTCGGGGACCAGCACATGGCTGCCCAGGTGCACTTCGGGTTCGTCGAAGATCCACCAGCCGCCAGGGCCGCCATGCCCCTTGTCGTATGGTCCTCCGAGCTCTACGCCCAGCAGGGAGCTGGCGCGGGCATGACGCGGGGCTGGTCGGGGGGTGGTGACAAGCTGCCCATGAATGAGCTCCGCCACCAGGTGGTCCTCGACCTGGAGGAGGTCTTCGTAGGTTGCGTCTCGGGTAGCCGGGTCCGGCATGGGTGTCTGCCTCCTGTTTCCGGGTGACGCCGCGCTTGTTGTTCCATCGTACGGGTTGCGATGCGGGGCGGGAAGAAGGGGGTCTTCGCGTGCGAGCACGCTCCCACAAGGGGTGGGGTGTCAAGGAGTGGGCGGGCACCGGTGCTGTGGGAGCGGCCCTGGCCGCGAAGAGGGCGGGGCGGGGTGGTTCAACGGGCGAGCCACTGGGCGTCGAGCCGGGTGGCTTAGTCGCTCCGCCAGGAGCGCGCCCCGGTCCCACCGGCGACGCAGTGCGCCTCGCTGTCCCCGAGGACGGACCAGTCAGCGACCAGCGCCCCTGCCCTGTTCGCCTTCGCCGACGCGGTCAAGCACCGTGCGTATGACGTCGGCCGCGATGCGGAACTCCGACTGGTGAAGCCGTTCGAAAACCGCGCGTGCGGACGGGATCAGACCCTGGCGGCGCGCCATCCCGATCACGGCGGCGGTCCCCGCCACACGAATACCGGCCTCAAGGGCAAGGGCGCGGCCCATCCGTTCATCCATGAGCACCAGGGCGGGTTCATCGTGGCCGAGGGCCATCCGGATACAGGCTGCTTCGCCTTCATCCAGTTCGGGTAACGGTGTCGACGAGCGCGGCCCTTCCCGGAGGCACAGCCAGCCGGCGTCCAGCGCGGCGGCGATGGCGGATTCTCCGGGCCTTCCCTGGCCGGGCAGCACCTCGCGGGCGACTTCCTCCGGAATCCCGACCGTCCCGAACAGACGGGGCAACCATTCCAGCCCATCGACGAACGAAAGCCCGATCAAAGGGCTGGCGTCGCTCAGGACGAGGCGAGCCATTCGTCGACGGTATCCATGTCGTGGTCCGCTTCCGTGCCATTCAGGTCCACGACGGGAATCCCGAGCCGGGAAAGATGGCGCGCGAAGTCGGCCGTGGCGAACTCGGCGAGACGTGCCGCACGCGCCAGGGAGAGGTGCCCGTCACGGAACAGGGCGGTGGCCAGGGCCGCCTTGACACCCGGCGCGTCGAGTTCCCCCGCATCGTTCAATCCCAGGATGAGGGCATCGGGACGGTCCCGGTTCATGACCAGCACCGGCGTTTCGTGGGACTTGCGCAGGGCGCCGGTGGGATTGTTCTTGAGGCCGCTAACGTTCACGACTTCCATGGGAATCCTCCATGGGAATAGAAGACAGGATCAATACTAGTCCTGTCCATGCTTCCCGGCAATCCGCTCAGCTTCTGGCTGTGGTAGTCCTCGATGGCGAGGTTGCGCACCCGGGAGCTGGCGCGGCAATGACGCGGCGCGGGGCGGGGTGGTTCAACGGGCGAGCCACTGGGCGTCGAGCCGGGTGGCGAAAGTCTCCTCGACCCGGCGCAGGTAGTACATCATGTCCACCGGCAGGTTGATGCCGTCGTGCATCTGCAGGGGGTAGAGGTCGGCGGCGATCACGCAGTCGGCGATGGACGGGTGGCCGAGATAGAAACCGTTGGCGGCCAGGTGGCGGGCGAGCTCGGGCAGGCGGCTCAGCCGGGCCAGCTGCTGGTAGCCGTCGTAGCGGTCGTTCGCCAGTTCCTCCACGCTCATGCCGAAGCGGTGTTCCACGTTCGCCTTGAAGTCGGCGAGGGCATCGGCGTCCTGGCCGATGCCGTGGTAGCCGGGGGCGAGCGGGGCGTACAGGCGTTCGAGCACGACGTCCACGCGGGCACGCCAGTCGAGCAGGGCCTGCCAGGCGTCTTCGGCGATGACGCCCGCGGACAGCGGTTCGCCGCTCGGGAACAGCTCGTCGATCGCGCGCAGTGCCGCCGTGGTGTCGGTGTGCAGGGCGCCGTCGTCGGTGGCGAGAACCGGGGACTGGCGCGCGATGCCCAGCTCGAAGAAGGTCTCGTCGTCGAACCAGTCCACCGCGCGGGTCTCCAGTGCCGCACCCTTGTACCCGCAGGCCAGGCGGATGCGGTCGGCCTTGGGGTCGTGGGCGAAGTGGTAGAGGGTCGCCATCAGGCGGAGCCCCGGTTTGTTCCGGCCTGAGCCTGCCCGCGCCTGGCGTGGGCGAGGATGAAGTCCCACTGGTCCTCGGTCAGCGGCATCACCGACAGGCGGTTGCCGCGGCGCACCAGCGGGCAGTCGGCCAGCTCCGGCTGCTGTTTGAGCCAGTCGAGGGTGAGGATGTCGTCGAATTTCTCCTCGAAGGCGACGTCCACCCGCAGCCAGCGCGGGTTGTCGGGGTCGCTCTTCGGGTCGTAGTGCTTGTCCTCGGGATCGAACGCGCAGTAGTCCGGGTAGGCCTCGTTCTCGATGCGCATGATGCCGACGATGCCCGGCGGTTTGGCATTGGAGTGGTAGAAGAAGGCGAGATCGCCCTTCTTCATCTCGTCGCGCATCATGTTGCGCACCTGGTAGTTGCGGATCCCGTCCCAGGGCTCCACGCCCACGCGTTCGAGATCGTCGATGCCGAACTCGTCGGGTTCGGATTTCATCAGCCAGTAGCCCATGTCGTCGCGTTCCTTGAATCAGTCGTTGTCAGGTGTCTGCAGGGTAGCAGTGGCCTGTCCGTGCCGGGGGAATACATGCCAGCCGGTCTCGGTGACCACGGCATCCAGCGGCACGTCCCAGGGCTGCACCGGCAGGGCCTCGACCTGCTGCAGGCCATGGGCCACGCCGATCAGGCGCGGGCGGTGGATGCCGAAGCGCCGCCGGGCGAAGTAGCGGTCGTAGTAGCCGGCGCCCATGCCCATGCGGTTGCCGTGGCGGTCGAAGGCGACCAGCGGCATCAGCACCACCTGCATCTCGCGGCGCCAGACGCGCGGCGCGCCGGGACAGGGCTCGGCGATGCCGAAGCCGTTGTGGCACAGGCGGTCTTCGGGGTGCCATTCGTGGAAATGCATGCGGCCGTCGCGGCGGGTGTCCATCACCGGCAGGGCGATGCGGGTGCCGCGCCTGGCCAGGGCGCAGGTCAGCGCGGTCAGGTCGACCTCGCCGCGCAGGCCGCGGTAGGCGCCGATGCAGCGCGGTTGCCAGCGTTCCAGCCATTTCAGCAGGTGACCGCTGATCGCGCGGTTGTGCGAGTCCAGGCGGGTGTCGGACAGCGCGGCACGCCGACGGCGCAGTTCGCGCCGGAGCCGGCGGGCGTCCTCGCGGGCGAGGGCGTCGATATCGGGGGCGTGCGCGGTGGTGGACATGGCCGTGAGGGTCATGGGGATGGGCAGGAAAAAAGAGAGGACGCGCCCCGCGGGCGCCGTCGTGGCCTTCGACCTTGAACCAGCGGTTCAGGTGGGAGAAGTCTCCGAATCTTTAGGCTTTCCGCTCGGGGGCGGACCTGCACAGCGAAACGGAAGAACTCGGTCCCTGGGTGTTGCATTAAGGCTCAAGGGTACCACCCGGCCACGTTCGAACGCCGCAGCGACGCGTCCGGGATCATTATGGACCAGATGCCCGGGGCGTGCTCAACCCGGCCCCGCGGAAGGGGAATCCGGTGGCGGGAATCAGGGCTCCGAGCGGGTGGTGCCGGTCTCGGTCGGGCCGCCGGTGCCGGCGTCCGTGCCACGGTCCAGGTTCTGCTCGATGCGTTCGGCCAGCGCGTGCAGGCGTTCGGGGGCGTCGGCCCCGCCCTTTTTCATCCGTTCCAGCTCTTCCTGGCACTCGAGCTTTTCGTGGGCGAGGTTGAGCGCGACCATCACCGCGATGCGCTCGGCCCCGACTACGCGCCCGCCGTCGCGCAGTTCGCGCATGCGCTCGTCGATCAGGGACGCGGAGGCGAACAGGTCGGCGCGCTCCTCGGGCGGGCAGGCGACGTGGTACTCCTTGCCCATGATGGTGATGCGGACCGGCTCGGACTGGCTCATTCGGACTGCTCCATCGCCCGCAGGCGGGCGATCATGGTCTCGACCCGGTGGCGGGCCTGCTCGTTGCGTTCGCGGTAGGTCGCACGTTCGGTACGCAGCTGGCGCACCTGTTCGTGCAGCGCCCGGTTTTCCTCGCGCAGTTCGGCGTTGTCGTCCAGCAGGCGCAGGATCGCGGCCTCGAGACGGTCGAGGGCATCGGGCGCGTGGCTGCCGGAAGAAGCGCTGTCGGACATGGCGGGGCGGGCCTCGGGCTTGAAAAACGGGAGCGAAGTCCCTGAATCCCGGAGTCTAGGAGGGGGTCGGCGGAACCGTCAACCGAAACACCGGCGGGTTGTGTTGCGACCCGCGCAGGGGGTGGCCAGAATATGACCCATGACACAGCCTCCCGAACCCGCACCCGACGCCACGATCATCGAAGGCACGGCCCACAACGGCAAGCCGTGCCGGGTGGTGGACAACACCGGCACGATCCCGCGCGGCGAGCTGGAACAGCTGCTGGAGGACCTGATCCGTGACAAGCGCTTCGGCCTGACGGCGCTGTCCGCGACCGGTTCCAGCGAGATCCGCCTGGGTGAGCCGCAGTTCACCCATCTGCAGCTGGGCGATGATCTTTACCGCTTTCTGCTGTTTCCTTACGAAGCCCGTCTGGAGGCCTTCTGATGGCGCAGTCCTGGGAAGAACGCCTGGCCCACGGCCTGCGCACCATGGGGTTCGCGCAGACCCCGGCCTCGGCCCATGGCCTGATCACCGGCTGCCTGGTGGCGGACCCCGAGGCCGGCAATGACCTCCTGATCAAGTCGCTGGGCGAGGCGCTGCCGCTGACCGAGAACCCCGCCGAGGCATTCGACCGGCTGGTGGACGAGCTGCGCCGGCATCTGCTGGCGCAGCTGTACGACATCGAGCTCGGTTTTGCCCCGCTGGTGCCGGAGGATGCGGAGATCGAGACCCGCGCCCAGGCGCTGTCGGAATGGGCCGACGGTTTCATCAGCGGGCTGGGGCAGACGCCGCGGCTGGGCGGGCTCAAGCCGTCGGCCGAGTCGGCGGAGATCCTGCGGGATCTGGCCGAGATCGCGCGCATGGATCCCGAGCCGGAGGACAGCGAGGCCTCGGAGAAGGACTTCGAGGAGCTGTCCGAATACGTGCGCGTGGGCGTGCTGCTGATCGCCGACGAGCTGGCCCCCGAGAACCCGACCCGGATCCCGATGCAATGAGCCGCGCGCCGCAGATCCCCGCCGGTGAACTGGCCCGTCGCCGCCAGCGCCTGATGCGCGCGGCCGGGCGCGATGCCCTGATCGTGATCCCGGGCGCGGTGGAGACCACCCGCAACCGCGACGTCGAGTACCCGTTCCGGCAGAACTCCGATTTCCTCTATCTGACCGATTTCGAGGAACCGGACGCAATCGCGGTGCTGGCCCCGGGGCGCGAGGCCGGCGAATACATCCTGTTCTGCCGCGATCGGGACCCGAAGATGGAGACCTGGACCGGGCGCCGCGCCGGGCCCGACGGGGCGATGGAGCACTTCGGGGCCGACTGCGCCTTCCCGGTGGACGACATCGACGAGATCCTGCCCGGTCTGCTGGAGAACCGCCGCGAGCTGTGCGCGCCGTTCGGCCGCGACGAAGGCTTCGACCGGCGGCTGTTCGGCTGGCTGCAGCAGGTGCGCCGGCGCGCGGCGCGCAGCGGGGTGCGGGTGCCGCACGAGTTCGCCGCGCTGGAACACCACCTGCACGAGCAGCGCCTGTTCAAGAAGGCCCCGGAGCTGAAGATGATGCGCCACGCCGCGGCGATCTCGGTGGGGGCGCACAAGCGCGCGATGCAGGCCTGCCGCCCGGGCATGACCGAATACCAGGTGGCCGCCGAGATCACCCACGAGTTCCATCGCCACGGCACCGAGGCGGCGTATCCGTCCATCGTCGGCGGCGGCGAGAACGGCTGCATCCTGCACTACATCGAGAACCGCGACGTGCTGCGCGACGGCGACCTGCTGCTGATCGACGCCGGTTGTGAGCACCGCGGCTATGCCTCGGACATCACCCGCACCTTCCCGGTGGGCGGGCGCTTCGGCGGGCGCCAGCGCGAAGTCTACGAGATCGTGCTGGACGCGCAGCGCGCCGCCATCGACGCGGTGCGGCCCGGGCATCACTGGAACGATCCGCACGACGTCGCAGTGCGCGAGCTGACCCGCGGGCTGCGGGATCTGGGCGTGCTCGAGGGCGAGCTGGATGCGCTGATCGAGGACGAGGCGTATCGCCCGTTCTTCATGCACCGCACCGGCCACTGGCTGGGGCTGGACGTGCACGATGTGGGCGACTACCGCGTGGGCGAGGCCTGGCGGCAGCTGGAGCCGGGGATGGTGATGACCGTCGAGCCCGGGCTGTATTTCGGCCCGTACTGCGAGGCCCCGGAGGACCTGCGCGGGATCGGCGTGCGCATCGAGGACGACGTGGCCGTGACCCGCGACGGGCACGAGGTGCTGACCGAGGCCTGCCCGAAGACCGTGGAGGCCATCGAGGCCTGCATGGCCGATGGCGCCCCCAAACGTCGCTGAAACCGGGGCAGAGGGACGCGCATGGAGGCCACCGTGAATCGCGGAACACAAACGCAAACCGAGACCGATATCGCCGTGGTCGGCGGCGGGCCGGTGGGCGGGCTGATGGCCTGCACCCTGGCGCGCGCCGGCTACTCGGTGAGGCTGTTCGAACGCGGCCCGGCGCCGGATCCGGCCGCCCCGCGCGTGGACACCCGTGGCTATGCCCTGGCGGCCGGCTCGGCCACCCTGCTGGACGATCTCGGCTACTGGGCGGAGCTGGCGACCACGGCCGCGCCCATCCGGCGCATCGTCGTCAGCCGTCGCGGCGGGCTGGGCCGGGTGCGCATGGATGCCGTGCAGATGGGCCGCGAGGCCCTGGGGCAGGTGGTGCCGGCCGCGGCGCTGGATCCCCTGCTGGCGCGGGCCCGGGATGCGGCGGGGGTGGCCAGTCATCACGCCACCACCCTGGCGGGCGTGGAGGCGGCTGCGGACGGCGCGCGCCGCCTGCACCTGGAGGGTCCCGACGGGGCGTGGTCCTGCCGCGCGCGGCTGCTGATCGCCGCCGACGGCGTGGGCTCGCCGACCCGCGAGGCGCTGGGCATCCCGGTGCAGCGCCACCGCTACGATGCCGATGCCCTGGTGTTCGACGTGCGGCCCTCGCGTGCGCACGATGGCGAGGCCTTCGAGCGCTTTGCCGACGAGGGGCCGCTGGCGCTGCTGCCGCAGGCCGACGGGCGCATGAACGTGGTCTGGGTCGCCCCGCCGGAGGTCTGCGACGCCCGCCTGGAGCTGGACGAACCGTCCCGCATGGCGGCGCTGCAGGAACGCTTCGGCTGGGCGCTGGGGCGGCTGCACCCGGCGGGGGACGTGCTGCGCTTCCCGCTGCAGCGGATGCATGCGCCGCAGCCGTTCGCCGAACGCGCGCTGCTGCTGGGCAACGCTGCCCACTCGGTGCATCCGGTGGCGGGGCAGGGGCTGAACCTGGCGCTGCGCGACGTGGCCGATCTGCTGGGCGTGCTGCGCGAGGGTGCGCAGCCCGACGGACGCCCCGCGTTCGTGGCCGATCCCGGTGGCCGGCATGTGCTGGAGGCCTGGGCGCGCCGGCGCGAGGGCGACATCCGCCGCATCGTCGGGGTGACCGATTTCCTCGCCCGCGGGATGCGCCATGTTGACGGGCTGCTGGGCCATGCCCTGGGGCTGGGCATGATGACGGTCGACCGGGTGCCGCCGCTGCGCGATGCCTTCGCGCGCGGGGCGATGGGGCTGCGGCCGGTGCCGCGGCACACCCTGTCGCGGCTGCCGGAGACGCGGGCATGACGCGCGCCGGCGAGCCGCTGGACGTGCTGGTGGTGGGCGGTGGCGCCACCGGCCTGGCCACCGCCCTGGGCTGCGCCCGCGCGGGCATGCGGGTGGCGGTGCTGGAGCGCGGACCGGCACCGGCGTTCGATCCGGCGACCGCGCCGGTGACCCGGGTGGTCACGCTCAACGCCGCGGCCATGGGCCTGCTGGATCGCCTGGGCGTGCAGGAGGCCCTGGCGGGGAACCGCGCCCATGCCTTCTCCGGCATGCAGGTGTGGGACGCGCACGGCCCCGCGCATATCCGCTTCGACGCGGATGATCTGGGCGTGCCCGAACTCGGCTGGACGGTGGAGAACGCGGCGCTGGAGGCGGTGCTGTGGCAGGCCCTGCGCGAGCGCGGCGTGGCGCTGTGGTCGGAGACCGCGTGGCGCAGCGTGGACCTGCGGCCCGACCGCGTGGATGTCTACGCCGAGGGGCATGCGCCGCTGGCCTCGGCGCGCCTGGTGGTGGCGGCCGACGGGGCTCGTTCGGCCCTGCGCGAACGCGCGGGCATCGCGGTCAGCGAACGCCCGTACCACGCGCGCGGGGTGGTGGCCACGGTGGAGACCGCGCAGGGCCATGGTGACACCGCCTGGCAGCGCTTCGACGACGAGCGCATCCTGGCCTTCCTGCCGCTGGGTGACGGGCGCTGTTCCATCGTCTGGTCGCTGCCGGAGCCCGAGGCCGATGACGTGATGGCGATGGATGATGCGACCTTTATCCGCGAGCTGTCGAACGCGATCGACGGAGGTCCCGGCCCGGTGACCGGCACCTCGCCGCGCGCCAGCTTCCCGCTGGTGGCGCGCCATGCGCGCGACTATTTCGCCGGGCGGGTGGTGCTGGCCGGGGACGCGGCGCACACCATCCATCCGCTCGCGGGGCAGGGGCTCAATCTGGGGCTGGCCGATGTCGATGCGCTGCTGCGCCAGCTTGCCGGCCCCAACCGGCGTGATCCCGGCGATCCGCGCGGGCTGCGCGCCTACACCCGCGCGCGGCGCCCGGAGAACGCGATGATGCAGCGCGCGATGGACGGCTTCCGCCTGCTGTTCGGTGCCCGCCGCGCCGGTCTGCCGGAGCTGCGCGGGGCCGGGGTGCGGCTGGTGGACGGGCTGGTCCCGGTCAAGCGCCAGCTCGCGCTGCGCGCGTTCGGGCTGGACGGCATCCGCCGCTGATCCATGGACCCGGCGTGAATCGGGGCATTGGGTTCCGGCGCCGGATCGCCTATAATTGATCTTACGCCAGCGGGGCACGAAACGCTCCGCACATCATCCTGGAAGAGTTCTGCCGCGCCGCGCCTCGGGCGCGCGCCGCAGACGCCGAAGGCGCAACATCCGCCCGGAATCGCTCAGGCTTCAGGACCGGGATGATGAAACGGCGAACTCTGGAGAGCGGCCGGCAGACGGCCCACCGAAGGGGGCGATCGCCCGGGTCCACAGGACCGCGGGGCGCGCAAACTCTCAGGTTTCAGGACAGAGGGGCGGCTGGCAGTTAATCCTGTCGGCCGCCCTTTTTTATGCGCGGATGACCGCGACGCCATCGACGCCGGAACAACTGCAGGACGAAAAGCATGACGCTGAAGAAAACCCCGCTCCATGCCGCCCACGAACGCGCCGGCGCCAAGCTGGTCGATTTCGCCGGCTGGGAGATGCCGCTGCATTACGGCTCGCAGATGGAAGAGCACAAGAAGGTGCGCGCCGGCGCCGGCATGTTCGATGTTTCGCACATGCGCGTGGTCGACATCCACGGCCCGCAGGCGCAGGCCTTCCTGCGCTATCTGCTGGCCAACGACGTGGCCAAACTGAAGACCGAAGGCCGCGCGCTGTACAGCTGCATGCTGAACGAGCGCGGCGGCGTGATCGACGACCTGATCATCTACTGGCTGGGCGGGGACGCCTATCGCGCGGTGGTCAACGCGGCCACCGCCGAGGGCGATATCGCCCACATGCAGGCGGTGGCGCAGGACTTTGATGTCAGCGTCGAGCCGCGCCCGGAATTCGCCCTGATCGCGGTGCAGGGTCCGCAGGCCGTGGACAAGACGCTGCCGCTGCTGCCGGAAGACCTGCGCGGCGCGGGCGAGCTCAAGCCGTTCTCCGCCGTGTGGAACGACGAGTGGTTCGTTGCGCGGACCGGCTACACCGGCGAGGACGGCTTCGAGGTGATGCTGCCGGCCGCGGAGGCCGAGGGCTTCTGGCAGGCGCTGCTGGACGCCGGGGTCGACCCCATTGGCCTGGGCGCCCGCGACACCCTGCGTCTGGAGGCCGGGATGAATCTCTACGGTACCGACATGGACACCGAGACCAGCCCGCTGACCGCCAACCTCGGCTGGACCGTGGCGCTGAAGGACGGCGAGCGTGATTTCATCGGCCGCGCGGCCGTCGAGCGCGAGAAGGCCGCGGGTGTGCAGCAGCGCCTGGTGGGCGTGGTGCTGGAGGGCCGCGGCGTGCTGCGCGGCGGCACCCGGATCGCGACCGACGCCGGCGACGGCGAGGTGACCTCGGGCAGCTTCGCGCCCAGCCTCGGCATGTCCGTGGGCTTCGCGCGGGTGCCGGCCGCCGCGGCCGATGCCGAACGCCTGGAGGCGGAGATCCGCGGGAAGCACCTGCCCGTGCGGGTCGTGCGCCCGGGCTTCGTGCGCAACGGCGAACCGCTGATCGAACTGCCCTCCGGCTGATGCGAGCCATACAATTTTAGTGCGCTACACTGCGTACCGGGTTTCAACGCTATAAGGAAGACGCCATGAGCGAAGCACCGAAGGATCTGAAGTACACCAGGAGCCACGAATGGGTTCGTACCGAAGACGACGGCACGGTGACCGTCGGCATCACCGATCACGCGCAGGAGCTGCTGGGTGATCTGGTGTTCGTCGAGGCCCCCGAGGCCGGCAGCAGCCTGGAAGCCGGCGCGGCCTGTGCCACGGTCGAGTCGGTCAAGGCCGCCTCCGACATCTATGCCCCGATCGGGGGCGAGGTGACCGAGACCAATGCGGAGCTGGAGGACAGCCCCGAGAAGGTCAACGAGTCGCCGTTCGAGGATGGCTGGCTGTTCCGCATGAAGCCGGCGGATGCCGGCGAGCTGGACGGCCTGATGGACGCGGACGCCTACGCCGCGCACGTCGAAGCCGAATCCTGAAGCCACCGGTGGCGGCCGGACCCCGGTGTCCGTCGGGCACCGGGGCGCCGCCGAAGAACTTCGCGTCAGCGAAAGCGAGAAAGTCATGCCGTTTATCCCGCATACCGAAGAAGACATCCGTTCGATGCTCGAGTCCATCGGCGCCGATTCCGTGGAGGATCTGTTCGACGAGATCCCGGCCGGGCTGCGCGCGCCACCGCTGGAGGGCATCCCCGAGGGTCTCAACGAAATGGGGATCTCCCGCCTGATGCAGGAGCGGGCCGCCCGTGACGGCATGCCCTCGAATTTCATCGGCGCCGGGGCCTACGAGCACCACATCCCGGCGGCCGTTTGGCAGATCGCCACCCGCGGCGAGTACTACAGCGCCTACACGCCCTACCAGGCCGAGGCGTCGCAGGGCACGCTGCAGCTGATCTACGAGTACCAGACCATGATGGCCCGCCTGACCGGCATGGAGGCCTCCAACGCCTCGCTGTATGACGGTGCCTCCGCGCTGGCCGAGGCCGTGCTGATGGCGGTGCGCGTGAACCGCCGCTCGAAGAGCAAGCGGGTGCTGGTCCCGGGTGCGCTGAATCCGGTGTACCGCCGCGTGATCGACACCCTGATCGGCAACCAGGGCATCGAGCTGGTCGAAGTCCCGTTCGACGAGACCACCGGGCAGACCCCGGTGGAGGCGCTGGCCGCGCACGCCGACGACGACATCACCGCGATGATCATCAGTCAGCCGAACTTCTTCGGCATCCTCGAGGATGTGGACGGCCTGACCGGCTGGGCCGAAGAGCGCGAGATTCCGGTCATCGGCGTGGTCAATCCGGTCTCGCTGGCGCTGCTGAAGCCGCCGGGCGAGTGGGGCAGCCAGGGCGCGGACATCGCCGTGGGCGAGGGCCAGCCGCTGGGCGCGCCGCTGTCCTCCGGCGGGCCGTATTTCGGCTTCATGACCACGCGCAAGAAGCACATCCGGCAGATGCCGGGGCGCATCGTCGGGCGCGCCGAGGATGCCGACGGCAAGCCGGGCTTCGTGCTGACGTTGCAGGCCCGCGAGCAGCACATCCGCCGCTCCAAGGCCACCTCCAACATCTGCACCAACCAGGGCCTGGTGGTGACGGCCGCGACCATCCACATGTCCATGCTGGGTGACGAGGGCCTGACCCGCGTGGCCGAGGCCTGCTACGCCAACACCCATGCCCTGGTGGAAAAGCTCGCCGCGAAGGGCATCAAGCCGCGCTTCACCGGCGAATACTTCCACGAGGTGGCGCTGGACTTCGGCGGCAATGCCGCCGGGCAGCTGCAGGCGATGGCCGACGCCGGCGTGCTCGCCGGGCACGACCTGGGGCGCGACTACCCGGCGCTGGATGGCTGCGTGCTGGCCTGCGTCACCGAGACCAAGAACGAGAACGATCTGGAGCAGTACGTGGCTGCCTGCGAGCAGGCCCGCGCGGCCTGAGCGGGGAGTCACTCCACGCGACGTGCCATACCCCAACCGCCGAGGAGGCTGACATGGCCGAGACCAAGCTAGAGGGCAACACGATCCACACCAACGGCGACCTGCCCCACGTGGGTTCGCCGGCTCCGGACTTCAACCTGACGGGCAAGGACCTCAACGATGTCTCGCTCGCCGATTTCGGCGACAAGCGCAAGATGATCTACATCGTGCCCAGTCTCGACACGCCGGTGTGTGCCGAGTCGACCAAGAAGATCAACCAGTTCGTCGAACAGCGCCCCGACGTGCATGCACTCATCGTCTCCGCCGATCTGCCCTTCGCGATGGACCGTTTCTGCTCCGTGGAGGGGCTGGAGCGCGTCACGGTGCTGTCGATGATGCGCGATCGCAATTTCGCCAGGGACTACGGCGTGCTGATCCAGGACGGACCGCTGGCCGGGATCACCGCCCGCGCGATGCTGGTGCTGGATGCCGACAATCTGGTGATGCATGCCCAGCTGGTCCCCGAGATCGGCGACGAACCCGACTACGACGCGGTCTTCGCCGCGCTGGACGACCGGGCGACGCTGAGCCCGACCCAGTAACGCGACAGGCCTCCGGCGGGCCCCGCGCGGTGCAGATCCGCCGGGGCCCGCCGTCTACCCGAATACCGAAGCGAGAAACCGCCATGAACACCACGGAAACCAAGCTGATCTTCGAACATTCCCACGCCGGTCGCTCCGCCGTGGCCCAGGCCCCGCAGGAACACGCGGCCACGGCCATCCCCGCGCACCTGCGGCGGAAGTCGGCGCCCGGCCTGCCGGCCGCCTCGGAGCTGGACGTGGTGCGTCACTACACGCGGCTGTCGCAGAAGAATTTCTCCATCGACACCGAGTTCTATCCGCTGGGCTCGTGCACGATGAAATACAACCCGCGCGCCTGTAACAGCCTGGCGATGCTGCCCGGGTTCCTGAACCGCCATCCGCTGGCCCCGGCCAGCCACAGCCAGGGCTTCCTGCAGACCATGTACGAGCTGCAGGAGATGCTGCGCGAGGTCACCGGCATGCAGGGCGTGTCGCTGGCGCCGATGGCGGGCGCGCAGGGCGAGTTCACCGGCGTGGCCATGATCCGCGCCTACCACGATGCTCGGGGCGACACCGAGCGCCGCGAGATCATCGTGCCCGACGCCGCGCACGGCACCAACCCGGCCACCGCGATCATGTGCGGCTACGAAGTGCGCGAGATCCCCACCGATGCCAGCGGCGACGTGAATATCGACGCGCTGAAGGAGGCCGTGGGCCCGCAGACCGCCGGGATCATGCTCACCAACCCGTCCACCGTGGGCGTGTTCGAGCGCCGCATCGAGGAGATCGCGAAGATCGTGCACGAGGCCGGCGGCCTGCTGTATTACGACGGCGCCAACCTCAACGCCATCCTCGGCAAGGTGCGCCCGGGCGACATGGGCTTCGACGTGATCCACATGAACCTGCACAAGACCTTCTCCACGCCGCACGGCGGTGGCGGTCCGGGTTCCGGCGCGGTGGGCGTGGGCGAGCGGTTGCTGCCGTACATGCCGGTGCCGCATGTGGAAGAAGACGGGCAGGGCGGCTACCGCCTGGCCGACGAGGCCGACCGGCCCGAGACCATCGGCCGGCTGTCCGCGTTCATGGGCAACCCCGGCGTGCTGCTGCGTGCCTATGTGTACATGCGCATGCTGGGTCGCGAGGGCATGGTTCGGGTCGCCGAGTTCGCGACCCTCAACGCCAACTACCTCGGGAGCGAGCTCAGGGCCGCCGGATTTGATCTGGCCTATCCGGAACGCCGCGCGACCCACGAGTTCATCGTCACCCTGAAGAAGCAGGCGAAGGAGACGGGGCTGACCGCCGGCGACGTGGCCAAGCGGCTGCTGGATCACGGCTTCCATGCCCCCACCACCTACTTCCCGCTGCTGGTGCCGGAATGCCTGCTGGTGGAGCCGACCGAGACCGAGTCGAAGGAGACCCTGGACGCCTTCGTCGAGGCGATGGCCTGCATCCTCGCCGAGTCGGCGGACGACATCGACACCATCAAGTCGTCGCCGCACAACCTGCCGAACCGCCGTTTCAACGAAGTGGCGGCGGCCAAGGCGCTCGACCTGGTGTACCAGGAACCGACCGGCGACGCCGCCGGCGCGCAACCGCGCAGCGGCACCCACGGCTGACGCGCCATCCGGGCGGGCCTGCTTTCGGGCCTGCCCGATCCGCCCGCCCAGGGAACCGGTCCGGAGGTTGTCACGTCGCCTTCGGCTCCTCGCAACGACGAGCACGAATTCCCGTCATCGCGAGCAGGCCGGACGAACGAGGACGGCGAGACGGTGATCACCTCGCAACGACGAGCATGGATTCCTGTCATCGCGAGTCGCGCAGCGACGTGGCGATCTTCGGTCGCAGCCCCTGATCCTGCGTGCAGGCCGCTTCGGCGGATTGCCACGTCGCCTTGCGGCGACTCGCAATGACGGGGGCGATGGCTGCGCGACTCGCGAATGGCTGGGTGAGCGGCCCTGGCGGATGGGGCTTATTCGCGCTTCATGCAGTCGAGGAAGCCGTCGGCCAGGTCTTCCATCAGTTCGAACCAGGCGTCCGGGCCGGGCCGGATGTCGACACCGACCGGGTCCAGTTGACCCAGGCGCGTCGCGTGTCCTTCCACGATGGTCTCGGCCAGCGCCGGGCGGAACTGCGGTTCGGTGAACAGGCAGGTGACATCGTCCGCGGACAGGCGATCACGCAGTTCGCTGATGCGCCGTGCCCCGGGACTGCGGGACGGGTCGACGGTGATGGAGCCGGCTGCGTTCAGGCCGTAATGGGCCTCGAAATACTGGTAGGCGTCGTGGAACACTACGAAGGCCTCGCCGCGCACCGGTTCCAGGCGCTCTTTCAGTTCGGCATCGAACTCGTCGATGCGTTCCAGCATGCGGTCACGGTTGTCTTCCAGGGCGCTGGCCTTGTCGGGGAAATTCTCCCCGAGTCGGTCCGCAAGCTGCGTCACGATCGCCCGGGCGTTGTCGGGCGACAGCCAGATGTGGGCGTCCTGGTGGCCATGTGCGTGCTCCTGGTCATGCCCGTGCTCCTGGTCATGCCCGTGGTCATGGTCATGGCCGTGGTCGTGGTCATGTCCGTGGTCGTGGTCATGTCCGTGGTCGTGGTCATGTCCGTGGTCGTGGTCATG
>NZ_KB900031.1:55483-202712 GCF_000378545.1 Thioalkalivibrio sp. ALE23 | reverse complement strand
CCGTGGTCGTGGTCATGTCCGTGGTCGTGGTCATGTCCGTGGTCGTGGTCATGTCCGTGGTCGTGGTCATGGCCGTGGTCGTGGTCATGGCCGTGGTCGTGGTCATGGCCGTGGTCATGATCATGCCCGTGCTCGTGGTCATGCCCGTGGTCGTGGTCATGGCCGTGGTCGTGATCATGCCCGTGCTCATGGTCATGGCCGTGGTCATGCTCTCCGCCATGTCCTTCTTCGCGGGCCTCTTCATGCGCCGCATCATGATCGTGACCGTGGTCGTGCGGTTCCCAGACCCCGCCCGAGCGCGTGGGCAGCAGATCGAGGTCCATGTCCTCCATCAGGGTCACGACCGTGGTACCTTCTCCCCGATTGCGCAGGGGTGATTCGAGGAAGGTCTCCAGGTCGGGCCCGACCCAGACCACCACGTCCGCATTCTGCAGACGCCGGGCTTCGGACGGGCGCATGGAGTAGCCGTGCGGTGAGGCATCCGGCGGCAGCAGGACATCGGCCTCCATTACGTCGTCCACCAGGCCCGCGACCAGGCCGTGGATCGGGAGGATGCTGGAGACCACCCGCGGGTCGTCCGCCTGTGCGGGTACGGCCAGCGTGGCGATGGCAACCAGGGTGCCGGTGAGCAGGGGGAAACGTTTGCGCATCATGACCGGGGCTCCGTCTGGGATCTGGATGTTATACAATACCATCATGTTCGCGAGCGTCCACAACTGGTTACGCGGTCACCGCGCGGGCCGCCATCCGCGGCCGCGCCCGGAGCGGGGTTCCGGGCCGCTGGTGGCGGCCCGCGAGGTGACGGTGGAGCGGGGCGGACGGACGATCCTCGACCGGGTGTCGATGGCGGTGCACGCGGGCGAGGCGGCGATGATCATCGGCCCCAACGGCGCGGGCAAGACCAGCCTGCTGCGTGTGTTGATGGGACTGTGGCAGCCGGACGGCGGCCACGTGGAACGCGCCCCGGATCTGCGGGTCGGTTACATGCCTCAGCGGCTGCAGATCGAACCGGTGCTGCCGCTGTCGGTATATCGTTTTCTGCGCATGCGCCAGCGGCTGCCGCGGCGTGAACTGCTGGCCAAGCTGGAGCGGGTGGGGGTCGGCCACCTCATCGATTCGCCGATCCAGTCGCTGTCCGGCGGCGAGACCCAGCGGGTGCTGCTGGCGCGGGCATTGCTGGGCGAGCCCGATCTGCTGGTGCTGGACGAACCGGCCCAGGGGGTCGACGTGGTGGGGCAGGGCGATGTGTTCGCGATGCTGGACGACATCCGCCGCGAGTCCGGCTGCGGGGTGCTGATCGTCTCGCACGACCTGCATTTCGTGATGGCCGGTGCCGAGACGGTGATCTGCCTGAACCAGCATGTCTGCTGCACCGGAAACCCCGAGGAAGTCTCGCGCCATCCGGAATACCGGCGCCTGTTCCCCAGCGTGGATCTGCGGGGTCTGGCGGTCTACACCCACGATCACAATCACGTGCACGGCCTGCACGGCGAGGTGCGCCCGCTGGATGGAGAGGGCACGGACACCTCCTGCAACGATCCGCAACACGGTCCGGGGTGCCGTCACTGATGGACATCGCCGGCTGGCTGGACGACTTCCTGGTGCGCGCCGTGCTGGCGGGCCTGATGGTGGCGGTGGTCGCGGGGCCGCTGGGCGCCTTCGTGGTGTGGCGGCGCATGGCCTATTTCGGCGACACGGTGTCGCACTCGGCACTGCTGGGGGTGGCCCTGGGCTTTCTGCTGGGGCTGAATCTCAACCTGATGGTGACGCTGGTGTGCATCGCCATCGCGGTGCTCCTGGTGATCCTGCAGCGCTATCAGGAGCTGGGCTCGGACACCCTGCTGGGGATCCTCGCCCACAGCGCGCTGTCGCTGGGGATCGTGGCCGTGGCCTTCGTCGAGGGGCTGCGGGTGGACCTGATGGCCTATCTGTTCGGCGACATCCTCGCGGTGGGGCGTGACGACCTGCTCGCGATCGCCATCGGCGGGCTGATTGCGCTGGTGCTGCTGATCGCGCTCTGGCGGCCTCTGCTGGCGCTGACCGTGCACGAGGAACTGGCGCGGGTGGAGGGCGTGCGGGCCCTGCCGGTGCGCCTGGGCATGATGCTGCTGATCGCGCTGGTGATCGCGGCGGCGATGCAGGTGGTCGGCGTACTGCTGATCACGGCGCTGATGATCATCCCGGCGGCGACCTCGCGACGCTTCGCCCGCACCCCGGAGCAGATGGCGATCCTCGCCGGGGTCCTGGGCATGCTCGCGGTGGGCGCGGGGATCGCGGGGTCGTTCCAGTGGGATACCCCCACCGGGCCGAGCATCGTGGTCGCGGCCCTGCTGGGCTTCATCCTGGTGCAGCTGCTACCCGCGCGGCTGCTGCCGCGCTTCGGCACGCGCTGATCCGGCTCAGCGCCGCTCCAGACGCTCGAAGGTGAACGCGCAGGCGTGCTGCTCGTCGGCCGGGTGGTATTCCGACTCGGTCAGCGTCCATTCTGCGGGATCGATGGCGGGGAAATACGTATCGCCGGGATGGCGTTCGTGCACCCGGGTCAGGTGCAGGACCCCGGTGCGCGGCAGGGCCTCGGCGAACAGCCCGGCCCCGCCGATGACGAACGCCGGACCCGAATCGATATTCGCCAGCGCTTTGTCCAGGTCGGAAAAGACCTCGACGCCCTCGGGCTGCTGCCAGTCGGTCTGCCGGGTCAGGACCAGGTTGCGGCGCTTCGGCAGCGGCCGGCCGATGGATTCGAACGTGCGCCGGCCCATGATCACCGGATGGCCGGCGGTCACCCGCTTGAAATGCCGCAGGTCGTCCGGCAGCCGCCAAGGCAGGTCGTTGTCGCGCCCGATCACGTGATCCGGGTCCAGCGCCACGATGATATGGATCTCGGGTCCCCGGGCTTCAGGCTGCATCGATTCGCACGGTTTCGCTGGAATGGTGCGGTTCGGGAATCGGCTCGCCTTCGTCATGCAGGGCTTCCAGGTGCATGGTGATCGCCTCGCGAATCGCGGCCATGACTTCCTCGCGGCTGTCACCGGTCGCAATGCAGCCCGGGAGGTCCGGAACATAGGCTCCCCAGCCGCTGTCGCCCTGCTCGATAATGACCGTGTATTGCTTCATGGTCGCCTCCCGGTCCTCAGAACCAATCTAGCGCATGGCGGGCTAGATGGCGATGGGGGCGCGGATGGCGGGGTGGGACTGGTAGTCGCGGACCTCGATGTCCTCGAAGCGGAACGCGAACAGGTCGCGCACCTCCGGGTTGAGGTGCAGGGTCGGCAGCGGCAGCGGTTCGCGCTCCAGCAGGGTGTCGACCTGCTCGGCGTGGTTGGCGTAGAGGTGCGCATCGCCCAGGGTATGGACGAATTCGCCGGGTGCCAGGTCGACCACCTGCGCGATCATGTGCGTCAGCAGGGCATAGCTGGCGATGTTGAAGGGCACGCCCAGGAACACGTCGGCGCTGCGCTGGTAGAGCTGGCAGGACAGCCGGCCGTCGGCCACGTAGAACTGGAACAGGGCATGGCAGGGGGCGAGGGCCATAAGGCCGGCGGCCGCGTTCTCCTGCGGGGCACGGGTCTCGTCCGGCAGGTCGGCGACGTTCCATGCGGAGATCACGTGGCGGCGCGAGTGCGGGCGGGTGCGAAGGTTGTCCAGCAGCTCCGTCAGCTGATCGTGGGTGCCTCCGTCGGGCAGTGGCCAGGAACGCCACTGGGCGCCGTAGATCGGGCCCAGTTCACCGCCCTCGGTGGCCCATTCATCCCAGATGGTTACCTTGTTGTCGCGCAGGTAGCCCACGTTGGTGTCCCCCGCGAGGAACCAAAGCAGCTCGTGGATGACCGAGCGCAGATGGGTCTTCTTGGTGGTGACCAGGGGGAAGCCCTGCGCCAGGTCGAAGCGCATCTGGTAGCCGAACACCGAGCGCGTCCCGGTGCCGGTGCGGTCCGGGCGGTCGCTGCCGTGGTCGCGGATGTGGCGGACGAGATCCAGGTATTGCCGCATGGTGCGTCCTCAGGGCTTCCCGGAGGTGTCCGGGCGGGGTTCGGGCAGGGGGTTGCGGCGCGACCAGACGATCAGGCCGAGGCCGAACAGAATCACCGGCAGCGACAGCACCTGCCCCATGGTTACCCAGCCGAAGGCGAGATAGCCGATGTGCGCGTCCGGTTCGCGCACGAATTCCACCACGAAGCGGAACGCGCCGTACAGGGTCAGGAACAGGCCCGAGACCAGGCCGGTCCGCCGCGGCTGGCGCGACACCAGCCACAGCACCACGAACAGCACCACGCCTTCGAGAAAGGCCTGGTAGAGCTGCGAGGGATGCCGGGGTACGTAGTCGGCCGCGGGGAAGACCATCGCCCACGGCAGGTCGGTGGGCTTGCCCCACAGCTCGCCGTTGATCCAGTTGCCCACGCGCCCGGCGCCCAGGCCGATGGGGATCAGCGGGGCGATGAAATCGGTCAGGCGGAAGAACGGCTGGTGCAGGTGCCGGGCGTACAGCCAGGCGGTGACCAGTACGCCGATCAGCCCGCCGTGGAAGGACATGCCGCCCTCCCACAGCCGGATCAGGCTCAGCGGGTCGGCCAGCACGCCGTCGAAGTTGTAGAACAGCGCGTAGCCCAGGCGCCCGCCGATGATCACGCCGATTGCGCCCCAGAACAGCAGGTCGCCGACCTGGCGTGGCTCCAGCGGATCCCAGTTGCGCGCGCGCGCGCGCCAGACCCCCAGCCCCCAGAAGGCCAGGAATCCGATGACGTACATCAGCCCGTACCAGTGGATGCTGACCGGGCCCAGGGAGAGTGCGACCGGATCGATAAACGGGTGAACAGGCATGGGCGCTTGCGGTGGCCGAAACAGCCGCACATCCTACCGGTCCTGCAAGGCATTCGCACGCATCGGGACCGTCTTCGTCCCGGCTTTCGCCACCCACGTTTCCAGGGAGGTCGCCATGAACCGTCTCGCCGGCGCCAGCAGCCCGTATCTGCAACAGCACGCGGACAATCCGGTCGACTGGTATCCGTGGGGCGAGGAGGCCCTGGAGCGGGCGCGGACCGAGGACAAGCCGATCCTGCTGTCGATCGGGTACTCCGCCTGCCACTGGTGCCACGTGATGGCGCATGAATCCTTCGAGGATCCGGCGACCGCGGAGGTGATGAACCGGCGCTACGTGAACATCAAGGTGGATCGCGAGGAGCGGCCCGATCTGGACCGCATCTACCAGAACGCGCACATGCTGCTGGCGCAGCGCCCGGGTGGCTGGCCGCTGACGGTGTTCCTGACCCCGGACCAGGTGCCGTTTTTCGCCGGGACCTACTTCCCGAACACCCCGCGGCACGGCCTGCCGTCGTTTGTCGACCTGCTCAACCGTGTGGCCGATTTCCTCGCCGAACACCCGGAGGAGATCCGGCGCCAGAACGATTCCCTGCAGCAGGCGCTCACGCGGATCTACAACCCGGAGGGCGGCAGCATCCCGGCGCTGAGCGTGGTGGACAAGGCCCGCGCGGAACTGGCGCAGAGCTTCGATGCGGAGCATGGCGGTTTCGGCGATGCGCCCAAGTTTCCGCATCCGGCCTCGCTCGACTGGCTGGCCTGGCATGCGGCGCGCCACGGCGACGGCGAGTCCCGGCGCATGCTGGACGCCACCCTGGACGCGATGGCCGCCGGCGGGCTGTTCGACCAGGTCGGCGGCGGGTTCTGTCGCTATTCGGTGGACACCCGCTGGATGATCCCGCATTTCGAGAAGATGCTGTACGACAACGGGCCGCTGCTGGGGCTCTACGCCGAGCGCGCGGCGCGCGGCGACACCCGTTCGCGGCGGGTCGCGGAGCAGACAGTGGCCTGGCTCGAGCGCGAGATGCGGGATGCCAGCGGCGCCTTCTGTTCCAGCCTGGATGCTGATTCCGAAGGCGAGGAAGGGCGCTTCTATGTCTGGGACCCGGAGACCGTGGAGGCGCTGCTGCCAGCCGAGGAATGGGCCGTCGCGGCGCGCGTGTGGGGCCTGCAGGGGCCGCCCAACTTCGAGGGTCGCTGGCACCTGCACGAAGTGGTGCCGCCGGACACCGTCGCGGATGCCCTCGGAATCACCCCGGAGGAGGCGGCGTCCCGCCTGGACTGGGCGCGCGAACGGCTGCTGGAGGCACGCGAACAGCGCGTGCGCCCGCACCGCGACGACAAGCTGCTGGCGGGCTGGAACGCGCTGATGATTACCGGCCTGGCACGCGCCGCCCGCGCGCTGGATCGTCCCGACTGGCTGGCGCTGGCACAGGACGCAATGGCGGCGGTGCGGCGCCTGCACTGGCACGATGGCCGCCTGTACGCCAGCTATCGCGAGTGGGCGACCTCGGCCATGCCGCGCGCCTGCCTCGACGACTATGCCGCGCTGCTGGAGGCGACCCTGGCGCTGCTGGAGACCGAATGGGACAGCGAGCTTCTGGACTGGGCCGTGACCCTGGCCGGGGCCCTGATGGAGGATTTCCACGATGATGCCAGCGGCGGCTTTTTCTACACCGCGCGCGACCACGAGGCCCTGATCCAGCGGCCCAAGGTGTATTCCGACGATGCCATGGCCGCGGGCAACGGGATCGCCGCGCAGTGCCTGATCCGGCTGGGCCATCTGCTGGCCGAGCCGCGCTATCTGGAGGCGGCCGAGGGTACCCTGGCCAATGCCGGGCCGATGATCGAACAGGCCCCGATGGGCCACATGAGCCTGCTGGTGGCGCTCGACATGCATTATCACGCCCCGCCGCTGGTGGTCCTGCGCGGGCAGGGCGAGGCGCTGGCCGACGCGCGCCGGACGATCGCTGCCGCCGATGGCGCGGCGCGGGTCTTCCCCGTGCCCGACGATGCCCGCGATCTGCCCGACGCCCTGGCCGGCAAGGCGCCGCGCGAGGGCGGACCGCGCGCCTGGCTGTGCCGCGGTCTGCATTGCGAACCCCCGGTGGACGACCCGGCGGCGCTGGCGGAACGTCTCGCGGCGGGCGAATGACGCCCCCGAAGAAACACTGAGCCGGAGAAACACTGAGCTTGAAATCGGCGGCGAAGCCCTCAGACTGCAAGGGTTATCCGTTCAACCATCGAAACTTCACCGAACAAAAGGAATGCCCCATGAGCGAAAAGCTGATGAAGGATTTTGTCGCCGCGGCACGCGAGAACATCCGCGAGATCTCCCCGGAAGAGCTGCACGAGGCGATCCAGAAGGGCGAGGACTGGACCCTGGTCGACGTGCGCGAGCCCTATGAATACGAACGCGCCCACGTGCCGGATTCGCTGCTGATCCCGCGCGGTCTGCTGGAAGGCGCGGCCGACCCCAATACCCCGCATCGCATCGAGGCGCTGTACTCCGCGCGCGAGAAGCCCGTGGCCATCATCTGTGCCACCGGTGGTCGCGCCGCCCTGTCGGTCCTGCGCCTGCAGGAGATGGGCTTCACCAACGTGGTCAACGTCGCCGGCGGGATGAAATCCTGGGAAGGCGAGGACCTGCCGGTCGAATCCGGCGCCTACACCGGTCAGCTGCCGTAGGCCCGAGCCGCCCCTTCCTGCCCGACCGGGCCGCTGCCGCCAGCCGGCGGTTGCCTCCGGCCCGGTCACTCAAACGTCACGCGCCGGTCAAGGCGCTGCAAGCCGATGGCCGTAGTCTCCCGGGATATGACCCGTGGAGACTTCGCCATGTCCGATTCGTCCCTTCATGCGACACATTCCGCCGACCCCGGTTACGAGTGGCGCGTGGCCAGCGACCGCGAAGAACTGCGGGCAGCCCAGCGTCTGCGCTTCCGGATCGCGGCGGAGCATCGCGGTCGCTGTCTGCCGGCGCGTCTGGCCGGGCTGGATCGTGACCCGCTGGATGCCTGGGGCCACCATCTGCTGGTATTCGCTCGCGGCACGCGCGAACCGGTGGCCTGTGCCCGTCTGCTGGTGGAGGAGACCGTGGCTGCGGCTGGCGGCTCCCCGGGCCTCGAGGACTTCGATCTCGGCCCGCTGATGGCCCTGTCCGGGCGCGGTGCGGAGCTCGATCGCGTCCGTTTCCTGCCCGGGTTCGAGGAGCGTGAAGCGGCGGTCGCCGCGCTCTGGCGCGGGGTGACCCGTCTGCTGGAAAGCCTCGACTGCCGCTACCTGATCGCGCGCACGTCGCTGCCTCTGGATCGCCATACGCCGGCCAGCCTTGCCTGGTTGCGCAATTTCCGTCGCACCCCGTCGCGGTGCCGCGTGAGCCCGCGCAAGCCGCTCCCCAATGCCCTGACGATCTGGCACGGCATGCCGTCGGCGGAGGGCCTGCCGCCGCTGGCCCGGTCGTGGCTGGCGTTCGGGGCGAAGGTCGCCGGCGAGCCGTCGCATGACGTCAGCGGGGATGCGGCCAGCCTCCTGATGCTGCTGCGGCGCGCGGACATCCCGGCCCGCTTCCGCTCGGCGGAGCCGTGGCATTCCGGGGCTGGCAGCGACCCCGCCGGCCCGGGTCGTTTCGCCTCGGGGGAATGGTGATCATGGCGGCCAGCCCGCGCGTGGCCGTGGTGACCGAGACCTGGCCACCCGAGATCAATGGCGTGGCCCTGACCCTGCACCGCCTGGTGGAAGGGGTCCGCGAATGTGGCTGGCAGGCCGAGGTCGTGCGTCCCCGCCAGGCGGTGGACCGGGCGCGCGGTCCGCAGCCGGTGGCGGAGGAAGACGAATACCGGGTGCCGGGGCTGCCGCTCCCGGGCTATCCGGGCCTGCGCATGGGGTTGCCGGTGCGTCAGCGTCTGCTGCGACGCTGGTCACGCCTGCGGCCCGATGTCGTGCATGTGGCCACCGAGGGCCCGCTGGGGCACGCGGCAGTGAGCGCCGCCCGCCGCCTCGGCATCCCCGTCAGTTCGGCCTTTCACACCCGATTCGATGGCTACGCCCGGCATTACGGCATGCGCTGGGCCGAGCCTCTGGCGCTGGCGGTGCTGCGGCGCTTTCATAATCGTTGCCATGCCACCCAGGTCCCGACCCGGACCCTGGCCAGAGAACTGGATTCGTACGGCTTTCACGGTGTCCGGGTGCTGGCGCGGGGGGTGGATTCTGCGATGTTTCACCCCGGCCGGCGGTCATGGCCCCTGCGCCAGGAATGGGGTGGCGGCGTGGACGCGCCGGTGCTGATGAGCGTGGGCCGGCTGGCGCCGGAGAAGTCACCCGAAGACGTCATTCGCGCCTGGGAAGCGGTCCGCACCCGCCTCCCGAATGCGCGTCTGGTGATGGTCGGGGACGGACCGTCGCGTCCCGCCCTGGAGGCCCGCCACCCCGAGGTGATCTTTGCCGGCATGCGTACCGGCGAGGACCTGGCGGCCCATTACGCCAGCGCCGACCTGTTCGTGTTCGCCTCGCGATCCGAAACCTTCGGCAACGTGGTGATCGAGGCGATGGCCAGCGGTCTGCCGGTGCTGGCCTTTGACCGCGCCGCGGCGCGCGAACACCTGCGCGACGGCGAGAACGGTGCGCGGGTGCCGGTCACCGGTCATGCGGATCGGGACAGCGAGGCGTTCGCCGGAGTGGCACTGCGTCTGGCGGAAAAGCGTCGGCGTGACCGCCTGGCCTGGAAGGGCATGGGCGAGGCCGCCCGCCTGCGGGCCGAGGGACTGGACTGGTCCTGCATCGTGGCCCATTTCGCCGCCCAGCTGGAAGAACTCCTTGCGGAGGAGGGGCGGCATGCGTCTGCTGCAGCGGGTTGACCATCTCGACGGCCGTGTCGCTCGCCACTGCAACCGGTTCGCGCGGCATCCGCTCGTCAGTCGGTTCTTTGCCGTCGTCTCGCGACTGGGCAATGGCGGGGCCTGGTACGCGATCATGCTTGCACTGCCGGCGATCCACGGGATCTGGGCGTGGACGGTCAGCCTGCACATGATGGCCGTGGGTCTGGTGTCGATGCCGCTTTACCGGGTACTCAAGCAGGGGGCCGGCCGGCCGCGGCCTTACCGGCGCCACGACGACCTGCTGCCGGGGGTGCCTGCGCTGGACGAGTTCAGCTTTCCGTCCGGGCACACCATGCACGCCGTGGGTTTCACGGTCGTGCTGGTGGCCTGGCTGCCGGCCTGGGCCTGGCTGGTGGTGCCGTTCGCGCTGCTGGTGGCCATGTCGCGCCTGGTGCTGGCGCTGCACTACCCCAGCGACGTGGCGGTGGGGGCCCTGATCGGCGCATTGATCGCCGGTGCCAGCCTGGCGCTGGTTCCGTGGTTGCCCCTGCCGCTTCCGGTCTGAAGCGCACGGGCGAGCGCGCTGTCCAGCGACACCAGCAGGGCCGTCAGCGCCAGTGTCAGGCCGGCGCGTTCCAGGACCGGGGCCGCGGCCAGCGCAAGTCCCGGGTGGCCGCGCAAAACGAGTCGTTCCATCCAGTCGAGCCCGCCCCTGCCGCTTCCGCGACGGGATCCCGGGATCGGGTCCTTCCTGAACCGCTTCGATAACGCCTGCAGTCCACCGGTACGGCAGGTCTCGTTTACCATGAGCGGCGCGAACCGGGCGCACGCCATCCGGCCGTGGCCCCGCAACACAAGGGAAGGGCATGACAGGTACCGCAAGAGGGATATTCCGACTCGTCCGGATTCTGGGCCATCTGCTGGTCGGGGTCTGGGTCACCTGGCGGCTGCAGCGACAGGGCGCCGGCCCCGAGGCGCATTCGCAGGTGCGGCGCGCCTGGTATCGCAGGGCACTGCAGCTGGCGGGCGTGTACTGCGAGGTCGCGGGGGAACCACCCCGCGAGGCGTCGCTGGTGGTCGCCAATCATGTGTCCTGGCTGGATATCCCGTTGCTGGGCGCGGCGGTGGACCCCTGTTTCCTGTCCAAGGCCGAGATCGCCCGCTGGCCGATCATTGGTTGGCTGGCGCGACGCCACGGTACGCGCTTCATCCGTCGCGGCGGACACGAAGCATCGGCGCACGTGGAAGCGATGCGCGAAGGGCTGGACGCGGGGCGGCATTTCGTGGTGTTCCCCGAGGGCACGACGACCCGGGGACACGGGCTGCGCCGCTTTCATCCCCGGCTGTTCGCTGCGGTCACGGGGACCGCGCATCCGGTGCAGCCGGTGGCGCTGGATTACGAAAGCTACAGCGACGGTACGGTGCCGGTGGCTTTCGCCGGACATGATCGTCTGGTGCCCAACGTGTGGCGGCTGCTGTGCCGCCCGCGCACGCGGGTGAGCGTGCATGTGCTGGAGCCGCTGCAGGGGCATGATCGCCCGCGCCGCGAGCTCGCCGAGGCGGCGCGTTCGCAGATCGTGGAGGCGCTGGGCGTCCCCGCGGAGCCGGTCGACGATCCCCGCCCCGGGCGGGGCTGACGAGGGCCGTCCGGGGCTTCTCAGGTCCCCGGACAGGGGGTCTGTTCCACCGGCGCGGTCTGCGGCGTGGCACCGTCCAGGCGTGCCAGGCTCATCGCATTCCCCCAGACGCAGCCGCTGTCCAGCGCCAGCCAGTCGGGGCCGCGGCGGTGACCCAGCGCGGCCCAGTGGCCGAACACCACCGGGGTGCCGCGGCTGCGGCGTGCGGGGTGTTCGAACCACGGGACCAGCGTCGCCGGGGCTTCTTCCGGCGGGCCGTTGCTGGCGAATTCCAGCGCGCCGCCGGGACCGCCGCCGACCATGCGCATGCGGGTGAAGCCGTTGATCGCGAAGCGCAGGCGATCGTAGCCCTGAAGGGCCGGATCCCATTGCGCCGGCGTGTCGCCGTACATCACCTCCAGCAGGGCACGACGCCGGCGCGGTTCGCCCAGTTCGGCCTCTACTCGCCGCGCCTCGGCGGCGGCGGTGTCGGTGTCCCATACCGGCGGGATGCCGGCGTGGACCAGCGTCCAGTCGTTGTCGGGGTCGCGATGCAGCAGCGGCTGGCTGGCCACCCATTCCAGCAGCTCCGCGGCATCCGGGGCGTCCAGCACCTCGCGCAGGGTGTCGCGCCGGCCGGGTTCGCGCAGGCCCTCGCTGGCAGCCAGCAGATGCAGGTCGTGGTTGCCGAGCACGGTGGTCGCGGCCGCGCCCAGCGAGCGCACCCGCCGCAGGCAGCCGGCCGAGTCCGGCCCGCGGTTGACCAGGTCCCCGACCAGCCACAGGCGATCGCGGGACGGGTCGAAGCGTACGCGTTCCAGCAGGCGCTCCAGCGGATCCAGGCAGCCCTGCAGGTCGCCGACGGCGTACAGTGCCACGCGGGCCTCAGTGCAGCGTGCGGGGAACGGACAGGGTGAACGGCGGGATGGTGGCCTCGAAGGTGTGCCCCTTCTCGTCGCGCATCTCGTAGCTGCCTTCCATCATGCCCACCGGGGTCTCGATCACCGTGCCGCTGGTGTACTCGAAGGAGTCGCCCGGGGCGATATGGGGCTGCTCGCCGACCACGCCCTCGCCGCGCACTTCCTGGGTCTGGTCGCGCCCGTCGCGGATGATCCAGTGGCGGTTGAGCAGCTGCACGCTGCGCTCGCCGGCGTTGCGGATCACCACGTGGTAGGCGAAGACGTAGCGGTCCTCTTCGGGTTCCGACTGGTCTTCGACATAGGCGCTGGAGACCTCGATCTCGACGGGATTTTCCTGCTGCATGGTCATGGGGCGGATGCTCCGTGGGGGCCGGCCCGGGAAGCGGCGACCGCGGCTCCCAGCAGGCCCGGTTCGGGATGAATGATCAGTTCCACCGGCAGGCGTTCCAGCAGGTCTTCCATCGGCGGGCGTGCTCGGAAGGCCTCGCGGAAGGCCGGGGCGAGAAAATGGTCGGTCCAGCGCGGGGCGATGCCGCCGCCGATGAAGACGCCGCCGCGCGGCAGCGCGGTCAGCGCCATGTCGGCCAGCTGCCCGGCGTACAGGGTAACGAAGCGGCGCACCACTTGCAGCGCGGCCGCGTGGCCGGTGTCGGCCAGCGCGCTGATGGCGGCGGCGGGCTCCGCCGCGGCCAGCGCGCGCCCCAGTTCGGGGTCGTCGCGGCGCTGCAGCTCGAAGCGGCCGATGCGCGCGATGCCGCGGCCGCTGAGCAGGTGTTCGCGGGTGCACCGGCCGGCCTCGGCGGTGACGAAGGCCGCCAGTTCGGTCTCGTCGGCGTCGGTCGGGGAAAAACGCGCGTGGCCGCCTTCGCCCGGATGGATCGCCGGCGGGGCATCTGTGCCCGCGGGCGGGGTGACCAGGCAGGTGCCCAGCCCGGTGCCGGCCCCGGTGACCAGCCGCGGTCCCGCGGGATCCGCCTCGCCGTCCTGCAGGATCAGGCGGTCTTCCGGGGTCAGGGCCTCGAGACAGGCGCCCACCGCGGCGAAATCGTTGAGCAGGGCGACCGGCACGCCGGCCACCGCGGCCAGTTCGGCGGTCGCGAGTTCGGGCCAGCGCAGGTTGGTGACCCGGGCGCGCCCGGCGTGCACCGGCCCGGCGACGGCCATGCCCGCGCCGCTGAAGCTCATCCCGGACTGTTCCGGGCGCGCCAGCCAGTCCTCGAGGATTGCACCCAGGCCGGCGTACTCGCGGCTCGCATAGCGGGTGGTCGCGTGCAGTTGCCACGTACCCCGGGCGTATTCGGCCTGCGCCAGGCGGGTGTGGGTCCCGCCGACATCGGCGACGATCAGCTGCATGCGGTCCCTGCCAGTCATGTGCCCATGGTAACGCGAGCGGGGCGTGGAGGGAGAAAAACGGACCCGGCGCGGGGCCGTGCCCCTGCCCGGGTCACTCCGCGCCGGCGGATTCGGGGGTCCGCCGGGCGAGGGCGTCGAAACCGGCGACGTCGACGGTCTCCGGACGCTGGCCCGGGTCCAGGCCGGCGGCCTCGATATCGGCCGCCTCCAGCAGGCCGGCAAGCCCGCGGCGCAGGGTCTTGCGCCGATTGGAGAACGCGCGGTTGACCAGTGCGGCGAAGGCGGGCAGCCGCGCAGCGGGCACCCGCGGCTCGGCATCCGGGACGATGCGCACCACGGCCGAATGCACCTTCGGCGGCGGGTGAAACGCCCCCGGCGGGACTCCCAGCAGTTCGGTGGCGCGGGCGCGCGCGGCGACCATCACGCTCAGGCGGCCGTAGCGCTTGCTGCCCGGCCCGGCGGTGATGCGTTCCACTACCTCGCGCTGCAGCAGGAAATGCATGTCGCGGATGTGCTCGCTCTGCGCCAGCAGGTGGAACAGCAGCGGGGTGGAGATGTTGTAGGGGAGGTTGCCCACCACGCGCCAGCCGGCGGGCGGGGTTTCGCCGAGCGCGGCCAGGTCCAGTTCCAGGGCGTCGCCGGTGTGCAGGGTCAGGCGTTCGGGCGGGAAGTGACTGCGCAGCGCTGCGGCCAGATCACGGTCGATCTCCACCGCGTCCAGTTTCTGCAGGCGGTCCAGCAGCGGGGCCGTCAGGGCGCCGCGCCCCGGGCCGATCTCCAGCATGCGATCGTCCGGCTGCGGGTCGATGGCCCGCACGATGCGATCGAGGATGCCGGGGTCATGGAGGAAATTCTGGCCGAAGCGGCGGCGGACCGGGCCCGGTCCCTCGTCGGCTGCGGCCGGGCGCCGGGTGCGTCGGGTCATGTCGCGGTCCCCGCCGGGGGTGCCCCGCGGTGGCCCGCGAGACGGGCGGCCAGGTTCTCCGCCGCGGCCAGACTGCCGACCTCGGCGCGTCCGCTGCCGGCCAGATCCAGCGCGGTGCCGTGATCCACCGAGGTGCGCACGAAGGGGAGGCCCAGGGTGACGTTTACCGCCTCGCCGAAGCCGGCGTGCTTGAGCACCGGCAGGCCCTGGTCGTGGTACATGGCGAGCACCGCGTCGACCCGGGCGAGGGCACGCGGGGTGAAGGCGGTGTCGGCCGGCAGCGGCCCGGTCAGGTGCATGCCGCGTTCGCGCAGGCGGGCGAGCACCGGTTCGATCACGAGCTCTTCCTCGCGTCCCAGCACGCCGCCCTCGCCGGCGTGCGGGTTGAGCCCGAGCACGGCGATGCGCGGCCGCGCCAGGCCGAAGTCGCGGCGGAGGTCGTGATCCAGGATGTGCAGGGTCCGTTCCAGCACCGGCGGGGTAATCGCGTCGGGGACCTCGCGCAGGGGCAGGTGAGTGGTCACCAGGGCAACGCGCAGATCACCGGCGACCAGCATCATCACCGGTCGGCCGGAGCCGGCGCGCTCGGCCAGCCATTCGGTGTGGCCGGTGAAATCGTGGCCGGCCCGATGGATCACCCCCTTGTGGACCGGGGCGGTCACCATGGCGTCGAAGTGCCCGTCGAGGCAGCCGTCGGCGGCCGCGGCCAGCAGGTTGAGCACGTGCCCGGCATTGGCCGGTTCCAGGGCCCCGGGGGTCACCGGTGCTTCCACCGGGACCTCCAGCAGCTCCAGGGTGCCGGCAGGTGTAGGTTTGCGCGGTGCATCGGGGTCGTGCGCGCGCAGGGTGAGGGCGATGCGCAGATCGCGTGCGCGGCGTTCGAGGACACCCGCATCGCCGATCGCGACGCGCTGGGCCGGACCGGCGTGGCGCGCCAGCATGGCCAGCAGGTCGGGTCCGATTCCGGCGGGTTCGCCGGCGGTCAGCGCCATACGCGGGACCGGTTCTCCGGCCATCGGCTCAGGGCTCGAGGCCGTCGACGCGGTATTCGACATAGGCGCCCTCGCGCAGGCGGCGCAGCCACAGCTCCATCTCGTCCTGGCGCTTGCGGTTCTGCAGGACTTCGCGGGCGCGGGCGCGGATCTGCTCGCGGGTGGTGTCGACTTCGCGGCGGTCCAGCACCTCGATGATGTGCCAGCCGAACTCGCTCTGCACCGGCTCGCTGATCTCGCCCGGCTCGAGCCGGTTCATGGCCTGTTCGAAGCCGGGCACCAGCTCCCCGGGACTGATCCAGCCCAGACGGCCGCCCTGCGCGGCGGACCCCGGGTCGTCGGAGTTGCCGCGGGCGAGATCGCCGAAGTCCTCGCCCTCCTGCAGGCGGTTGTACAGGGCGCGGATCTGGCGCTCGGCCTCTTCCTCGCTGCGGACCTCGTCGGGACTCTTGAGGATGTGACGGACTTCGGTCTGTTCGACCAGGGTCTGGTCACCGCCCTCGCGGTCCTCGAGGCGGATGATGTGGAAGCCCTGCGGTGAGCGCAGGACGTCGCTGACCGCGCCGGTACGCATCAGGATGGCCTCGCGGGCCAGCACCGTGGACAGCTCGCCGGGGCTGCGCCAGCCCAGGTCGCCGCCCTGCAGGGCCTGCGGTCCGTCGGATGCTTCCATCGCCACCCGGGCGAATTCCTCGCCTTCACGCACCCGGGAGCGCAGCTCCGCGGCCTTTTCCCGCGCCTCGCGGATCTCGTCGCTGCTCGCGCCCTGCGGCACCGCGACGAGGATGTGCGAGAGGCGGTAGCGCACGTCGCGGTCGATGGCGCCGCTTTCCGAGGCGATGAGGTCTTCGATCTCCTGATCGGAAACCCGGACCCGGTTGTCGACCTGGCGGCTGCGCAGCTGGTTGATGGTCAGCTCGGTGCGGATCTGTTCACGAAACGCCTCGAAGTCCACGCCGTCCTGCATCAGGGCGCGGCGCAGCTGGGGCAGTGTCATGCGGTTCTCGCGCGCGATCTGCTCCATGGTTCGGTTCAGTGTCATCTCGTCGATGCTGATGCCGATCCTGCGGGCTTCCTGCAGCTGCACGCGTTCGGTAACCAGCTGTTCCATGACCTGGCGGGCGAGGGCATCCTGGCCGGGCGGACGCTGCCCCTGTTCGGCCATCTGCTGAGCCACCAGGTTCATGCGTTCCACCAGCTCGCGCTGGGTGATCACGTCTTCCTCGACGATCGCGAGGATGCGGTCGGTGAACTGGTCTTCCTCCGGCGGAGTGATCGCCGGGGCGGGCGCGCCGGCATCGGTGGCGGCACCCGGGGTGACCGGGGCCTGTACCCCCGTTTCGGCGCCGGGGCCCGCTCCGGTGCCCGTACCTTCGGGCATGGAGAGCGGGTCGTGCTGGGCCTGGGCCAGCGGCGCCAGGGCCAGGGCAAGCCCGGCCAGGAGCAGGGGGCGGGCAAGCATGCCCGCGCGGCGACCGGCGCTTTTAGCGGTCGGGGTGCGCATCATATCCGGCAATACCTTCGCTCAGGAGGCTGTCGACTCCGCCGTCGAAACGGGCCAGTCCGTCCAGCGTGATCTGGAAATGGATCGAGTTGTCGTAGCGCTGGTCGGAATCCAGCGAACGCCGGGCGACCACGCGCAAACCATAGCAGCAACTACGATACTGGAGACCGGCCAGAAGTTCGAGGTCGCGTTCACTGCGCAGGCTGTAGTTCCAGCGTCCGACCAGGTCCACGCGGTCGCCGGCCGGCCACAGTACGGACACGTCGGTCTGTTCCAGCTGATCGGCCCGCTGGCGGTAGCCGAGGTTGATGCGCCGGCGCTCATCCGGGCTCCAGGACACGCCGAGCGCGGCCAGCGAGGTGTCCTCGTGCTCGCGGTTGTAGAGCACCGAGCCGCGGCCGTCCCAGGCGTCGCCGACACGCAGGCGCCCCTCCACGGCGAGGTCCGAATGGCGGTCCTCCAGTGCCGGCGCGGAGGGGCTGCGGCGTACGCGGCGGTCGCGGAAATAGCGGATCTCGCCGACCGACAGCCGCGCGCGTTCCTGTCCGGTGGTCGTATCGAGGAGGCGGCTGGTCAGGGCGGCGGTGAGCTGGTGGGTGTCGCCCACGCGGTCGGCGCCGGTAAAGCGCTGCAGGCTGAACAGGTTGTCGAAGCTGAACTCGCGCTCGCCGGTGTCGAACACCGGGATGTCGTCCTGGTCGCGGTAGGGCACGTAGCCGTAGAACAGCCGGGGCTCCAGGGTCTGCAGCCGTTCGCCGTCGGCCAGGTCGCGTTCGAAGATCAGGCCGCTGTCCACCGCGGCGTGCGGTACGGTGCGGCGGATGGACTCGGGGCCGGGTTCGCCGCGGCGGTCCAGCTCGTAGGCGGTGTAGCGAACGCCGGCGCGGGGTTCGACAAAGATCCCGCCGGTGCCGAAACGCCAGGCCAGTTCCGGGGCGAGGTCGAAACGCAGGCCGGTGGGACGGTCCGAGGCGCGTTCCTGACGGGCGAAACGCACCAGTTCGGCGTCCAGGTCCCAGGTGACTCCGCCGCCGGCCCATTGTCCCGCGTATTCGCCGGCTTCCAGGGTGATCTGCGGGAGGCGCTGGTAGGGCTCGCGCCGGTCGGCCAGCTCGGTGTCGACGATCTGATAGTCCTCGACCCGGGTGCGCAGGCGGTAGCGCGGTTGACTCCAGGTCAGGTCGGCCCGGCGACGCAGGTCGCGCACCGAGCTCGAATAGCGGTCGGCGGAGCCGAAATCGCGGAAATATTCACTGTCGGAGACGTCCGCGGCATCGATGTCCAGGCGCAGGCCCGGGGTGATGCGGGTGCGGTGCTGCCAGGCCACAAATTGGCGATCCTCGCCGGTCTCGCGATCGTCCGGCAGGTAGCGAAAATCGACCTGTCCTTCGTGGGCAGGCTGCAGGTAGCGGAATTCGGTGCTCAGCTTGATCCCGCGGTCGGCCATGATGCGCGGTGTGAACGTGGCGTCGTAATTGGGCGCGATGTTCCAGTACCACGGCAGGGACAGATCCGCGCCGGTGCGTCCGCCGGTGCCGAAGCTGGGCAGCAGGAAGCCGGACTTGCGCCGGTCGTCCAGGGGGAAATCGATATACGGGGTGTAGGCCACGGGTACGTTGCGCACGCGCAGCACGGCGTGGCGGGCGACCCCGCGTCCGCTTTCCTGGTCGAGGTCGAGGCGTGCGGCGTCCAGGCGCCAGGAGTCGCGGTTGACCGGGCAGGTGGTGTACTGCGCCCGTTCGAAGCGGTGCCGGTCGGGGTCGAGCTGCGTGCCGGCCCCGGCCTGTCCGCGTGCGGGCACCGAGCGCACCATGTAGTCGATGCGGCTCAGCTCCCCGGTATCTTCGTCGAGCTGGAAGCGGCCGTCTTCGCCTTGCAGCAGCAGGTCGCCGTCGAACAGCCGGACCGCTCCCTCGGTCCGTGCCAGCCCCCGGGCGCGGTCGTAGTCGAGGACCTCGGCGTCCAGCCGTTGACGGTCTGCGTACAGCTGGACATCGCCCTCGGCGCGCACCTGGTCGCCCTCGCGACGTACATGATCCGCCTCGATCTCGCGCACGTCGGGCGGCAGTTCGCGCAGGGCGGGCCAGACGGCGTCGGGCGCGAATTCGCAGCCGGCGGGACGATCCCCGCCGAAGGCCGTCTCCGCGCCGGCCGCCGGGGCGGTGGCGGCCAGCACGAGGCACACCGCCGCGGCACGCGCCGGCCGCATCGCGGATCAGTCCAGCAGGCCGCGGATCTCGTCGAAGATCCGTTCCATGTCGCGGGTGCCGTCGACGTGCTTGAGCAGACCGCGGGTGTCGTAATACTCGATCAGCGGCTGCGTCTGTTCCTCGTACACCTGCAGGCGGCTGACCACCGTCTCCTCGGTGTCGTCCGCGCGGTGGACCAGGTTGCCGCCGCACTGGTCGCAGATGCCTTCCTTCTGTGGCGGAAAGGTGTGGGTGTTGAACACCGCGCCGCAGCTTTCGCAGGAGACCCGGCCGGTCAGGCGCTGCTTCAGTTCCTCGAACGGTACGTCGATCTGGACCGCGCGGTCCAGCGGACGCTCGATGTCGGCCAGCATGCTGTCCAGGGCCTCGGCCTGGGCGCAGTTGCGCGGGAAGCCGTCGAGGATGAAGCCCTTTTCCGCGTCCGGTTCCTGCAGCCGGTCACGGATCAGACCGAGCACCAGGTCGTCGGGAACCAGCTGGCCGGCATCCATGGCACTCTTCGCCTTCAGGCCCAGTTCGGTCTCTGCGGCGACGGCCGCGCGCAGCAGGTCGCCGGTGGAGATCTGGGGGATGCCGAAGTGACTGACCATCTTCTTGGCCTGGGTACCCTTGCCGGATCCGGGGGCGCCCATCAGGACGATTCGCATAATTGACTCCTGCCGTGTGCCGTTCGCGCCCGCATCGGCGCCGGCACGTGGATTGGGTATCGAAAAACGCACGCGGACTTATACCGACTGGTCGGGGGCCTCGCAAGCCGGCCGGGATCGTTCACCTGTCGCGCAGTCCCGTTATAATGCCGCGCCAACCAATCAAGCGGGAAGAGACGATGGATCTGAATCAGATTGAAGCCGGGAAGGATCTGCCCGATGACATGAACGTGGTCATCGAGATCCCCGCGCACGGTCAGCCGGTCAAGTACGAAGTGGACAAGGACAGCGGGGCGCTGGTGGTCGACCGTTTCATGACGGTCGCCATGTTCTACCCCTGCAACTACGGGTTCGTGCCGCAGACCCTGTCGGAAGACGGCGATCCGGTGGACGTGCTGGTGATCACGCCGGTGCCGCTGATGCCGGGCTCGGTGGTGCGCGCGCGGCCGGTGGGCGTGCTGCAGATGTCCGACGAGGCCGGGCAGGATGCGAAGATCCTCGCGGTGCCGGTCACCAAGCTGCATCCGGGGTACGAGAGCGTGAAGGGCCCGGAAGACGTGTCGCAGGACCTGCTCGACAGCATCAAGCACTTCTTCGAGCACTACAAGGAGCTCGAAGCCGGCAAGTGGGTCAAGGTGGAAGGCTGGGCGGACGCCGAGGCCGCCAGGACGGAGATCCTTGCCAGCTACAAGCGTTTCCAGAAGAGCAAGATCTGAAGCCTTTCGCGCAGCCATGGGCGTGCCGTGCGGGCCCCGGGGGAGCCGGTCTCCCGGGCGCGTCGCTGCGCGTGCCCGTCCGCGACCCGATGGAGCGGTCCTGATGGCCGCGGGCGGGCGGCCCCATGGATGAGCGCGACGCCTATGGACAGGAACAGCACGATCACCGGCGTTTTGTCGCGCGGGTGGTGCTGTCCCTGGTGCTGCTGGCGGCGGTGCTGGGCCTGATCGGCTGGCACACCGCCAGTCTCCAGGTGGGTGCGCACGAGCACTACACCACGCTTTCCGAGAACAACCGGCTGCGCATCGAGCCCATCGCCCCCAGCCGGGGCGTGATCCGGGATCGCAACGGCGTGCTGCTGGCCGGCAACCGGGCTTCCTATCAGCTCGAGGTCACGGTGGAACAGGCCGACGACCTTGACCGGCTGCTGGAGCGGCTCGAGGACTTCGTGGAGCTCTCCGATGCCGACCTCGAGCGTTTCCGCCGCGGGGTGGAGCAGCGGCGCCCGTTTCAGCCGGTGTTGCTGAAGGCGGGGCTGGACGACGAGACCGTCGCACATCTGGCCGTTTCCCGGCATGAGCTCCCCGGGGTCGAGATCGAAGCGCGTCCGATGCGCTATTACCCGGCCGGCGAGGCGTTCACGCATGTGGTGGGCTACGTGGGCCGGATCACGCGCGAGGACCTGCAGCGCGTGGACCAGCGTGCCTATGCCGGGGTATCCCACATTGGCAAGACCGGGATCGAGCAGCATTACGAGGAGCTGCTGCACGGCCGCCCGGGCCACCGCCAGGTGGAGGTGAACGCTCAGGGCCGGACGATCCGCGAGCTGGAGGTCAGCCCGCCGACGGCCGGGACCGACATCCATCTGACCCTGGACTACAACCTGCAGCTGGCAGCCCGCCGCGCACTGGGGGACCAGCGCGGGGCGATCGTGGCCATCGAGCCCGCCAGCGGAGACGTCCTGGCCATGGTCAGTGCCCCGGGATTCGATGCCGAGCCGTTCGTGAAGGGGCAGTCGCAGGAAGAGTTCTCGGCACTGCGCGACCATCCGGGGCGGCCGCTGTTCAACCGGGTGCTGCATGGCCAGTATCCGCCGGGGTCCACCATCAAGCCGATCGTGGCCCTGGCCGGCCTGCACGAGGAGGCGACCACCGCCGACCGCGAGATGTTCGCCCGCGGCTACTACCAGATTCCCGGGCACGAACGCCGCTATCGTGACTGGCGCCGGGAGGGCCATGGACTGGTCGACATGTCGCGCGCGATTGCGGTGTCGTCGGACGTGTATTTCTATGATCTCGCTCACGACATGGGGATCGACCGGATTACGCCGATGCTGGAAGCCTTCGGTATCGGCAAGCCCACCGGCATCGATCTCAGCGGCGAACGCACCGGCATCCGGCCGGGACGCGACTGGAAACGTGCCACCCACGGCACCGTCTGGTATCCCGGCGAGACCCTGATCACGGCCATCGGGCAGGGCTACATGCTCAGCACCCCGCTGCAGATGGCCGACTTCACCACCACGCTGGCGAATCGGGGCGAGCGCGTGCGCCCGCGCCTGCTGCGGGCGATGGGGGATGGCCGGGAACGGGAAATCGGCGAGACCCTGCTGCCCGATTACCGCCAGCCTGTGGCGCTGGACGAAGCCCACTGGGACGTGATCCACGAATCCCTCGTCGAGGCGGTGCACGAACCGCATGGCACCGCTTGGGGCAGTGTCGGGAGCACCCGTCCGGAGTACACCATCGCCGGCAAGACCGGGACCTCGCAGGTCTTCAGCCTGGGCGAGGACGAGGAGTACGACGAGGACGAGCTGGCCCGGCATCTCTGGGATCACGCCCTGTTCACCGGCTATGCCCCGGCGGATGACCCGCAGATCGCGGTTGCGGTGCTGGTGGAGCACGGCGGCAGTGGTGGCCGCGTAGCGGCGCCCAAGGCGCGCGAGGTCATGGATGCCTGGCTGCTGGGCGGTGGCGGCATGAGGCTGCCCGTCGAGGAGGCCGGGGAATGATCAGCGTGACCGGACGTGAGCTCTCCGCCGGCCAGTGGGCCCTGCGCAGCCTGCGGATGGATGGCACGCTGCTGATCCTGCTGTCGCTGCTGCTGATGCTCGGTCTGGTGGTGCTGTTCAGCGCGACCGGCGAGAGTCTGGTCGCGCTGGAGAACCAGGTGTTGCGGATCGGTTTCGGGGTCGCGGCGATGCTGGTGATCGCGCAGATCCCGGTGCGTGTACTGCGGGTCATGGCCCCCTGGCTTTTCGTCGCCGGCCTGGTGCTGCTGGTCGCGGTGCTGTTCTTCGGCGAGATCGGCAAGGGGGCCCGGCGCTGGCTGGACATGGGGCTGGTGCGTTTCCAGCCTTCGGAGATCATGAAACTGGCCGTGCCGATGATGACCGCGTGGTACCTGTCGCTGCGCCAGGGTGCGCCGCGGGCGCGCGATCTGGCCGTTGTGCTGCCGATCATCCTGGTGCCGGTGTGGCTGATCATGGAACAGCCCGATCTGGGCACCGCGATGCTGGTGGGCGTGGCCGGGTTGCTGGTGGTCTTCCTCGCCGGGCTGTCCTGGCGCTGGTTCACCGGGCTCGGGGCCCTGGTGGCCGCGGCGGCGCCGGTGCTCTGGCTGCAGATGCATGACTACCAGCGCCAGCGCGTGCTGACGCTGTTCAATCCCGAGTCCGATCCCCTGGGGACCGGTTATCACATCATCCAGTCGCAGATCGCCATCGGCTCGGGCGGGTTCTACGGCAAGGGCTGGCTCAACGGGACCCAGTCGCAGCTGGACTTCCTGCCGGAACGGTCGACCGATTTCATCTTCGCGGTGTATGCCGAGGAATTCGGCTTCATGGGGGTGGTGCTGCTGCTGGCGCTGTATTTCGCCATCGTCGCGCGCGGGCTGTGGCTGGCATCCCTGGCGCAGGACCGCTTCGCCCGTCTGCTGGGTGGCAGCATCAGCCTGACCTTTGCGGTGTACATGGTGGTCAATATCGGCATGGTGACCGGGCTGCTGCCGGTGGTGGGAGTTCCGTTGCCTCTTGTGAGCTATGGCGGAACTTCGCTGGTGACGCTCATGGTGGCCTTCGGTATTCTCATGAGCATTGCCTCCGAAAAACGCCTGGTGAATCGATGAACCCCGTAAATCCGTGTCGCTTCGCGACGACTGTTGCCGTCTCCTGCCTGTTTCTGGCCGCCACCGCCACGGCGTCCAACTCCGAATACCGGGCGGGCGAGACGCCCTATCTCGAACGCGAGGAGGTGCAGGAATTCATCGACGAACGGGCGGAGGCGGGATTCGATCGCGAATGGCTGGAAGAACTGTTCGAGGAGGCGCAGCCGCGCCAGGACATCATCGACAGCATCTCCAGCCCCGCCGAAGCCCTGCCGTGGAAGGACTACCGGCCGATCTTCGTGAACGAACGCCGGGTGCGGCGCGGGCGCGAGTTCATGGAAGAGCAGGCCGAGTGGCTGGAACGCGCCGAGGAACGCTTCGGTGTCGAGCCGGAAATGATCACCGCGATCATCGGCATCGAGACCGATTACGGACGCAACACCGGCAGCACCCGCGTGCTGGATGCGCTGGTGACCCTCGGGTTCGACTACCCGCCACGGGCGGCATTCTTCCGCAGCGAGCTGGGCCATCTGCTGGAGCTGGCGGAGGAGGAGGATCTGGAGATCCTTGATCTGCATGGCTCCTACGCCGGAGCGATGGGTTACGGCCAGTTCATCTCCTCCAGCTACCGTCATTACGCGGTGGATTTCGATGACTCCGGGCGGCGCGATCTGCTGAATTCCTGGCCCGACGCGATCGGCAGCGTGGCGAACTACTTCGCCGAGCATGACTGGCGCTGGGGGCAGCCGGTGGTGGCCCGCGCCGAGGTCGACGACCATCCGGAAGAACTGGTCGAGCAGGGCTATACCGCGCGCTTCGACCTGGACGAACTGGCCGAGCACGGCGTGCGTCCGGCCGAAGGCGAAACGGTCGACCCGGACGGTGATTATTCGCTGGTGTATCTGGAGGCCGACGAGGGCGATGTCTATTATCTGGGGTATCCGAATTTCTACGTGATCACGCGATACAACCGGAGTCCGCTGTATGCGATGGCCGCCCATGAGCTGGCGCAGGTGCTGTACGACTGACGGGCGTGCGATCGGCGGGGCCGCCCTGCCGGTTGCGCTGCTGGCCGGTATGATCCTTGCCGGTTGCTCGGGTACGCCCGAGCGCGACCGCCCGCTGGGGGACGCCGCCCATGACAGCTATCCCGATCCCGACGAAGTACCGCGGGATCTGGCACTCCTGCCGGATGCCGAACCCACCGACGAGCCGCCCAGTCGTTACGGCAATCCGGCCGAGTACGAGGTGTTCGGTCAGCGCTACGTGACACTGTCTTCTTCCGAAGGTTTCGAGGAGGAGGGGATGGCGTCATGGTACGGAACGAAGTTTCACGGCCGCCGGACCTCCAGTGGCGAGCCCTATGACATGTACGCCATGACCGCGGCGCACAAGAAGCTGCCGCTGCCCAGCTTCGTCGAGGTGACCCATCTGGAGAACGGGAAGCAGGTGGTGGTCCGGGTGAACGACCGCGGCCCGTTCGTGGATGACCGCATCATCGATCTGTCCTATGCCGCGGCCCATCGTCTGGGCATGACCGACGCGGGCGTGGCGCCGGTGCGTATCCGCGCGGTCGGCCCCGGGGACGTGAACGGCGAGGTGCGTACGGCCGAACGCGATCGCAAGGGTGCCGACACCCTCGCGGAGCCGGAGCCGCTGGCGGCGGACGCGAACGACCCGGACGCAACGCGGGAGATGGCCGGGACGGTCGACGGCGACGGGGCGTACAACGGTGACCCGGTGTCCGGACAGCCGGTGTCCGGACAGGGGGACAGCCAGGAGCCCGCGCGCTATATCCAGGTGGGCGCCTTCGGTGAACGGATGACGGCCGAGCGCCTGCGCGAAAGCCTGCGGGCGGACGGATTCCGGGTGGCCGAACTCGGTCGCGTGGAGACCGCCGGCGGCGAGGAGCTGCACCGCGTGCGGGTGGGCCCGCTGCACGGCGAGGACAACGTGCGCGATACGGCCCGTCGGCTGGAGGCGGTGGCGCCCGGGGATTTCCGTATCGTGACCGATTGAGAACCCGGACGGCGTGCCGGTCTGGTATCTTTGCACCCTTCGGTGTCCGGCCGCCGTGTGCGCCCGCAAGCCCCCGGTCCTCATCCATGGAGACTCCTTCGGTTCATGAAGTCATTACTTCGCAATTCCCTGATCACCGTCAGTTTTCTGCTGTTCCTGCCCGTGGCGGCCAGCGCCGTGGAACTGGAACTGCCACGCGCCGGAACCGGACCTTCGGCGCCCGGCAGCATCCCTTCTCCGCCATCGGACATCACCGCGGCCAGCTATGTGCTGAAGGACTTCGAATCGGGTGTGGCGCTGGCAGAGCGCGATCCGTCCGCGCGGCGCGAGCCGGCGAGCCTGACCAAGCTGATGACGGCCTACGTGGTGTTCGGCGAGATCCGGGACGGCCGACTGTCACTGGAGGAAGAAGTCACCATCAGCGAGCGGGCCTGGCGTACCGGGATGGAGGGCGCTTCGCGGATGTTCATCGAGGTCGGCGAGGAAGTCCGGGTCGAGGATCTGCTGCGCGGCATGATCATCCAGTCCGGTAACGACGCCTCCACCGCGCTGGCGGAGCGCGTGGCCGGCTCGCAGGGTGCCTTCGTGGACATGATGAACAACCAGGCCCGGCGCCTGGGCATGCAGGATTCCTACTTTGCCAACCCCCACGGGTTGCCGGAAGAGGAGTCGCAGTACACCACGGCGGCCGACATGGCAACCCTGGCGCGGGCCCTGATCCGGGAATTCCCGGATCTGTACAACCTGTATTCCGAGCGCTCGTTCGAATACGCCGGCATCGAACAGAACAACCGCAACCTCCTGCTTTGGCGCGATGCCGGTTTCGACGGCCTGAAGACCGGCTGGACCTCGGCGGCGGGCTACAACCTGGTGTCCTCCGCCGAACGCAACGATCGTCGCCTGGTGGCGGTGGTGATGGGCATCGACGCCCCCGACCATTCGACCGGAGGCACGCGCCGCGCGAACGAATCCCAGGCACTGGTGAACTGGGGCATGCGCTTTACCGAAACCCGGCGCTTGTTCGGTGCCGGCGAGGCCCTGGGCATGCCGCGGGTCTACAAGGGGAGCGAACAGGAGGCACCGGTCGGCCTGGCGGAGGATTTCTGGGTGGTGATTCCGCCCGGCGAGGGGGATGACCTGTCGGCTTCCATGGAGATCGACCATCCGCTGGAAGCGCCGCTGCGCGAAGGGGCCCGGGTCGGGCGTGTGATTGCGACCCTCGACGGCGAAGCCGTCCACGAACAGCCCCTGGTCGTGCTGCAGGAGATCGAGACCGGTGGGTTCATCCGCCGTGGCTGGGACAGCGCGGCGTTGTGGGTGCAGTCGGTGTGGCCGTTCTGAGGCGGACATGAGCATTGCCCTGTTCAATGGCGAATTCCTGCCGCTGGAGGAAGTACGGATCTCCCCGCTGGATCGCGGCTTCCTGTTCGGCGATTCGGTGTATGAGGTCATTCCCAGTTACGCGGGCCGGTTCTTCCTGCTGGACGCGCATCTGGACCGTCTCGCGCGGTCGCTGGCGGCCATTCGTCTGCCGAACCCCTTCGGCCGCGAACAATGGGAACGTCATCTGGGCGATCTGCTCCGCCACAACGGCGCGGAACCGGCGGACGGGTCGACGCCGCCGGATCTGGGACTCTATCTGCAGGTGACCCGCGGGGTGGCCCCGCGGGATCACGCCTTCCCGGATGTCTCCGAACCCACGGTACTGGGGATGGTCAGCCCCATCCGTCCGCTGGGCCCGGCGGTGCGCGAGGCGGGCGTGAGCGCGGTGACCCGCACCGACGAGCGCTGGGGTCGCTGCGACATCAAGGCCACCACCCTGCTGGCCAACGTGCTCGCGCGTCAGGAGGCCGTGGAATCCGACGCGGTGGAGGCGCTGCTGTTGCGCAATGGTCGGCTGACCGAGGGAGCCGCCAGCAACGCGTTCGTGGTGCGCGACGGGACGCTGGTGACACCGCCACTGGACAGCGGGATGCTGGCAGGGGTGACCCGCGATTTCGTGCTCGGGCTCGCCCGGGGCGAGGGTGTGCCCGTGGAGGAGCGGGGCGTGACCGCCGCGGAACTGCGGGCGGCCGACGAGGTCTGGCTCAGCAGTTCCACCCGCGAATTGCTGCCGGTGACCCGTATCGACGGCGAGCCGGTGGGCACCGGCCGGCCGGGCCCCCTGTGGACGCGGTTGCATGCCGCTTACCAGGCCGCCAAGCCCGGTGCCGTGCGTCGACAGTCGGAGGCCATGAACCATGAGTGACGAAGAAGAACGCGAGACCCTGATCGAATTCCCCTGCCGCTTCCCGATCAAGATCATGGGGGACTCTCACCCCGAATTGATGGAAGCGGTGGAATCCTGCGTGAACGACCACGTGGACGAGCCCGGGGATGCGGTGATCCAGCAGCGGGCATCCAGTGGCGGGCGCTTTGTCGGGATTACGGTGACCATCACCGCCACCAGTCAGCTGCAGCTGGACAACCTCTACCGGGCCCTGGGGCAGTGCAACCGGGTACGGATGATCCTCTGAATACGCTGCGGGTTCACCGTCTGGGCGAACGGCCCTACCTGCCGGTGTGGCGGGCGATGCGCCTGCATGCGGCGGAGCGCGGGCCGCACACGCCCGATCAGCTGTGGTGTGTGCAGCACCCGCCGGTCTATACCCAGGGGCGCAACGGTCGTGCCGAACACCTGCTCGATCCCGGCGCGGTGCCGGTGATCGCGATCGACCGCGGCGGCCAGGTGACCTGGCACGGGCCGGGGCAGCTGGTGGTGTATACCCTGCTGGATCTGCGGCGCAGCGGGCTGGGGGTGCGGGCGCTGGTGGAGCGCCTGGAACAGGCAGTGATCAATGCCCTGGGAGAATGGGGCATCGTCGCGGGCCGCCGCGAGGGCGCGCCCGGGGTCTACACGGGCGATGCGAAGATCGCTGCACTGGGCCTGCGCGTGCGCCACGGGATCAGCATCCACGGGCTGGCGCTCAACGTGGATCCGGCCCTGTCGGCCTTTGGCCGTATTCATCCCTGTGGTTATGCCGGACTGGCGACGACTTCGGTGGCCGCGGAAGGGGGACCCGCGAACCCCGAGCGGGTGCGGCGCGTGCTCCTGCGGGCGCTGGCCGTGCAGCTGGCCACCGGGGGGCAGGAAACGCCGTCGGCCTGCGAGGAGGTGCCGACGCTGCCGCCGGAACTGCTGCGCTGCCTGGCGCGGCCGCAGGCCCCGGCGGCCTGAACGCCCCGCCGGGTGGGCGGCGACTGAGCGGCGCGTTCAGACGGCTTCGGTCTCTCCGGCGACGCCCTGTGCCTGCAGGTCCGCGTGGTAGGAGGAGCGCACCATCGGGCCGCTCGCGACCTGGCGGAAGCCCATCTCGCGGGCGCGTTCGCCCAGCTCGTCGAACTCCTCCGGTGTGAGGAAGCGGGTGACCGGCAGGTGGTGGCGCGAGGGCTGCAGGTACTGCCCGAGGGTCAGCATGTCGCAGCCATGGTCGCGCAGGTCCTGCAGGACCTGCAGCAGTTCCTCGCGTTCCTCGCCCAGACCCAGCATCAGCCCGGACTTGGTGGGGACGCCCGGATGCTGCTCCCGGAAACGCCGAAGCAGGTCCAGCGACCACTGGTAATCGGCGCCCGGGCGCGCCTCGCGGTACAGCCGCGGCACGGTCTCGAGGTTGTGGTTGAAGACGTCCGGCGGGGCCTGACGCATGATCTCCAGCGCCCGGTCCATGCGCCCGCGGAAGTCGGGCACCAGGACCTCGATCTTCGTGTTCGGGGTGCGTTCGCGGATCTCGCGGATGCAGTCGACGAAATGCCCGGCGCCGCCGTCGCGCAGGTCGTCGCGGTCCACCGAGGTGATGACGACGTATTTCAGGCCGAGGGCCTCGATGGTCTCGGCCAGGTGCCGGGGTTCCTCGGGGTCCAGGGGCTCCGGACGGCCGTGGGCCACGTCGCAGAACGGGCAGCGCCGGGTGCAGACCTCGCCCATGATCATGAACGTGGCCGTGCCGTGGTTGAAGCACTCGCCGAGGTTGGGGCAGCTGGCCTCTTCGCACACGGTGACCAGCTTCTGCTCGCGCAGGATGCCCTTGATACGCTGGACCTCGGGGCGCGCCTGGCTCTGCGCGCGGATCCACGAGGGCTTGCGCTGCGGTTTCGTGGTCGGATTGATCTTCACCGGGATTCGCGAGACCTTGTCGGCGGCTCGCTGTTTCTCCCCGGGTTGCGGGCGATTCGTTGCGGTCATGGTTCGGTTCCTGCCGGTTGACGCCTCAGGCGAGTTCCTGCATAAGGGCTTCGATCTTCGGCCGTGCTTTCTCCACCGCGGCCAGTTCGCCGTTTTCATCCAGCGTGAAGCCGAGCCGCCGGATGGCCTGGAGGTTTTCCAGCGGGATGGCCCGGGCGCGCTCCACCTCGGAGGCGTCGCGCAGACAGGCATTGCGCGCGATGCGCACGATGTCGGTCAGGGGCGCGGCATCGGGCTGTTCCGGCCCGCCGGAGTCACGGATGGCTGCGATGATATCGGAGGCGAGCCCCCATTGCTGGGCAACCAGTTCGCCGGTCATGGATTCCAGGCGCTGAATGACGTGTTCCACCTCGACGGCATCCGGCCGCTCTTCGCGCGAGGCGATCTCGCCGAGGATCGGCAGGGCGCCGACCCGGTGCAGCAGGCCGGCGAGCAGGGCACGCTGACGATCGGCTGCACCGGATTCATCCGCCAGTACGAAGGCGATGGCGGAGATGCGCGTGGACTGACGCCACAGTTGCTCCATCAGGGTCCGGTGCGGGCTCTGCCGGTCGATGAACACCTGCTGGGCGGCCAGTGCGAGCACCAGCTGGCGTGTGCGTTCGAGGCCCAGACGCGCGATCGCATCGCCGAGGCGCGTGATCTCGCGCCGTGAACCCATGGCCGGGCTGTTCGCGACCGAAAGCAGGCGGGCCGCGGTGCTGGGGTCGCGTTCGACGATCTCGGTGACCCGGCGGAACTCGATATCGGGGTCGTCGATGGCCTCCTGCAGGTGCAGGGCCACGTCCGGAAGCTGCGGCAGGGCCAGTTCGCCGGTCTGGGCCTTGTGGAAAAGGGTGGCCAGCAGTTCGCCTTCCTGCGCCGTGAGGTCGACTTCACCGACCTCCATGGCGTCGCCGACGCAATTGAGCTGGGTTTCGTAGACGTTGCGGTCGAAGCGGACCAGCGTGCTTGGGCGGGCGGCAACGGCGTGGGTACGGTAGTCGTGGGGGGCGAACAGGGGCTCCAGCGCGGCCGGTTCGTCATCCTCTACGGTGTGCGCCTTGTCGCCATGCGCCAGGACCATGCGGCCCTTCAACAGGAACAGCAGGTGGCGGTATTCCTCGCGCGCATACACCTTCTGCCCGGGCTTGAGTTCGACCATCCGGGCATGGCGGATCAGTTCGCGGCGGCCGCTTTCGCCGAGGTCGGCGAACGGCTTCAGCCGCGGGACGACGGGGTCGAGGGTCAGGGCTTCATGCATTGAACAGGAGCTTCAGTTCGTTCAGGTCGTCGTTGCGTTCCTCGAGGAACGGGATGGGGTCGCCCGGCGCGGGCGGGTCGATGCCCAGCACCTCGAACGCCGCGACCTCGCGGGCATCCGGGTGGGGCTTGCCGCTGTAATGCAGGGCGGCCCATTCGGCCACGATGCCGACGCTGGCGTAGTCCGGCTGTTCGGCGCGGTAGGACCAGTCGTACGCGTGTTCGGCCACTGCCACCAGGTCCTGGCCCAGATCCCAGTAGTTGATGACCAGGACCCCGGCGAGGTTGCGCAGGCGCTCGATCAGCATTCCGAGGCGCTCGGCGCCCGGGTTCTCCTCGCGCATCTCGGCGAACTGGATGATGGGCACCGCGCCGATCCCGGCCACCAGTCCGCCCAGCAGGGCCCGCTCCCGGTCGAGCAGGCGCAGCGAGTCGGCGATCAGGTAGGCGAACGCGGAGTTCAGCACGCCTTCGCTCCACACCTCGGCCATGGCCTCGCGGGTGGCCGCGTGCTTCGCCTTGAAGGTCTGGCGCAGGGCCATGTTCATCGCCAGCATGCGGGTGTTGCGAAAGCCCAGACGGGTGACCGCTTCACGCACCGACTGGATCTGCTGGGCGCCGCGGAACAGCGGACTGTTGGTGGCGTGCAGCAGGGCGCCGGCAATGGTGCCGTCTCGCTGGATGACCTCGGTGAGGTCGTCCATGCTGGCTTCGGGGTCGTTGGTCAGTTCCTGGATGCGCAGCGCGACCTCCGGCATGGTCGGCAGCTCCAGGCGATTGCTGGTGATCAGATCGTAGAGTTCGCTGAAAAACGCGCCCTCGGTGTCGTCCAGCTCGGTGTCGCTGACCACCACGGAAGATGAATACGCCCTTTCCAGGGCGGCCTTGGGCAGCGCGAGGATGCGGCAGGGCTGTTCGGTGAGGACGAAGTCCTGATGCCCGGGGCTGCCCTCGAACAGTTCGACCGGGACGTCGCCATCCTCGCCATCGAGGCGGATGCGCTCGGGGGTACCGCCGACCACGCGCACCAGCTGGCCGCTCAGCAGGAACAGGTGGTGTTCGCTGGCCGCATCGGGTCGCAGGCGCTTGCCGGCGGCTTCATCGAGGATTTCGCACTGGGCGGCGACTTCGTCACGGGCGCTTTGCGACAGTCCGGAGGCCGGGTCCAGTTGCTCGAGCAGCGGGCTGATCGTCGGGGTGTCCATGGGCAGGCCTGAAATCCGTGCGGTTTCCGAACAAATCCGGAGTGTACCATCGTTTTTTACGTCTGCCGTGAGATGAGCGTTAGTCGCGGGTCAGGTGCCGCGCGCTCGTCCGGTCAGGCGGCCACCGGCGTCGATCAGGCCGTGCTGCTGCAGGAACCGGCGCGCATCGTCCGCGTCCTCGCGGAACCAGGCCGCGGTGCTCCCGAGACGGAAGCTGTAACCCCAGGCGTCCATGTCGCGCATCAGCCGCTCGCGGCCGACACCGGGCAGGGCGTCGGCCAGCAGGATCTGCAGATAGCAGACGCCGCATTCCTCGAGGTCGTCGCCGCCGGCGTTGGTGTCGAGGGTGGCGCGGCGCGCAGGGTCCATGCACAGGGTATGTCCGGCCTCGTGCAGGGCCGAATGGACCGGCGTGTCCGGGCGGACGTGCACCTGCAGGCCGACGATGCCGGCTTCCGGTTCGCCCCACCAGGAGCCGGGCAGCGCGGCCCCCGCCGGATGCAGGATCAGCTCCAGGCCGTAGCCCTCGAGCAGGGCGGCGAGTGCCCCGGCCTGCTGCGGGTCGCCGCAATACAGGATCTCGTCTTCGGACGCGGTGTTCATGTATCGGCGTCGTGGTCCAGCCCGCGCTGGTGGCGTGCGGCCCGCCGCGGGCACTCTTCGGGGTGGTCGCGGCACCAGCGGTCGACCCGCTCGGTCAGGTCACCCTGAAAGCACAGCAGGTAGAAGCGCGCCTGTTCCCGGTTGACGATCTCCGGGCGCCCGAGGGCGTCGACCACGCCGGTGCGCAGCGCGGCGATGATCGCGTTCGCGGCCTTTTTCTGCGGCCAGGAAGTGATCTCCCGCCAGGCCTGCGGTTCGAAGTACAGGCGCAGCAGGTCGAGCCGGGTGGTCAGCAGCATGCGCGTGACATTGCGCAGCGTGATTTCCGCCTCGGCCCAGTCTTCCACCAGGCCGCCCTCCAGCAGGCGCTGGATCTCCTCGCGACCCTTGGGTGACAGCATGACGGCGACGGTGGCGGTTCAGCCTTCCGCCTCGGCTTCCTCCGGCGTCAGGGCCACGATCGACAGGGCGTGCAGTTCGCCGCTGTCGATCTGCTCGCGCACGGTGGCGTAGACGGTCTGGTGTTTCTTCACGCGGGACATGCCCTCGAACTGGGGGCTGATGACCCGCGCCTCGAACTTGCCTTCGCCCCCGGTCACTTCGACCGACCGGGCATCGGGCAGGCCCGCGCGGATGAGTTCGGCGACCTGACTGGCTTCCATGGGGATTCTCCTGATTGAATGCACTGTCGGCACGGGATTCGGGTCCGCGATGATAGCGGTCGCCCGCGGACGACAGAAGAGCCCCCGCATGCGGGGGGAGACCGGGGACCCGGAGCGGTGGAACTTGTGCCCGCCCGCAGGGCTCCACCGGACATGAAAACGTTGCGTGGCGCCGGCCGGCGGGAAAAGCCAGCACTCGGGGTGTCGGTGGTTGGTCACGCGCTCATGACACGGGCTAGTATTTCAGGAACTCCTAATACACGTCGGAGGACACGACATGATCTTCAAGCAGCTGTTCGAACCCGAATCCTCGACCTACACCTATCTCCTGTCCTGCCCGGATACTGGCAAGACGGCCCTGATTGACCCGGTCCTGGAGACCGTGGATCGCGATCTGGAGGTCCTGCAGCACATGGGCCTGAGCCTGGATTATGCGGTGGAGACCCATATCCACGCGGACCACATCACCGGCGGCAAGATGCTGCGCGAGAAGGCCGGCTGTCAGCTGGCCGGCCCGGCGCTGGACGAGCTGCCCTGCCGCGACATCGGTATCCGCGAAGGCGAGCCCTTCCGCGTGGGCAACCTCGTGGTGAACCCGCTGTTCACTCCGGGACATACCGATACCCACCACGCGTATCTGCTGGATCACGTGGGGATGAAGATGCTGTTCTCCGGGGATGCGCTGCTGATCGAGGCCTGCGGCCGTACCGACTTCCAGTCGGGGGATCCGCATACCCTGTATCAGTCGATCCACGACAAGTTCTTCACCCTGCCGGACGAGACCCTGGTCTACCCCGGGCACGACTACGAGGAACGCCAGATCACGACCATTGGGCAGGAAAAGATGCGCAACCCGCGTCTGGGCAAGGACAAGCCCGAGGAAGAGTTCGTGAAGATCATGAACGAGATGGATCTGCCCTATCCGAAGAAGATCGACTGGGCGCTGCCCGGCAACGAGGGCTGCGGCATCTGCCCGGACAACATGCCGGAGGACAAGAAGCACCTGTGCGATCCGGATGCCCAGGGCTGAGCCCCTGAGCTACGGCAGACGGCGTCCGCGGTGATGATCCGCGGGCGCCGCCGCCGGCCGGAGCCGTTTTCCGACCCGGCCGTGGGGGCTGCGCGCTCCGACGGCCGGGTTTTTCTGTCGGTGGCAGCGGCGCGACAGTGCTACACTGTGCGTTTTCGCTGTGACCTTCGCGATCGCCGCATCGCGACGCAAAAGGGAAGACCCCATGCAAGAGATCGAGACCCTGGAAGGGAAGTTTACCGACGCCGGCGGGCGCCGCTTCGGCCTGCTGCTGGCGCGCTTCAACAGCCTGGTGGTGGAACGTCTGCTGGAAGGCGCGGTGGACACCCTGCGCCGGCATGGCGTGGCGGATGACAACATGACCATCGCCCGGGTCCCCGGGGCCTTCGAACTGCCGCTGGCGGCCCGCACCATGGCGGGCTCCGGTCGTTACGACGCCATCATCGCCCTCGGCTGCGTGATCCGCGGGTCCACGCCGCATTTCGACTATGTGGCGGGCGAGGCCGCCAAGGGCCTGGCCCAGGTACAGATGGAGGCCGACCTGCCGATCAGCTTCGGCGTGCTGACCACCGATTCCATCGAACAGGCCATCGAACGCGCCGGGACCAAGGCGGGCAACAAGGGGGCGGATGCCGCCATGGGGGCCATCGAGATGGTCAGCCTGATGCCGCGCCTGCGTACCGGTGCCTGAGCGGGATGCCGTGAACGCCGTGACTGAATCCAGCAACTCCGGTTCTCCCGACCGCCCCCCGCGCGAACAGACCCGCGCCGACAAGGGCGGGCGCAAGCAGCGACCGCGCAGCACGCCCGAGCAGCGCGCGCGGCACGCGCGCTCGGTCGCGCGCCGCCGCGCGATGCAGGCGCTCTACTCGTGGCAGCTGACCGGGGACGATCCGAAGAACATCCTGCTCGCGTTCCGCGAGGAGGACGAACACGCCAAGGCGGATCCGGAATACTTCCGCGAGATCCTGATGGGCGTGACCCGGGCGCAACAGGAACTGGACGCGCGCATGCAGCCCTGGCTGGGGCGCGAGCTCGACCAGCTCGACCCGGTGGAACACGCACTGCTGTGGATCGGCCAGTGGGAACTGGCCGAGCGCATCGAGCTGCCCTATCGGGTGGTGATCAACGAGGCGGTGGAGCTGGCCAAGCGCTTCGGCGCCGAGCAGTCCCACCGCTACGTCAACGGCGTGCTGGACCGCCTGGCCGCCGAGCTGCGCAGCGCCGAGATCCGTCGCTGAGGCGGATACTCCACCATCCGGTGCGCGGCGCATGGCGTCCCCGTCCCTGTCCGAATTCGATCTGATCCGGCGCTATTTCCGGCCGGCCGGCCCCTCCGGGGATCCGGTCGCGGACGCGCGCGTGGTCCTCGGGGTGGGGGACGACGCCGCATTGCTGCGCCCGGAGCCCGGCCATGAGCTGGTCGTCAGTACCGACACCGTGGTGGAGGGCCGGCATTTCTTTCCCGATCATCCCCCGGCGAGCCTGGGGCACAAGGCCCTGGCCGCCAGTCTCAGCGACCTGGCGGCGATGGGTGCGGAGCCGCTGGGCGTGCTCCTGTCGCTGGCGGTTCCGCAGGCCGAAGATGCGTGGCTGAGGCCCTTCAGCGAGGGATTCCTGCAGCTGGCGCGGGAAACGCGCGCTCCGCTGGTGGGGGGGGACACCGTGCGCGGGCCATGTTCCGCGGGGGTCACCGTGCTCGGCCAGGTGCCCGCGGGATGCGCGCTGCGTCGCGACGGGGCGCGCTCCGGGGACCGGCTGGTGGTGACCGGCGAGCTGGGGGGCGCCGCGGCCGGGCTGGAGGCCGAGACCCGACGCCGCGAGCAGGGGGCGGGGCCGCCGGACGCCAGCGCCCCGGTCTGTCGGCGACTCTTCTGGCCGCAGCCCCGGCTGGCGGCGGGGCTGGCCCTGCGCGGACATGCGCACGCGGCCATCGATCTGTCGGACGGACTGCTCGCGGACCTGGGGCATATCTGCGCCGCCTCCGGCTGCGGGGCCCGCGTCGACTGGCCGGCGGTGCCGCTGGATCCGGCACTCGCCGGGGCGGATGCGGCGCTGGCGCGGGAATGCGCCCTGGGCGGGGGCGACGACTACGAACTGCTGCTGGCGTTGCCTCCGGAGGCGGAGCTGGCACCGCTGGCGGAGGCCGCCGGTGTTGCGCTCCACGTGATCGGGGAGTTCACCACCGGCGATGCCATCCGCGTGGTGGATGCCACCGGCGCCCCTCTGGACGCGGGGCGTTCGGGGCACGATCATTTCGCGGACTGACTGAACAACGAGACGAGGGCCGGACTGCATGGTTCCAGGGATGACGAAAACGACGATGCCGTCGGCACGCACCGTGTTCGGCGACCCCATCCATCTGCTGGCCTTCGGCTTCGGCTCCGGGCTGTCGCGCTGGGCCCCGGGCACTACGGGTTCGCTGGCCGCCCTGGTGCTGTATTTCGCGATCATGAACTTCCCCGAGTGGGCCTATCTGGCGATCACCGTGATCGTGACCATGGCCGGGTTCCAAATCTGCGGGGAGAGCGCCCGGCGCCTGGGCGTGCACGACCATTCCGGGATCGTGTGGGACGAGTGGGCGGGGATGCTGGTGACCCTGGCCTTCATCCCGCCCGGGATCACCCTCGCGGGTGACACCGCCGGGCTGGTCTGGGTCGCGCTGGGTTTCTTCCTGTTCCGCCTGTTCGACATCCTCAAGCCCTGGCCGGCGCGCTATTTCGACGAGAAATGGCACGACGGCACCGGGATCGTGATGGACGACGTGGTGGCCGGGCTGTATGCGGGCCTCGCCCTGATGCTGATCGTGCTGGCGGCGCAGCAGACCGGGCTGGCGGTGGGCACGCCGCCGGTCTAAAGCGTCACCGTGACGCCTTCGCGGGCGAGCTGGATGGCCGGTTCGTCCGCGGGGTCCGGCGGCGGGTTGCGTTCCAGGGCCTCGGCGAAAATGCGCTCGAGTTCGTCGTCGTCGCGCGTCGGTTCGTGGTGGGTCAGCCACACCTGCCGTACCCCGGCCTCGCGTGCGGCCCGGATGCTGGTGTCGTAGGTGCCGTGGCCCCAGCCCGTGCGGCGTCGATACTCCTCGGGCGTGTAGGCGGTGTCGATGATCAGGGCATCGGCGCCGCGGAAGAAATCGATGATCGCCGCCCGGCGCTCCTGCACCATCGCTTCGTATTCCGCATGGCCGTCCTCGCCCGGGGGATGGATGTTGTACGGCCATTCGTGGTCGCCGGTGAACACCAGCGTTCGCCCTCCGGACTCCAGACGATAGGCGAAATTGAGCACCGGATGGCCCATGATCATGGGCGTGACGGTCACGCTGCCCACCTGCGTGGCCTGACCTTCGTGCAGGGTGACGTACTCCATGGTGGCCGCCAGTTCGTTGTCGCGCACCGGGAAGAACGCGTAGTCCATCTGCCGCGCGAGGACCTCGTGAATGTCGCGCTGGTTGACCGGGTCCGCTGCTCCGTGGATCCGGATGCGGTTGCCCGCGACGAAGATCGGGATGAAGAAGGGCAGCCCCTGGATGTGGTCCCAGTGGGTGTGGGTGATGAAGATGCTGGCCTCCAGCGGCATGTCCGCCTGCAGCTGCCGGGCCAGCTGGAAGATGCCGGTACCGGCGTCGAGGATGATCAGCTCGTCGTCGGCGCCGCGCGCCTCGATGCAGGTGGTGTTGCCGCCGTAGCGCACGGTCTGCGGGCCGGGAACGGGGATCGAACCGCGCACGCCCCAGAAGGTGAATTTCATCGACCGTCCTCCTCGCTCTGCATGAACAGACGGGTGGCTTCCAGCTCCGCGCCCGGGTCGTCCAGGGCTTCCGTCAATTCCGCAAGATCGGCGCCGAAACGCTCGCGAATCGGTCGCGGGAGGGGTTCGATCACCGGATTGCCGGAATCGCCAAAGTCCAGGTGACGCACGATCTGGTTGGCCGCGAACACCGTGTCGCGCAGCAGGCTCCAGTCGCCGTCGCGATCCGGCGCGTGATGGTAGCGGATCGCTCCGGCCAGTGTGGCGGGCAGGCCCCAGTGTTCGATCAGCAGACCGCCCAGTTCGGCATGATCCACCTCCAGACGCCGGGCCTCTTCCCGATGCAGCGGTACGGGACCGGCGGCCGCGGCCGCGAGGACCGGAGCGTAATCCTCGCCGGCGTGTCGGATCAGCACGATCTTGCCGAAATCATGCAGCAGGCCGGCGACAAAATGGTCGGTGTTCTCGCTCTCCGGCACCCCCAGGCGCCGCGCCAGCAGGCGCGCGATGGTGGCCACGCCCAGCGAGTGCTCGAGAAAGCGGCCGGTGTCCATGCCGGCATCGTTGCGCGCCGGCAGCATGCCCACCGCCGCGATGCTGAGCGCCAGATTGCGCAGGGTGTTGAACCCGGCGATCACCAGGGCCTGGCGCACCGAGCTGACCGGGCGCGCCAGGCCGAACCATGGCGAATTGACCAGTTTGAGGATCCGCACGGTGATCACCGGGTCGCGTTCCAGGGCCGCCACCAGCTCGCGTGGCTCGCTGTCCGGGTCGCCGGTCAGATCGAGGATGCGCTGCACCGACGCCGGAAATCCCGGCATCCGGTCGATCAGGGCCGCGTAGCGGTTGAGGCGTTCATCCCCGGCCATGGGCTGTTCTCCTGCGCCTGCCTGTAGACTGTGTCCCGGTCACTTGCTGTCGCGGCTCCAGCTGCCATCCCAGTCGGGGGCCGGTGGCTCGCGCCGCAGGTGCTCGATGCGGTCGAGGTACAGCCGGTAGAGTCCGACCCCGGGGTACGCCCCGGCCAGCCGCCGGAAGGCTGTCTCCGCCGCATCCAGATCCGCTGACCGGAATGCGTCCAGGGCCTGCGCCAGCGAATCCAGTTCGGCCTGCAGCTCGGGCGTGTGCTCCGAGGACCGGCAGATCGGCTCGAACACCCGTACCGGCCGGTCGCGTCCCTTGACCCGCACAAGGTCCAGCTCGCGCCAGACGAAGCGTTCGCCGGTCAGTTCCCGGGTGCGCTCGCCGACCACGATCCCGACTCCATAATACTTGCTGCTGCCCTCCAGGCGTGAGGCGAGGTTCACGGCATCGCCCAGGACGGTGTAGGCGCGGCGGTACTCCGAACCCATGTCACCCACGTTGACTACGCCGCTGTTGATGCCGACTCCGACATGGATGGCCGGAAGTCCCTGCGCGACGAAGGCCTCGCGCAGGCGCGCGGTCTCCGCCTGCATTGCCAGGGCCGCCTCCACCGCGTGGGTGGCGTGCTCGCGATCGTCCACGGGTGCGCCCCAGAACGCCATCACCATGTCGCCCACGTACTTGTCGATGGTACCCCGGTGTTCGGAGATCACCCGGGTCATGGGGGTGAAATAACGGTTCAGCAGCCGCTTGAGCTGGTCGGCTTCCAGCGATTCCGACAGACCGGTGAAGCCGCGGATGTCGGAAAACAGGATACTCAGCTCGCGCGAGCGGCCCTCGAAATCGAAGGCCTCGGGATGCTCGCTCATCTGCTCCACCAGCGCGGGCGGCACGTACTGCCCGAACATCGCCTTCAGCCGGTGCCGGGTGCGCGCCTCGAACAGAAAGCCCCAGCCGAGATTGAACACCGCGATCAGTACCACCGCCAGCAACGGGGACGCCAGGTCCAGCACCAGGCCATGCGCCGACCACAGCCACGCGGTGAACGCGAGCAGCACACCGCCGGCGGCGAGGGACGCCGCAAGCTGGCGCAGCGGCGCCAGACGGGGCAGGACCAGGGCCAGCAGTCCGCCGGCCACCAGCAGCATGGTCAGGTTGGCGCCCGGGGCCCAGGCCGGTTCGGTGAGGAAGGCCTCGTCCAGCATCGCCGCGATCAGGTTGGCGTGGATCTCCACTCCGGGGAACACCGCATCCATCGGGGTCGCGCGCAGGTCGAACAGCCCCGGCGCCGTGGTCCCCACCAGCACGATCGCCCCGGGCGGGATGTGTTTTGCCGGATCGTCTTCCAGTACCTGCCAGGCCGATACATACGGAAAGCTCCCGGCGGGGCCGCGATACGGCACCAGCATGCGGCCCCGGCCGTCGACCGGTACCGTCAGATGGTCGTCGAGGTGCAGCGCCTCCAGATGCTCGCGCCGGTCGATGGTCTCGGTGGTGAGGCGGGCCTCTTCCAGGAACAGGAACTGGCGCACCGTCTCCGTGGCCAGCGAGCCGTACAGCTCTTCGTCGATGCGTGCCAGCAGCGGGGCGCGGCGCAGGGTGCCGTCGGCGTCGGGGATCAGGCTGAAGAACCCGGCCGTCGCGGCCGTTTCGCGCAGCACCGGCAGCGGCGCGCTGTAGCCACTGGCCGGAGGCAGGGCCAGCGTCTCCACCGCAAGTGGTTCTGCCAGCGGCAACGGCTCGGGGAGGGCACCCGAACGCGAGCGCTCCCGCGCGTGGAAGACATAGCCCAGGACCACCTCGCGGTCCTCCAGGACCCGCGCGAGCCGGTGGTCACCATCGAGTTCCGGCGCCAGCCGGTCCAGCCGGGCCTGCAGCGCGGCGTCCTCCGGCAGGTGTTCACGGACGGCCTCGACCGGATTGCGCTCGGCCTCGGCGAACAGGATATCGAGTGCGATGACCCCGGCCCCCGCCGCGTCGAGGCGTTCGACCAGCTCGGCAATGCGCCGGCGCGGCCAGGGCCACTGGCCCTCGCGTTCCAGCGAGGCCTCGTCGATGTCGACGATCACGATCGGGACCTCCGCCTCGGTGGCCTCGCGGGCGGGCGGATGCGCCTGCATGCGCAGGTCATAGACCAGCCGTTCGACCCGGTCCAGCGCCGGGGTCACCCCCGGGATCCCGGTCACCTGCGGCAGGGCCAGCAGCGCGACCAGGAGGCCCCCGAGGGCCGTCGCGAACCGGCGGGAGCGGGCGGGGCTCACTAGTCCTGTTCGAAGGCGATTACGCCGGTGTTCAAAAAGAGTGTCCCGTCCTGACGGAGCTCGAAACCGGCGATGGCGCCCTCCGCGTCGGAGCCGACGAAGCGGCCCCCCAGGCTGCCCTGGACGTTGGTACCAAACTCGAGCGGAATCCCGTCGCCGTGGAACTCCGCGATGTCGACCGGACCCCCGACCGTTTGCAGCAGTTCGCCACCCCCGAACTCCAGGGTGGCGTCAATCGTCGCGGCGCCGAAATCCACGTCCAGGAACCCCGCATCGATCACGAAGGAGGGACCGGTCTGCTCGATGCCCACATCCGAATAGGTTGCGGTGCCGGTGCCGGGCAGGTCGGATTGTGCGTGGATGATCTCGGTGGCCGTAATCCATGCGAAGCTGGCGGGACCCAGATTGTAGGGGGCATCGTTGAGTTGCTGTACGTCGGTATCCGACCATCGGCCCCAGGAAATCGATGCATCGCCGATCTCCGTGGTCCCGGTAGTACCGGTGCCGCCACTGTCGACCTCGAAGCTCTCGATGGTCGTATCCGGGTCGAGGAATGCCTCGCCCTGATCGGACTCCAGCCATTCCCGGTCATCGCCCAGGGTCACCGGCGAATCCAGGAAACTGCCGGCGTAGAAATCAGTGCCGATCTGGCCAACCAGGAAACCCTGAGCGTCGCTGTCTTCATCCGGGACAGCGAAGAGTCCCGCGTCGGTGAAGATGTCGCGGTCGTGTTCCAGCAGGGCGGTCTCGCCGAAGCCGTCGTCCGCGGTGCGCGCCACCGGGCGGCCGGCTTCGCCCCAGCGGTCTTCCGACGGGCCCGGGGCCGCGCCCGGGTCCGTGGTGGCGGTCGGTTCGGGGTCGTCGGCCATGGCCCGGTCCACGTCGCCCTCGAAGGCATCGAAGAAGAAATCCGGGAGTTCGTCGCCTTGCAGGGCCTGCGGGGCCGAATCCGGGTCGCGGATGTAGGCGGCATCGCGCGCGGTGCCCGCGGTGATCTCGACGCGCCCGTGCGGGTTCTCCACGTACAGCGCCCCGCGGCGAACACGCACGTACAGGTCGTCACCGCGGGTGAAGGCGTCGAAGGACGTTCCGCGGATGCCGATGGTGCCGGCGCGGGTCTCGACCCGGTAGCCATCCCCGGCGACCGCGCCGGTGATGGTGCGCAGGCCGCCCTGCAGCAGGCGTTTGATGCTGCGGTCAGCGGCGTCGGGACCGGCTTCGGGGGCGTGTTCCAGGGTATCGATGTAGAGTTCGCTGGATTCGCTCAGGGACAGGATCTCCCCGTCGATCATGCGCAGCTGGGCACGCCCGCCCTCCGGTGTCTGCACGGTGTCGTGCACGTAGACTTCGGACCGCCGCGCCAGGTCGCGCGGGTCCTGGTCGCAGTACTCGGCGGTCACGCCGGTGGTGGCCACCAGCACGCGCCCGGCGTCCTCGCGTTCGGCTGCGCCGGCCACCGGCGGGCCGGCCAGGAGGAGGATGGCGGCCAGCATGGCCGGGATGGCCTGCGCGAACGGAATACGGAATCGGGACGGGTTCATGCTGGTCACCATTCGCGGCGCACGCCGGCGGTGACCTGCGTGCGGCGGTAAGAATAGAGATCGAGGCTGGAATCGTTGTCGGCGTGTTCCACGCTCAGTTCCAGCCGCCAGTCAGGAGCGGGATCCCAGGCCCAGCCCAGTCGGGCCCGGTTCAGCCGATCGCGGCGCCGGTCGAGGAACGCGGGGTCGTCTTCGCGGTGACGGCTGACGAGATGGTCCAGACGCAGGTCGATCCGGTGATGTTCGTCGACGGCCCAGCCCGCCCCCGCCTGCAGTCCCGCATAGCGGCGTCCGAAGTGCTCACCGCGCGAGCGGCGAGGGCGTTCTTCGCCCGCCAGCGTCCCGCCGAACACGCGCAGCCGGGGGTCCGGGCGCCAGCTGACACGGGCACCGACCGCGCCCCCGTCCACGTCGCGGGCGTTGCCGGGCTTGTGCTGGACCCGGCTGACCTGCCCGAACAGGGTGTACTCCAGCGGCCGACCCGGGCGCAGGGTCCATTCGGCGCCGGCCGTGGCCCGGGTGTTGCGGACATCGTCGTCGCGGCGGGTGTGACGCAGTTCCAGGGGCAGGGTCAGGCGCCAGCCGTCTCCGAGCAGTACCGGCCCGCCGCGCAGCCGGGCGGTGTAGCGGTCGAAGTCGCGTTCGGAATGATACCCGCGTCCTTCCAGGCCGCCCTGCAGGAACCAGCCCCGGCGGTCGCTCGTCTGGCGTTGGTGGGCGAAGCCGCCGTACAGCTCGAAGAAACGGTCGCTTTCGGGGTCGGGCAGCTGCAGGGGCAGCACGCCGAACAGGGCCACGTCGTCATCGGTGTGGGCGCCCACGTTGCTGTCGTGTCCCAGGCGCGCGCCCAGGTGCCAGCGGGTGACGGCATCGCGGACCGGCGCGGGACGCCCGGCCTCGCGCTCCTCGATCGCCGTCAGGAACCATTCGATGCGACGGATCACCGTCGAGGGCGGTGGCGGGTCGCGTTCCAGGACGCGGCTGAAATGGCGGCGGGCGGCGATCGTGCTGCCCATGGCGAAATGCGCCCGGGCCAGCTCCAGGCGTGGCAGCGGGGCCCCGGGGTCGTGCATCAGCACACGCTCGAAGGCCAGCAGGGCATGGTCGGGTTCGCCGCTTTCCAGTGCGGCGATGCCGAACGCCAGGTCGAAGTCCGGATCGCCGGCATGGGCCTCGAACTGCTCCTGGCCGAGGGTGAAGGCGTCGGCGTGGTTGCCGGCCTCGTTCAGCTGTTCCAGCCGTTCAACGGGGCTGTCCTCCCGGGCCGAAGCAGACGAGACAGCCAGGCCGAACGCGGCGATCAGGACGAGGACCGGCAGATGCCTCCAGTGCCGACGGATTCGAGGGGGACGGGTAGTCGGGACGGACATGGCGCGATCTCCGTGCGCGGGGTTCAGGGACGCCGGATCCCGGGGAGGCGGTCGGTGTCGATCTCGTCAATCTGGCGCGGGTCGAGCTGCTGTTCGGCGTAGCGCCGATACACGCCCTCGTCGACGAACACCCGGAACAGGTCGGGGTCGAGATGGCCGTCCTCGACCATGCGTCCCATGATGGTCAGTGCCTGGGACAGGGGCATGGGTTTCTTGTACGGCCGGTCGGGGGCGGTCAGCGCCTCGAACACATCGGCGATGCCCATTATGCGTGCCGGGATCGACAGCTGGTCGCGCGTGAGTCCGCGCGGATAGCCTCGCCCGTCCATGCGTTCGTGGTGGCCCAGGGCGTACTCCGGGACCCGCCGGAGGTGACGCGGGAAGGGGAGCTGTTCTAGCATCTGCATGCCTACGGTCATGTGGCCCTCCATGATGCCGCGTTCCTCGTCGTTGAGCGTGCCGCGCCGGACGCACAGATTGCGGACCTCGTTTGTGTCCAGCAATGGACGTTGCGTGCCGTCCAGCGCGGTCCAGCGGCGATGGGCGAGGGCCTCGATACGGGCGATGTCCTCGTCGGTCATGAATTCGCCACCGGTGTTGGAGCGGCGCAGGAATTCGAGGTCCTGGTTCAGGCCCTCGCGGCGTTCGGCGCTGGCGCGATCCACCTCCTGCAGGGCTTCGCTGCCGCCGGGCTGGCGGGCCAGGGCCTCGCGCAACTGCCGGATCTCGTGGTCGCGTGCGAGGATTTCGACCCGGTCGCCGATTCCGTCGATGCGGTCGAAGATACCTTCCAGCTTGGTCGACTTTTCCATCACGTGATGCGGCGTGACGACCTTGCCGCAGTCGTGCAGCCAGGCGGCGGTGCGCAGTTCGTAGTAGTCGTCGGGCCCGAACCGGAAATCGCGGACCGCGGGGTCGCCGGATTCGCTGGCGGCCTCGGCCAGCAGCAGGGTGGCCTCGGGGACCCGGCGGCAGTGGGCGCCGGTGGAGGGCGATTTGGCGTCGATGGCGGTGGCAATGACCTGGACGAAGTGGTCGAACAGTTCGCGCAGCTCGTCGATCAGGCGCTGGTTGGTGAGCGCCACCGCGGCCTGCGAGGCGAGTGACCGGGCAAGGTCCCGGTCCTGTTCGTCGAACGCCCGGATCTCGCCGTCCACGGTCTTGTTGAGCAGCTGCAGCGCCGCGATGACGTTGCCTTCGTGGTTGCGCAGGGGCACGGTCAGGACCGAGCGGGTGTGGTAGCCGGTGCGCCGGTCAAAGGCGCGGGTGCCGGAGAAGTCGAAGCCCTGTTCGCGGTAGGCATCGGCGATATTCGCCGTGCGGTCGTTGAGCACGGACCAGACGACCACCGCCTGGTCATTGGGACTGGCGTCCTCGCGATAAAGCGGTACCGCCGGCAGCTGGCCGTCGACCGGCTCGCCGGTGCCGCCAAGGTGCAGGCCCAGGGTGTCGTTCTGCACCAGGGCGAATTCGAGCTCCTGGCGGTCGGAATCCAGCAGATAAACGGAGCCGGCGTCGGCACCGGTCAGGGCCCGGGCGTGATTCAGGATCTGTTCCAGCAGCTGCGGCTTGTCGCGTTCGGCCGACAGTGCAATCCCGATCTCGTTGAGCCGGCGCACGCGTTCCAGCAGGTCGTCCCGGGCTTGCTCGTTGCTGTGCGTCATGGCGCCTTCCCCGCGGGGTGACCACCGGCCACGCGCGCGATCCGCGTGCCCGGCAGGACTTCCCGCCATTCCCCCTTTGGAAGAATAATGGACCGGACCGGCGTGGCCGTCCAGAAAATCCGGAGGTGTACCCCCGTTGGGTGTTTGCCTAAACTTCGGCTTCCGCCACTCCCCCGGAAACCGCAGCGTGAAATTCTACTTCATAGACCGTCAGTTTTTCCGGCATCCGCAGCATTACCTGCAGCAGGTGGGTGTGGCATTTCTGGTGATCGCGGGGCTGGTGGCGGGACTGGGTATGGTCACCGAGGTGGTCGTGGTGGCGGCCATTGGTTCCAGCGCGTTCATTACCTTCGCGATGCCGCATTATCCGACCGCCACCGCCCGCCGGCTGATCGGCGGACACGTCCTCTGCATCGCAGTGGGGTGGCTGTGGTCGGTACCGTACGCCGCGGGCGTCTTCGGCAACGGTGATGCCGCCCTCGCGATGGCCGCCGGGGCCGCACTGGCGAGCGCCAGCCTGCTGATGCTGATCACCGACACCGCCCATCCGCCGGCGGCCGGCAACGCGATCGCGTTCGCCATCCTCGGGATGTCGCTCCCGCATGTGCTGTTCTCGGTGGTGGCGGTTCTGCTGCTGGCCCTGATCCGCTACATGCTGCGCGGCTGGCTGCGCAACCTGGTGTGACCCGCGCGGATCAGGCCTCGCGCGGCAGGTCGTGGCTGAGGGCCTCGGCACCCGGGTTGCCGATGATGCACTGGTCGACCTGGCGCAGGCTGCGGGCCACCCATTGCCGCCAGTCGGGGTCGCGGGCATGCCGTTCGACCTCGAGCAGCACCAGACGCTCCACGTTGGGATTGCCCTGTTCCCGCGCATCGGCGCGTGCCCGTTCCAGTTCCTGCCACCCCTCCGGATCTGCCCCGTGCGCGAGTTCCAGCAGGCTGCGGGCACGCTGGAGCCGGATGGTCGGCTGAAAACAGCGGTCGCCGCGCTGCAGCGAGTTGTCCAGGGCCGCGTCGGCGATCGCCAGACATTCCTGCGGATCGGGGGCCCCGCGCCGAATCGCGTCCAGGAGGAACAGCCGGAACAGGGTGCTGACGCCGTCCATCACGCTGCGCATGATCTCCACCTGTTCGCGGATGATGTCCACGGCCTGGTCATCGCCCAGTCGGGTGCGCGCCCAGGCGGATACCGCGACGGCCCCGGTGCGCCACAGCGGGTAGTCGTAGGCCTCGGCGATGTCGTGGGCCTTGCGCGAGGCCGCCAGTGTTTCGTGCGGGCGGTCGGCGAAGAAGCCCAGGGCGGAGCGGAAACTGTAGACGAAGGCCTGGGTGGGCCGGTGATCGAGCTGGTCGGCGTGCTGGCAGGCCCGGTCCATCTCCACCCAGGCACGTTCGTGGTTGCCGGAAAAGAGCAGCGTCCAGGCGAAAAAGGCGCGTGACAGAATGGCGGGGTTCTCGGTGTGGCGGGCGATCAGACGCGGGTGATCACGCGGCTGGTAGAGCTCCAGCGTCCTTGTCTGGTGGTCCATGGCCTGGCGGAAGTGCCCGGTCCAGAAGCAGGTGTTGCCCTGGACGTAACCGGCGGCGATCCGCAGCAGGCGATCGCCCGAGCGCTCCGCCACCACCTCCGCCTCGTGCGCCAGGCGGGCGGCTTCGTCGAAGCCCTGACAGGATCCGGCTCCGTGCCACAGTCCCCACAGTACGCGGAAATGCTCCACCGGGTCGCGCTCGGGCCGCGACAGCTCCGCCGCGCGTTCGAACAGGCCGTGGACCGTGCGCGAGCCGTATCCCATCAGCGCCAGACTGGCCGACCCCAGCCCGCTGAGGGCCCGCAGGGTGTCGGCCTCGTTGAGAGAGGCGCTGTCGGCGAGGTCGTTCTGGAGGCAGTCGAGGGCATCCTGAAAGTGCTGCGCCGCTTCCGGCAGCATGCCGCGGGCAAAGGCCTGCTCGCCGGCCTGCAGCCAGTGGGTCACCGCTTCGCGGTAACGACCGGCCTGGTGCAGGTGCACTGCGACCCGGCCACCCGCCGGGGCCCCGTACGGACGTTCCGCCTCTTCCTGCAGCAGATCCGCGAGTCGGTCGTGCAGCCGCGAGCGCTCGGAACGCAGCATGGCCTCCAGCGCGCTTTCCCGGTACAGCGCATGACGGAAGCGGAACAGGTTCCCCTCGGAGACACCGGCCGGTTCGACGAACCCCTTGCGCATCAGCAGTCCCAGTTGCTGGCGGACGTGCTCGGTGGAGCGTTCGAGCAGCCGGGCCAGGATGTTGACGCTGAAATCGCGCCCGATGACCGCCGCCGCACGTGCCAGTTCGCGCGCCGGCCCTAGCTGCTCCATGCGCGCGATCAGGAGGTTGTTCAGGCCGGGGGGCAGTTCATCGCCGGGAGTGCCCGGGTGCCCGTGTTCGAGCGCGAAGCGGGTCAGCTCTTCGAGGAACAGCGGTACGCCTTCGCCCCGCGCGACCAGTTCGTCGCGTACCGTGCGTGGCAGAGCCTGGCCGGGGTCCAGCGCGGCCACCAGATGCCCGGCCGCCGCATTGTCCAGCCCCTGCAGAACGATGGATTCCATCTCCACGTCGCGCCATTCGCTGCGATAGCTCATGCGCGTGGTGAGGACCACCATCAGGGCGGCATCGCGGCCACGGTGGTGCAGTCGCCGCAGGAATTCCGACGTCGCAGAGTCCATCCAGTGCAGGTCATCCACGATCAGCAGCAGGGCCCGGCCGCGCACGCCGGTCAGGGTCAGATCCACGAGGGCGTCGAGCAGGTGGTCGCGGTCGACGTTCCCGGAGCGGAACAGCTCATGGTCCGGGGTCGTGGGACAGGTCAGCCAGCCGGCAATGGTGGCGGCCTTTTCCGCGGCTTCGCCGTGGCGTTGCAGAAGCCTGCGGAGCAGGCGTTCGGCCGCCGCCCGGCGGTTGCGTGTGGCCGCCCATCGTCCCAGCGTCTGGCGTACCGGGGCCAGCAGCTGCCGGGCCGTGTCCTCGCGGCATTTGAGGGCCCGGACCACGCCGTGACCATCCACCTGTTCGGCCAGGCCGCGGGCCAGACGGCTCTTGCCCATGCCCGCCTCGCCCTGGATCAGGACCCAGCGGGAACCGCCACGACGGGCCCGGTCCCATTCGCCCCGCAGGCGGCGCAATTCCGCATCGCGTCCGGCCAGCGGCGCCTGACGGGTCGCCGGGCGTGCATCCACGCGGTCGCGCGGACCCGGGTCTTCGATGACCCGGAAACCGCCCGGGCGTCCGCGCCAGGGCTGGAATTCGAAGAAACCCTCGAGGTTCTCCCGCACCGCGGCCGACACCCACAGGATGCCGGGGCGCAGGGAACGGGCGACGGCCTGGACGCGCGCGGTGAAACGGCCGGCAGGGTCGGGGATGTCGGGGTCGTCGCCGGTGACCACGGTGTCGATGTCCACCGCCGCACGCAGTTCGACCCCGGACGGCGCGGTGCCCAGGGCCTGCCAGGCCGCCCTGACCGCGTCCATCATGGCCTCCTCGCGCCCGGCCGGATAGCCGAAATATGCCAGCAGGCCCTGGCCCGGGGCGCGTACCACGTGGCCGTGATGCGCCAGCAACAGGGCGTCGAGCGTTTCCAGCGCCGTACGAATCCGCTCCCACTGTTCTTCGATGTCCAGGTGTTCGGGTGCCCGCAGATCGCAGACCACGAGCACCAGCCGGCGACGCTCCTGGCGCAGGGCGGTGGCGGGGGCCGGCGCGCGGTCGGTCCGCTGCACGCCGTCATCGCGCGCGCGTTCGAGCTGTTCGCGGATTTCGGCCAGCGCCGGCCCGGGGGCGTGGCCGTCGGTTTCTTCCAGGAGCTGTTCCACGCGGCGATAGTGTTCTTCGGCACGTGCCGGCTGGCCGGCCAGCAGCAGGGTCCGCAGAAACACCGCATTCAGGGGCTCGTCCGCCGGGGCGAGGTCCAGCAGCCGCCGCATCTCGCGGATCCCGCGTTCCGGTTCGCCCGCCCGCCGCAGATATTCGTGGAGGCGCTCGACCGCGGCGCGCGCATGCGACCACAGGACGTCGCGCTGCTGTCGTACCCAGGCCTCCAGGCGGGGCAGGCCTTCGGCCACCGCGTCGGTGGCGAGGAAATGCCCCTGGTACAGTTCCAGGCGCGCCAGCTCGCGGTCGGCAAGGTTCAGGGCATCCTCCGGGCTGGCTTCGGCAGGAGCGACGAACGCGGGTCCGAAAGAGGTGTCTTCGGCAGCGACCCGGAGGAAATCGGCATGGCAGCGATCGTCGACCCGGAATCCGACGTCGCGGGTCGCCGCCTGCAGGTTTTCGGCGAGGGTGTCGCCCAGGTGGCGGCGGATCTGGAACAGGCCCTGACGCAGATTGACGCGGGCGTTGTTGGAATCGAGTTCGGGCCAGAAGAGTTCGGCCAGTTCGCGGCGCGGGACACGGCGGGGGCTCTCGGCGACCAGATAGATCAGGAGCAGTCCGGCCTTGGTCCCGGACAGGGCCGGAATCTCGCGGTCGTCCACGCTGACCCGCTCGGTCCCGAGCGTCGTGATCTCCAGTTGCGCCAAGGCCTTCCCCCCGTGCCGATCACCGGCCACTCGGATCATACCAGTGTTGGCCGGGGCGCTGAATGCCCCCTGAAAAGACAGGGTTGGGCGGGGTGGTGTCAGTCGATGCGGATGGTGCTGTACCCCTGCCGCTCGTAGCCCATGATGGACAGGAAGGTGTTGCCGACCAGCTCGATGCCGGGCAGCAGGTCCTGTTGCCCGAGATCGAAGCGCCGGGTGGCGATGCTGCAGGCCTCCATGTGCACGTTGTCGAGACCCTGCAGATCCCGCAGACGGTCGTGCAGGCGTTCGACCGCGTCAGCGTCGGCGAGGTCGAGATGATCGGTGGAGTCCGCGACCAGACCGGCAGCCCCGCCACGGAAGGCGAAGATCATGTGCGGTTCCAGGCCCTGTCGCTGCATGTCCTCGCGGGTCTCGAGAATCACGTCCAGCCGCGCGATCAGGCGTTCGGGATCGCCCAGGGTCACGTCCCAGAGGATGTGTCCTTCCTCGAGGCCGTCGATGGCGCGAGCATCGTCCGGCTTGTCCGCCAGTGCGGGCAGCGCCAGGGCCAGCAGGAGCAGGAGCGCCAGACCGCGGGACAGGCCGGAGATCGGGCCGGAGATCGGGGAATGGTCGAGTGTCATCGGTCGCCTCCGTCAGATAGGTTACTTGAGGATAGCAGGTGACGCTCCGCCAGCAGGCGATAGGGGCCGGGGTGGCCGTCACGACCGGATTCGATCAGCACCAGATGATTCGCATGCCAGACCACGGGGACGGGCGGTGCCTCGACTTCGGGCGGCGTCGGCGCGTGGCGGCGCAGGGTTACGTGCGGGCGGAACGGGCGCTCTTCGAGCCGGACCCCGGCGGCGCGGCAGGCCCGGGTTGCGGCGCTGGCAAGGGCTTCCAGCCCCGGCGGGGTGGATGACGGTCCGATCCAGCTGACGCGGGGACCGGGGAAATGCCCGTAGCGGTCCAGGTGCAGGTCCACGGCATGTTCCGGGAGCGCCGCCAGGGCCTGTGCCAGGGCCTCGGCGACCGGCGCACCCACGGTGCCGGCAAACGCCAGGGTCAGATGCAGGTGGGCGTGCGGTACCGGACGCCCCGGTCCCGGCAGTTCCCGGGCCAGCGCATGCAGGGCATCGCGGGTGGCCGGGTCCGGCCACAGGGCGAAGAAGACCCGGCGTTCGGCGGGCGTGGCAGTCACGGCGTTCACGGGCGCGGCAGGTTTTCGCGCTGGCGGCGTTCCCACAGGGTTTTGCGGCTGATGCCCAGGGCACGGGCGAGTTCGGTCTCGTTCATGCGGGTCTGATTCTCCAGCACGAACTGGCGGAAGTAGTCGTTGAGGCTGGTGCTCGCCGGGGGCTCCGGGGCTGAGGGGCCGCTGGCGGCTGGCGCGCTGGCATCGAGGCCGAGGTGCGCGGGCTCGATACGTGCTTCCGGGGCCAGCACCGCGCCGCGCTCCAGCGCGTTGGCCAGCTCACGGACGTTGCCGGGCCAGTCATGGCGGCGCAGGAGTTCCAGGGCCGCCGGTGTCAGCTCCGCCGGGCCGCCGGCGGAACTGCGTTCGGCCAGGAAATGCCGGGCCAGGACTTCGATGTCCTCCGGTCGTTCGCGCAGGGGCGGGATCGCCAGTTCCAGCACCCGCAGGCGGTAATACAGATCGGCGCGGAAGCCGCCGTCGGCGATCATGCGCTCGAGGTCACGATGGGTAGCGGCCAGCAGCCGGACATCCACCTGCCGGGCCTCGCTGGATCCCACCGGCCGAATCTCGCCATCCTGCAGAAAGCGCAGGAGGCGGGCCTGGGCGGCCGGGGCGAGTTCGCCGATCTCGTCGAGGAACAGCGTGCCGCCGTGGGCACTCGCGATCAGGCCGGTGCGGGCCTGTACGGCCCCGGTGTAGGCCCCCCGGGCGTGGCCGAACAGCTCCGCCTCCACCAGGCCCTCGGGGATGGTGGCGCAGTTGACCGCGACGAAGGGACCGTCGGCCCGCGGCCCCAGACGGTGCAGTGCCCGCGCGGCCAGTTCCTTGCCGGTGCCGGATTCCCCGCGCAACAGCACGGTGGATTCGGTCTGTCCGATGCGGCGGATCTGTTCGCGCAAGTGGTGGATACCGGGGCTGTCGCCCTTGAGGCCCAGATCGTCGCTGCTCGTGTCCCGCTCCGCGTCCGCATCGGGCTGCGCGCCGGCGCGTCGGCGCAGGGTGGCCCGCAGCGTCAGTAGCAGGGCGTCGTGGTCGAACGGCTTGGCGATGTAGTCCGCGGCGCCGTTTTTCATCGCCTCCACCGCCGATGGCACCGAGGCGTAGCTGGTCATGATCACCACCGGCGCGCGGGTCTCGCCCAGCAGCTGCGTGCCTTCGCCGTCGGGCAGGCGCAGGTCGGCCAGCAGCAGGTCCGGCTCGCCGCGCGCCAGCTGCCCGCGCGCCCGGGCGAGATCCTCCGCGGTGTCCACCGTCAGGCCGTGGTGGACCAGATAGCGGCTCACCGCGCGTCGGATCGGGGCCTCGTCGTCCACCAGCAGGATGCGCGTCATGACGGATCTCCTCCGGGGAGCGTGAGCAGAAAGCGGGCGCCGCCCTCGGGGCGGTTGGTCGCGGTCAGGGTACCACCGTGATCCTGCACGATGGAGTAGGCCACCGGCAGGCCCAGGCCGGTGCCCTGGCCGGTGGGCTTGGTGGTGAAGAACGGCTCGAACAGCCGGTCGAGGCTGTCGGGCTCGATGCCCGCGCCTTCGTCCTCCACCGCGACCCGGATGCGGCCGTCGCGGCGTTCCGCGCCCACGCGCACCGTGGCCCCCCCGGGTGAGGCCTGTTCGGCGTTGGTCAGCAGGTTGATGAAGACCTGCAGCAGAGGCCCGCGGGCCCCGCGGACCTGCAGCCCGGGGGTGTCGAGCCCGAAGGTGACGAAGTGCAGGTCCTTGCGGCCGGCCAGCCGGGTCAGGCGGATGGCCTCGTGGATCAGTTCCCCGGGGTCGAGGTCTTCGAACCGGCTGCCGGCCGGTTCCTCGGCATGGGCAAAGGTGATCAGCGACTGCACGATGTCGTTGATGCGTCGGGTCTGCGCCAGTACGTCGTCGGCGATCGCACGGATCTCGTCGGGGTCGTCCTCCAGCGGCAGGGTCTGCGCGAGCGAGGCGATGCCGGTCAGCGGATTGCCGATCTCGTGCGCGACCCCGGCGGCGAAACGGCCGATGGAGGCCAGGCGGTCGCTGTGGGCGATCTCCGCCTCCAGCTGGGCGCGGTCGGTGACATCCTCGATCAGGATGATGCGGCCCTCGCGCCGCCCGTCCGAATCCAGCAGGTCGGACTTGTGCAGGTTCAGGCGGCGCCCGCCGTCCTCCAGTTCCAGGTGCAGTTTGTACCACTGCGGGTCGGGACTCTCGATGAACGCCGTCAGCAGCCCCCGCCAGGGCCGCGGCAGGCTGTCCAGCGGCTGCCCGGTGGCGGTGTCCGGCGGGATGCCGGTGAGCTGACCGAGGGCCTGGTTCCAGCCGGTGATCTCGCCGCTGGCGGTCAGGCTGGCCACGCCCAGCGGCAGTTCGTGCAGGATCTGGCGGTGAAAACGGCGCAGGGCATCCAGTTCGGCGGCCAGCCCGGACAGCGGCAGGGCGCGCGTCTCCAGTTGTTCCTCCACCCGCCGCAGGCTCTCGCCCAGGGTGTGGCGACCGGCGGCGTCCAGGCGCAGGTGCTGGTCGACGATCATGCGTGCCAGCACCGGGCCCAGCAGCCCGGAAAGGTTGCGCTCGATGCGTTCGCGCAGGCGCCGCAGGTCACTGCGCGAACGGGTGTGGCGCGGCAGGCCCAGTTCGTCCAGCGCCCGCTGAACCTCGTGGCGCGCCGGTCCCGGACCCAGGGTCGCCCCCAGCGCGGACTCCATCTCGCCCACGTCACCGGCCAGCGGCAGCCCGCCGGCGGTGCCGGCGGCGGCGTCGCCCGGGCAACAGGCACGGCCGGCCTCGCGCTCCTCCGCATTGGGCCGGGTCAGCAGGGATACCGCCACGAACAGCAGCGCGTTGAGCCCCAGGCTGAGGGTCAGGGCGAACGTCCAGGGATCGAGATGGCCGGCCTGCAGCCAGTCCCGCGGGTCCGGCAGCCCGGGCAGGATGCCGGCGGTGTCCAGCAGTGGCAGGACCAGGGTGAACAGCCAGGCGAGGATGCCGGCACCGAGGCCGGCGAGGAAGCCGAAGCGGGTGGCGCGGTTCCAGAACAGCAGCCCGGCCAGCCCCGGCAGCAGCTGGGCCACGGCCGCGAACGAGATCAGGCCCAGTTCGGCCAGCCCCTCGACCACCTGCAGCACGCCGTAGAAGGCGTAACCCAGACCGATGATCAGTACCACCCAGGTGCGGCGGGCCCACAGCAGGCGGCGGTACAGGTTGCTGCCGGGCGCGTCGTCTTCCTGCAGCCGACCGACGGGGGTGAGGTAATTGGTGCCCATGTGCGCCAGGGCCAGGGTGGTCACGATCATCATCGCGCTGGCCGCCGAGACCCCGCCGATGAACACCAGCAGCGCCAGCGTGGCCGAGTCCAGCCACCCCGCGATGCCGATGGCGTAGTAGTTGGGGTCGATCGCGAGCCCGGCCGCCTCCCCGGCCCAGTAGAGCACCGGCATCGGCAGGTTCAGCAGCAGCAGGAAGGCCGGGAACGCCCACGCCGCACGGTTCAGGGCGCGCGGATCGATGTTTTCGGTGAACAGCATGTGGAACTGGCGCGGCAGCAGGAACGCGGCGGCGAAGGCCAGCACCATCATCGCGAACCAGCCGCCTTCGCGCACCGGGGCGTAGAGTGCCTCGGTGGCCCCGGGGTTGGCGTCCAGCCATGCGTTCAGACCGGCCGGCCCGCCGAACACCGCGAACAGCGCGACCGCGGCGATGACCAGGATCGCGATCAGTTTGATCACCGACTCGAAGGCGATCGCCAGCACCAGCCCGGCGTGCTTCTCGCGCGGGGCGATGTGGCGGGCTCCGAACAGGATCGCGAACGCGGCGATGGTGAGCGAGAACGCCAGCGCCAGCAGATGCGGCGGGGTCTCGGCGGTCAGCACCGCCGCCGACTCGGTCACGGCCTTGATCTGCAGCGCGATGTAGGGGAGCACCCCCGCAAGCATGAACAGCGCGACCGTCGGCCCGGTCAGGCGGCTGCGGTAGCGGAAGGCGAACAGGTCTGCCAGCGAGGTGAGCTGCTGCTCGCGGGTCAGGCGCAGCAGCGGCCGCAAAAGCCACGGGGTAGCGGCAAAGGCCAGGGTCACACCGAGATAGATGGTCAGGTAAAGATAGCCTTGCTCGGCGAGAAAGCCGATGTTGCCGTAGAACGTCCAGGAGGTCGCGTACACCCCCAGCGACAGGCTGAACACCCACGGACTGGCGGCCAGCCGGCCGACCCGGGTGCTGCGGTCGGCGACAAAGGCGATCCCGAACAGGATCGCCAGGTAGGCCACGCCCACCGCATAGATCAGGCCCAGGCTAAGGGTCACGCCGCCGCCCGGTGGCCAGTGCCACTACCGCGATGAATCCGGCCCAGATCGCGAACGGCCACCACCAGGCCGGCGCGGCTCCGGCCAGCCACAGCACCGGCGGGCCGAGGAACAGCAGCACGCCCAGCAACGTGACCAGGACGCCGTGCGAGGTGTCCATGTCAGGCTTCTCCGTCGGGCCAGGGCAGGTGGCTGGCGGGCGGCAGCCGCCGGGCCAGCGGGCGCCGTGCGAGGTGGTTCAGGGCCTCCTGCAGCTGGACCTCCGGGGCATCGGGACACAGCGGATCCGAGGGCGTCAGCTCGATGACCTCCAGGGTCCGCGCCAGCACCCGGCGGGCCGCATCGCCATGCACCCCGGCGGCGCCGGTATGCTTGGAGAGCTTGTCGCCGTCGCCGCCCACCAGCACCGGGTGGTGGGCATGCTCCGGCGGGGCCAGCCCCAGCGCCGCATACAGCTGCAGCTGGCGTGCGGTGGACCCGAGAAGGTCGATGCCGCGCACCACGTCGGTCACGCCCAGTTCGTGATCGTCGATCACGGTCGCCAGCTGATAGGCATGCAGCCCGCCGGCACGGCGGATCACGAAATCGCCGCCCAGGGCCTCCAGATCCAGGCACAGGGTGCCCTGGAAGCGGTCCTCCACGGTCCAGCGACGGGTTACGGCGCGGGCACGCACCGAGCGCCCCTCGCGTCCCGGGGGCAGTCCCGGGCGGCAGGTGCCCGGATAGACCGGGCCTTCCCAGCCGCAGATCCCGGCGGCCCGGATCTCGCGCCGGGTGCAGGCGCAGGCAAAGGCGTGACCGGATTGCAGCAGCCGGTCGACGGCCGCGGCGTAGGCCTCGTCCCGGTTCGACTGGCGGGTGAGCGGGCCGTCCCAGCCCAGGCCGAGGACATCGAGGGTGGCGAGGATCGCATCCTCGGCACCGGCCCGGACGCGCGGGAGGTCGATGTCATCGATGCGCAGGTGCCAGCGCCCGCCGACCGCGCGGGCGTCCAGCCAGGAGATCACGGCGGCGAGTACGGAACCGGCATGCAGGGGGCCCGAGGGCGTGGGCGCGAAGCGGCCGACGTACGGGCGGTCGGGCGCGGATGACATGCCGGGCGGGCAGGGGGACGGGGGTGCGACCCGGTGCGGGTCGCACCGGGACCCGTCACGCCATCTGCTTTTCCTTGATCTCGGCCAGCTGCTTGCAGTCGATGCACAGCGTAGCCGTGGGGCGGGCCTCCAGCCGACGGATGCCGATCTCCACGCCGCAGGCCTCGCAGTAGCCGTAATCGCCGCTCTCGATCGAGCGCAGGGCCTCGTCGATCTTCTTGCTCAGCTTGCGTTCGCGATCGCGTTCGCGCAGTTCGAGGCCGAACTCTTCTTCCTGGGTGGCGCGGTCCGCCGGATCGGCGAAGTTGGCCGCGTCCTGGCGCATGTGGCCCACCGTGCGATCTACTTCCTGCGCGAGCTCTTCGCGCCAGGCCTCCAGAAGCTGGCGGAAATGCTCGAGCTGGTCCGGATTCATGTACTCTTCGTCCGGCTTCGGCTCGTAGGGCGCGATGCCTCCGGCGACCATGTGTTTCGTGGACGGCTTGGCGTTGGCGTCTTCAGCCATGCTGGGTGTTCTCCGGCTCGAAATGAAGGCGCACTTAGTACCAGAGAAGGGGGGCACGAGCAAGTGATGTGCCATCGTTTCATCCCATTAACATGTTCTGATTCACGTGCGGAGGCGGTTATTTCATGGCATCCCTGCAGGCTTTGATCTTCGATGTCGACGGCACCCTGGCCGACACCGAGCGCGACGGCCACCGGGTGGCCTTCAACCGGGCCTTTGCCGAGGCCGGACTGGACTGGGAATGGAGCGTGGAGCGCTATGGCGAGCTGCTGCGGGTGACCGGCGGCAAGGAACGCATCCGCCAGTACCTGACGGAAGACCACCCCCGAGTGCTGGAGGAATCGGGCATCGATGACCGCATCCGGACCCTGCACGAGGCCAAGACCCGCCACTACGTGGCGCTGCTGGAGGGCGGCGCGATCCCGCTGCGCCCGGGGGTGGAGCGCCTGCTGGACGAGGCCGCCGCGGCCGGTCTGCGCCTGGCGATCGCGACCACCACCACGCCGGCGAACGTGACCGCGCTGCTGCGCGCGACCCTGGGCGAGGAGGGGCCGGGGCGCTTCGAGGTGATCGCCGCCGGCGACATCGTGCCGGCGAAGAAGCCGGCCCCGGACATCTACACTCATGCGCTGGCGGAGATGGGCCTGACGGCCGCGGAGGCGCTGGCGCTGGAGGATTCGGACAACGGCGTGCGCTCGGCCCGTGATGCCGGGCTGGAGGTGGTGGTCACCACCAACGATTACACCCGTGATCAGTATTTCAGCGGAGCGCTGGCGGTACTGGACGGCTTTGGCGAACCGGGCGCCCCGGCGCGGTCACTGGCCGGGGCCGAGCTGCCCGGCGACGTGGTGGACGTCGCCACCCTGTGCCGCTGGTTCGACCACGCCCGGCCGTGAAATCGGCCGGAGGGCCGGCCTCCTACCGGGGGCTGGGTGCGGCCCGTAGGAGGCCAGCCTCTGGCCGATCCGGCGCAGGAGCCGATCCGGCGCGGGGGATTGTCCGGACGCACCATCGGCCGGAGGGCCGGTGTCCTGCCGGTGGCAGGGTGCGGCCCGTAGGAGGCCAGCCTCTGGCCGATCCGGCGCAGGAGCCGACCCGGCGCAGGGGATTGCCCGGACGCACAATCGGCCGGAGGGCCGGCCTCCCACCGGGGGGCAGGGTGCGGCCCGTAGGAGGCCAGCCTCTGGCCGATCCGGCGCAGGAGCCGACCCGGCCCTAGCCGGCGGAAGGACCGGGTTCCGCCGCGGCGTCTTCGGCGGGTTCGGGGCCGCTCTCCATGGCCGCATCGATCCAGTTCTTGACCGCGATCAGCAGGCCCATGGCGAGGAAGGCCCCAGGTGGCAGCAGCGCCAGCAGGAAGCCGTGTTCCTCGGGGAAGAACTCGATCCGCAGGGCATGCCCCCATTCGCCCAGCAGCAGGTGAAAATCGGCGAACAGCGTGCCCTGACCCAGCAGCTCGCGCAGCGCGCCCAGCGCGATCAGCACGCCGGTGAAGCCCAGCCCCATCATCAGCCCGTCCAGCGCGGCGCGCGGGACCGAGTTGCGCGAGGCGAAGGCCTCGGCGCGGCCGATGATCGCGCAGTTGGTCACGATCAGCGGGATGAAGATCCCGAGGATCAGGAACAGGCCGTGGAACCAGGCGTTCATGGCCAGTTCGATCGCGGTCACGATGGAGGCGATGATCAGCACGTAGACCGGGATGCGGATCTCCGAGCGCACGTGTTCGCGGATCAGCGACACGATCACGTTGGAGAGCAGCAGGGTCAGGGTGGTGGCGATGCCCAGCCCCACGGCGTTGACCACCGTGCCGGAGATCGCCAGCAGCGGGCACAGCCCCAGCAGCTGCACCAGGCCCGGATTGTTGTGCCACAGACCGTCACGGATGATGTCGGCGGGCGTGCTCATGGCGTTGTCTCCTGATCATCGTCGGGCGTGAGCGGTTCGGTCACGGCCGCTCCCTCGCCGGGTTCGGTCGCCAGCAGTTCCTCGCGATGGGCTTCAAAGTACTCCAGGGACCGGCGCACCGCATGCACCACCGCGCGCGGGGTGATGGTGGCGCCGGTGAACTGGTCGAAGGCGCCGCCGTCGCGGCGCACCGTCCATTCGTCGGCCGGCGGATCCCCCAGGCGGCGGCCCTCGAAGTCGTGGATCCAGTCCGAGCGCCCGGCCTCGATGGCATCGCCCAGGCCCGGCGTCTCGCGGTGTTCCGAGACCCGCACGCCCAGCAGTTCGCCCTCGCGGTCGATGCCCACCAGCAGGTGGATATCGCCGCTGTAGCCATCCGGCGCAATCGCCGAGACCACCACGCCGATCACGTTATCGTCGGCGTCGCGCGCGAACCAGGCCGGCAGGTTTGCGCCCCCGAGGTCTTCGTGACTCAGGGGCGTGGTGTCGGTCACCGGCTCGTTCACGTAGTCCAGCTCGCCCAGCAGGTCGGCGATGCGCTGGCGATTGACCTCCATCCGGTTGGCCTCGATGCGCGCCTCGGTCCCGCTCTGCACCAGCGCGACCAGACCGGTACCGGCCCCGGCGAAGGCGGCCAGCAGCGCGGTGGTGATCGCGATGTCGCGCGGCTTGAGCCCGGTCACGGCCCGGCCCCCGGGGGTGGCCCGTTACCGCGCGAATGGCCGTAGATGCGCGGCCGGGTGAAGTGGTCCAGGGTGGGTGCGACCATGTTCATCAGCAGCACCGCGAAGGCCACCGCGTCGGGGTAGCCGCCCCAGGTGCGGATCACGTAGATCAGCAGGCCGATGCCGGCGCCGTAGAGGATGCGCCCCAGCTTGGTGGTGGCCGCCGAGACCGGATCGGTGGCGATGAAGAACGCCCCCAGGATCACCGCGCCACTGAACACGTGGAACGCCGGCGAGGCATGGGCATCGGGATCCAGGATCCAGAAGAACCCGGCGGGGATGGCCACGCCGAGGATCACCGCCAGCGGGATCTCCCAGCGGATCACGCGGCGGAACAGCAGGTACAGCCCGCCCAGCAGGAAGAAATTGCCGATCCATTCCCAGCCGGTCTCGGTGAAGCTGCCGAACACCGGGCTGGCGGTCACCTCGGAGACCGTGCGCCCGGACACCAGTCCCTCGCGCAGGGCGTCCAGCGGCGTGGCGCGGGAGACCGTATCCCAGTCCATGCCGGCCGGCAGGCTGCCGGTGAGTACCGTCTGCACGCTCTGCCAGAGCCCCAGCGGCATCTGCGGCAGGGTGTCCGGGGCCGGCCACAGCGCCATCTCGCGCGGGAACGAGACCAGCACCACCACATAGCCGACCATCGCCGGGTTGAACGGGTTGTAGCCCAGTCCGCCGTACAGGTGCTTGGCGACCACGATGGCGAAGGCGATGCCGATCAGGGTGACCCAGAACGGCGCCAGCGGCGGGATGGCCAGGGCGAACAGCCAGCCGGTCACGATCGCCGAGTTGTCGGCCAGGGTGGGCCCCACCGGGCGCCGGCGCAGCGCGACCATGGCCGCCTCCAGCGCCACCGCGAAGCCCACCGCCAGGGCGACGTTGATCAGCACGCCCCAGCCGAAGAACCAGGTCATGGCGAGGGTGCCGGGGATCAGGGCCAGCAGGACCTGCTGCATCACCCCGCCGACCGAGTGGCGCGGGATGATGTGCGGTGAGGATTCGGTGCGAAAGCGCATCAGCGTCCGTGCTCCTGACTGTCATCCGTGGCGTTCGTGGTGTCCGCCGGACCCGTGTCTTCGGAGCGGCCGGGCTCGCCGGGGGTGTCGGAGTGGTTCCCGGAGTGGCCCTCGGGAGCATCCCCGGTGGAACCGTCGGAAGAATCGTTGGCGTCCGCCTGGCCCTTGCGCGCCGCCTTGCGTGCGCGCGAGCGTTCCAGCGCGGCCTGGATGGCCGCCTGCTTGTCGTCGTCCTGGCCTTCCTTGTTCTTCACCGCGGCCTTTTTCTTCGCCAGTTTCTCGGCCTTTTCGCGTTCCTCGCGTTCCAGCCGGGCCTGACGGAACTCGTAACGCTCGCGCGCCACGTCCGACTTCTGGCGCTCCTTCTCGCGGGTCCAGATCTCGTGCTTGGCGTAGCGGTAGTACTGCACCAGCGGGATATTGCTGGGGCAGACATGCGCGCAGCAGCCGCATTCGATGCAGTCGAACAGGCCGTAGTCCTGGATGGCGTCGAAGTCCTTGGCCTTCGCCTGCCAGTACAGCTGCTGTGGCAGCAGCCGGGCGGGGCACACCGCCGCGCATTCGCCGCAGCGGATGCAGGGCATGCGCGGGCCCGGGGAGGGCGTGTCCTGCGGGCGTGTGGCCAGCAGGCAGTTGGTGCCCTTGATCACCGGCAGCGCGTCGTCGTGCACCGCGAAACCCATCATCGGCCCGCCCATCACCAGGCGGTCGACCTCGGCGTCGTAGCCGCCGGTGGCCGCGACCAGGTCGGCGAACGGCGTGCCGATCAGGGCGTTGACGTTGCGCGGCCTGTGCACCCCGGGGCCGGTGACGGTGACCATGCGCGAGACCAGCGGCCGGCCCTGGATCACCGCGTCGCAGATCGCGCGGAAGGTCCCCGGGTTGTGACAGACCATGCCCAGGTCGGCGGGCAGCCCGCCGCTGGGAACTTCGCGGCCGGTCAGGACCTGGATCAGCTGGCGCTCCCCCCCGGTGGGATAGACGGCGGGAATGGAGACCAGCTCGAGGCGGTCGGCCAGTTCCGCCGGCGCATTCTCGGTGAGGGCGCGCATGGCCTCCGGCATGCTGTCTTCCACTGCGAACAGGATGCGCTCCACGCCCAGCAGGTGGGCGACGATGCGGATGCCCTCGAAGACCGCCTCGGGCGCGGTGCGCATCAGCATGTCGTCGGCGCTGATCCAGGGTTCGCACTCGGCGCCGTTGACGATCAGGGTGTGGATGTTCTGGCCGGCACGCGGGTTGAGCTTGACCGCGGTGGGGAACGCCGCCCCGCCCAGGCCCACCACGCCCGCCTCGCGGATGCGCTCGCGCAGCCGGCGGCTGTCGCGGGTGTCCCAGTCCAGCCATGGCTCCATGCGGGTGTCGCCCCATTCGTCGCGGCCGTCCGCGCGGATCACCACGCAGGGGGCGGACAGGCCCGAGGGGTGCGGGACCGGGTACTCGCCGATGTCTTCCACCACGCCCGAGGTGGGGGCGTGCACGTGTGCGGCGATGTAGCCGGCGGCCTGGCCGATGCGCTGGCCCTTGGTCACGCGGTCGCCGACCTGCACGCAGGGCTCGGTGGGATCGCCGATGTGCTGGCACAGCGGGACCGTGAGGCGTTCGGGTACGCCCGTGGTCAGCACCGGCTCGGCGGTGCTCGCTTCCGTGTTGTCGGCCAGTTTCAGGCCGCCATGAAAACGGTGCAGCTGCATGGTTGCGGTATCAGGCGGAGGCCCGCGGTTCGTCACGCGGCCGTTCGATGGGCGAGGGTTCGGGTTCCGACCAGCCCCATTCGCTGATGTCGGTCTCCACCGGCACCATGTCGATGCAGTCCACGGGGCAGGGTTCGATGCACAGCTCGCAGCCGGTGCATTCTTCCTCGATAACGGTGTGCATCTGCTTGGCCGCGCCGACGATCGCATCCACCGGGCAGGCCTGGATGCACAGGGTGCAGCCGATGCACAGGTTCTCGTCGATGACCGCGACGCTCTTTTCCTGTTCTTCCTCTTCCAGTGCCTTGGGGTCGCGGTCGAGCAGATCGGCCAGGGCCTCCACCGTGGCCTGTCCCCCGGGCGGGCAGCGGTTGATGTCGGCCTCGCCGGCGGCGATGGCCTCGGCGTAGGGGCGGCAGCCGGGGTAGGAGCACTGCCCGCACTGGGTCTGCGGCAGCAGCGCGTCGATCTGGTCCACCACCGGGTTGCTCTCCACGCGGAAGCGCTGCGCGGCATAGCCGAGCACCAGGCCGAACAGGGCGGCCAGCGCGGTGATGGCGAGTATGGCGATCAGGATGTCCATGTCAGGTGGTTACCAGCCCGGAGAAGCCCATGAAGCCCAGCGACATCAGGCCCGCGGTGATCATCGCGATCGCACTGCCGCGAAACGCCACCGGCACATCGGCCACCGCGATGCGTTCGCGGATCGCCGAGAACAGGATCAGCACCAGCGAGAAGCCGACCGCCGCGCCGAGGCCGTACAGCGCCGACTCGACGAAGTTGTGCGCCTCCTGCACGTTCAGCAGGGCCACGCCCAGCACCGCGCAGTTGGTGGTGATCAGCGGCAGGAAGATCCCCAGCACGTTGTACAGCAGCGGCGAGGTCTTGCGCACCACCAGCTCGGTGAACTGGACCACGGCCGCGATCACCAGGATGAACGCGATGGTGCGCAGATATTCCAGGTCCAGCGGGGCGAGGACGAATTCGTTGATGACGTAGGAGGCCACCGCCGACAGCGTCAGCACGAAGGTCGTGGCCAGGCCCATGCCGGTGGCCGTCTCGACCTTGCGCGAGACCCCCATGAACGGACACAGCCCCAGGAATTTCACCAGGACAAAGTTGTTCACCAGGATCGTGCTGATGAGGATCAGGACGTATTCCAAGTCGGCTCCTGCCCGCAATTTCCGAGTAACAGGGTCAACAACATAGTATCGACCCCCGTGGATGGCACCTCAACCCTGCCCCGGCCACGGTCATGGCCAGGTGGTCAGGCGGCGGTTCCCCAGCGTTCGGCCAGGGCGTTCAGGCTCAGGGCAGGGTGCGGCTCCCCGTCCGGATCCGCCCGCCCGGCGTCGGGCTCCGGCGCCGGGCGGGCGGTCCGGAGCCAGCCCTGGCGCGCGGCATCCAGCTGCCGGCGGTCCGGCGACAGCACGAGAACCTCGTCCGCCTGCAGCCCGGTCTCGGCGACCAGGCGCCCGAAGCTGCCGGCGTCGCGGCGTCCGCCCAGGCGGGTGTCGAAGAAACCCGCCAGGCGGGCCTCGAAGTTGCGGTCCGGGCCACGCCGCAGCCACTCGCGCTGGGTGGTCACCGGCGTGGCGCCAAAGCTGTACAGCGCGATGTCGGCCCGTGCCAGTCGCGTCAGCGCCGCCACCGTATCCGCGTCCAGCTCGGGGCGCAGGCCGCCCTGTTCCAGCACCTCCGTCCAGATCAGGCCTTGCAGCTGGCGCAGCGGGCTGATGTCCTGCCCTGCGCGCATCCAGGTGTCGATGCGCACGCGCAGCTCGGCCTCGTCCAGCTCGCGCCCGGCATAGGCCCGCAGGTCGGCGAGGGTGCGCTTCACCAGCGGGTCGTCGGCGCGCTGTTCCAGGAACGGGCCCAGCTCCTCGCGGGCGCGGGGCTCCAGCGTGGCCGGCAGCACGTCGACCGGGGCCAGCACGCCCTCGAAGGCGAGCACCACCGCGCGCGGCGCGGGATGCGCGGGTTCGGTGCGGATCGCCTGCGTGTTCATGGGTGCAGCTGACGCGCGAGGATCTCGCATTCGAACAGGAATTCGAAGGCCTCGACCCGCTGGATCGCGGTCTCCACCGTGTGGCTCCAGGTGTACAGGCCGTGGCCGGCGATCAGGTAGCCCGCCAGGTCCGGCTGCTGGCTCATGCGGGCGTCCACCTGCGCGGCCAGTTGCTGCACGTTGGGGTCGTTGGCGAACACCGGGATGTCGATGCCGTCGGCGGGGTTTTCCACCACCGGCAGCTCGCGCAGGACCTCGTAGTCGCTCAGGTGGAATCCGCCCGGGAGCTGGCGCGAGAGCACCGTCGCGTTGGCCGAGTGGGTGTGCAGGACCGCACCCAGATCCTTGTCGCGGCGATACATGATGATGTGCAGGAAGGTCTCCGGCGAGGGCGTGCGTTCGGCCGGCGACAGCAGGTTGCCGTCGAGATCGACGATGATGAAGTCGTTCTCGTCGAGCATGTCCTTCTGGCGTCCGGGGGCGGAGACCACGATGTGGCGGTCGTCCAGGCGCGCGGAAAAGTGGCCAGCGCGGGCCGGCAGCCAGCCGCGGGCCGCGAGACGCGCGCCGGCGTCGGCGAGCAGGCTCACCTGGGCCTTGAATTCGAGACTGTTTTCCATGCGTCCCTTGTTGGCAAAAGGCGGTCAGCTTACGCGAGCACCGGATGCAAATCCATGATCGGCGTCAGCGGCAGGCGCGACTACTTGATGCGCATGCCCGGCCGGGCCCCGTCGTCGGGGCTCAGGATCCACAGCTCCTCGCCCCCGGGACCGGCGGCCAGCACCATCCCTTCGGAGACGCCGAAACGCATCTTGCGCGGGGCGAGGTTGGCGACCATCACGGTGTGGCGGCCGACCAGGTCCTCGGGGGCATAGGCCGACTTGATGCCGGCGAAGACCTGGCGGCGTTCGCTGCCGATGTTGAGTTCCAGGCGCAGCAGCTTGTCCGCGCCCTCCACGTGTTCCGCGACCTCGATGCGGGCGACCCGCAGGTCGACCCGGGCGAAGGTGTCGAAGTCGATGGTGTCGGCGATCGGGTCCACCGCCGGGTCGGGTTTCGCATCCCCGCTCGCCCCGTTCGCCTCGGCATCGCTGCCACTCAGCGACGCCTTCGAGGCCTCCAGCAGGCCTTCCACCGTGCTCCCCTCGATGCGCGTCATCAGCGGCTTGAAGCGGTCGATCCGGCCGCCGGTCAGGGGGCGCGTGCGTGCCGCCCAGGAGAGGTCGTCCTCGCGCAGGAAGGCCGCCGCTTCGTTCGCCAGCTTCGGCAGCACCGGTGCGAGATAGATGATCAGGATGCGGAACAGGTCCAGCCCCTGGGTGTTGATGGCCTGCACCTCGGCCTCGCGCCCCGCCTCCTTCGCCAGCACCCAGGGCCGGGCCTCGTCGATGTACTGGTTGGCCTGGTCGGCCAGCGCCATGATGCGGCGCATGGCCTGGGCGAATTCGCGGTTTTCGTAGGCCGCGGCGATCGCCTCGCCCTCGTCGACGAATGCCTGGTGCAGGTCGGGGCGCGGCAGTTCGGCGGCCAGCTGGCCGTCGAAGCGCTTGGTGATGAAGCCGGCGCAGCGGCTGGCGATGTTGACCACCTTGCCGACCAGGTCGGAGTTTACCCGCTGGATGAAGTCGTCAAGATTGAGGTCGAGGTCGTCGACCCCGGCGCCCAGCTTGGCGGCGAGGTAGTAGCGCAGGGCCTCGGGGTTCAGATGGTCGAGGTAGTCGCGGGCGCGGATGAAGGTCCCGCGCGACTTCGACATCTTCGCGCCGTTGACGGTCAGGAAGCCGTGGCAGAACACCGCCGAGGGCGTGCGATAGCCCGCACCGTGCAGCATGGCCGGCCAGAACAGGGTATGGAAGTAGGCGATGTCCTTGCCGATGAAATGGTACAGCTCGGCATCGGAATCCGGCCGCCACCAGGCGTCGAAGTCCTCGCCGTGTTCGCGCGCCCAGGCGCGAAAGCTCGCCATGTAGCCGATGGGCGCATCCAGCCACACGTAGAAGTACTTGCCCGGCGCCTCGGGGATCTCGAAGCCGAAGTAGGGCTCGTCGCGGGAGATGTCCCAGTCGCTCAGCCCGGCCTCGAACCATTCCTCCAGCTTGTTGCGGATCGCGCCCTGCAGGCGTCCGGAGCCCGTCCATTCGCGCAGGAAGGCCTCGAAGTCGGCCAGGCGGAAGAAGTAGTGTTCCGACTCGCGCGACTCGGGCGCGACGCCACTGATGGCCGACACCGGTTCCTGCAGCTCCATCGGGCTGTAGGTCGCGCCGCAGGCCTCGCAGGAGTCGCCGTACTGCTCCTCGGCCCCGCATTTCGGGCAGCGGCCCTTCACGAAGCGGTCGGGCAGGAACATCCCGGCCTCGGGGTCATAGGCCTGGTCGATGGTGCGGGTCTCGATGTGCCCGGCGTCGCGCAGGGCGCGGTAGATCTCGCCGGCCAGTTCGCGGTTCTCTGCCGAATGCGTGGAATGGTAGTGGTCGAAGCCGATGTGGAACTCGGCGAAATCCGCCTCGTGCTCCTCGCGGACGCGCTCGATCAGGGTCTCGGGTTCGATGCCCTCGGCGCGCGCCTTGAGCATGATGGGCGTGCCATGGGCATCGTCCGCGCAGACGTACACCACCTCGTGGCCGCGGGCGCGCTGGAAACGGACCCAGATGTCGGTCTGGATGTACTCCACCAGATGGCCCAGGTGGATCGGCCCGTTGGCATACGGCAGGGCGCTGGTGACGAGGATCTTGCGCGGCGTGTCGGTCATGGGCCTCGGGATCTGTGGTGTCGGGTCGCGGGTGTCCGGCCACGGGCAGTGCGGCCGGCGGGTGATCCGGAAACGGATATTGTCCGGTGTGGCCGGCGGGATGTCGAGCCGCCGGAACGGACGAGGAGGCCGGGTTAATCCATTTCCCGGTGCCGGTCAAGCCGGCCGTTGTCCACAGAACCTGTGGACAACTCTGTGGGAAAAACCGTGGCAGGCGAGCCAAACCCTTGTCAGTGCGTGGCTTGCATCAGATTGGGCAAATATTAACCACTCTGAATAAAATCCTTTCGAAACAGAAACTTGCAATTTTTCCGCGTGTCGTCCCCGGCCGTGATGCGTGCCCGGCTGCCGACTCTGCCCGGGGCGTGCCGGTCTGTGCAAAACCGCGCAGGATACAGTGTGTCAGCGGGCGGCACGGACCTCGCGGATTTCGTCACGCTGCAGCCGAATCACGATGAACCCGCCATGCAGTCGCTGGCGCAGGCGCAGGTGATCGTCGCCCGCCTCCAGCAGTCGGCCCGGGCGACGGTGCCCGCGTTCGGTAATCACGATGGCGTATCGGTCGATATGCCCCGGCAGGGCTTCCCAGGCGAGGGTTCCGCCCGTCGGGGCGCCCGGTGCGAGCGCGGTTTCAGTCCCGGAATCGGGTGCGGATGCGGTGGCGCGCTCGGGCTCGCGGTCGCGCGCTGCCTCCATGTCCGGAGAGTCGCCCCCCGTGTCCGGCTCCGTCGCGTCGGGCAGGCCGACGAAATCCCCGGCGTGCAGGACCACGGGCCCGATGCGCTCGCCGTTGATCGCGAGGCGCAGATCCACGCGGTCGAGGAGTTCTATCGGCGAATCCAGACCGCGTGCCCGCCGCAGCGGATCGCGCACGCGACCCGCCTGCAGCTCGATCGAGTCCGGCTGCGCGACGAATTCGCGATAGCCGCGCGTCAGGGCCGGCCCCGGCTGCAATCCGGCATCGGCCCATGTCTGCAGCCATTCGCCCATGTGGTGTTCGCGCCAGGACTCCGCCTGCAGGCCGGATTCGCGGAGGCAGAAGTCCTGCAGGGAGGTGTAATAGCCCGCATCGCGGTATTCGAGGCCGAACTCGCGCATGGGCGCTTCCAGCAGCGCCGGGACGAAGCGTTCCAGGTCGCGCGAACCGGCGCGGGGCTCGAACTCCACCCGGCCGTGGAAGCCGCCGAGGGCGCCGGCCTGGTATGCCCCGCGCAGCTCCAGCCGCTCGCCACTGCCTTCAATGCGATAGGACAGCGCGAGGTCCACGGGCGCCCGCGCCATGCCAAGACGGTCAAGCACCTGCCCGGGCCCGGCGTCCGCCAGGGCACTGCAGCCGGCGGTGTCCAGGCGGGTGACAAAACGGGCCAGGGGGGCATCCGCGTTGGCGCGCGACCATGTCGCGGGGACCCGCAGCTGGTGCACGGAGGCGCCGAGGGCTCGCGGCAGGCGGTCGCGCTCCAGGGTGCGGCGCAGGCGCAGAAGCTCCGGGATGCCGTCCGTCTCGACGCTGATGCGCTCGGCCCGCAGCCGCCCGGGGAGGGCGTGCGGGTCGAAGCGCACGCCGTCGACGTGCAGGTGGCCGTTCAGGCCGATGCGCACCCCGGAATAGTCCAGCTCGCCCAGCGGGCGCAGTTCCGCCGCGAACTCGTCGAGGCTGCGCTCGATCTGACCGATTTCGTACTGGTGATACCCCAGTCCCGCGACCACCAGGACCGCACCGCCGATCGCCACTTCCTTGAGCATGATTTTGTCCGGACCCTTCCCGCTGGATACGCGTCGCGCAAGTCTTCACATTACGGGCTTCGACCGGGCGATGCACGGCGCGGCATGCACGGCGGGCGGGTTCTGTCGGCCGGGTCACATTGCCGGAGCTATCGGGTGACGGGTGTCAAGCCCCGTGACTGTCCACAGAACCTGTGGATAACTCTGTGGGAAAACCCGTGGCATTTGTCCGCAAGCCTTGTCAGACGGGGCTTTGCCTCAGATTGGTCAAAAAACGACCAACTTTTTAAAAACGATTCATAAACAGGGACTTGAAAAAGTTTTGTCGAGTGTCTTTCCGGCTGTTTTCGCTATCCTGTCCCGCCGGGGTGGCCGATCGCCGCGGATGTGCACAAATCGGACAATCTGTCGGGCTGGGGCCTTGACAGGCCTCCTCTCGGCCCGGATCCGGGGACGCCGAAAGTCGGCCGTGGCGTGCAGTCATTGGCGTCCCGGTCTGCGGGCAGTAGAATCGCGCGATCACACTCCCAATCAACGGAAACCGGGCAACCATGGCTGAACTCTCGCGCGAGCAGATCGAATCCGCCCTGAAGCAGGTGCAGGACAAGTACCTCGAAACCGACCTGGTGTCCGCCAACCAGGTGAAGGATATCCGCATCGACGGCTCGCGGGTCGCGGTGGACATCGAGCTGGGTTATGCCGCTTCCGGCTACCACGACGAACTGCAAGCCGCGGTGGAGCAGGCGGTGCGCGGCGTCGCCGGGGACGCGGCGGTCGAGGTGAATGTCGGCTGCAAGGTCCTGACCCACGCGGTGCAGAAGAGCCTCAAGCCGATGTCCGGGATCAAGAACATCATCGCCGTGGCCTCGGGCAAGGGCGGGGTGGGCAAGTCCACCACCGCGGTCAACCTGGCCCTGGGCATGGCGGCCGAGGGTGCGCGTGTCGGCATCCTCGACGCCGACATTTATGGCCCCTCCCAGCCGCGCATGCTGGGGATCAAGGACAAGCCGGAGTCGAAGGACGGCAAGCACATGGAACCGCTGGAGCGCCACGGCGTGCAGGCGATGTCCATCGGCTTCCTGATCGACGAGGACACGCCGATGATCTGGCGCGGGCCGATGGTGACCCAGGCGCTGGAACAGCTGATCAACGAGACCAACTGGAAGGACCTGGACTACCTGGTCATCGACCTGCCGCCGGGCACCGGCGACATTCAGCTGACGCTGTCGCAGAAGATCCCGGTCTCCGGCTCGGTGATCGTGACCACGCCGCAGGACATCGCCCTGCTGGACGCGCGCAAGGGCCTGCAAATGTTCGAGAAGGTCGAGGTGCCGGTGCTCGGGATCATCGAGAACATGAGCATCCACATCTGTTCGAAATGCGGTAACGAGGAGTACATCTTCGGCCAGGGCGGCGCGGAGAACATGTCGGAGGAATACGGCGTGGACCTGCTGGGCGCGCTGCCGCTGGACATCCGCATCCGCGAGCAGGCCGATGGCGGCGAACCGACCGTGATCGCCGACCCCGATGGTCGCATCACCGAGATCTACCGCGAGATCGCGCGGCGCACCGGCGCCCGGCTGGCGGAACAGGCGCGGGACTACAGCAGCAAGTTCCCCAACATCGTCATCCAGAACAACTGATGACGGCGGGCGATCAGGGATGACCATCAAGTCCGACCGCTGGATCCGTCGCATGGCCGAGGCCGAGGGGATGATCGATCCCTTCGAGCCCGGCCAGATCCGTTATCGCGACGACGAGCGCATCGTCTCCTACGGTACGTCCAGCTACGGCTACGACGTGCGTTGTTCGGATCACTTCAAGATCTTCACCAACATCAACTCGAGCATCGTCGATCCCAAGGGTTTCGACGAGGGCAGCTTCGTCGACGTGCATGCCGACGTCTGCATCATCCCGCCCAATTCCTTCGCGCTCGCGCACACGGTGGAGTACTTCCGCATCCCGCGCGACGTGCTGACCATCTGCCTGGGCAAGTCGACCTATGCCCGCTGCGGCATCATCGTCAACGTGACCCCGCTGGAACCCGAGTGGGAGGGCCACGTGACGCTGGAGTTCTCCAACACCACGCCGCTGCCGGCCAAGGTGTATGCCAATGAAGGCGTGGCGCAGATGCTGTTCCTGCAGTCGGACGAGGAGTGCGAGACGTCGTACAAGGACCGCGGGGGCAAGTACCAGGGCCAGCGCGGGGTCACGCTGCCGCGCACCTGAGGCCGGCCGGCGTCAGCGCTCCAGCGCGAAACGCCGCTCGGCCAGCTCGTAACCCAGGTCGATCATCTCCCGCGCGCGGTGGAAGTCGAACACCCCGCAGGCATTCACGGGCACCTCGATCAGGTGTTCGGGGTTGTAGGCGGCCACGCGGAAACGCGCGATGCTGCCCTGCATGGCCTCGATGGAATGCGAGACCATGTCGATCATTCCCAGCGCCCGCGCCTCCTGTTCCCGGCTCAGCTGCGGGTCCGCCTCGTCCAGGCCCAGACGCCCCTGCCAGTCCTGCAGCCAGGAGCCGATGCGGTCGGGCAGCACGTCGCGCGCGCTGCGCAGGCCGTCGCGCAGGCGAGTGGCGGCGGAATCCCCCTGATGGTCTCCGGGCGAACTGCGTTTCGGACCCAGACGCTCGTCCACCCGTCCGTTGAGACTGACCGCGATGGTGACGTCGCTGTCGTCGTACAGGGTCGGAGCGATGGGGACCGGGTTGAGCAGGCCGCCGTCCACCAGCAGCCGCCCGTTCAGGCGCACCGGGGTGAATACCGTGGGGATGGCGATGGACGCGCGAATGGCGTCGAACAGCGCCCCCTCGTTGAGCCACACCTCGCGCTCGCGTTCGATGTCCGTGGCCACCGCGGTAAAGCGGATGGGCAGATTGCGGATGTCGGTATCGCCCAGCATCTCGCGGAGCTTCTCGACCAGGCGTTCGCCGCGGAACAAACCGGCCCCGGAGAACGAGAAATCCAGCAGTCGCCAGACGTCCTGGCGCCGCAGGGTGCACACCCATTCCTCGTAGGTGTCCAGCTGCCCGGCCGCATAGATGCCGCCGACCACCGCCCCCATGGAGGAGCCGGCAATCGTCCGGATCTCGTAGTTTGCATGGTCTTCCAGCCAGCGGATGACCCCGATCTCGGCGAGACCGCGAGCGCCGCCGCTGCCGAGGACGAGCGATACCGTTCTGGGGGCGATCCTGTTGGAACTAGCCAAGGGTCAGGGCGTTCTTGACTGCGGTTATGCTGAACGTCTCCATGTCTTCGGACATGCGCAGGATCGCTGGCAGCTGGCTCACTCCCTGACGTCCGCGGGGGATGGCGTAGTGCCGGACGCCCTCCTTGATGGGGGTCAGTTCCTCGAACTCGAGGTAGACGGAGTAGCGCCGGTTGCGCTTCTGCAGACGGATCGCCTCGATATAGCAGTCAAAACGGTTCTTGCGGATTCGCTCCTGAACTTCTTCGGCGGTTTCCGGCTTGCGAAAGCCCCGTAGCATGGTCTCCATCCAGTGCTGATAGAAGCGGCGCGAACGTTCTTCCCGGGCCTGGGCCTCCTGCAGGCGTTCGCGCAGGGCCAGTTCCTGGTCTTCGGCCTGTTTGAGAAGTTTGTTCAACTCGCTCTGGAATTCCTCCAGCTCCTTGCGTCCCTCCGCGTCGTCGGCACCGGCATCGACCGAAAAAATATGCGTGCGCATTTTCTCCAGCAGGCGCAGCATGGAGATCACGCGGAGATCCAGCTCGTCGGTCTTGCGGCTCCAGCGGGCCGCCGAATCCATGCCGAAGTCCCGGACCTCGCCCGCCAGTTCGATCAGCAGGCGCCGCAGGCTCATGTACAGGTAGTCGAAATCGTCCGGCGTGCTGGCCTCCTCGCGAAGCAGTCGGTCCATCTCCCGGAGAATCTCGTTTGCTACCGCCTTCTCGAAGTGCATCACCCGCCGCGTGATGGCGTGGTCCAGTGACGAGGTGCCCGGGTCGATGGGTTCGCGCAGCATCGGGGCCAGATAGTCGTGCTGGGCCTTCCACAACTCCTCCACCGCCGCGACGATGTTGCCGCTCAGCTTGCGTTGCAGCGTGACCATCCGGGTCAGGGTGAATTGCACGACTTTCTGGACATTTTCCTTGTCCAGGCTCTCGTGCTTCGCCGGTATGACCGCCGCGTTGAAGTGGACGAAGCGGTCGCCCGTGACTTCCTCGCGCAGGAAGCGGCGTACCGAGAACGGGTTGAGATGGTCGCCCTCCGTGGGAGCGATCAGGTAGATGGTGGTGGCTGTCCGTACGATGTCGCACTGACGCGTACGCGCCTCCGGAGCGACGACGTCCCGGATGAAGGGGTGCGGGTCTTCTTCCAGCGTGGTGACCGGAAGGGTCCGGAACCGATAGCCGAGCAGCTGGTGCTTCAGGAACACCTCGATGGTGTAGCGCTTCACGTTGGCAGCACTGATCCCGCGATAGTTGCGGCCCACGGTGAACGATGCCCGGCGCGTCAGCTCGACCAACCGGAACAGGTAGGCGTCGCGCAGGGCCTTTTTCTGTTTCTGCAGGGCCAGGTCGTCGCCGGTATCGAATTCGTCCAGCAGGGACAGCGAACCTTCCAGGTGGTCGGCGAAGGCCTCGGGCGTCTCGGCGCTGTCGATATCCTCCTGAGCCTGTTTCAGGCGGGCGCCAATATCCCGCAGTTCCGGGCTGGAGGTATTGTTGAAGGCCTGCTCGAAGGTCAGCGGCGGTTCGTACTCCAGCTGTTTCAGTTTGGCGTTGTAGCGGATCCCCTTGGGTTCCAGGTATTGATGAAACGCGTATTTTCGCTCGTTTTCACCGAGCTGACGAAGGTTGGCCTCCAGGCGTTTCTTCCAGTCCGGATCCGCGATGGGATCCAGCTCCATCAGCTCGCGGATGATGCCCTCGGGCAGTTCCAGCCGGTCCGCGGCGAAGACGCGCTGCCGGTCATCGGTTTTCTGCTGTTCCGCGAGGGCTTCACTCATGCTCTTCCATCTCCATGGTTCGGTCCAGCTGCGGGACGGCGTCGCTTGCTCCGACGGTCTCCTGCATCTGTTCGGTATCGACCCCGAGTTCTTCGAGGCGCTCGGCGTAGGGGTTCACCCCGGCTTCCGGATCATAGGTCGGTCCGGCCGACTCCGACTCCGCCATCTCCGGAGAAATGATGGATGAGGGGGTCTCGGGGTCTTCGTCCGGGGGAGCGAGTTCCGGGCCCCAGAGGCTGTAGCCTCCGCCGACCAGGGCGACGGTCAGCAAGACCAGTGAAACTCGTCCTGGCAAGATAGGCCGCGTGTGGTAGCCGGGCCCTTCGTGCGTCGTGTCGGCGTCGGGTCTTCCGGCTGGTACTGCGGGTGATTCCGCGGCGGGTGCGCGCCGGCGTGGTGCCGGCCGGGGTCGGGTATCGTCCATCACGTGCCCGCAGGCGATGCAGGTCTGTCGCGCGGCTTCCTGGCGTTCGCCGCAGTGCGGACACTGGCGCATTTCCCGGAAGCCGGCATCGCTACCGAACAACGGCGTGGCTTCGTCCTCGCCGTCCGTGCTGTCTTCCGCGGTAGCCATATCGCAGTGGATGCCGTTGCGTTCCAGTCGCTGGACCAGGTGTTTTGCCTCTGCGGGGTCAGCAAAGGACGCGATTTGCGCGCCGGGGTCACACAGGATTTCCTCGGCGCGCGCCCGAGGCGGCCCGCCGTGGGGCGACGGATCCGCGTGGATCGACAGGGCCCGTTCGAGGGTGCGCAGTGCCGGTTCGCGGTCGACGCGGTCGTTGAGCCCGGCAAAGCGGACGATGGTCCGGGTGTCTGGCATGATCTGTCCGTAGAATGCGGTCGGGTCAATACCCAGAAGAACAGGCAGGTTGAATCATTGCACGCCAGAAGATGTGACGCAAATCTCGTTCAGGACCCCTTAAGCAGGTAATCCTGCAGCGCAGTGGCCTGTTCTCCGGCCGGTTCCTCGACGCGGATCTGCCAGACCGCGGCGGGGTGGTCCGGGCTCCAGTCGCTGAACACGATCAGCCCGGCGTACGGGCCGGATCCGGTGATGCGGCCGTGGATCAGGCGTCCCTCGGAGTCGGCATCCAGCCGCACGGAGAACTCCGGGGCGGGCGCGGGAAGCGTCCAGGAACCGTCGCGGCCGTGTTCGCGAAAGCCCTCGCTGGAGGGCACCGCCGCATCGCCGAAATGTCGCTGCAGCAGCGGCACCGCCAGGCGGTGCGGCAGGCCCAGAACGGTTTCCACGCCGGCGCGCCCCCGGTCCACCGCGCGCGCGGCAGTGTCCAGCGGATTCCTGCGACGGAACGGATTGCGCAGCCAGCGGATCATCACGCCGGTATGATCAGGCAGCCCGGCCGGCGCTGCAAATGGACACAGCTTTCGCCCCGGCCCCCTGGCATCCGGCCGGCAGGGTCGCTACGGTGAGGTGGCTACAGGCCACACCAACGTGCCAGGAGGTCCTTATGGGTTTTGCGCTGTCCGACATGCAGCTCACCAGCCCGGAGTTCGAGTCGCGCGGGAAGATCCCGGCGCGCTACACCGGCGAGGGCGAGGATGTCTCCCCGCCGCTGGCGTGGCGCGGCGCCCCCGAGGGCACCCGCGGGTTCGCAATCCTCTGCCACGATCCCGATGCCCCGCTGATCAAGCCCGGGTCCTACGGTTTCGTGCACTGGGTGCTGTACAACCTGCCGCCCGATGTGACCGAGCTGGAAGCCGGGACCTCGCTGGGGACCAACGGGCACACGGACTTTGACCGCAACGGCTACGGCGGGCCGATGCCGCCGGGCGGTCATGGGGTGCATCACTATTTCTTCTGGGTCATGGCCCTGGATGCCGATCTGCAGGCCCCGCCCGGGCTGACCATGGAGCAGTTCCTGGAACGCGCCGAACCGCACGTGATCGGCATGAACCGGCTGGTGGGCACCTACACCCGCGACTGATTCAGTCGAACTGCGAGTCGCCGCGCAGGGCCGAGGCCAGGGTGCCGGTCATGCGGTCGAAGCGGCGCTCCAGGTCCACCCGCCAGTAGCCTTCCCGCTCGCCCGTCTCGGGCTGCGGGCTGGCGGGGTCGACGCGTACATGGCGTCCGCCAGTGGTGCGCATGTGCTCGATGAACCGCAGGGCGTTGGCGCGCTCGCGGAAGCGGCAGCGATAGTGCTGGCCGACATGGCCGGTCTGCTCGCTGGAGGCGACCGCGTCGTCCATGCCTTCGAGGAAAGCGCGCCCGAGGGCGCGCTCGATCTCCGGGTCGCCGGTACGTCCGTGCTCGGTCAGGAAGACCGCAAGCCGCATCAGTCGGTGGGTGAAGTATTCCGCGGGCAGGTCCAGCAGCTGCCCGCTGCAGACACGGATGTCGTTGATGCAGGAACGGCCGGTCACGAACTTGGCGCGCACGCCGTTGTCCTCGGCCTTGAGCACCAGCCCCTCCACGCCGCGCGCGTCCAGTTCCAGGATCCGATGGCGCAGGGCCTCGAGCTCGTCGGGGTGGAACACACCGTGCTGCGCCGGCTGCGGCAGGCCATGGCGTTCGATCCGGCGCTGCTTGTCGGCATGCGGCAGGAAGCCCGCGTGATCGCGGCGCATCATGTCGAATACGAACAGCCCGATGTCGTCCTCCACCTGGGCGCTGGTGCCCTCCATGTACGGGGTGTCGGGCCCGGCGATCTCGGCGCACAGGATCAGCTCCGGGTCCTCCTCGAACACCTGCGGGTCGACGAAATCCGGTACCCGGTCGGTGGCGAACGGGCACACGAATCCGCCCCGCGAGAACGCGTAGATCGCGTCGCCCTCGCGCAGGATGCGCACGTTGAAGCCGTCGATCTTCTCCTCGGCCCGGAACGGGCCGTCGAACTGGCGCGGCAGGCCGGCGGCCAGCGACTGGATGCGGGCGATGGACGGGTAGCCGGGCAGCACGCGCCCGTCGGGCAGCACCACGCTGCCGCGCGGAAAGCCATCCACACTCTCCAGCAGGCGGTGGGAGGTCAGGTCCGCGAACTGCTGCTCGCGGGCGCGGCCCTGTTCCAGGGCCTGTTCGAGGGTTGCGGCGTCCATGCCTCAGTGTATCGCCCCGGCCGCGGGCGCGTACATTGCGCCGGCACGCCTCAGCCCGGGCCGTTGCCGGCGAGGGCGTGCAGGGCGGTCCCGCGCTCGTGCGCCCGGGCCGCCTGGCCGGCCAGGCGGCGGGCGAGGCTGATGATGCGCAGCTGGCGGTCCATCTCCGCCATCGACAGTGCGCCGAAGGTGCCCTCGCGCAGCAGCGCCGCCTTGAGTTCCTGATAGGCGGCTTCAACGTCCTCCACCGCGCGGGACACCTCCTCCGCGGGTGTGCCGGCCGTCTCCTCGTCGGCCTCCAGGCGGGCCCAGTCCAGGGCGCGGATCACGCGGCCCTGCCAGGCACGGCGACGCGCGGTCATCTCCGCAGTGGAGTCGTCGCTGGCGTTACGGCGCAGTTCGGCGATCTCGGCGGCGCGCGCGGCGATGTCCTGATGGTAGCGGGCGACCCGCACCGCCTCGGCGATGCCTTCGGCCGTGGCGTCCGCCATCGACACCCGCCCGGCGCGGTTGGCGAACTCGCCGATGGCCTCCACCAGTCGTTCGACGACATCGAGCCGCTGACGCAGGCCCGATTCGGACGGCGGGGTCTCGGCGAGGGCGTCGCGCGCCATGCGGTAGGCCAGTTCGCCGGCGCGGTCGACCTCCATGGTGAGTGACTGCAGGGCCAGCTCCGGGACCCGGGCGCTGCTGTCGTCGAGGTGGCGGGGACGTGCCTCGTCCAGATCCGCGCCGCCGAAGTGCCGCTGCAGCCGCCGGATCATCGGTCGGGCCAGCGGGATCATCAGGATCACGCCGAGCACGTTGAATGCGGTGTGGAACAGGGCCAGCAGCATGGCCGGGGCGGGGGCGGCCTCCGGTCCGCCCCAGATCCATTCGATGGCGGCAAGGAACCACGGCAGCATCAGCAGGGCCACGATCGCGGTCAGGCCGTTGAACAGTACGTGTGCGGCGGCCACGCGCTTGGCGTTGGCGGTGGCGCCGATCACCACCAGCACCGCCTTGACCGTGGTCCCGAGGTTGGAGCCGATGACCGCGGCGGCGGCCGCCTCCAGCGGGATCGCGCCGCTCATGGCGGCGGTCAGGGCCATGGCCATGGCCGCCGACGAGCTCTGCATGGCCAGCGTCAGCAGCATGCCGATGGCGACCATGATCACCAGGCCGAGGAAGCCGGGGCGCGCCAGTGCCCCCAGGTCCACGGTGTCGCCGAGATCCACGAAAGTGACCCGCAGCACGTCGATGCCGAGGAACAGCAGGCCGAACCCCGCCAGCGCGAGCCCCAGGTAGGGCAGGCGCGCGCCGCGGGTGATGATGTACATCAGTGCGCCGGCCCCGATCGCCGGCAGGGCAAAGGCCTCGATGCGGATCTCCAGCCCGAGGATGGACACCAGCCAGCCGGTCACGGTGGTGCCCACATTGGAGCCGAAGATGACCCAGACCGACTGGCCCAGGGTCAGCAGGCCCGCGTTGGCGAAGCCGATGATCGCCAGGGTGACGGCGCTGGAGGACTGCACCAGCGCGGTCACGCCCACGCCGGTGGCCAGCGCCCGGCTGCGGCTGCGGGTCCAGCTGCCGAGGATCCGGCGCAGGGCCTTGCCCCCGGCGGTGCGCAGACCGTCGGTGAGCAGGTGCATGCCGAGCAGGAACAGCCCCAGACCGCCGAGGAAACCGGCGATCAGCGCCAGGGCGCCGGTGTCGGGGGCTCCGGTCATGGGTGTACCCCGGTGCCTGTTCCCGAGCCCTTTTCCGGGCCCGGGGCCGGGCGGCGGCTACAGCTCGATGGTGTCGCCATAGTCCGGGATGCGGGCGTCCAGGTCGCGTTCGCGCATCACCTGCGCCAGGGCCTCGCGCGCGGCCGGTTCGCCGTGGACCAGATGGAAGACCGGTCGGTCGCGGAAGCCGGCGGCCCAGTCGACGAGCCGGGACTGGCCGGCGTGCGCGGAGAGCCCGCCCAGGGTATGCACATGGCCCTTCACCGCGATGTCGTCGCCGTGGATCCTGACCGAGCGGGCGCCGTCCACCAGCTGGCGGCCGAGGGTCCCGGCGGCCTGGAAACCGGCGATCACGAGATGCGTGCTGCGTCGTTCGAGGTTGTATTTCAGGTGGTGGCGGATACGGCCGCCGTTGCACATTCCGGCGCCGGCGATGATGATCGCGCCGCCGGAGATGCGGTTGATGGCCATGGATTCTTCCACCGTGCGGGTGAACTCCAGCGGCGGGAGGTATTCCCGCGGGTTCCCGTTGGCCGCCTGATGCAGCCGCTCCAGGTCTTCCGCGTTCAGGGACTGGCGGCAGCGCGCGTAGAGCTCGGTGACGCGGATCCCCATCGGGCTGTCGAGAAAGATCTTCTGCTGCGGCACCCGTCCGGCGTGGTGCAGCATGCCCAGGTGGTAGAGGATTTCCTGCGTGCGTCCCACGGCGAAGGCGGGGATCAGTACGTTGCCGCCATCGTCCCAGGCCTCCTGCAGGATCTGCGCGAATTCCTCGATGGTTTCTTCCAGCGGGCGGTGGTCGCGGTCGCCGTAGGTGCTTTCCAGCAGTACGTGGTCGGCCTGCTCCGGCCGTGCGGGCTCGTTCATCAGCACCGACTCGGGATTGCCGAGGTCGCCGGAGAAGACCAGCCGCCGCTCGCGGCCGCCGGAGGGCACCACCAGCTCGACGATGGCGGCACCCAGGATGTGCCCGGCGTCGTGGAAGGTCAGGCGCGACCCGTCTTCCAGATGTCGGGGCTGGCCGTAAGAGACCGGTTCGCACAGTTCGAGCGTGGTCTCCACGTCCTGTTCGTCGTACAGCGGCTCCAGCAGCTCGCGATCGTTGCGCGCGCGTAACTTGTTTTCCCCCTCGATGTCCTTCGCCATCACGAAGGCCGAGTCGCGCAGCATGATGTCGAGCAGTTCCAGCGTCCCCGGCGTGCAGTAGATCGGGCCGCGGTAGCCGTCGCGCACCAGTTTCGGCAGCAGGCCCGAGTGGTCCAGATGGCCGTGCGACAGGATTACGGCGTCGGTGTTCGCCGCCACTTCGGCCAGCGATGCGCGGTTGTGTTCGTCGGCGTCGCTGCCGCCCTGCTGCATGCCGCATTCGAGCAGGTAACGGGCGTGGTCGGTGTCGATGCGATAGCGCGAACCGGTGACCTCGCCGGTGGCGCCCTGAAAGGTAAGCTGTGCCATGCCGCGCAGTGTACCGGCTTTGGCGGGGCGGTCGCAGGGGTCAGTCGTCGTCTTTCAGCAGCCGCTCGATCTGCTCCGGCTTGAGCCCGGCCACTCCGCGCAGTGGCAGCACCAGCCCGAGGCCGCGCCCGTGCGCGGAGAGCCGCAGTTCGGTGTCCAGCGTGGTGCGCAGACGTTCGGCGTGGCCGGTCTCCAGTACCGCGAGCAGCAGGGTGCGGGCCCCCTCGTAGTGCAGGCTGAGGATGCGCGGATGGTGGTCGGTGGTGGCGTTGCGCGCATCCAGCAGGGTGAGCCCGGCGCCGCCGCCCCGGCGCACGATCTCCACCGCCGCATCGCGATCGGCGTCGGGGAACATCACCGCCAGCAGCGACAGCGGCAGTCCGGCGGCCGGCGGGGGCGGCGCGTGTCCGGGCGCGCCCGGGGCCTGCGGGCGGGCATTGGCCATGTCCAGCAGCGCATCGGTGTCGTCGGAGGCCTCCAGGGTAAAGGCCAGGCCGTTATAGGGCTGCAGCAGGTCCAGTTCCAGGTTCAGCCGCCGCGCGATGCGTTCACCGCGTGCCGGATCGGTCTTCCAGATGCACACCGATTCGAGTCCCTGGTAGGTCACGCCGAAAAAACGCATGTGCTCCGGAAAGCCGATGCCGAAGCCCTCGTGCAGCGACGGTTTCGGCGCGCCCTCCTCGGCGGCGATATGCACGGCGCGTTCCTCCAGATCGCCGGCAATCACGGCGACGAGCAGGACGGGTGAAGGCTCGGTCATGGCTCCCTCCGGGTGGCCGCGTACGGGCGGTTCGCCGCATGATAACGCAGGGGAACGAAAGGAGAACGGCATGCTGGATCCGTTTGTATCCGAGTCGGGCATGGTCGAGATCCCGGATGCCGGGGTACTGTCGGCAGGAGGGACGGCCGATGTCGGCTGGACGCTGGACTGGAACAGCCCCGAGGCCCGCCATCGCGAATGCCTTTATCTCCCGCGCCTGGACCCCGAACGGGATCTCTGGCCCGCCGGCGATGGTTCCGGCCTGAGCGGAAGTTCGCCGGGCGAGGTCGGCGAATGGCCGGCGGCGTCCCTGGTACCCGCGGCCGATCCCGCAGGGGTCGTGGAGTTGCCGCCGGCGGCCTTCAACCGGCGGTTGCGGCGCCACCGGGTGGTCGAGCCGCGGGCCGGAAGGTTCTATCCGCGGGGGTTCATCGCCGGACATGCCGGGATCGAGAAAGGGGACCGGACCCTGTTTCGCGTGGGGGCCCTGGAAGATGACCGCCTGCTGGCGGACCTGAACCACCCCCTCGCGGGGCGCGAGCTGCGTCTGACCGGTCGGCTGCTGGGGATACATCCCGAAAGCCGCGAGGGGGCCGCGGTCGACGTGACCGGGCGACTGACCGAACGCGGGCCCGGGATGCAGGCCCGCTGGCGCGGCGTGCCGACGGATTTCTGGAGCGGCGGCGCCTGCGAGCGGGAGGATCCGGCGGACGACGCGGCGTTCTACGCCCGGCCGCGCATGGTCCACCATCTGGATGCCACCGCGCGCGCCGGGGTGGCGGCACTGTACGCCGCGCTGCTGCCGCCGGGCGCACGGGTCCTTGATCTCATGGCGAGCTGGGCATCGCATCTGGACGGGGTTGCCGAACCGGAGGCGGTCGTCGGTCTCGGCATGAACCGGGAAGAGCTGGCCGCGAACCCGCTGCTGAACCAGGCCCTGGTGCAGGACCTGAACACCCGTCCCGGCCTGCCGTTCCCGGCGGACAGCCTGGACGCCGTGGTCTGTACCGCTTCGGTCGAGTATCTGACCCGGCCCGGCGCGGTCTTTGCCTCGGTGCGGGAAGTCCTGCGGCCGGGTGGCGTGTTTGTGGTGACGTTTTCGGATCGCTGTTTCCCCACCAAAGCGATTGCGGTCTGGGAACGGCTGTTCGACTTCGAGCGCATGGGGCTGGTGCTGGACCGGTTTCTGGAGGCGGGGTTCGCGGACCTGGCCACGTTCAGCCTGCGTGGCCTGCCGCGGCCCGCGGACGATCCCTACGCCGGACGCCTGGATCATGCCGATCCGGTGTTTGCGGTCTGGGGCACAAGTCCCCACGGGGACTCTCTGAACCGGTAAACTGCACCCTGATTCGAGATGCCCGCGCTGGCGGGCCGGCACCGACGGGGAGCGCATGGCCGCAAGCAAGGCCAAATCCACAGGCAAGGGGCAGAAATCCGGCGCGAAGACGGGGTCGAAGTCCGGCCCGAAGTCCGGCCAGGGCGCGGCGCCGTCGACGCCGCCCACGCTCAGCGGGCAGCTGCTGCGCGGGCTGCGCGAAGGCGCGCTGCTGATCTTCGGCATGCTGGCGCTGTACCTGCTTGTGGCCCTGGTGACCTATCACCCGGGTGACGCCGCCTGGTCGACCACCGGCGACGGCGGCGGCACCCGCAACCTGGGCGGGACCACCGGCGCGTGGTTCGCGGATATCGCCTTTCATCTTCTGGGGTATCTCGCCTTCCTGATCCCGCTGGCGGTGGCCGGCATCGGCTGGTGGCTGTTCCGTCACCGGCGCGATGCGCGCATGGCCAGCGCCCTGGAGATCGGCGTGCGCGGCGCGGCCCTCGTGGTGGCGCTGATCGCAGGTTCGGCGCTGGCGGCCCTGCACCTGCTGCCGGGTGGCATGCCGGTGCACGCCGGCGGGATCCTCGGCGACCTGTTCGGGGGCTGGGCGGTCGCCGGGCTGGGCCTGGTCGGCGGTACGCTGGTACTGCTGGCGCTGTTCCTTGCCGGGGTCACGCTGTTCACCGGGCTGTCGTGGTTTGCGCTGATGGATGGTCTGGGGCGTGCGCTGGTGCGCGGCTGGGAGGCCGCGAGGGCGCGGCTGGAGCTGGCGCGCGATCGCCGCATCGGCCGGCAGCAGCGGGCCGGGCGCGAAGAACGCGTGGAGAAAGAGCGCAAGCGTACGGCCGACCGTCCGCCGAAACGGGTGGAGCCCAAGGTCGAGGCCCCGCCGCCCAGCCCGCGGGTGGAGAAGGAAAAGCAGGTCCCGCTGTTCACCGCCGGCGAGGGCGCCGATCCGATCCCGCCGCTGGGCCTGCTGGACGAACCCCCGGCGGCCTCCGAGGGGCATTCGGAAGAGGCGCTGCAGGCACTGTCGCGCCAGGTCGAGCTCAAGCTGAAGGACTTCGGCGTGGAGGTCGAGGTGGTTGCGGTGCAGCCGGGGCCGGTGATCACCCGCTTCGAACTGCAGCCGGCCCCGGGGGTCAAGGCCTCGCGCATCTCCGGGCTGTCCACCGACCTCGCGCGTTCGCTGTCGGTGATCGCGGTGCGCATCGTCGAGGTGATCCCCGGGCGTTCCACGGTGGGCCTGGAAATCCCCAACGACAATCGCGAGATCGTCGCCCTCAGCGAGATCCTGCGTTCGGAGAAATTCGACTCCGGCAAGTCGCCGCTGACCATGGCCCTGGGCAAGGACATCGGCGGCGCGCCGGTGATGGCCGATCTGGCGAAGATGCCGCATCTGCTGGTGGCCGGCACCACCGGTTCCGGCAAGTCGGTGGGCGTCAACGCGATGCTGCTGTCGCTGCTGTACAAGGCCACCCCGGAAGAAGTGCGGCTGATCCTGATCGACCCCAAGATGCTGGAGCTGTCGGTCTACGAGGGCATCCCGCATCTGCTGTGCCCGGTGGTCACCGACATGAAGGACGCCTCCAACGCCCTGCGCTGGGCGGTGGGCGAGATGGAACGGCGCTACAAGCTGATGTCGGCGCTGGGAGTACGCAACATCGGCGGTTTCAACAAGAAGGTGCGCGACGCGCGCGCCGCCGGCGAGCCGCTGAAGGATCCGCTGTTCGACCCGGCGCAGTCGGTCACCGCGACCGAGGCGCCGGAGCTGGAGCCGCTGCCGTTCATCGTGATCGTGGTCGACGAGTTCGCCGACATGATGATGGTGGTGGGCAAGAAGGTGGAGGAGCTGATCGCGCGCCTGGCGCAGAAGGCACGCGCGGCCGGGCTGCACCTGATCCTCGCCACCCAGCGCCCGTCGGTGGACGTGATCACCGGCCTGATCAAGGCCAACATCCCCAGTCGCATCGCCTTCCAGGTGTCGTCGCGGGTGGATTCCCGCACCATCCTCGACCAGATGGGCGCGGAGCACCTGCTGGGTCATGGCGACATGCTCTATCTGCCGCCGGGCAAGGCGATGCCGGAGCGCGTGCATGGCGCGTTCGTGGGCGACAACGAGGTGCACCAGGTGGTGGAGTACCTCAAGTCCACCGGCGAACCCGACTACAACGAGGCGATCCTCGACGAGCCGGAGGCCGGCGCGGCGGCGATTCCCGGGCTGGAATCGGGTGACGGGAACGAATCGGAGTCGGATCCGCTCTATGATCAGGCGGTGCAGATCGTCACCGAGTCGCGCAAGGCCTCCATTTCCTACGTACAGCGACGGCTGAAGATCGGCTACAACCGCGCCGCGCGGATCGTGGAGGACATGGAGACCGCCGGACTGGTCAGCCCGGTGCAGTCCAACGGCAATCGCGAGGTGCTGGTGCCCGATCGCTCGAACGAGTGAGGTGCACGGCCTCGTTCACTGCGGATTAAGCTGTCGCCGCGCAATCTGTTGATCCGAGTTTCCCTGACGGAGATCGCATGAACCCGCGTCCCCCGAGTTTTGCCACTGGCCCGCTGCGCGGGTCTTCCATGCTCGCCGGCTTGCTGGCGGCACTGCTGCTCCTGTTCGCCGCGCCGGCGGCTGCGACCGATGATGCCCGCCTGGCGCTGGAACGTTTCATGGCCGGCCTGGAGACGTTCTCCGCGGAGTTCACCCAGACGGTCAGTGACGAGACCGGCTTCACCCTGCAGGAATCCGAAGGGGTGATGCATCTGGGGCTTCCCGACCGGCTGTACTGGGAGGTGCGCGAGCCGTTCCCGCAGGTGGTGGTGTCCGATGGCCGTGAACTGTGGACGTTCGAACCGGATCTGGCGCAGGCCACGGTGCGCCCGCTGGGCGACGCGCTGGAGGCCACGCCGATCGCCGCCATCAGCCAGCCGGATCGGCTGGAGGCGCACTTTCGCACGATGATCCTGCCGGTGCCGGATGGCGAGGCCCTGCGGCTGCTGCTGCTGCCGCGCGACGAGCATGCGGATTTCGTGCGCATGATGCTGGATCTGACCCCGGACGGCGACCTGGTGCGCATGCAGTTCGAGGACCTGTTCGGGCAGGTCACCGACGTGCGGTTCAGCGCCAGCGAGCGCAACCCGGAGCTGGATCCGGACACCTTCCGCTTCGAGGTGCCCGACGGGGCCGACGTCTACCGGCCCTGACCCGTTCCCGGCGGGGTTACAATCCCGGCATGAGTGACGACCTGTTCGACAACGACCTGTTCGGGGACGATCCCGCCGGCGGCCCGGAGGCCGACCCGCCGGCCCACCCGTCATCGCAGTCCGCAGCCGCGGCAACGACCGTGGATCCCGCCGCCCCGCTGGCCGAGCGCATGCGCCCGGCGCGGCTGGACGAGATGGTGGGGCAGGATCACCTGGTGGGCGCGGATGCCGCGCTGCGCCGCGCGATCGAAAGCGGTCAGACCCCGTCCATGATCCTGTGGGGGCCGCCCGGCTGTGGCAAGACTACGCTGGCGCGGCTGGTGGCCGAGGCCGGCGCCCAGCGGCTGGTGACCCTGTCGGCGGTGCTGGCCGGAGTGAAGGACGTGCGTGCGGTGGTGGATGCGGCGAAGACCCGGCGGCGCAACGGCGTCGGCACGCTGCTGTTCATCGACGAGATCCACCGCTTCAACAAGGGGCAGCAGGACGCGCTGCTGCCGCATATCGAGGACGGCACGCTCACGTTCGTGGGGGCCACCACCGAGAATCCGTCGTTTGCGCTGAACAGCGCGCTGCTGTCGCGGGCGCGGGTGTATCGCATGGAGGCGGTGGGGGCGGAAGCGGTCGAGTCCCTGATCGAGCGCGCCCTGGAGGATCCGGAGCGGGGCCTGGGCGGCCGCGGCCTGACACTGGATGCGGAGGAGCGTCAGCGCCTGGCGCGGGCCGCGGACGGGGATGCCCGGCGTGCCCTGAACTGGCTGGAGACCGCCTCCGACCTGGCCCGCGACGGGGCGATTACCGGAGACGCCCTGCGCGCGGTCATGGGCGCGCAGTCCCTGGCCTTCGACCGCCAGGGCGATGCCTTCTACGATCAGATCTCCGCGCTGCACAAGTCGGTGCGCGGTTCCGACCCCAACGCGGCGGTGTACTGGCTGACCCGCATGCTGGATGCCGGCTGCGATCCGGACTACCTGGGCCGGCGGCTGCTGCGCATGGCCTACGAGGACATCGGCCTGGCCGCAGTCGGGCTGGGCGCGCGGGTGCTCGCGGCCTGGCAGACCCTGGAACGCCTGGGCCGGCCGGAAGGTGACCTGGCGCTGGTGCAGGCGGTGATCGAACTGGCCGCCGCACCCAAGAGCAACAGTGCCTACGTTGCGCTGAACCAGGCGCGCGCGGCGATCCGCGAGACCGGGAGCCCGGGCGTGCCGCTGCATCTGCGCAACGCGCCGACCGAGCTGATGCGCGCGGAAGGCTTCGGGGCCGGGTACCGCTACGATCACGACGAGCCCGATGGCTTCGCCCGCGGGCAGGTCTACCTGCCGGAGGGTCTGGAAGACGAGCGCTTCTACAGCCCGCGCCGGGACGGCACCGAGCGCGCGCTGGCGGAGCGCCTGGACCGTCTGCGCGACGCGGGCGGAAACCCCGGCGGGGAGGGCTGACCGGGTTGCGCATCCGGCATCACAAGCGGTGGCTGACGGTGGCGGCGATCCTGTTCGGTGTGTCGCTGGCGTGGATCCTGCTGACCACCGAGTGGCCGAGCCTTGGCTTCCCGCTGGGCGAGGTGGAGGCCTGGCTGCGGGGCTGGGGTGCGGGTGCCTATCTGGTGTTCGTGCTCGCCTTCATGCTGCTGGCCCTGTTCCCGCTGCCCAGTACCTTCTGGATCCTGCTGGGCGGGGCCCTGTTCGGCCCCTTCACCGGCGCCGCCCTCAGCCTGCTGGCAGCGACCCTGGCGGCGGTCATTGCCTTCCTGCTGGCGCGTACCTGGCTGCAGCCCTGGCTGGCCCCGCGCATGGGCCCGCGCAGCTCGCGGCTGCGCGCCGATGTGGAGGCCGAGGGCTGGCGGGTCGTGGCCCTGACCCGCCTGGTGCCGGTGTTTCCGTTCGCCCCAACCAATTACGCCCTGGGGCTGGTCCGGCTGCCGCTGCCGGTCTTCGCGCTGACCACCATGGTCGCCCTGATCCCCAGCCTGTTCGCCTATGCCTGGCTGGGGCACGCCACCCGGGAGATCGCCAGTGGCGCCGACAGCGGGGTACAGCTGGGTCTGGCCCTGCTCGCGGTGCTGGCGCTGTTGCTGTTGCTGCCGCGCCTGGTGCGCCGCATCTGGCTGGGCCAGAAGACACTGCACACCGAGGCGCCAATGACTTCAGTGTCTCCCTCAGACCCAGGCGAGCAGGACCCCGATGCCCAGGGCGAGGAACAGCAGGGCGGCGAGCGCGCGTAACAGCCGCAGGGGCAGGTGGCAGGCGAAGCGCTGGCCCAGCCACACCACCGGGGCATTCGCGAGCACCATGCCGATGGTCGAGCCGATCACGACCAGGATCAGGCTGTCGAAGGTCGCGGCCAGCGCGCCGGTGGCGACCTGGGTCTTGTCGCCCATCTCGACCAGGAAGAACAGCACCGTGGTGGTCCAGAACACGCCGTGTTTCGACGCGGCCGGCAGCTCGTCCTCGCCATCCGGGACCAGTACCCAGGCGGCCATCACGATGAACCCGATCCCCAGACCCCAGCGCAGCCAGTCCTCCGGGATGCTGGCGCCGATCCACACGCCCGCCAGCGCGGCCAGGAAGTGATTGGCCAGCGTGGCCACCACGATGCCCCAGATGATGGGCCAGGTCTGCTGGTAGCGGCAGATCAGGAGCAGGGCGAGGAGCTGGGTCTTGTCGCCCATCTCGGCGATGGCGACGATGACGGTAGAGACGAGCAGGGCTTCCATGACGGTCTTCCGGGCCGGGTGGGTGGGCAAGACACGTGACATCGCACCACCCACCCGGCCACGGATCGGGGCGCCATGCCACAGGTCTCGCGGGGCCCGGTGCCGCATCGGCGGCGGGGCTGTCTGCACCACGGTCCTCCGGGCGGAGGATCGAATCTGTTGATGCAGACCCCGGTGAGGCAAGGCCACCCGGGTCGCTACTCCCCTGAAGCTGGCAGGACTCTAGTCATCCCGGTCCGCGCGGGCAAGGACGATCGCGGCTCCGGGCTGCGCCGCCGCCGGGGCTTGGGTAGCATGCGCGCGATGAAACGCTTCCTTTACTGGGTCGATCGGGCCCCCCTTTGGCTGTTCGCACTGCTGGTTGCGACCGTCGGCCTGGCCCCCTGGATCCCCGAGCCGCATGTCGCGGAGAAACTGCGCTGGCTGTTTGCCGGGGAACTTACCCGGCCACTCGATGTGCTCGACCTGGTCGTCCATGCCGTGCCCTGGCTGTTGATGGCGTTCAAGCTCTATCGCAACAGTCTCACCACGAAGGGCGCCCCCTGAGCCGATTGTTTCTCCCTGGCTTGTGGGAAATCGACGCGCCGCTTGCCGGCCGCTACCGATTTCGCACCTTTTCAACCCCGGGAGACTCCCATGCGCTTTATTGTTGCCGTCACCGCCGGTACCGACGACCCGACCCGCGCCACGCTTGGCATGATTGCCGCCAATGTGGCCAAGCAGCAGGGCCACGACGTGACCGTCTGGCTGCAGGGCGAGGCCGTGAACATCGCCAACCGCAACGTGTACGACAAGATCGTCGGCCATAACATGCCGGCAATGAAGGACATCGTGGATTCGCTGGTGAGTGAAGGCGTTCCGTTCTGGGCCTGCGAGGCCTGCGCCAAGGGTCGCGACGTCGGCGAGCACAACTTCCTGCCGAACGCCGAGATGGCCGGCATGGGCCACTACGTCCAGGCCGTCGCCGAGTTCGACCGCTCCATGAGCTTCTGATCGGCCGTGCCGTTCCGCGGGCGGGGCGTGATGCCCCGCCCGTTTTTGTTTGTACCCCCGCTGTCAGTCGGTCGAACTGGCACATCGCATGCTTGTTTGTTCCGGGAGTGATTCACGGACGACGAGCATGACCCAGAACACATCCCCGAATTTTTCCCTCGAAGAGTCCATTGGCGATTTCCTGGTCGCCTCGCGCAAGTGCGAGGTGGTGAGCCTGGAGCGCCTGCTGGAGGCGGTGCAGCTGGTCGGGCGCATCCGCGCGCTGGTGCATGCCCTGCAGCGCGAGCGCGGGGCCTCCAGCCTCTGGATCGGGTCCGGCGGCCAGCGCTATACCCGCGAACTGGAGCAGTACCGGGCCGAATCGGACGCCGCCGCGGCCGCGTTCCGCGAGCACCTGGATGGCTGGCTGGCCCCGGACGCCTGCGCCCATGGCCGCAGTCGGCTGCTGGGGCGCATGGCGCTGGCGCTGCATGGCCTGTCCGGCCTGGGCAGCCTGCGCGAGGAGGTCCTGGAGCTGACCCTGAGCCCGATGGACTCGACCCGCGGCTTCAGCGAGCTGATTCGCGCCCTGATGGCCCTGGTGTTCGAGGCTGCGGATTCGGCGACCGATCCCGAGGTCTCGCGGGCCCTGGTGGCCCTGCTGAACTTCATGCAGGGCAAGGAACTGGCAGGGCAGGAGCGCGCGATCGGGGCCGCCGGGTTTGGCGCCGCGAACTTCGAGCCCGAACTGCGCCAGGCGCTGGTCCATCGGATCGATGCCCAGGAACGGGCGTTCCGCATCTTCTCCGAGTTCGCGGCACCGGCGGCCTGTGCCGCCTGGCGCGAGCTGCAGACGGCGGCCTTCGCCGCCGACATCGAGCGTCTGCGCCGCCGGGCCTGTACCGAGGCCTCAGGGCACCACGACCCCGCCCGGGCCGAGGAATGGTTTGCCTGTACCACCGCGCGCATCGACGCGATGAAGGAGATCGAGGATCTGCTGGAGATGCACCTGAACGAGTGCTGCTCGGCACGCATCACGGCGGATCGCGCGGACCTCGGCGCGGTGCGTGACCGGGTCGCGCAACTCGCCGAGTCGGAACTGCGCGACAGCGTCCCGTATGCGGTGTTCTTCGGCGCGCCGGAGGGCCTGGAGCCCGCGCAGGAGGAGGGCGATGCCGCACTCAACGTACCGATCGTCGGACACTCGGTGATGGACTTGGTGCAGCGCCAGGCGGCCCGGCTGCAGTCGGTGGAGGATGAACTGCATGCGGCACGCCAGGCCCTGGCCGAGCGCAAGACCATCGAGCGTGCCAAGGCGCTGCTGATCCAGCACCGCGGCCTCAGCGAGGACCAGGCCTACAAGCTCCTGCGCCAGACGGCGATGAACCAGAACCGGCGCCTGGCCGAGGTCGCCGAGGCGACCGTCGCGATGTCCGACCTGCTGGGCAAGGGCGGCCTGTAGCTAACTCCCCGGGAAACGGATGCCGGCCCTGTGGGAGCGGGCTTGCCCGCGAAGCACCTGCCAGTGTCCGCGACTGGCAGGGGCTTCGCCGCCAAGGCGGCTCCTACAGGTAGTGCACCAGCGCGGTTCATCTGCACCGCCGGTGTGCCCCAGGGTGGTGCCGCTTGCGAGTGATATTCCCCTGCGAAGATTCGATTGAGTACCGGGAACCGTCCGATTTTTCCGCGTCAGGATAGGCTTTGCGCCCTATCGGTCGATCAGCAACGGCTAATTGGCACACCTCCTGCAGGAATACCGGCAAGACGAGCCAACGGCGGTTCGTCGCCTGACAACAGGGAGACCCGACGACCGGGCCTCCCACGGGACTGGACAAAGGCGTCCATCACCCGGCTGCAAACGCGGCCGGGCTGATAGGACGCCTTTTTTCGTTTTTGGGATGTGTTTGCTGACAAGGGGAGTGAACCCGCAATGACCGATCACACGAATGACACGAAAAAGACCTCCGGCCTGTCGCGCCGGCGTTTCCTTCAGGCCGGCGGCGTTCTGGCAGGGGGCGCCGCCTTGGGGATGCATCCGGATTTTTTCCGGTCGGCGGCCTATGCCGGGGGATCCGAAGGGCTGGAAAAGACCAAGCTCGAGTTCGGATTTATCCCCTTGACGGATTGTGCTCCGCTCGTAGTCGCCCAGGAGAAGGGATATTTCGCTCGCCACGGGCTCGACGTCCATGTGGCCAAGGAGGCTTCCTGGGCCAATATTCGCGACAAGGTCTCCGTTGGGAGCCTGGATGGCGGGCACATGCTGGCGGGGATGCCGATCGCCGCGACGCTGGGCGTGGGTGCTACCCAGCGCAACACCATCACGGGGTTCAGCATGGACCTCAACGGCAACGCGATTACCGTTTCCAACGAGCTCTACGACCGGATGGTCGAGGCCGATCCGGAGGCTATGAACGAACGGCCGATTTCCGCGCGCGCCCTGAAGAAGGTCATCGATGCCGACCAGGCAGCGGGCCGTGCCCCGATGACCTTCGCCATGGTTTTCCCCGTATCCACGCATAACTATGAACTGCGCTACTGGATGGCCGCTTCCGGGATCAACCCGGATCGGGATGTCCGCCTGGTTGTGATCCCGCCACCCCAGATGGTGGCCAACCTGCGCGCGGGCAACATGGATGGCTACTGCGTCGGCGAGCCCTGGAACATGCGTGCGGTGGACATGGGTATCGGCAAGACCCTGGTCACCAACTACGAGATATGGAACAACAATCCGGAGAAGGTGTTTGGCGTACTGGAGAGCTGGGCGGAAGAACACCCGAATACGCACCAGGCAGCGTTGCGGGCCTTGATCGAGGCCAACGAGTGGATGGACAAGCCCGAGAATCGCGAAGAAGTGGTGCGCATCATTTCGGGCCGCCGTTTTGTCAACGCCCCTGAACACGTAGTGGCCATGTCGATGACGGGGACGCTCCAGTTCAATCCGGACGGAGACCCCGAACCCTTCCCGGACTTCAATGTGTTCCACCGTTACGCGGCCAGCTTTCCGTGGCGCTCGCATGCGGCCTGGTTTGTCACGCAGATGGTTCGTTGGGGGCAGCTGGAAGAGCCTGTGGATATGCGTGCGGTGGCCGAAAAGGTCTATCGCCCCGAACTGTATCGGCAAGCGGCTGCAGAAGTGGGCGTCGCCTATCCCGAGATCGACTGGAAGACGGAAGGCACACGCAATGAACACTGGACCCTGGAGGCGGCCTCCTCGCCGATCGAGATGGGCCCTGACCGGTTCATTGATAACCGCGCCTATGACCCGGATGACCTTGTCGGCTATGTCGACGGTTTCGATGTACACAGTCGCAAGGTCGCCCTCGATGACCTCGCCGACGTCAACGGCTGAGGGAGGCCCACCATGTCCACCAATTACGCCGATATGCAACTGGCGGTTGAACGCGAGAACGACAAGGACGCCGAAGGTCGAACGGAGGCCGCCGCTGGCCGGGAAACCAAACCGGCGGAACGCAACGACACCGCCGGGGCGATCGAATCGGCACACGATGACCGATTCGAGGTGATGGCGGATATGTTCCAGCGCTGGATTCCTGTGCTGGCACTCCCGCTGATTGCGTTCGGAATGCTGCTGGGGGGCTGGGCCTGGCTGCAGTCGACGGTCTCGCCGGACCTCCCGACGCCCGGGCAAGTGTGGGCCGAGGCCGTCTACCTGCTAAGCGATCCGTTCTACGACTACGGTCCGAACGACATGGGGATCGGCTGGCAGGTGATGTATTCCCTTGGCCGCGTCCTGGCGGGCTTCGGCCTGGCAGCACTGGTCGGCATTCCGCTGGGCTTGATGATGGGCGCTTCGCTCTCGATGCGCCGCGCCATTAGCCCGGTCGTGCAGCTGTTGCGTCCCGTGTCCCCGCTGGCCTGGCTGCCGCTCGGTCTGCTGGTGTTCCAGGCGGTCAATCCCTCCGCGATCTTCGTGATCTTCATCACCAGCATCTGGCCGATCCTCATCAATACCGCGGCCGGGGTCCAGGCCATCCCGCGTGACTACACCAACGTATCCCAGGTGCTCCGTCTCGGGCGCCTGGAGGCGGCGCGCAAGATCCTGATCCCCGCAACCATGCCCTACATCCTCACCGGCATGCGGTTGGCGCTGGGGATTGCCTGGATGGTGATCGTGGCGGCCGAGATGCTCACCGGCGGGGTCGGCATCGGATTCTTTATCTGGGACGAATGGAACAACCTCAATGTCGCTTCGATCATCGTGTCGATCTTCGTGATCGGTCTTGTGGGCATCGCCCTGGACGCTGGGGTGGGCCTGATCAAGAAACGCTTCGACTACGCGCCCGCGTAAGGAGAAACACATGAGTCACTATCTCAATCTCGATTATCTGGACATGACGTTTGCGACTCCACGCGGGCCGCTCAACGTGCTGAACAACGTGAATCTGAAGGTCCAGAAAGGCGAATTCGTATCCATCATCGGGCATTCCGGCTGTGGCAAGTCCACCGTTCTGAACATCGTGGCTGGGCTGCTGCGCGCAACCACTGGGGGCGTTCTTCTGGAAGAGCGCGAGGTAGTGGAACCCGGGCCAGAGCGTGCCGTGGTGTTCCAGAACCACTCCCTGCTGCCCTGGATGACGGTGTACGAGAATGTCCGTCTGGCCGTTGACAAAGTGCGCCGCGGAGCTCCCCAGGCCGAGCGCGACGCCTGGACGCTGGAGAATCTCGAACGTGTCCACATGACCCACGCGAAGGATCAGTACCCCGGTGAGATCTCCGGGGGTATGAAGCAGCGCGTCGGGATCGCCCGGGCGCTGGCGATGGAGCCCAAGGTCCTGCTGATGGATGAACCGTTCGGCGCGCTGGATGCGCTGACCCGGGCACATCTGCAGGACGAGGTCATGAAGCTGCGGTCGGATCTGGGCAACACCGTGCTGATGGTCACCCACGACGTGGACGAGGCGGTGCTGCTGTCCGACCGCATCGTGATGATGACCAACGGCCCGGCCGCGACCATCGGCGAGATCCTGGAGATCGACCTGCCAAAGCCGCGCGAGCGCCTGGTGATGGCCGACAACGCGCAGTACAACCACTACCGGGCCGAGGTGCTGCGCTTCCTCCACGAGCGTCACAAGAATCCCGAGTCGGAGGCCGCGTGATGGATACCGCGAACGACAAGCCGCGGCTGGTCCTGATCGGCAACGGCATGGCCGGGATGCGCACGGTCGAGGAGCTGCTGAAGCTCAAGCCGGACATGTACGACATCACCGTGTTCGGTGCCGAGCCCTGGGGCAACTACAACCGCATCATGCTCTCGCCGGTGCTGGCCTCGGAGAAGACCGTCGACGAGATCATGCTGAACGACGATGCCTGGTATGCCGAGCGCGGCATCACCCTGCACAAGGGCCGACGCATCGAACGGATCGACCGCGTGAACCGGCGGGTGATCGCCGAGGACGGCACCGAGGCGCCCTATGACCGCCTGCTGCTGGCGACCGGCTCCGACCCGGTGATGATCCCGGTGCCGGGGCATGAACTGGAGGGCGTGGTCGCTTTCCGCGACATCCACGACGTGGACGCGATGCTCGCGGCCAGCCGCGCACACAAGCATGCGGTGGTGATCGGCGGCGGCCTGCTGGGCCTGGAGGCCGCCAACGGCCTGATGCGCCAGGGCATGGAGGTCACCGTGGTGCACCTGATGGAGCACCTGATGGAGCGCCAGCTGGATGCCGAGGCCGCCGGGATGCTGCGCGGCTCGCTGGAGGAGCGCGGCATGCGTTTTCGCATGGCGCATCAGACCGAGACGATCCTGGGCGAGGGCCGCGTCACCGGTGTGCGCTTCACCGACGGCAGCGAGGTCGAGGCGGATCTGGTGGTGATGGCGGTCGGCATCCGCCCGAACACGGCGCTGGCCGCGTCCGCCGGGCTGCACTGCGAGCGCGGCGTGGTGGTGAACGACACCATGCAGACCTATGACCCGTCGATCTACGCGGTCGGCGAGTGCGTGCAGCACCGCGGCGCCACCTATGGCCTGGTCGCGCCCTTGTGGGAACAGGCAAAGGTCTGCGCCAACCACCTGGCCGAGTACGGTATCGGGCGCTACGAGGGCTCGATGACCTCCACCAAGCTGAAGGTGACCGGGATCGACCTGTTCTCCGCCGGCGACTTCACCGGTGACGAGACCACCGAGGACCTGGTGTTCAAGGATGCCGCGCGCGGCGTCTACAAGCGCCTGGTGCTGAAGGACAACCGCATCCAGGGGGTCGTGCTGTACGGCGATACCCTGGACGGCTCCTGGTACTTCCAGCTGATGCGCGACGCCACGCCAGTGGCCGACATCCGCGAGAACCTGCTGTTCGGCCAGGCGCATATCGGCGACTCCGGCCACGGCGACGAGGCCTCGCGGGTCGCGGCCATGCCCGACGAGGCCGAGATCTGCGGCTGCAACGGCGTGTGCAAGGGCGAGATCGTCCAGGCAATCAGCGAGCACAAGCTGTTCACGCTGGAGGACGTGCGCGCCCACACCAAGGCGTCGAACTCCTGTGGGTCCTGCACCGGGCTGGTGGAGTCCGTGCTCGCCACCACGCTGGGTGGAGACTACTCCGACGCCCCGGCGAAAAAGCCGGTCTGCGCCTGCACCGACCACAGCCACGACGAGGTGCGCGCGGCCATTGCCCGCGACGGCCTGAAGACCATGGACGCGGTGTTCGAGGCCCTCGACTGGAAGACCCCGAACGGCTGCCATGTCTGCCGTCCGGCGCTCAACTACTACCTGCTGGCGGCCTGGCCGAAGGACTACCAGGACGACGCCCAGTCGCGCTTCATCAACGAGCGCGCGCACGGCAACATCCAGAAGGACGGAACGTATTCCGTCGTGCCGCGCATCTGGGGCGGAGTGACCACGCCGGCCGAGCTGCGCGCGATTGCCGAGGTGGCCGAGCGCTACCAGGTGCCCACGGTCAAGTTCACCGGCGGCCAGCGCATCGACCTGCTGGGGGTGCAGAAGGCCGACCTGCCGGCGATGTGGCGCGATCTCGGCGCCGCCGGGTTTGTCTCCGGCCATGCCTACGGCAAGGCCCTGCGCACGGTGAAGACCTGTGTTGGCTCCGAGTGGTGCCGCTTCGGCACCCAGGACTCGACCGGACTCGGCATCCAGCTGGAGCGGATGACCTGGGGCTCCTGGACGCCACACAAGTTCAAGATGGCGGTCTCCGGCTGTCCGCGTAACTGCGCCGAGGCCACGATCAAGGACCTGGGCGTGGTCTGCGTGGACTCGGGCTACGAGCTGCACGTGGGCGGCAACGGCGGGGTGAAGGTGCGCGCCACCGACTTCCTCTGCAAGGTGGAGACCGAGGTCGAGGTGCTCGAATACGCCGGGGCCTTCATGCAGTTCTACCGCGAAGATGCGCGCTACCTGGAGCGCACCGCCCCGTGGATCGAGCGCGTCGGCCTGACCCGGGTGAAGGAACGCCTGGTGGACGACGCCGAGAACCGCGCGGCGCTGTACGCCCGCTTCCTGGAGTCGCAGGAGGTGGCGCAGGTGGACCCCTGGGCCGAACGCGCCGCCGGGCATGCGGCGCACGAGTTCATCCCGATCAAGCCGGTGGACGCGGCCCCGCGCCAGGGGGTGTCGGCATGAGCTGGCTTGCGATCTGTCCGCTCGAGGACATCCCGCCGCTGGGTGCACGCGTGGTGGCGGGCCCGAACGGCGACATCGCCGTGTTCCGCACTGCGGATGACCGCGTGTTTGCCCTGCGCGACCAGTGCCCGCACAAGGGCGGGCCACTGTCGCAGGGCATCGTCCACGGCGAGCGCGTGACCTGCCCGCTGCACAACTGGGTGATCGACCTGCAGTCCGGCGAGGCCACCGGGGCGGACAGTGGGTGCACCCATGCCTTCCCGATCCGGGTGACCGACGGTCAGGTGTGGCTGGACCTCTCCGGCGCCACGGCCAACGCTGCGGACGATTCCGCGGCGGTGCCGTCCGCCTGCCGCGAGGCGGGCTGAGATGGCTGCGGAACAGTCGGTCACCCGTACGACCTGCCCCTATTGCGGGGTGGGCTGCGGCGTGGAGGTGACCGCGACGCCGGAAGGCGAGTTTCCGGTCGCGGTGCGCGGCGACCCCGCCCATCCGGCGAATGCCGGTCGCCTGTGCTCCAAGGGCGCGGCACTGGCCGAGACCCTCGACGACGAGGGCCGGCTGCTGCACCCGGAGATCGGCGGGCGGCGTGTCGACTGGGAGACCGCGCTGGATCATGTGGCGAACGGCTTTCGCGAGACCATCGCGGCACACGGGCCGGATGCGGTCGCCCTGTACGTCTCCGGGCAGATCCTGACCGAGGACTACTACGTCGCCAACAAGCTGATGAAGGGCTTCATCGGTTTGGCCAATATCGATACCAACTCCCGGCTCTGCATGTCCACCGCCGTGGCCGCCCATACCCGCGCCTTCGGGGTGGATGGCGTGCCGGGGAGCTATACCGACCTCGAGCAGGCCGATCTGGTCGTGGTGACGGGCTCCAACATGGCCTGGGCCCACCCGGTCCTGTTCCAGCGCCTGCAGGCCGCCCGCGCGGCGCGCCCGGAGATGAAGCTGGTGGTGATCGACCCGCGGCGTACGGCCACCGCCCAGGCGGCCGACCTGCACCTGCCGCTGGCGCCGGGTACGGATGCCTGGCTGTTCAACGGCCTGCTGGACCATCTGCGCCGGGAGGATGCGCTGGACCCTGGCTTCCTGGAGCGGCATGTCGACGGCTTCGCCGACGCCCTGGCGGCCGCGCGGGCCTCCAGCCCGTCGATCGCCGCGACCGCCGAGGCCTGCGAACTGGAGCCGGAGGCGGTGGCAACGTTCTTCCAGTGGTTTGCCCGTACCGAACGCACCGTGACCGCCTTCTGCCAGGGCATCAACCAGTCCGACAGCGGCGTGGACAAGGCCGGGACGATCCTCAATGTGCACCTGGCCACCGGCCGTATCGGGCGCGCGGGCATGGGCCCGTTCTCGCTGACGGGCCAGCCGAACGCGATGGGCGGGCGCGAGGTCGGCGGACTGGCCAGCCAGCTGGCAGCCCACATGGGCTTCGACGACGCGGCCCTGGACCGGGTCGGACGTTTCTGGGGCGCACCGAACCTCGCGCGCCAGCCGGGGCTGAAGGCGCTGGACCTGTTCCGCGCGGTCGAGTCGGGGCAGGTGAAGGCGGTCTGGATCATCGGCACCAATCCGCTGTTCAGCCTGCCCGAGGCCGCGCGCTTCGAGCAGGCCCTGGCCGCATGCCCGCTGGTCGTGGTCTCCGACTGCGTGCGCGAGACCGAGACCACGCGGGTAGCCGACGTCCTGCTGCCGGCGACCACCTGGGGCGAGAAGGACGGCACGGTAACCAACTCCGAGCGCCGCATCTCGCGCCAGCGCCCGTTCCGGGCGCCCCCGGGCGAGGCCCGCCACGACTGGTGGGCGCTGGCCCGGGTCGCGCAGCGCCTGGGTTTCGCCGACGCCTTTCCCTATACCCGCCCGGGCGAGGTCTTCCGCGAGCATGCGGCGCTGTCCGCCTTCGAGAACCACGGCACGCGCGACTTCGACATCGGCGCGCTGGCCGGGCTGTCCGACGCCGAGTACGACGCCCTGGAGCCGGTGCAGTGGCCGCTGCCGGCGGGGAGTCGGACGGGCGCCGAACACCTCTATGCCGATGGCCGTTTCTTTACCGCCAGCGGCCGCGCGCAGCTCGCGGCCGTGACCCCCCAGACTCCGACCGACCCAGTCGATGCCGAGTATCCGCTGCGCCTGAACACCGGCCGCATCCGCGACCAGTGGCACAGCATGACCCGGACCGCACGCACCCCGCGCCTGAGTGCGCATCAGCCGGAACCGTTCGTCGAGATCCATCCGGTGGATGCCGGACTGTTCCGGGTCCAGGCCGGCGATCTCGCCGAGGTGACCAGTCGCCACGGTCGTCTGCTCGCGCGGGTGCAGGTGAGCCGCGAGCAGCGCCCGGGCAGCGTGTTCGTGCCCATGCACTGGAGCCGGCCGATCGCGCGGCTCGCCCGAGTCGATGCGCTGGTGCCCGCGCATGTCGACCCGGTCTCCGGGCAGCCAGCGTTCAAGCATACGGCCGTGGCCGCCCGCCCGGCGACGCTGGACTGGCACGGCTTCGTGCTGAGCCGCGAGCCGATCGCCGCGCCGGAGGCGGACTATGCGGTCACCGCCCGCGGTCCCCGACACCTGCGCACCGAACTGGCCGGGCGGGGCGCACCGCCCACGATGGATGCGTGGCGCGAGCGCCTGGACGGGCCGGGGGAATGGCTGGAGTTCGCCGACCCCGCCGGGGGACGCTATCGCGCCGCGCGGATTCACGAGGGCCGGCTCGCCTGCGTGCTGTTCGCGGGCCCCGACCGGGGCTTGCCCGAGCGCGAGTGGCTGGCCGGCCTGTTCGCGGCCGAGACGATCAGCGATACCGAGCGCATGGCGCTCCTGACCGGGCGACCGCCGAACGGCCAGGCCGCGCGCGGACGCATGGTCTGCGCCTGCTTCGGCGTGGACGAGACGCGTATCCGGGCCGCGATCCGCGAGCAGGGGCTGGCCACCTGCGAGGCCGTCGGTGCGGCCCTCGAGGCCGGGACCAACTGCGGCTCCTGTAGCCCCGAGATCCAGACCCTGTTGAATGAAGAAGCCGAGGCGCCCACGGACCCCGTGGCGCGGGAGGGATAAGCATGGAACACCTGCCGATCTATATGCAGTTGCACGGCCGCGAGGCCCTGGTGGTCGGGGCCGGGCCGGTGGCCACGCGCAAGGCCGCGCTGCTGCTGGAGGCCGGGGCGCGGGTGCGCCTGCGGGCCCCCGAGTACAGCGCCGCCGCCGAGCGCCTGCTGCGCGAACAACCGGGGGCGATCCGCCGCGATCCGGGGATCTATGACACCGAATGCCTGGCGGGGGTGGCGATCGTGATCGCCGCGACCGACGACGCGGCGGTGAACCGTCAGGTCTCGGAGGACTGCATCGCGCGTTCGATCCCGGTGAACGTGGCCGACCAGCCCGAGCTGTGCAGCTTCATCCTGCCGGCGATCGTGGAGCGCGGGCCGCTGACCATCGCGATCGGCTCCGGTGGCCGCGCCCCGGTGCTGGTGCGCCTGCTGCGCGCGAAGATCGAGAGCCTGATCCCGGCCGGCTATGGCCGGCTCGCCGATCTCGCCGGGCGTCTGCGCGACCGGGTGCGCACCCACTTTGACAGCGTGAACGCGCGCCGCGCGTTCTGGGAACGGGCCTTTGCCGGGCCAGCCACCGAGTTCGCCCTGGCCGGGCGCATGGACGCGGCCGAGGCGCGCCTGGAGCAGGAGCTGGCGGATGCCTCGGCCCGCACGCCGGGCGAGGTCTACCTGATCGGCGCCGGGCCGGGCGATCCCGACCTGCTGACCTTTCGCGCGCTGCGCCTGCTGCAGCAGGCGGATGTGGTCGTCTACGACCGGCTGGTGTCCTCCGAGGTGGTGAACCTGGCCCGGCGCGAGGCCGAGCGCTTCTATGTCGGCAAGGAGCGCGACCATCACTGCGTGCCGCAGGAGGAGATCAGCGCGCTGCTCTCCCGACTGGCGCGCGAGGGCAAGCGCGTGGCGCGGCTGAAGGGCGGCGACCCGTTCGTGTTCGGCCGGGGCGGCGAGGAGCTGGATGTGCTGGCGCGCGACGGCGTGGCCTACCAGGTCGTCCCCGGCATTACCGCGGCCAGCGGCTGCGCCGCCTATGCCGGCATACCGCTGACCCACCGCGACCATGCTCAGTCGGTGCGGTTCATCACCGGCCATACCCGCGAAGGGCGGCTGGATGTGGACTGGTCGCAGCTGACCAGTACCCGCGAGACCCTGGTGTTCTACATGGGCCGCAAGGGCGTGGGCGAGATCTGCCGGGGGCTGAAGGGTGCCGGCCGCGCCGGGCAGACCCCGGCGGCGATCATCGAGAACGGCACCACCGCCCGCCAGCGCGTGGTCAGCGGCACGCTGGATAAGCTGGCCGCGCGTGCCGAGCGCGAGCAGGTGGGTTCGCCCAGCCTGATCGTGATCGGCGAGGTAGCGGCCTGCCACGCGCGTCTGGCCTGGTTCCAGCCGGATGCCGGGGCCGCCACGGTGTTTCCGCAGCCGATGCCGATGTCGGGGCCGGGGTCGCGGGCCGCGGCGGCGAGCGCGGCGTGACGGCCGCATCCGTCCTGCCGGAGGTGGCGGCCAGTGGCCTCGCGGGTCGCCGCGTCGCCTTGCCTGAGAGCCGGGCGCTGGAGGTCTTCGCCGGTCTGCTGGAGCGGCGCGGGGCCGAGGTCTGGCGCTGTCCCCTTATCGCGATCCACGACAGCCCCGACCGCACGGCGATCGAGGCCTGGCTGCACCGGGCGATCGAGGCGCCGTTCGACCGCCTGATCTTCCTGACCGGCGAGGGCTTCACCCGCCTGACCGGTTTTGCCCGGAGTGCCGAACGCGAGGACGCCTGGCTGGCGGCCGTGGCGCGGACGCCGACCCTGGTGCGCGGCCCCAAGCCGGGGCGGGCAATGAAGCCCTTCGGCGTGCGGCCGGATGCGATCGCGGCCACACCGACGACCGAGGGCATCATCGAAACCCTTTCCGGACAGGATCGGGCCGGGCAGCATCTGGCCGGGCAGCGTATCGGGGTGCAGCTCTACGGCGCGGAACCCAACCGCCGCCTGCTCGAGTTCCTGGAGCAGGCGGGCGCCGAGGTCTTTCCCGTCTGGCCCTACCGCTATGCGGACGCCGCCGCGACCGGGCGCGTGACCGGGCTGATCGAGGCCCTGATCGCGGGGGAGGTGGATGCGATCGCCTTCACCAGCCAGGCCCAGGTGCGGCGCCTGCTGCGTGTCGCCCGTGACTCGGGGCATCAGGACACGCTGCTGGCAGCGCTCGGCCGGACCGTCGTCGCCGCGATCGGCCCGGTGGTGGCCGAGGAACTGCGCACCCACGGCATTTCTCCCGCGGTGGTCCCCGAAGGCCGCTACTTCATGAAGCCGCTGGTCTCGGCGCTTACCCGGCATCTGCGGGCGGCTGCGTAGGGAACTTGTGGCGCGGGCGGATGGCCCACGGATTGAATCCCCTGCGGTGATCCGGGCCATGAAACCAACGTCCACACGGCGTTCGCGCCGATCCTTCCTGCGCTGGATGGCCGGCTCCGCCCTTGCGGCCGGTGCCGGCTCGCCGGTCACCGCCAGGGTCGCCACCGCCGCGCCCATGCTCTTGCCGACCACGTACGGGCGCAGGTCCGTGTAACGTTCGTCCAGGGCGCGGAGCAGGGCGCGGGCGTCGACGGCCAGGGCCGTGTGGCCGGCCCAGTACCCGGCCGAGTCGGTGCGGCCGAAACCGCGCTGGTCCGGGGCGTAGACCGCAATGCCGCTGGCGGCCAGCGGGCGTGCGAGGGCGTGCATGCTGCCGCCGTAGTCATTGAAACCGTGCAGGGCGAGGACCACCCGTTCGGGCTCGCGCGGACCCCAGCGGCGCAGCGGCAGTTCGCTCCCGTCGGGCATCCGGGCCAGACCCTGTTCCAGCCGCGCGGGCTCGGGATTCTCGGTGGCCGGTGCGGGAAGGCCGGCGGGCGTGGCGGCGCAGCCACCGAGCAGCAGGCCGACCAGCAGTGCCGGGATGAGACGGGCGAGGCGTGTCATGCGCGCTCCGGAGGCGGCGGGGGGGTCAGGGCTTGCTGCGCAGGTCCAGGTCATAGAGGTTGTCGCCGCCCAGCCGGAACTCGCGAAACGGCGGTCGCAGTGCCCGCGACAGCGAGTCGATCGGAGGCAGGGTGATGCCCGGGCGGCCGGAGCCGATGATCATCGGGGCGATGGTGAGATGCAGGCGATCCAGGGTGTCCGCGGCCAGGAAACGCGAGACGGTACGCCCGCCGCCCTCCACCAGCAGGCGGTTCAGGCCGCGCGCCTCGAGGTGGTCGCGCACCCGGCGGGGGGCAAAGCGTTCGCGCTGTTCGCCGTCGGCCATTACCGTCTCGACGGGCAGCTCCGCGCGTTCCACGTGGGCCGGCAGGTGATCGGGGGCATGCCCGGGCTTGTGCAGGACCAGGGTGGTCGGCCCGCCGGCCGCGAACACCTTGTGATCGGCCGCGAGGCGGCCTTCGGGGTCCAGCACCACGCGCAGCGGATTGCGGCCCTCGACCTCGCGCACCGTCAGCTGCGGGTCGTCGCTGGCGACGGTGCCGGCACCCACCACGATGGCATCCACCAGGGCCCGCAGTCGGTGCAGGTGGCGGATGTCCTCCGGTCCGGTCACGTACTGGGAGTGCCCGGTATGCGTCGCGATCCGTCCGTCGAGACTCTGTCCCAGCTGGCCGATGGCGATGGTGTCGGGTTCGAGGATCGGGCCGTAGAGGTCCAGGACCTCGTGGGCGGCCGGGGCCAGCGGGCCCGGCAGGGGCTGGCAGGCCGCATTGTCACAGCGGGTCAGCAGCCATCGCCAGGCCCGCGCTTCGGTGATGATTTCTTCGCTCATGGCTTCTCCCCGAGCAGGGTTTGGGGACGGCGGCGGGGCAGTTGGGGTAGTCTGACCGTTCGAGGAGCTAACTTCATCAACCCGACTCCGTATGGAAGTACCCGATGCACAACGCCGATCGCGGGATCTTTGACCTTCGCCGGGGCCATCCGATTCGTGTCAGCGGTTCCGGAACGGATGTCCTTGCAGCGGCCGTCGAGGGCCTGACACCGGGACAGCTCGATCGTCTGACCGTGATGACCGGCGGACGGCCCCGTCTGATTCTAACCCCCCACCGGGCGTCGGCAATGGGCTGGCCGCAACCGCTGGAAGAAGGCTGGGAAGGCGTGGCGCTGCAGCCGACCGGCACGGTGGATCCGGAATCGCTGTTTGTCCTCGCCAGCGCGCCCGAAGGCTCCGATGATGCCAGTTCCGCCGCCCGCCTGCTGGAAGGCGCGGTGCTCCAGCGCGCCGGCGAGAGCGAGGCCGCCGCGCTGGAGCTGGTTCGTGCCGGTCGGCTGCTGCCGGCGGTGGTGACGGCCTTCATCCCCGATCCGGAGCCCGAGGCGATCGCCTCGGCGGTGGCAGACGGCATGCTGCTGGACGTGGACGCCGCGCAGGCGCGCGAGGTGGCGGAGCATCCGCGCCTGGAGCTGGCGCATGTCAGCGAGGCCCCGGTACCGCTGGCGGACGCTCCGGTGACCCGGTTCATGCTGTTTCGCGAGGGCAACGGGATCCAGGAACACGTGGCGGTGGTGATCGGCGAGCCGAGCCGCTGGCCGGATCCGGTGCCGGTGCGCCTGCATTCGGCCTGCCTGACGGGCGACCTGTTCGGCAGTCTGCGCTGCGACTGCGGGGATCAGCTGCGTCGCGGGGTCAAGATGATCAACGACAGCGGTGGCGGGGTGCTGCTGTATCTCGCTCAGGAAGGCCGCGGCATCGGTCTGGCCAACAAGCTGCGCGCCTACACCATGCAGCATGCCGGCATGGACACCATCGATTCCGACTGCCAGCTCGGTTTCGGCGCCGACGGGCGCCGCTACGAGGCGGCGGTAGAGATGCTGGAGTTCCTCGGGATCGACCGTGTGCGCGTGCTGACCAACAATCCTGCCAAGATCGACGCCCTGCGTGCCGGCGGGATCGAAGTGGCGTCGCGCGAGCCGGTGCATGGCACCGTCAACCCGCACAACCTGCGCTATCTCAGCACCAAGGCGGATCGTGGCGGGCACTGGCTGGAAGAACTGCTCGCCGCCGAGGCCGAGCGCGGCTAGCCCGGGCCAGGGGGGTGCTCAGACCCCCTTGATCTGATCGTCGCGCCAGGCGTCGAGGAAGCGCTGCTGCGACTCGGTCAGGGTGTCGAGGCCGATGCCCAGGGTCTCCAGCTTGAGTTCGGCCACCTCGCGGTCGACCGTGTCGGGCACCGGGTGGACGCCGGGCTCCAGCCCCGCCGCGCGCTCGACCAGATGGCAGGCGGCGACGATCTGCATGGCAAAGGTCTGATCCATCACCTCGGCCGGGTGGCCCATGGCGGTGGGCGTGGCCAGATTCACCAGCCGGCCCTCGCAGACCAGATGCAGGCGGCGGCCGTCGGCCAGGCGATACTCCATAATGCCCGGCCGCGCTTCGTGCGGCGGCTCGACGCTCAGCCCCGCCAGCGCCTCGGCGTCGATCTCCACGTTGAAGTGGCCGGCGTTGGCCAGCAGCGCGCCGTCGGGCATCGCCTCGAAGTGCTCGGCGCGGATCACGTCGCGGTTGCCGGTGGTGGTGATGAAGATCTCGCCCCAGGCGGCCGCCTCCAGCATCGGCATCACCTCGAAGCCGGCCATGTGGGCGCGCAGTGCCTGGCGCGGTTCGATCTCGGTGATCGCCACCCGCGCCCCCAGCGCCCGCGCCTTGGCGGCGATGCCGAGACCGCAGTCACCAAAGCCGGCCACCACCACCCGCTTGCCGGCCAGCAGCAGATTGGTGGTCAGCAGCAGGTTGGTGAGCGAGGACTCGCCGGTGCCGTGAATGTTGTCGAACTCGTGCTTCATCGGCGTGTTGTTCACCGCATAGGCGGGGAACGGCAGGGCGTCGGCGCGCGCCATCGCCTGCAGCCGCTGCACGCCGGTGGTGGTCTGCTCGCACATGCCGATGAAGTCGTCGAGCAGCGCCGGGCGCTGGTGGACCAGCCGCGCAGTCAGCTCGGCGGCGTCGTCGAGGATGAAGCTCGGTCCGTGGTCCAGCGCCTGCAGGTGCAGAGCTTCCAGCTCTTCCTCGGAGACCCCGCGCCGGGCGTAGCCGGTGATGCCGTCCTGCTCGTTGAGGGCGGCGACCACGTCGTCCTGGCTGGAGCCCGGCTCGCTGCCGGTGAACACCACCTCGGCGCCGGCGGTGGCCAGGGTCTCGACGAACACGCCCGTCTTGGCCTCCACATGGGAGCAGACACCCAGGGTAATGCCGGCCAGCGGCCGGCTGTGGCCGAGGCGTTCACGCAGGGCGGCGTGCACCGGCATGTGGTCCCGTGCCCAGGCGAGTTTCTGGCGACCCTGTTCGATGTCCGCGGCCATGACGTCTTCCCGTGAATGCGAAAGGCGGGAGTGTGCCGCGCCCCGGTGGGGACGTCCACCGTCGTCAGAGCAGGGCGACCACCAGGATGGCCACCAGGCCCAGGGCGAGCAGGCCGAGCATGACCACGGGCGAGGCCCCCGCGGCACGCTGCGCCCGCCGGCCCGCGCGGCCCTTGAAGGTCATCGCCAGGGCATGCGAGGCGGCATCGAGATGAGCATGCAGTTCCGCGTGCAGGCGCCGCGACCGTTCTTCATCGAGGGGTTCGAGAATCCGGCCGTCGATCCGCGCCCGGCCGTTGTCGAAGCCGACGGTCACGATATCCACCGGCCAGTGGCGTTCGGCGCGGAACAGGTCGACCAGCGCGGTCTGCGCGCTGGGGCTGGTCCTGAGGGCCTCGTGATCCGCTGCAGAGGCGGCGCTAATGCGCACACGCCGGGTCAGCCGTGAATCCGGCAGGGGGCGTTCCAGCGGCCCCAGCAAAGGGCGCAGCAGGCGCTGCCACCAGCGTCGGCGCCGGAGGGTCAGACAAAGGTCCGGCGGGGCGTCCCGCTCGATCCGGAGCAGGTCGCCGGACGCGGCTGCCTGCGACGGGGTCCCGGGGGACGCGCCCGGTGCGGGCCCGGGCAGGTCCGCGCGCAGGGGGGCGGGGTGCCCGGGCGGATGCATGGGTGAATGCATGGGTGAAGGTCCCTCCGATTCAGCATCTTGGCCAGACCTTGAGGGAATTCACACGGCGGAACAATACACCCAATGGGCCATTCCGTTAGCCGGGCGTGAAGCCGCGCGGCCCGCGCCGCGTCGGGCTACTGCATGACCCAGTTGCCGTAGACGTCGCGGCAGGCGGTGCCGGTGATGGTCTCCGCTTCGCCGTCGATGGTCGCCAGGACTTCGTATTCGCGGCACGGGCGGCCGTCGCGTTCATAGGTACGTTTCGGCGTGGCCCGGTACTGCTGTCCGGTGTTGGGATTGCGCCACTCCCGGGTTTCGCGGTCGGGGGCGGTCTCCAGGGTCTGCTGCACGCGCATGCGGTCGACCTCGTCCATGGAGCGGCCGATGGCACCGCCAATGGCCGCACCGGCGAGGGTCCCCGCGATGGTGGCGGCCATCTGCCCGCGGCCGCCGCCGATCTGGCTGCCGATGACGCCCCCGGCCGCGCCGCCGATGACCGCGCCGGTCTGTTCGCGGGTGGGAGGGTGGGTGCAGGCGGCCAGGGCCAGGGCGGTGCCGCCGACGATGGTGACGATGAGGGACTGGCGAACGAACTTCATGGTTTTCTCCCCACGGCCGCCCACCGCGCCGCGTGAATGCGGACCTGCAGCCTTGACGTGCCGTTGTAATGGTTCCATTCAGGAGACCCCGCAAGCTGTATCCGGGTTCCCGGCGGCCACGGATCCCGTGCATCCGGTTCCAGCGCATTGAACCAGATCCCCTGCAGGTCACCATCGGCCGTCTCCAGACGCAGCCGCAGATGGCGTCCGTCGCCCATCCGGCGCAGGCCGCGCAGTTCGCCTTCCCAGACGAACACCGGGCGCGGGAAACCGCGGCCCCAGGGGGCCAGGGCGTCGATCTGCTCGAGGGTCCCGGCCGCCAGGGCACGCGGGGACGGGCCCTCGCCATCGATCTCCAGCACCGGGCCGGGTGTCCAGCCGTGCTCGCGCTGACTGTCGGCGCAGACCCGTTCCCAGGCCCGGGCCAGACGTTCGCGGTCGGCGCGGGCCAGCGTCAGGCCGCCCGCCTGCGCGTGGCCGCCGTGTTTCTCCAGCAGGTCGGGTTCGGCGGCGGCCATGGCCGCGAATGCATCGGCGACATGGAACCCGGGCACCCCGCGCGCGGAGCCGGTCACCCGCCGGTCGCACTCCCATACCGGCGACACGCACAGCACCGGCAGCCCCCGGGCCTCGACCATGCGCGAGGCGATGATGCCGTGTACCCCCGGGTGGCCGTCGGGCAGCCACAGGCACAGACCCGAGACCCCGCGGGCGGCGGCCCGGGCGGCCTCCTCGCGGGCACGCACGGTGAGCTCGCGCTCGATGCGGCGCCGGTTTTGGTTCTCTTCGTCCAGAGCCGACCACCAGTGCTCGGCTTCCGCTTCGTCCTCCGCCAGCAGGAAGCGGACCCCGGCCATTGCCTCGTCCAGGCGGCCGCGGGCGTTGATGCGCGGGCCCAGACCAAAGGCCAGGTCGGATTCATCCAGCGGGCGCTCGCCGCCGGTGAGCCGCCGCGCCGCGACCCGCCAGCAGGGCCGCGCGTTGTCGGCGTTCATGCGCCGCAGGCCCTGATGGACCACCACCCGGTTGTTGAGGCTGTCGCCCAGCGTCACGCAGTCGGCCACAGTGCCCGCGGCTACTTCGGCCAGCAGGTCGATCAGCAGCGTGCGTCCGGCGGCGTCCTCGCGGCCGGTGTCCTGCTGGCGCAGGCGGTGGACGCGCATCAGCAGCAGCCAGGCCACCATGCAGCCGGCGATGGCGGGGTCGCCATAGCGGCTGTCGCTGCGCGCCGGGCTGACGCAGGCCAGCGCCGAGGCGGGCACGCCGTCCGCCGGGATCACGTGATGGTCGGTGACGATGGTGTCGATGCCGGCGGCGCGCAGGCGGGCGATGCGTGCCTCGTCGCCGGATCCGTTGTCGGCGGTTATCACCAGATCGGGCGGGGGCCGGGCGGCGAGTATGCGCTCGGCTAGGGCGTCGGACAGGCCGTAGCCCTCGCGCAGCCGGTGGCCGATCCAGGACTGCAGACGCACCTCCGGGTGACCCAGTACCCGGGTCAGGCCGCGATACAAAAGCGCGTGACTGGTGACACCGTCGACGTCGTGGTCGGTTTCCAGGGCCACGGTCTCGCCGGCCTCCAGCGCCCGCAGGATGCGCTGCGCCGCCGTGTCCAGATCGGGCAGGGCGTCGGGGGGTGTCAGGGCGCGCAGCGGGCGTTCGACAAAGCCGGCCCGCAGGACATCCGGGTTGGTCTCGCACACCCGGGCGGCGATCAGGCGGGCCTGCAGCGGGGTCAGTCCGGCCGCGCGCGCCGCGGCCTCCACGTCCGGGTCCGGCCGGCGCCGGACCCAGGTCGGCTCCGGCGGGGGCGCAAGGTTCTGATCAGGCGGGGGATCCGTGCTGGACATCGGGGCACCGCGACCGTGGGTCGTCGGGAAACGGGCGCACAGGATAGAGGGGGCGGCGCGTACCGGGAAGTGTCCCGTCCGCGGGCAGGGCAACGCCCGTCCCGGGCAGCGGTTCGGTCCGTCAGTGGTCGGACGCCGCCGCGGGCCACAGGGCCGGCCACAGGCGCAGGGTCAGCAGCGCCAGCCCGGCCGTGGCGAGGGTGATCCCGGCGGCGGCCAGTGCCGGACCGACGAGCCAGCCGCCGATGGCGGTGACGGCTGCCCCGGCGTTGAGCAGGCCCCACTGGGTCCAGGACCACGGGCCCGCGCGCACCGGCCGCTCCATGAACCGCGGGATCATGTGTTCCGCCAGCCCGGCGATGAACGGGGTGATAAAGCCGAGCAGGAAGACATGCAGCGCACCCGGCCATGGCCCGTCGGGTGGTAGCAGGCCGCCGTGCAGCGCCAGCAGGCCCCCGGCGATCGCCAGCCACACGACCGCGGACAGCAGATGGGCACGGCTGGACGGCGCCAGGGCGATGCCCACCGGCGCCGAGTGGCCGCTGCGCTCGGGCGTGCCGGCCACGATTTCGCGCGCCTCCTCCGGACTCTGCACACCGACCCCGCGCAGTTCGCCGTCCACGACCAGTGCGGGGACGGTCTTCAGGCGCAGCCGCTGGACCAGTTCGCGGCCTTCGGGCGTGCCCATGTCCACCACGCTGAAGTCGAACTCGCGTTCGGCCGCGATCCGGCTCCACACGGCCTCGGCCGAATCGCAGGAGGGGCACCACTGAGAGACAAGAAGCTGTACGCGCATGCGTGCCTCCGGGATCAGTCGGCGCAGCGCATGCACTGGACGCCGTAACGTTCGATCCACTGTTCCAGCGACTCGCGGGCCCGCTCCCCGGTGTACAGGTGCTCGCGCGCGGTCTCCGGGTCGTCCGGGCGCAGGCGCAGCAGCCAGGCCTCGTCGTAGGGTGCACGGTTGACCAGGTCGGGCTGTGCGGTCACCGCGGCATTCACCTCCTCGATGGTGCCGTCGAACGGTGCGGGCACTCCGCCGGCCCATTTGCCGGATTCCAGCCGCGCCAGCGTCTTGCCGCGCCTGCGGTGGGTGCCGGGGCGCTTGAACGTGGTGTACTGCAGGCGCCCGGCCATGGTCTGCGCCGGGTCGGTCAGCCCCAGAGTAAAACTGCCGTCGGCCTCCTCGCGGGCCCACAGGTAATCCAGATCGTAGTAGAGATCCTCGGGGATCTCGCAGCCGCGATATTCGCTCATGATCAGGCCTCCCCGGGGCCGCGCCGGCGCACCGTGAGCAGGATGTTGAGGGTGAACAGCAGCATGGCCGCCCAGGTCAGCAGGCCCCCCGCGAGCAGGATCTCGCGGCTGCCGGCCAGCCACCCGGCGGCCATCGCCGGCAGTCCGGCGTTGGCCAGCACGAACTGGGCATCGGCGGTGCGCTCGGAAAACAGGTTGCGTCCCGAAAAGCGGGGCAGCGCATGGAGGCCGATCCCGTAGATCAACATGGTGACGAAGCCCAGCAGCATCAGGTGGGCATGCAGGCGCACCGCATCGCCGGTGATCGTGCCCGGCGCCAGCAGCCAGAGGACGGCCACCCCGCCACCGAGCAGGGCATAGACGAGAGCGATGGTGATGAACAGACGGTTGCGCGTCAGCACGCCTTTCTCCATTCCGAAAAGATTTATACTGAATCAACCTTATAGTCGGATGGTGTCGGAGTCAACGTATCTGTGCTAGAGAAAAAGGGGTTTGCAATCCACGGTAAGAAACTAGAACTTGCTAATTACATACATCTTCGATTAGCGTTCCCGGCTCCACCTGAATACCGAGGAATGTCTGCATGCTGGAATCCGGGACCCGCGAGATCGTCAAATCCACCGTGCCCGTGCTGGCGGAGCACGGCGAAACCATCACCCGGCGTTTCTATGCCCGGATGTTCGAGGCCCATCCGGAGCTCAGGAACGTCTTCAACCAGGCGCATCAGGCCGCGGGGGAACAGCCGCAGGCCCTGGCCCGGGCGGGGATGCCGCGACCCGTTGCCGTTCATTCGTGACCAGCGCGATCGTCTGACGAATGCGGGCGTCCCCCCGGAACGGATCTTCCACGAGGTGTTCGGGCCCGACGTGTTGTGAATGTCCGCCGTCTGCCGCGTACGGCAGTCGACGCGTGGCACCGCGCGCGGGTATGCTGAATTAGTTAAAGCTAATACAAGGGCCGGCCCCGGCGTTGCGTGCGGGCCGGCCTTTCTGCAAGAGGTCGGTGCCATGCAGCTTACCCGCCATACGGACTATGCGCTGCGCGTGCTTCTGTTCGTGGCCGTGCAGCCCGAGGGTGGCCGCACCACGGTCTCGGAGATCAGCGAGCGCTTCGAGGTCCCGCGCAACCACATGGTGAAGATCGTGCACCGCCTGGGCCGGCTCGGCTATCTGGCCAACCGGCGTGGCAAGGGCGGAGGGATCTGGCTGGCGGTGGCGCCCGAGGAGATCAACCTCGGCGAAGTTGTGCGCAACATGGAACCCACGCTGGAGGTGATCGACTGCACCCGGCCATGGTGCCCGGTCGCGCCGGCCTGCCGCCTCAAGCCCCTGCTCGACGAGGCGCGCGACGCCTTCCTCGCCGTGCTCGACCGCTACACCCTCGCCGACATCGTTCGCAACGAAGCCCGTCTGCGCACCCTGCTGCAGATCGAACCGCTCGCCCCCGACGCCGGCTGAGCCGACCCGCCCATAAAAAAGGGCCCTCCGGATGGAGGGCCCTCGGGGATCTGCCCGGGGTCGCCGGGCAGCGTGCGGCTTAGTTGGAGAAGTAGCGCACGGTCGGGTCGGCCATGTAGGCGCCCACGTCTTCCGGATCGGCCGGGGTGACGCCGTCGATCAGGTCTTCCTCGGTGTAGTCGGTGTTGGGCAGGAAGATGGCGCAGGTCTCGACCTTCGCACCGTTGTTGATCAGGTTCATCAGCAGCTGCTGGGCGTTGCGGTCGGCGGGCTGCATGGTCGCGCCATCAAAGTCGTCGGTCGCCATCTTGGCGGCCGGGCCGCACAGCAGCACGCGCACTTCCTGGCCCTGGCCCATGGCCTGGTTGGCCAGCACCATGGACATGAACTGGGTGTGGTCGTCGCCGGAGGTGACGCTGGCGAACATCTTCGAGGGTTCGTCGGCCTGAACGGCGCTGGCGCCGGCAAAGGTCAGGACGGCGGCGGCAGCGAGGGTCTTGATGGTACGCATGGGGTACGTCTCCCGTTTGGGTGGTATGTAAGCGTTTTCGAATGTAGTTTAATGCTTATATGGAATGCAAATCAGACTGCGTCCATATGTCGATTGCGTCGCATCGGGTGCTTCGTTGTTCGCGCGGATTCCCGGCGGGTGCGGCACGCGGCTCCTTTCGGGAGGCAGGTCTTTCGCCGGAATCTCACCAGTAGATGGGGGACGGGGAAGGAAGTTCCCGGGTCGGCGGCGGAACCGTGAACCGGCCGATGCTGTCATCCTGTATTCAGAGCGACTGGGGAGGACGTGATGCTGGAGACGCTGGACAGGACGAACCGGCGCGGCGCGCGCGACCGGGCCAGAGGCCCCCGCGGGCGCACCGCGATCATGGGTGCGCTGCTGCTGACGCTGCCGGCCCTTGCCGGTGCGCAGATCGAGACCGCACCGGCCGAGGAGGGCGCCGGCCCGTGGACCGAGGAGGCGCCGCCGCTGGTGAAGCTGGAACGCTTCTTCCGTGACCCGGAATACGCCTCCGCGCGGATCTCCCCGGACGGCGATCGTGTCGCCTTCCTGCGACCCTACGAGGGGGCGATGAACATCCATGTGGTGGCGCGGGGCGAGCCGGTCGAGCAGGCACAGCCGGTCACCACCGAAGAGCGGTCGGTCTCGGGCTTTTTCTGGTCGCGCGACGGCGAGTACCTGCTGTACGCGCGGGACGCCGACGGTGACGAAGACTTCGAGATCCGCGCCCTGCAGGCCCCGGTCGAGCCCGAGCCCGAAGCCGGTGAATACCCCGAATCCCGTCACCTGGCCGGCGGGGACGGTGTGCGTGCACGCATCTTTCACGTGCCCCGGGAGGCCCCGGGGGAACTGTTCGTGGGGCTGAACGACCGCGATCCCCGGCTGCACGACGTCTACCGGGTCGACATCGCCTCGGGCGAGCGTGAGCTCGTGGCGGAAAACACCGCGGAGATCGAAGGCTGGCATTTCCACGAGGGCGAGCTGCGCAAGGCGACGCGCACCACCGGCGACGGCGGGAGCGAGATCCTGCGCGTCGATGGCGAGGACGATTTCCGGCAGATCTACGCCTGCGAGTTCGGCGAGAGCTGCTCGCTGGCCGGCTTCCACGCGGACGGCGCCAGGCTCTATCTGCGCAGCAACGCGGGCGAGGATCGCGATCTGAGCGAGCTGGTCCTGTTCGACCCGGAATCGGGCGAGGAGACCCGCGTGCATCGCGACCCTGAAGGTGAGGTGGATCTCGGTCGCGCACTGTTTTCCGACGAGGACCACCGCCTGCTGGCCACGCAGTACACCGGCGACCGGCAGCGGATCTACGCGCACGACGAGGAATTCGGGCAGGCGCTGGACTGGCTGCGCTCGGAGCTGGGCGATGCGGAGCTGTCGTTCACCTCGCGGACCCGAGACGAGGACGTGTGGACCGTGGGCGTGCAGCGCGACGTGGATCCCGGCAGTGCCTGGGTGGCGGATCTGCGCGAACGCGAACTCGAACGCCTGTATCGCACCCGGCCGGATCTTCCCGAGGATGTGCTGGCGTACATGGAGCCGATCCGCTACGAGGCCCGTGACGGCACCGAGATCCCGGGCTACCTGACCCTGCCGCGCGGGGCGGAGGCCGAGGACCTGCCCCTGGTGGTGATGCCGCACGGCGGTCCCTGGGTGCGCGACACCTGGGGCTACAGCGGACAGGTGCAGTTCCTCGCCAACCGTGGTTACGCCGTGCTGCAGCCGAATTTCCGCGGTTCCTCCGGTTTTGGCAAGGCGTTTCTCAATGCCGGCAACCAGGAGTGGGGCACCGGCGTGATGCAGCATGACGTGACCGACGGGGTAAAACATCTGATCGACGAGGGCATCGCCGATCCGGACCGGGTGGCGATCTACGGCGGTTCCTACGGCGGCTACGCAACCCTGGCCGGGCTGACCTGGACCCCGGAGCTCTACGCCGCCGGGGTGTCGATGGTCGGCCCGTCCAGCCTGATTACCCTGATGGAATCCATCCCGCCCTACTGGGAGGCCGGGATCAAGCGCATGCACGGGCGTGTGGGGGATCCGGACGATCCGGAGGACCGCGAGCGGCTGAAGGAACAATCGCCGCTGTTCCACGTCGACCGCATCGAGTCGCCGCTGCTGGTGGCCCAGGGTGCGAACGATCCGCGGGTCAAGCAGGCCGAATCGGACCAGATCGTGGCGGCACTGCGCGACGCCGGGCATCCGGTGGAGTACCTGCTGGCGCTGGACGAGGGCCACGGTTTCGTCAACGAGACCAACCGCCTGGCGTTCTTTGCCGGGCTGGAGGGCTTTCTCGCCGAGCATCTCGGCGGGCGTCGGCAGGCGGAATACCCGGAGCCGGTGCAGGAACGCCTGGAGCTGCTGCGCCAGGACATCGACGAGGTCGAGGCCCCGTGAGCGCCGGCGATGGCCGCCGCCCGGGGCTCGGCCCCGGAGACGTCGAGGTCCTCGAGCGCGAGTCGCTGTTCGAGGGCTTCTTCCGTATGGCCCGCTATACGGTGCGCCACCGGCTGTTCGGCGGTGGCTGGAGCCGGCCGCTGACGCGCGAGCGCTTCGAACGCGGACATGCGGCCGTGCTGCTGCCCTATGACCCGGTGGCCGACCGTGTGGTGCTGATCGAGCAGTTCCGCATCGGCGCGCTGGAGAAGCCGGCCGGACCCTGGCTGCTGGAGTTCGTCGCCGGGGTCATCGAACCGGGCGAGGAGCCGGAAGCCGTGGTGCGGCGCGAGGCCTTCGAGGAAGCGGGGGTGAACCCGGCGCGCATCGAGTTCATGCAGGAGGTGTATGTCAGCCCCGGCGGCAATTCCGAGTCGCTGCGGATCTACTGCGGCGAGGTGGACAGCCTCGGCGCCGGGGGCGTGCACGGACTGGATGCCGAAGACGAGGACATCCGGGTGTTCACCGTGCCCTTCGACGAGGCGATGCAGCTGCTGCGCGACGGCCGGATCGACTCGGCGGCTCCGGTGATCGCGCTGCAGTGGCTGGCCCTCAATCGCGAGCGGCTGCGGTGCGAATGGGGAGCGGGTGCCCGGGCGGATGAGCCGCGTCGCTGAAGCCCCCCGGTCCGGACCGGGTTGCGTTGACGCATGGCGGGTGGCTTCCGGATAATTCCCTGCTCGAGACAAGGGCGCAACCGCCGTCCGGGGAGGGTTTGTGGCGCAGGAATACCTGCTCCGCCTGTATGTGACGGGGCAGACGGCCCGGTCCGCGCGGGCACTGGCCAATCTGCAGGCCATTTGTGAAGAGGAACTCCAGGGACGCTATCGGATCGAGGTGATCGACGTGCTCGAAAATCCCGAGCGCGGCGAGAACGAGCGCATCGTTGCCACCCCCACCCTGATCCGCGAGCTGCCTCCGCCGATCCGCCGCATCATCGGCGATCTCTCCGACCGCGACGAAGTGCTGCACGGGCTGGAGCTGGTGACGCCCGGGCAGCGGGAGTCCCTGCAATGACCGCAGAAATGGGTGGAGGAATCGACAAGCTGGCCACCGGGATCCCGGGGTTCGACGCGATCGCCCGTGGCGGTCTGCCCGAGGGGCGCACCACGCTGGTTGCCGGTACCCCGGGCAGTGCCAAGACGGTGTTTGCCGGCCAGTTCCTGGCCGCCGGCATCCAGCGCGATGCCACCCCCGGGGTGTTCGTGACGTGCGAGGAGTCGCCCGCGGATCTGCGGCGCAATTTCAGTGCATTCGGCTGGCCGATGGCGGAATGGGAAGCCGACGGTCGCTGGACCTTCGTGGACGTGTCGCCGGATCCGGACGAGGAGACGGTGGAGGCCGGCAGCTACGACCTCGGGGCCCTGGTGGCGCGCATCGAGCATGCGGTGGAGCGCAGCGGGGCCCGCCGTCTGGCGATCGACTCCCTGGGCGCGATGTTCTCGCGCTTCCCCGACACGCGCCAGGTGCGCCGCGACCTGTTCCGCATCGCCTCGCGGCTGAAGGCCCTGGGCGTGACGGCGGTCATGACCGCCGAACGCGAGACCGAATACGGCCCCGTGGCCCGTCACGGGGTCGAGGAGTTCGTCGCCGACAACGTGGTGATCCTGCGCAACATCCTGGAGAACGAGACCCGCCGGCGCACGCTGGAGATCCTCAAGTTCCGCGGTACGCAGCACCAGAAGGGCGAGTACCCGTTCACCATCCTGCCGGAGGGCGGGCTGATCGCCATCCCGCTGTCGGCGATGGAGCTGACCCAGCATTCCACCGACGTGCGCACGACCTCCGGCAACGACGAGCTGGACCGGATGTGCGGCGGCGGTTTCTACCGCGACTCGATCGTGCTGGTGTCCGGTGCTACCGGCACCGGCAAGACCCTGATGGCGACGGAGTTCACCGCGGGCGGACTGGCCGCCGGCGAACGCTGCATGCTGTTCGCCTTCGAGGAAAGCCGCGAACAGCTGATGCGCAACGCGCGCGGGTGGGGCGTGGATTATGCCCCGGCGGAGGAGGCCGGGAACCTGGCGATCCGCTGCGACTACCCCGAGGCCGCCGGACTGGAGGACCACCTGGTCCGGATCAAGGAGGAGATCGACCGCTTCCGCCCGGACCGGGTCGCCCTCGACAGCCTGACCGCGCTGGAGCGCGTGGCCAGCCCGCGCGGTTTCCGCGAGTTCGTGATCAGCCTGACCTCGTTCATCAAGGAGCGTCAGATTGCGGGGCTGTTCACCGCCTCCACGCCGTCGCTGATGGGCGGCGCCTCGGTGACCGAGGCGCACATCTCCACCCTGACCGATTCCATCATCGTCCTGCGCTATGTCGAGATGCGCGGGCGGGTCCATCGCGGCCTGGCCGTGCTGAAGATGCGCGGCGCGGGACATGACGCCGGGATCCGGCGTTTCAACATCGACGGTCGCGGGATGCATATCGGCGAGCGCTTCCGTGGCGTGGAGGGTATCCTCGAAGGCCATCCCGTGCATGTGCAGCCTGGAGAAGAAGACACATGATGCCGAATCCGGACCTTTCGATGCCCCCGGCCGCGGTGCCCGGCGCCGTGCTGTGGGCGGGCGACGGGGGCGGCGATTTCGCCGGCTCGGGTCCGTCGGGCGACGGCCTGCGGGCGATCCTCGAGGCCTCCGCCGATGCCATCATCGTGGTGGACTCGGCGGGCGTTCTGCGCTATGCCAACCCGGCCGCCAGCCGGCTGTTCGGGCGCGACCTGCAGGCCCTGAGGGGCACCGGGTTCGGTTTCCCGACGGCTCCCGGACGCACCGAGATCGACGTGCTGCCTCCCGGCGAGGCCCCGCGCGTCGCCGAGATGCACGTGACCGCCCTGAGCTGGGACGGGGAGGACGCCAGCCTGGCGATCCTGCGCGATGTCACCGAGCGCAAGGCCATGGAAGACGAGCTGCGCCTGGCGGCCCAGGTATTCGAGAACGCCTCCGAGGGGCTGCTGATCACCGATGCAGGGCAGCGCGTGCTGAAGGTGAACCCCGCCTTCATGTCCATCACCGGGTACCAGCCCGGAGAGGTGCACGGCCGGCCGATGGGCGAACTGCTGGATTCGGAATACCAGGACCCGGCCCTGCTGGAAACCATCGAGGCCGCGGTGCACAGCGCCGGCCGCTGGGAGGGCGAGCTGGTCAAGCGCCGGCGCGACGGCGGGCCCTGCTACACCTGGACCACGGTGATCGCGGTCCGCGGCGAGATGGGGCAGCCGACCCATTTCATCGTGACCTTCGAGGATATCACCCGCTGGAAGGAGGCCCAGCAGCGCCTGGACCATCTGGCGCACGCCGATCCGCTGACCGATCTGCCGAACCGGACCGCCTTCCATCAGCATCTCGATCTGGCGCTGGGGCAGGCGCGACGCCACGGCGACATCGTGTCCGTGCTGTTCGTGGACCTGGATCACTTCAAGCCGGTCAACGATGCCCTGGGACATGCGGTGGGCGACGAGATCCTGCAGGCCGTGGCCGCACGCCTGCGCGAGACCGTGCGCGAGAGCGACCTGGTCGCGCGGCTGGGCGGGGACGAGTTCATCGTGCTGGTGCGGGATATCCAGCGCGAGGCCGATGCGGGTGTGGTGGCGCAGAAGATCATTGACGCGCTGCGGGCGCCGTTCCACGTGCGTGATCACGAGATCCACATCGGATCCAGTGTGGGCATTGCCGTTTACCCGGAAGACGGGCGCGACGGCGACACCCTGATCCATGCGGCCGATCAGGCCATGTACCGTGCCAAGGATCGCGGGCGCGGGCTGTTCGCGTTCGCGAACAGTGCCGGAGAAACCCCGCCGGTCCCCCCATTCGCGGGAAGGCCGGCGGACTGCGGCTGACCCCTTGATGCCCGGCGCCGGCCGGGTGCCGTCAGGCCGGGCAGGACTCGTCGGGGATCCGGCGGTCGCGTTCCTCGTCGCGCGCGACGGTTGTATGCGTAGTGCCGGCCGTCATCCCGACGGCCACCGGTTCGCCCATCGAGCGGTCGGTGTCGGCGATCGCGGGGGCGGCCCCGGCGAGCATCAGGCCAAGCGCGGCGGTGCCGGTAAATATGAACGTGGTCTGGCGGTGTTGCATGGCGTTCCTCCCGAGTGTCCCGTAGCCCGAGATCGCCTTCCGCGGTCGGGCGCGCAAGACGGACTCTTCAAGCATGGACGGCGATGGTGCGTCCTGCATTCCCCGCGAGTGGCGGGAATGAACCGACGCGCCAGGCGTCCCATGGATAATCAATAACGACCGCTCGGGGGTTACCTGATGAAGAGACTGCAATGGATGATGGCCGGATGCCTGTGGCTGGTCATGGCCGCTCCGCTGAGTGCCGACGCGGGGAGCGAGGTCGAGGTCCCGGGGCCGAACGAGCGCCTGAGTGATGCCCGCACCAGCGACCTGGAACGGGTGGACGAACTGCAGCCGGTGCGTGTGGCGGAAGACGTGTACGCGATCATTGGCTCCATCGACGGGCGCAGCTACGACAACCTCGGGCTGACCATGAATCTGGGCTTCGTGGTGACCGACGAGGGGGTGGTGCTGATCGACTCCGGTCCGTCGTACGCCTTTGGCGAGATGCTGGAGGCCGCGATCGGCGAAAACACCGATCAGCCGGTCACCCATGTCATCGGCATCGGTTCGCAGGATCACCGCTGGATGGCCGATGGCTATTTCCGCGAGCAGGGGGGCGAGCTGATCACCCTGGAACGTACGGCCGAGACCCGCAGGGATTTTGCCGACGACCACATCGAACGCATGTCGGGGATCCTCGAAGACCGTTTCGAGGGTACCGAGGCCGTGGTGACCGACGAGCCGCTGGAAGGCGACCGCCACGAGCTGAAGATCGGCGGCACCGAATTCCATCTGGAGTTCTGGGCGGATGCCCATTTCCCCGGCGACGCGGTGGTGTACCTGCCGCAGACCGATGTCTTCTTCTCCGGAGACATGGTCTATCTCGATCGCATGCTGGGCATCCATCCGTGGAGCGATCCGGTGGCCTGGCTGACCGCGGTGGAAAAGCTGGAAGAGAAGGCACCGGCCGCCGTGGTGCCCGGCCACGGGGACGTCGCGGGCATGGATCTCGTGACCGCCGAAACCGGGGACTACCTGCGGTTCGTAATCAGTGGCGTGGAACAGGCGCTGGAAGACTGGGCCTCGCTGCAGGAGGCGGTGGACGACCTCGGTGATGCCCCGCAGTTCGAGCATCTGGAACATTTCGGCGACTGGCATCGGACCAACATCAATCGAACCTATCTCTTCATGGAGTAGGCGTTTCGGGTTTCCGGTTATCCCACCATTCGCGAGGTTCAATGTGCGGTCGATTCCGTGGTCCCGGACGGGGCGTGCGCTGCTGTGGCTGGTCTTTCTCCTCCTGCCGTCGGGTCTGCTGGCCGACGACGTGGCGAAGGAGTTCACCATCGAACTGGATGGCGGGGATCTCCTGGAGGTAGAGACCCTCGGCGAGGCCGAAGGCACGGGTCCGCTGTTCATCTGGCTGATCCCGGCCGCCGAGCATCTGGATGCCCCGCGCGAACTGCTGGGCGAACTGGCGGAGCAGGGCGCCACGGTGTGGGTGGTGGACCTGCTCGATTCGCTGCTGCTGGAACGCTCGAGTTCCACCGTGCGCGGGCTGGAGGGCAAGCCCGCCGCGGCGCTGCTGGAGGAGGCCGGGGCGCGGGGTTATGCCCCGGTGACCCTGGTGGCCTCCGACCGCATGGGCGTGCCCGCGCTGCGTGGGCTGCGCGAATGGCAGTTGGCGACCGACGACCCGGATGCCGTGGCCGGCGCGATCCTGCTGTTCCCCAACCTGTATCGCGGTACCCCTGCCGCCGGGGATGACCCGGAGCTGTTCGGGATCGTGGATGCGACCAACATGCCGGTGGCGGTGTTCCAGCCCGCCGAGGGGGCCCATGCGGCCCGCCTGCCGGAACTGATGCGGCATCTGCACGCGGCCGGCAGCCCGGCGCTGGCGCGCATCATCGCCGGCGAGCGCGACTACTACATGCGTCCCGACGAGGCGGGCAGTGACGCGGTCGGGCGAACCCCGCGGCAGCTGCTGGCCACGGCGCGCGTGCTGGCGGGCCTGCCGCGCCCGGCGCAGGTCGCCGAACTGGACGCGGAACGCGACCAGCCGCTGGGCAGCGAGCACGGGATGGTCGAGCGCGAGCCCGAGGAGCCGCCCGGCTACGAACTGACCGCCGCGCGCGGCGAGACCCACCGGCTGGAGGATCGTGCCGGTCAAGTGACGCTGGTGAACTTCTGGGCCAGCTGGTGCCCGCCCTGCGTGCACGAGATCCCGTCGATGAACCGCCTCGAAGGTTCGTATGACGAGGACGAGTTCGCGATCGTGTCGATCAATTTCCGCGAGTCGCCCGAGCACATCCTGGAATTCATGGAAGAGGTCGAGGTCGATTTCCCGGTGCTGATGGACGAGGATGGGGCGGTCTCGCAGGAATGGGGCGTGTTCGCCTTCCCCAGCTCGTTCCTGCTGGACCGCGAGGGCCGGGTGCGGTATTCCGTGAACGAGGCCATCGAGTGGGACACCGACGAGGTGCGTGAAGTGATCGACGAGCTGCGCGACGAACCCACCCCCGACGCCACGCCCTGAGCCCCAGTCCCGAGGAGATCCCTTGATCGACCTGCGCCGCCTGCTGCCCCTGCTGATCCTCGCCCTGCTGGCCGTGGCGATCGCGGGCACCCTGTGGTTGGGGGATCGCAGCGAAGATACCGCCGCCCCGCAGCCCGTGCCGGGCGATCCGGCGGAGCGAAAGGGGGCGCTGGTCGACGAGGTGGTGTTCACCGTGGAATCCGACCCCGGCCGCATCACCGCGCTGATCGAACGGGGGTCGCACCACCTGTTCGGCCAGGGGCTGGATTCGGCCACGCTGTTCCGCCAGATCCAGGCTTCGCCCGCGGTGGGGCATCATTTCTCGCGCGGTTCGGTGGCCGAGCTCACGCTGAATCCGGCCGAGTTCGAGGACGACCAGCTGAACCCCTTCGACGATCGCGAGATCCGTGAGGCGATGAACTGGCTGGTGGATCGCAGCCATATCGCGGAAGAGCTGTACGGCGGGCTCGCCACGCCGCGTTATCTCCCGCTGAACACCGCCTTTCCGGATTACGCTCGCCTGGCCGGACCGGCGCGCGAGCTGGAGATCCGTTACCGCCACGATGCCGAACGCGCGCGCCGGGTGATCGGCGAACGCATGGAGGCGCTGGGCGCGGAGCGACGCGACGGTCGCTGGTTCCATGACGGCGCGCCGGTCCGCATCCGCGTGCTGATCCGCACCGAGGACAACCGCGAGCGGGTGGGCGACTACGTGGCCAACCGGCTGGAGGACCTCGGTTTCGAGACCGAGCGGCTGTACCGCACCGCGGACGAGGCGACCCGCCTGTGGATCGCCAGTGATCCTGCCGCCGGCCGCTGGCACGTGTATACCGGCGGCTGGATATCCACGGTCATCAACCGCGATGTCGGCGGCGACTTCAACTATTACTACACCCCCCGCGGGCGCCCCGATCCCCTGTGGCAGGCCTACGATCCCGATCCCGAACTGGACGATCTCGCCGAACGCCTGGAACGCCGCGAGTATCAGTCCGTGGAGGAGCGCGAGGAGCTGATGGGGCGCGCCCTGGAGCTGGCCATGAAGGATTCGGTGCGCATCTGGCTGGTGGATCAGCAAAGCGTCTGGCCGCATGCCGCGAACCTCGAGGTGGCGGTGGATCTGGCCGGCGGCGTGACCGGTTCCGGCCTGTGGCCCTACACCCTGCGTTTCCGCGACGGCCTGGGCGGACGCGTGGTGGTCGGCACGCCCAGCATGCTGACCGAGCCCTGGAACCCGGTGGCCGGTTCCAACTGGATCTTCGATCAGATGATCCTGCGTTCCCTGTCGGACCCGGCGGCGCTGGCCGATCCGTTCACCGGGCTCTATCGGCCGCAGCGCATCGCGCGCGCCCGGGTCACGGTGGAAGAGGGCGCGCCGGTCGGGCGCACCCTGGACTGGGTGGAGCTGGAGAGTGTGGAGCGCATCGAGGTGCCCGGCGACGCCTGGCTGCGCTGGGACGCCGCAGAAGGGCGCAAGGTGACGGTGGACGAGGCCGAACCGGAGGGCCTGACGGCGCGTTCGCGTACCGAGATCGAATTCCACGACGGGTTCCTGGATCGCTACTGGCACGATGGTTCCCGGGTCTCCGTCGCCGACATGATCCTGCCGTGGATCCTGACCTTCGAACGTGCCGACGAGGACAGCGCGCTGTTCGATCCGGGGCACGTACCCACGTTTTCGGTCTATGAGCGCCATTTCCGCGGCTGGCGCATCACGGATACCGACCCGCTGACGGTGGAGGTCTACAGCGATCAGGTGTTCCCGGATGCGGAGAACCTGGTGGCCAACCGCGTGCCCGCCACCCAGCCCTGGCACGTGCTGGGGCTGGGGATCGAGGCCGAGCGCCAGGGGGATCTGGCCTTTTCCTCCGGCCAGGCCGACCGGCGCGGCGTGGAGCAGACCAACCTGGTGGGCGGGCCGGCGCTGGAGATCCTGCGCGACTACCTGCGCTCGGCGCGCGCGGCGGAACGGCTGCCGTTCCGGGAGACGCTGCGCGAGTGGGTCGATCCGGAGGAGATCCGCGAACGCTACGCGGCGCTGGAGCAGTGGCAGGCCGAACGCGGACATTTCTGGGTCGGCGACGGGCCGTTCTATCTGCACCGCGTGCGCGCGGTGGAGGGCAGTCTGGTGCTGCGCCGCTTCGAGGACTTCCCCGATCCGGCGGACAAGTGGCTGCGCTTTGCGGAGCCGCGGACCCCCGAGGTCAGCGTGGACGGCCCGCTGATCGCCGAGCTGGGCGAGGCGGTCAGTCTGGATCTCGACATCCGCTTTGGCGGCGAGCCGTACCCGCATGAGGACATCGACGAGGTGCGCTGGATGCTGTTCGATGGCGACGACCGCCTCGCGCGGCGCGGCGAACTGGAGCCGGATGCGGACGGGCGCTGGCGTCTGGATCTGGATGCGGAGATCCTCGAGGCGCTGGGTACCGGTGCCAACAGCCTGGAGTTCGCGGTCACCGCGACGCCGGTCGCCCTGCCGGCCTTTGCCACCCATGCGTTCGCCACGGTGCCAGGTGGTCGGGTGCCGCAACCCCGGGCCGAACCAGCGGAGCAAGGCGATGACTGACGGGTCCGTCAACGCCGCCCGACGCGGCTGGCTGCGCGATCTGCGCCGCCTGGCCGTGTTTACCGGCAAGCGCCTGCTGGCGCTGCTGGTGACGGTGCTGATCGGGGTCTATCTGACCATCGTGATCGCCAACATGGGCGGGCAGGTGGATGACCTGCGCTTGGCCCAGATCGAGACCACGGCGGCCGAGGCGGTGCGTGCGGATCCGGCGTTTCATGATCTGCCCTCCGATGAGCGGACCGAGCTGGTGGAGCAGCAGGTGGCGCTGGAAGTGGAGCGCCTGCGCCTGGACGAGCCCTTCATCTGGCGCAGCTTCGACTACCTCTACCAGGCGATGATCCTGGACCTGGGGCGGGCCGAGGAGATGCACTCGGATGCCGGCTCGCGCCAGGTCTTCAATATCATCGCTGAACGCCTGCCGGCCACCCTGCTGCTGTTCGGCACCGCCAACCTGCTGGTGTTCTTCGTCGCGGTGTTTGCCGCGCTGGGGCTGTCGCGGCGCTACGGCTCGGCGCTGGATCAGAGTGTCATCGGGCTGGCGCCGAGCTCGGCGGCGCCGGGCTGGTTCTACGGCATCTTCCTGATCCTGCTGCTGGCGTTCATCTGGCCGCTGTTTCCGGCGGGAGGGATGGTCTCGGTGCCACCGCCGGAGGACGGCTGGGCCTACGCCGCCAGCGTGCTCCGGCACATGGCGCTGCCGGTGCTGGCGATGTTCATCTCGCAGATCTTCATCTCGATCTACTCCTGGCGCACCTTCTTCCTGATCCATTCCAGCGAGGACTACGTGGAGATGGCGCGTGCCAAGGGGCTGCCGGACCGCATGATCGAACAGCGCTACATCCTGCGGCCGACGCTGTCGCCCATCGTGACCAGCTTCCTGCTGATGCTGATCGGGCTGTGGAGCGGCGCGATCATCCTCGAACAGGTGTTCAACTGGCCGGGTCTGGGCACGCTGCTGTTCGAGGCCATCGGCCATCGCGACACCCCGGTGATCATCGGATCGGTGGTGATCTTCGCCTACCTGCTGGCCATCACCGTGTTCGTGCTGGATTTCCTCTACGCCATCCTCGATCCACGCGTGCGCATTGAAGGAGGCCGTTCATGAGCCCTTGGAGCGAGGGCCTGCGCCGGCTGCGGCGCTATCCGTCGGCGGTGGCGGGGATGCTGATCATCCTCGCCCTGCTGGGCACGGCGATCTACGCGGTTACCGCCATCCCGTACAGCGAGGCGCAGAAGCTCTGGCGCGGCGGCGAGGTCTGGCAGGATCTGCCGGTGAATGCCGCACCGGTGTGGACGGACCGGCTGTTCGGCGGCAACGCGCCGCGCACCGTGAAGGCCGGGAGCGATGCGGCCGAGCGGGAATTCGCGGCCTTCGACGGCGGACGCATCGAGGAGCAGACCCTGCGCTTCGACTTCCCCTATGACGGTTTCCCGGGGGAGATCAACCTGTTCCTGCAGGCCGAGTTCGAGCAGCGGCCGCCGTTCGTGCGCATGAGCTGGCACCGGCCCGACGGCAGCGAGGTGGCCCTGGGCTCGCGGCGGGTCAGTGCCGAGGAGCGGGTGTCGATCTCCCAGGACCAGGGCCTGGAGGGGCGCCTGGGGCATGCCCCGCAGGTTGGTCTGTTCAGTGACGCCGATGTCGAAGACCCGGAACCCCGGGTCCTGCCGGGGACCTACGAGCTGGTACTGGAAACCGTGCATTTCGAGCCCGAAGGCCGCATGGATGCCGAACTGGTGGCCTACGGGCAGGTCCACGGGCTGTTCGGGACCGACCATCAGCGCCGCGATCTGTCCGTGGCCCTGCTGTGGGGCACGCCGGTGGCGCTGGCGTTCGGGCTGATCGCCGCGGTGGGGACCACCATCACCACCCTGATCATCGCCGCCGCCGGCGTGTGGTACGGCGGCTGGGTGGATGCCGCGATCCAGCGCCTGACCGAGGTCAACATCATCCTGCCGCTGCTGCCGATCCTGGTGATGGTCGGAACGCTCTATTCCACCAGTATCTGGCTGATGCTGGGCGTGGTGGTGGCCCTGGGGATCTTCTCCGCCGGGATCAAGATGTACCGCGCGATGCTGCTGCCGATCCGCCAGGCCCCGTACATCGAGGCGGCGCGCGCCTACGGGGCCAGCAGCCCGCGGATCGTGCTGCGCTACATGGTGCCGCGCATCCTGCCGGTGCTGATCCCCACGTTCGTGACCCTGATCCCGACCTACGTCTTCCTCGAGGCGTCGCTGGCGGTGCTGGGCCTGGGGGATCCGGTGCTGCCGACCTGGGGCAAGGTGCTGCACGACGCCCAGGCGCAGTCGGCCCTGTACCACGGGTTCTACTACTGGGTGGTGAGCCCCGCGGCGCTGCTGATGCTGACCGGACTGGGCTTCGCCATGCTCGGCTTCGCCCTGGATCGCGTGTTCAATCCCCGGCTGAGGAACCTGTGATGACGGTGGCGGCCAACCCCGACAGCCCTCTGCTGGAGATCGAGGACCTGCGCATGCAGTACCGCACCGAGCAGGGGCCGGTGAACGCGGTCGACGGAGTCAATCTGGAGATCCGCCGCAACGAGGCGCTGGTGGTGCTGGGCGAGTCCGGCTGCGGCAAGTCCTCGCTGGCGAAGGTCCTGCTGCGCACCCTGCCGCGCAATGCCGCGCGACCCTCCGGCCAGGTCCGCCTGGACGGGCGCGACGTGCTGGGCCTGTCCGAGGAGCGCTTCCGCCGCGAGGTGCGCTGGGTGCGCATCGCCCTGGTGATGCAGGCCGCGATGAATGCGCTGAACCCGGTGGTGCGGGTGGGCGAACAGGTGGCCGAGCCGCTGCGCATCCATCGGGGGTGGTCGCGGCGGGCGGCCATGGCCCGTGCGGCCGAGGCATTCGAGGAGGTCGGCATCGCCACGGACTTCCTGCAGCGTTATCCGCACGAGCTGTCCGGCGGCATGCGCCAGCGCGCGGTGCTGGCGATGGCGCTGGTGACCGACCCCGACCTGGTGATCCTCGACGAGCCCACTTCGGCGCTGGATGTGCTCACCCAGGCCTCGATCATGAACGTGCTCAAGCGCATCAAGCGCGATCGCGGCACCAGCTTCGTGCTGATCACCCACGACGTGGCCACCTCCAGCGAACTGGCCGACCGCGTCGCCCTGATGTATGCCGGGCAGGTGGTGGAGGAGGCGTCCGCCGAGGCCTTCTTCACCGCCCCGGCGCACCCCTATTCGCAGATGCTGATGGCCTCGGTGCCGCGGCTGCGCCAGGAAGAACCGCCGGTGCCCATTCCCGGGCGTCCGCCCAGCCTACAGGATCCGCCGACCGGCTGCCGTTTCGCCGCGCGCTGCCCGCGCCGTTTCGAGCGCTGCGCCGAGGACCCGGCGGTGTTCCACCCGGACGAGCGCCATCGCGTGCGCTGCTGGCTGCATGACGCGGGAGGGATCGGATGAATACCCGTGCTAAACAGGAACCGCTGCTGGTCGCCGACGACCTGCAGACCCACTTCGAGCTGCGTCAGTGGGGCTTCATCCGCACCGGGATCGTGCGCGCGGTGGATGGCGTGCGTTTTACCCTGGATGCCGGCGAGGCCGCCGCGGTGGTGGGCGAGTCCGGCTGCGGCAAGTCGTCGCTGGCGCGCACCCTGCTGGGGCTGAACCGGCCCACCGGCGGGGCCGTGCGCTTCGAGGGGCAGTCACTGGCCGATCTGAAGGGAGCCGAACTGAAGGCATACCGCGCTCGGGTGGGGTACGTGCAGCAGGATCCCTACGGGGCCCTGCCGCCGTTCATGGACATCCGCCGCGCGCTGGAGGAACCGCTGATCGTGCACGGGATCGGCCCGCGCGCCGAGCGCGAACGGCGCATCGATGCGGCGCTGGAGGAGGTCGGGCTGACCCCGGTGGCGCAGGTGCGCGGCAAGTTCCCGCATCAGCTGTCCGGCGGGCAGCAGCAGCGGGTGGTGATCGCCCGCGCCCTGCTGCTGCGGCCGAAGCTGATCATCGCCGACGAACCGGTGTCGATGCTGGACGCCTCGGTGCGGGTGGAGATCCTCGACCTGCTGCATCGCGTGCAGCGCGAGCACGACATCGCGCTGCTCTACATCACCCATGACCTGTCCACCGTGCGTCACTACGCCGGGCGGGTGATGGTGATGTACGCCGGCCGCATCGTGGAGCAGGCGCCGGTGGACGCGCTGCTGGACGCCCCGCAGCACCCCTACACCGAGGCGCTGCTGTCCGCGCTGGCCGACCCCGACCCAGCCAACGCGCGGCAGATGCGCGAGATCCCCGGCGGCGAGGCCCCCAGCCTGGTCAGCCCGCCGCCGGGCTGCCGTTTCCATCCACGCTGCCCGCAGGCCATGGCCGGCGTCTGCGAGACCCGCGACCCGCCCGATTTCCGCCCTGCACCGGAACACCGCGCCGCCTGCTGGCTGCGCGAACCGGAGTAAACGGCGCTCTCCGCCCGGGGGCTGCTACCATGATTCCTGCACTGAATCTCGCAACGGAGCAGGACCATGACGGAACCGACGGTACTGCGTCGCGCCCTTGAAGACCTCGACGGACTGGACTTCGTGGTACTGATCGGCAGTCGCGCGAGGGGCGATGCGCACGAGCAAAGCGACTGGGACCTGGCCGTACAGTGGTCGGACGCCCCTGATGATGCCCTCGACGCTTTCGCGCGGGACGAGTCCCTGCGTCGCCGGATTGCGGCCGCGTTGGGCACCCACGACGACCGGGTCGACATCGTCAATCTGGAGCGGGCCGGACTGGCCATGCGGGCCGTGGTCGCCGAGGAGGGCATTCCGGTGGTCGGCGAGGATCGACCGCCATGGGCGTGGTTCCTGACACGTACCTGGCGCGAGCTGGAGTTCTGGGAATGGGAGCGTGAGCATGCAGCTTGAGCTCTATCTCCAGGAAGTGCGGCATCTGGCCGGCCGCCAGAGGGCCGTGCTGGACGAAGCCGCCGAACGCCTCCGGCCCCGGTCCTGAAGCCCGAGCCTGTGAACGAAAAAGGGCCCGGACGTCTCCGTCCGGACCCTTTTGTGCGCCCGCCGGTCGGGGCGGGCGCGGGGTGTTTGCCGGGCTGGCCTCAGCTGAAGGCTTCGCCCGGCTTCACGCCCAGGGCCTTGAGGATCATGGCCAGCGGGCAGAAGCCGGTGAAGGCGGACTGCAGCAGGTTGAGGCCGACAAAGCCGGTCAGCAGCAGCCACAGCGGGCTGAACTGCCAGGCCAGGATGGCACTGATGATGATGACGGTGCCGGCAAACGCCATGACGATGCGGTCGATGCTCATGGGGATCTCCTCCTCGTATATCGATTTCTTCTAATGTACAGCCGTCGCCGGGCGTCCACAAGGGAGGCACCCGGCGTGGCCCGGTGCTCCGGCGCGCGCGAACGGACTCAGCGCTCCTCGATCGGCACGTACGAGCGCTCGGGATACCCCGTATATAGCTGACGCGGGCGCCCGATGCGCGATTCGGGGTCCTGCATCATCTCGTTCCAGTGCGAGATCCAGCCGACCGTGCGGGCCAGGGCGAAGATTACGGTGAACATGTTCAGCGGGATGCCCATCGCGCGCAGGATGATGCCGGAGTAGAAGTCGACGTTGGGGTAGAGCTTGCGCTCGATGAAGTAATCGTCCTCCATCGCGATGCGTTCGAGCTCCATAGCCACGTCGAACAGCGGCTGGTTGTCGGCGCCCATGTCGCCCATCTCTTCCAGCAGTTCGTGGCACATCTTGCGGATGATCTTCGCGCGCGGGTCGTAGTTCTTGTACACCCGGTGGCCGAATCCCATCAGGCGGAAGGAGTCGTTCTTGTCCTTGGCCCGGGCGACGAACTCCTCGACGCTCTTCCCGCTGTGCACGATCTCCTCGAGCATGCGGATGACCTTCTCGTTCGCGCCGCCGTGCAGCGGACCCCACAGCGAGGCGATGCCGGCGGAGATCGCGGCGAACGGGTTGGCCTCGGAGGAGCCGGACAGGCGCACGGTGGAGGTCGAGGCGTTCTGCTCGTGGTCGGCGTGCAGGATCAGGATCAGGTCCAGCGCGCGCACGAACACCGGGTTCGGCTGGTAGGGCTCGCTGGGCACGCCGAACATCATCGACAGGAAGTTGGCGGTGTAGGACAGGTTGTTGTCCGGGTACATGAACGGCTGGCCGTTGGCGTACTTGTACGACCAGGCCGCGATGGTCGGCATCTTGGAGATCAGCCGGTGCGCGGCGATGCGCCGGTGCTCCGGGTTATGCACGTCCACGTTGTCGTGGTAGAAGGCCGACAGCGCCCCGACCACGCCCACCATGATCGCCATCGGGTGCGCATCGTGGCGGAAGCCGTCGAAGAAGCGGCGCACCGCCTCGTGCAGCATCGAGTGCTCCTTGATGATGCGCGAGAAGTCGTGCAGCTCGTCGGAGGACGGCAGGTCGCCGTTGAGCAGCAGGTAGCAGACTTCCAGATAGGTGCTCTGTTCGGCCAGCTGTTCGATCGGGTAGCCGCGATAGAGCAGGGTGCCTTCGTCGCCGTCGATGAACGTGACGTCCGAGCGGCAGCTGGCGGTCGACATGAACCCCGGGTCGTAGGTGAAGTAGCCGAGCTCCTTGTACAGCGCGCGGATGTCGATGCAGTTGGGCCCGTGCGAACCCTCCTGTAGCGGCAGCTCGATGCTCTTGCCGGTGGAGTTGTCGGTCAGCGTGACGGTCTTGCTCATGGAACGGCCTCGCGTGGAATCGATGATGGCGACCAGACCCGAATGGTAAACCAATCGTTCCGCGGCCACAGCCGCACATGTGCACGTTCGCGTTGGCACCCCGGGTTTTCCGAGACAAGGCGCGTCGCGCAGCGGGTAGTGGTTCTACCCGCAAGCGGCGCAACGCAGGGTCGGGGAACCCGGGGCGCCAACCCCGAAGGGGCTCGGCCGCTTTTGCGCGCGCACGGCGTTGCGGCTCCCTTGTGCAGAATGACTGCACGGCGGTCGCCGCGCCTTGTTCGCACGCAAAAGCGACTCGAGCGCGAGCGTGCACATGGATCAGCGTTTCCCTAGAATCCGGGACATGGAACGAGATGCCGAACACCAGCGCCTGCAGGGCGTGCTGCAGAACCACTCCGAACTGGAGCTGGTGATGCTGTTCGGCTCGCTGGCCCGCGGCACCGCGACCGCCGACAGCGATCTCGACATTGCCGTGAGCGCCGGGACCTCACTGGACGTGGAGGCGCGTATCCGGCTCATCGACGAGCTGGCCCTGGTCGCCGGCCGCCCCGTCGATCTTGTCGATCTCACCCGCGCCGGCGAGCCGCTGCTCGGGCAGATCATGACCACCGGCGTGCGCCTGTGGGGCAGTGACGAGGCCCAGGCCCGCTTCCTGACCCGCCATCTGTTCGATCAGGCCGATTTCCTGCCGTACCGTGATCGCATCCTCGCCGCGCGGAGGGATGCATGGATCAACGGGTAATCGAACAGAAGATCGAGACCTTGCGCTACCGCGTCGAGCGCGTGGCCCCGTCCGGCGGGGGCTATGTCGCTGGGGCAAATCGACTCCTTAACACCGGGAATACCTTGCCGTGAGACTGCAGCTGGCGACGTTTGACAATTTTCGCCTGTGGGAGCGGCTCGAAGTTGAACTGGGCTCGCGATTGACTCTTCTGATGGGCGAGAACGGTTCCGGGAAGACGGCCATACTGGATGGTGTCGCCATCGGGCTTGGCGAGATCCTGAAGCATCTTCCCGGGGTCACGGGCATTGATTTCAGTAAAAGAGGCGAGATTCACCAAAGTGGCAACCGGGTGCGGCCCTATGCGCGAGTGACGCTGAAAAGCACCATCCCGGGGCTGGAATGGGAACGGGTTCAGCGTCGGGATCGAAGCCGCACCACTGCGGCTGCCGTCCCGACCGGTCCCGGAGTTCGGTTCCTGCGCAACCACCTGGACGAGAAGGTGATTGACCCCTCGCAGGAGAACCGGGGTTTCGAGATGCCGGTCGTGGCCTACTACGGCGTGTCCCGTGCCGTGCTCGATATTCCGTTGCGGCGCCGCAACTTCCCTACCGATTACAGTCGATACGATGCCCTGGTGGGTGCCCTGGAAGCCAGCACCCGGTTCAAGTCGGCTTTCGCGTGGTTCTATTGCAAGGAAAACGAGGAACATGCGAGGCAGAAGGCTGCCCGAAGTTTCGACGTGACCCTGCCGGAACTCGATGCAGTGCGTCGAGCCATCACCCGCGTGTTTCCCGATCTTTCCAACCCGCGGATCGAGGTAAACCACTTGCGGCTGGCGGTCGACAAGGAAGGCGAGACCTTTGATATCGCGCAGCTGAGCGACGGTTACCAGACCCTCCTTGGGCTGATCATGGACCTGGCCGCTCGTATGGCCATGGCCAACCCGGATCAGGACGATCCACTGGCCGCGGAAGCCGTGGTGATGATTGACGAGGTGGATCTGCATCTGCATCCGGCATGGCAGCGTCGCGTCGTGGGTGACCTGCTGGCCACGTTCCCCCGCACCCAGTTCATCCTGACGACCCACAGCCCCTATATCGTCGAGGCCTTGAACAACCACCTGCAGCGATATCGGATCGAGGGACTGGTGCGTGATGACGGGGAGGCGGAGGTCCGGGATTTGATGGCGCTGGATCCGGCGGACGTCGCGGCCTATGGCATGCAGGGGCGCGAGGCGGTTGAGCTGCTCGACGGGTCTTCCGGACTTCTGGATGATCGGCTGCTGCAGCATTTCAACGAGATCAATCAGCTCTATGACCGTATGCGGGATATCGAGTGGGAGCATGGGGGGGAGGCATGACATCCGGCTACGCGGATCAATGTAGCTGCCGGCGCATGCGGGCACATCAGCCCTCCACGCTCTGTGCGGATCAGTACACCTTTGCCGAGAATGGCAAACAAGTTCGGTACGCGCCGCGTCAGCAGGAAGAAACCCGGGCCATCGTCCTGGATGACTGTGTCTTTAACGACAACGAGATGCGCTGCGATGGCCTGTTCCTCTGGTGGCAGGTTCGCGGGGGCCGGAAGGTTGCTGCGCTGGTCGAATTGAAGGGTGCCGGTGATATTTCGCACGGCTTCGAACAGTTGGCGCATGTGCGCAGCCAGCGCCCGGAGTATCGGGAAATGGTCTCGAGCCTTGGCAAGGACGTTCCCGGTGGGCCGGCCCTTGAACGAGCCGTGATTGTTACCAGCGGCCAGATGACCAAGCCCGAGCGTGTGCGCCTGGAAACGCAGTACGGGATTCGTGTGAGAGTGATTACGCACAGCGTGCCTACCCGTCCCGTTCCAGACCTGCGGGACGAGTTCTGAAGGACTTGTGACTCCTGATTCAGCGGGTGTGGCGCTGGCGCAGGAGGTCGCGTTCGGCGAGGTGGGGAGTGTGCTGCAGGCCCTCGCCCGGGTGGCGCAGGGCGCGGCCGGTTTCGATCGCGGGGTGATGGTCCCGCAGGGCCGTGCGGATCTCGGCGTGGCGTCGTTCCAGGGCGTCGGGGCCGGTGTCCACCAGCAGCAGGCCGAACCGGTTGCCGGCGATACGCGCCACACGGTCGCCGGGGAGCAGCAGGCCCTGCAGGATCGGTCCGAGCTCCGCCAGCAGCCGGTCGCCCTGGCCGATGCCCGCCTCCCGATTGATGGCCTCCAGATCGGTGACCTCCGCGAGGACCACCGCGCAGGGCTGCCCGTTGCGCTGGCAGCGCTCTTCCTCGCCTTCCAGGGCCATGTCCCAGCCGCGTCGGTTCAGGGTGCCGCTCACCGGATCGGAGCCGGGCAGCAGGGCCGTGGCCTGGCGTTCGCGGTCGAGGATGTCGTTCTCGCGCTGCAGGGCCAGCAGGTGGCCTGCGGTGTCGGCCAGGGCCTCCAGGGCGGTGTAGCGGTCGTGGAGCTGCGGGTCTACGGGCTCGGGGTGCACGCCGCACAGAGTGCCGAACAGGTTCCCGCCGCGGTCGTGCAGTGGAAAACCGACATAGGCGCCCACCGGGAGCTGGTGGTTCACCGGCGCGTCGCGATAGACGGGGATCCCGCTCGTATCCGGGGCGATGGACGGGGCGTCGCCACAGGCCATGTGGATGCAGCAGGAGCCGTGCCAGTCGAGGACGACGCCCGGGGCGATCGTGTCGCCCTGGTCCAGGGCGTGCAGGATGATCCAGTCGCGTCCTTCGACCCGGGTCAGCAGCCAGGTGTCCAGCGGGGCTATGGCGTACAGCGCGTCCATCAGCGAACGGACGGCGCCGGAGAAGGCGTCGGTGCCGGGCTCGGTGTGCTGCGGCGGGCGGGGATTCGGGGCTTCCATGCGCGGATTCCGGGTCGGGTTGTCGGGGGGACCGGCCGTGATGATCAGAACCGGGGCAGGTCCGGGTGCGGTGGTTGCGCCGAGCGCACGTGCTGGCGGCCGAATTCGGCGCAGCGTGCCAGCGTGGGCACCGCCTTGCCGGGGTTCAGCAGGCCGCGGGGGTCGAATGCGCTGCGCAGGGCATGGAACTGCTCCAGCTCGGCGGAGGCGAACTGCACGCACATGCCGTCCAGCTTTTCCACCCCCACGCCATGCTCGCCGGTGACCGTGCCGCCCACCGCCACGCACAGCTCCAGGATCGCCTCGCCGAAGGTCTCGGCGGTCTCGATCTGGCCCGGCTGGCTGGCGTCGTAGAGGATGAGCGGGTGCAGGTTGCCGTCGCCGGCGTGGAACACGTTGCACACGCCCAGGCCGTGTTCGGCGGAGAGCGCATCGATGCGTTCGAGCACGTACCCGAGCTGGTGACGCGGGATGGTGCCGTCCATGCAGTAGTAGTCGGGCGAGATGCGGCCGGCGGCGGGGAAGGCGGCCTTGCGTCCGGCCCAGAAGCGCGTGCGCTCGGCATCGTCCTGCGCGGTACGGACCTCGGTCGCGCCCAGCCCCAGCAGTTTTTCGCGCACGAACATCACGCTCTCGGAGACCTCGCTGTTGCTGCCGTCCAGCTCGCACAGCAGGATGGCCGCGGCATCCACCGGATAGCCGGCATGGACGAAGTCCTCGGCGGCGCGGATCGCGGCGTTGTCCATCATCTCCAGACCCGCGGGGATCAGTCCGGCGGCGATGATGCCGGCCACCGCGGCGCCGGCGGTCTCCACGTCGTCAAAGCTCGCCATCAGCACCTGGGTGCGTTCGGGGCGCGGCAACAGGCGCACGGTGACCTCGGTGACGATTCCCAGCATGCCCTCGGAGCCGATCAGGAAGGCCAGCAGGTCCAGGCCTTCGGTATCCAGGGTCTTGCCGCCGACGCGGATGACTTCACCGTCCAGGGTCACGAACTCCAGCCCGGTCACGTTGTGGACCGTGAGGCCGTATTTCAGGCAGTGCACGCCGCCGGCGTTCTCGGCCACGTTGCCGCCGATGGAGCAGGCGATCTGCGACGAGGGGTCGGGGGCGTAGTACAGACCGGCCGGGGCGGTGGCCTCGGAGATCGCGAGGTTGCGTACGCCCGGCTGGACCACCGCGCAGCGGTTGTCGGCATCGATCTCGAGGATGCGGTTGAAGCGCGCCATCGACAGCAGCAGGCCCTCGGCGCTGGGCAGCGCGCCCCCGGACAGGCCCGTGCCCGCGCCGCGCGGCACCACCGGCACGCCGTGTTCGCGACAGGTCTTCAGGCACAGCTGGAGTTGTTCCATGCTGGCGGGCAGGGCGACCGCGCCGGGGACCTCGCGAAAGGCGGAGAGTCCGTCGCATTCGTAGGCGCGGCGCTCGCTTTCCTCGACGATCAACGCTTCCGGCGGCAGCTGCTCGCGCAGGGTGTCGATCACGGCGGCCAGACCGGGCTGAGGGGTGGTTACGGCACTCATGACCGTGATGGTAGACCGTTGCCCGCCGGCCGGGACAATTCCGCAGTTTCCGGAGGGCTCACGCGAGCCGGTCCAGGGGGAAGGCGCGGGCGTCGCGCAGGGCGGCGGCCAGGTGGGTGGCGTAGTGGTCTACCAGGGCCGCGCCCTCGGCGGCGGTGGCCGCCTCCGCATCCCCGGTGGTCCCGGCGGGGTTGAGGTCGCCGGCCAGCCAGGCGAATCCGGCCGGACCCTCCGGTCGCAGGACCTCCAGCGAGGCCTCCAGCTCCTCGCCCAGCGAGCCCGCGTGGCGGGCCTCGGCGTCGTGTACGCTGGCGGGCGCCAGATGACGCATCATCGCCGTCTCGATGCGCCCGCCGTGCAGGCCATGGCGTTGTTCGGCGGCCGGGATGCTGGCCTGCGCCGGCGGATCCTGGAGAAAGTAATGATGACGCACGATCAGCATGCGGTGGCGGCGGCGCAGTTCCAGCGCTGCGGTGTCGGCCACCGCCCGGTTGCCGCCGTGACTGTTGTGCAGCACCAGGCGGCGCACGCCGGCGCCGGCCACGGCCCGGCCGGTTTCCACCAGCACGCGGATGGCGGTCTCCGGTGTCAGGCTCAGGGTGCCGGCGAAGCGGGCGTGCTCGGGGCTGGCCAGGATCGCCAGCGGCGGCAGGGCCAGCAGGGGGAAATCCGCGGGAAGCCGCGCCCACGCCGCCTGCAGCAGGCCCTCGCCGATGCGCAGGTCGGTGTCCAGCGGCAGATGCGGCCCGTGCTGTTCGATGGCTGCCAGCGGCAGCACGGCCACCGGGTCGCGGCCGGCCAGTTCGGCGGCCTCGGCGGTGGTCAGGTCCTGCCAGCGGGGCAGGGGGCGGGGCGCGTCAGGATCGTGCATGCGGCATGCGCAGGCGGGCGTAGAGATCGCCGGAGCCGTAATCCGCGGCGTGGGCCTCCAGCCACAGCCGCACCCGGCCCCGGTCCTGCCAGCGGGCGAAGCGGTATTCGCGCTGCTCGCCGGCGATCACGTTGAATTCGTAGTCGCCCAGCTCGGCCAGGCGTTCCATGCCGGCGATTGCGATGTCCAGCGCGCCGGCGACGAACTCCAGCGACAGCGCCGGGATCGGCTGTGACAGCCCGGCCAGCACCTCGACTTCATAACCTTCGGCGTCGATCTTGCAGAACGCCGGCATGCCGTATTCGGCGATCAGGTCGTCGAGGGTGATGACCGGCACCTGCACATGATCTTCCCAGCGCACGCGGCGGAAGCCGTCGTTGCGCCGCGGCAGCTCGTCGGTCCAGCGCGGGGACAGCGTGGAGACCGTGGGGGTCCGGTGGCTGATGTACAGGTCGGCCGTGCCGGGTTCGGCGCCCACCGCCTCGCCGCGCACGGTTACGTTGCGCCGCCGGCCGGGCCCGCGCTCGAGCCAGCGGCGCAGGGCAGGCTGTGGCTCCACCGCGATCACGTGGCCGCCGAGGCGGGAGAAGGCCAGCGTGCGATCCCCCAGATGGGCGCCGATGTCGAACACCCGGTCGTCGCGCCCGATGAACGGACGGTACAGCCGGCGCAGGGCCCGCTGGCGCCCGGGGCGCCGGTAGATCGCCAGCGAGCGCAGCAGGCCGAGGGTGGCGTTCAGCCGCTCGCGAGCGGCCGGAGACGGGTCGGGATTCGGGGGCGCGTCCATGCTTCCCAGCTTAGGGAAACGCGGATCCATGTGCACGCCCGTCCGGTCTTGTTCGCCTGCAAGCAGGCTCCTACGGGCGCGCAGCGGCTGGGTCGGGAGGGTTTGGCAGCAGATCCTGTGCAGCCCGTTCCAGTTTGCAGGCGAGCCGTGTAGCGGGCCGCCATCGCCGCCCGGTTTTCCACCGGGCGGGGCGTTTCCACCAGCAGGTCGATATCGCCACCGCGGGCCGCATCGTCGACGCGCGATCCGAACAGATAAACGGTACAGTCCCCGAACAGTTCGCGGGCGGTGTGGTGGATCGTTTTACGCTGGTCTTCGCTCAATCGCATCGTGGTCCTCCGGGTCCCGGATGGGATTGTAGGCCGAGCGCGGGCCGGAACGCTCGGGTGCGGGGCCGGTCCCAATGGACATTGCGTATTCTGCCTGGAGAAGCTTGATGAGGCTGTTTCCGAAGTGTGAGTGGCGGACCCTCGTGGCGCCGTCGTTGCTGGCCCTGACGGCCACCGTGTTCGCTCTGGGGCCCTCTGCACCCCATGCAGATGTGCCATCGGGCGCGGACTGTGTGCAGCCCGGACAGTGGGCCACGCCGGAGGGCGAGGACGTGGATGCCGCGGAGCTGTTCGCCGAACTGGCCGGCGCCGATGCGGTGCTGCTGGGCGAGACCCATAACCGCATGGACCACCATCGCTGGCAGCTTGGCACCCTGGCCGCGCTGCACGGCCAGCGCCCGGACATGGTGATCGGCCTGGAGATGCTGCCGCGCTCGGCGCAGCCGGTGCTGGATGACTGGGTGGCGGGCGAACTGGACGAGGAGCGGTTCCTGCAGGAAAGCGACTGGTACGAGCACTGGGGCTTCAACCCGCGGCTGTACTGGCCGATCCTGCATTTCGCGCGGGTGCACGACGTCCCGCTGGTGGCGCTGAACGCCGAGCGCGATCTGGTGCGCCGTCTGGGCCACGAGGGCTGGGACAGCGTGCCCGCCGACGAGCGCGACGGGGTCTCCGCCCCGGCCGAACCCGCCGATGCCTATCGCGAATACCTGGAGGAGGTGCTGGCGCGTCATCCGGCCGCGCCGGGTGACAGCGATGCGTTCATCGGCACCCAGCTGGCCTGGGACCGGATGATGGCCGCGGCCATCGCCGACGTGATCGAGGCGGGCGGTGACGAGCCGCCGCTGGTGGTCGGGATCATCGGTTCCGGGCATCTGGAATACGGCCACGGCGTGCCGCATCAGCTGGCGGACCTGGGCGTGGACAACACCCCGGTGCTGCTGCCGCGCGAGAGCGACGGGGCATGTACGGGGCAGGACCCGGAGCTGGCGCGGGCGGTGTTCGGCGTGCAGGGCGGCGAGCGCTTCCAGCCGCTGACCCCGATCCTGGGGGTGCAAATGCAGCGCCCCGAAGAGGGCGAAGGGGTGGAGATCCGCGGCGTGATGCCCGATTCGGTGGCCGGCGCCGCCGGCATCGAGAGCGGCGACCGTCTGGTGGAGGCCGGTGGCCGCGCGGTGGAGACGCCGGCCGATCTGCAGCGCATCGTGCAGGGGGTGACGCCGGGCACCTGGTTGCCGCTGGTGCTGGAACGCAACGGCGAGCGCGAGGAGGTGATCGCGCGTTTCCCCTGGCAGGAGAGCGCGGGGGCGCGGCCGGCCGCGGGGAACGGTCACTGATGGCCCGCCTGCGGCGTACCCCGGGGCACAATCGGCCCGGCACCGCCGCGCTGGCGTGCCTGCTGAGCGTGCCGCTTGCGGGGTGGGCGGCACCGGTCGTCGCCGGCGACCCGCCCGCCCGCGAACTGACGATCGAACTGTTCCCCGCCGAGCAGCGGCTGCAGGGGCGTCTAAGCCTGCCCGCCGCGATGCTGGAAGACGCGGACGGGGAGCTGCGCTTTCGCTTCGCACGCGGTTTGCGGGTGGACGCCGTGGAGCGGGGCGGGCACGCGCTGAACCACGAACACAGCGACGCGGGATACCTGCAGGTGACGCTCGATGGCGACGGGGACGTCGCCGGCGGGCCGCTGGTCATCGAATACCGTGCCCGGCTGCAGGCCCCGGAGGACGCCGGCCCCGGGGGCGGGTTCCTCGGCGCGGCCGGCGGCTTCCTGCCGGCGGGGGCCGCCTGGTATCCGCGGCAGCCGGAGGCCGAACCCGCGCCGGTGCGCCTGGAGGTGCTTGCGGCCGATGGCCATCGCGTCGTGGCCTCCGGGTCGTGGCGCGAGGAGGCCGCTGAAGACGCGGCCACCGGGGACGCGGACGCGGAGGGCGTGACCCGCGCGGTGTTCGAGCATCCCGGCGGGCGTGCGCTGGCGCTGGCCAGCGGCCCCTGGGAGGAGGGGCGCAGCGAGACCGCCGATGGCGTGGAGGTACGCACCCTGTTCCCGGCGGAGCTGGAGGGCGCGTTCGGCGCGACCTACCGCGAGAAGACCGTGGAATACCTCGAGCGCTTCAGCGACCGGATCGGGCCGTATGCCTTCGACAGCTTCACCGTGGCGGCCAGCCCGGCGCCGGTGGGGCTGGCCTTCTCCGGATTCACCCTGCTGGGCGAACAGGTGATCCCGCTGCCGTTCATCCCGCACACCTCGCTGGGGCACGAGGTGTTGCACAACTGGTGGGGCACCGGGGTTTACGCGGATCGCCGCCACGGCAACTGGACCGAGGGTCTGACCACCTTCATGGCCGATTACCGGTTCGCGGAAGAACGCGGCGAGGCGCGCGAGGAGCGGGGCCAGTGGCTGCGTGATTATGCCGCCCTGCCGGAAGACGAGGACTACCCGCATGGCGAGTTCGTCGGTGGCAATGCCGGGGCCGACCGCATCGCCGGTTATCACCGCGGCGCGATGCTGTGGCGGATGCTGGAGGACCGCATCGGCGAGGAGGCGCTGCATGCGGGGCTGGCCGATTTCTACGCGGAATATCGTTATCGCGAAGCCGCCTGGCCGGATCTGATCGCGGCGGTGGACGCGGCGACGGACGATGATCTGGAGCCGTTCTTCGAGCAGTGGATCGGGCGGGTCGGTGCGCCGCGCATCGAACTGCGCGAGGTGCAGGCCCGTGACGATGGCGGGCGCTGGCGCGTGACCGGCCGCCTGGAACAGGCCGATGCCGATCATCCGTGGCGGGTGCGCGTGCCGCTGGTGGTCGAGTTCGCGGAGGATGAGGGCCGGGAGACGCACTGGGTGGATCTGGAGGAGGCCGCGACCGATCTGGAGCTGGCACTGACCACCGACGCGCGGCCGGCGCGTATCGCCGTGGACCCCGACTGGCGGGTATTCCGGCAGCTGGGCGCGGATGAATATCCGCGCATCCTGCGCGAGGCGCAGCTGGATCCCGCGACCCGCGTGATCGCCCCGGACGGCGCTGCCCCGGCGGAACTGGCCCCGTGGCTGGGCCGGGTGCCGGAGACGGCGGAACCGGATGCCGATCCCGATCCCGATTCTGATTCCGCTTCCGGGGCCGGGGCCGGGGCCGGGACCGATGCCCCGCGGGTGCTGCTGGGTTCGCGCGCGGCGGTCGCTGAATGGCTGGGCGACCGCGGACTGCCGACGCGCCCGCAGGAGGCGCACGCGGATACGGACGACCTGCCCGATGCCGCAGCCGATGTCGGGGCCCTGGCCTGGACCGTGCCCGAGACCGGCATCACCGTGATTGCGGCCGACTCGGCCAGTGAGCGGCGCGCGCTGGCGGGTGCGCTGCGACACCGCGCGCAGGCAAGCTACCTGCTGCAGGACGATGGCGAGCCGGTGGCGCGCGGGCTGTGGCCGGTGCCGGGGCCCTGGCGCTCGCTGGCGGACTGAGTTCCCGGTCCGATCAGTACGGCAGGCGCTGGTGTTCGAAGTCGAACAGCCCGCCGGAGTCCTCGGGACCGAGGGCGTCCAGCACCTCCAGCAGCGCGCCGGTCGCGCGTTCCGGCGTCAGGACCTCGGGGGCGCGGGCGCGGTATGGCTCCGACAGCGGGGTCTCCACCGTGCCCGGCTGCAGTGCGGCCACCACCGCGCGGCGATGGCTGAAGCGCATCTCCAGCGCGGTGGTGCGCACGATCTGGTTGAGCGCGGCCTTGGAGGCGCGATAGCTCAGCCAGCCGCCGGAGTGGTTGTCAGCGATGGAGCCCACGCGCGCCGACAGCGTTGCCAGCACCGCCTTGCGGTCCTTCGGCAGCAGCCCCGCGAAGTGCTTGAAGATCAGCGCCGGGCCGATGGCGTTGACCGCGAAGGCCTGCGCCATCACCGCCGGATCGAGCTCGCGCAGGCGTTTTTCCGGCCGATGGCCGTCGATGGTGAGCACTCCGGTGGCGTCGATGATCAGGTCCCAGTCAGGCGCCTGCTCCGTCAGCCATGCGGCCGCGTGGCGGATGCTGTCCTCGTCGGTGAGCTCCAGCGGCGGATCGGTGGAGCGGCCCAGCGCCACGACCCGCGCGCAGTTCGGGTCGTTCTCCAGGTGGGTGACGAAGGCGCGGCCGAGGCCGCCGGTGGCGCCGATCACCACGGCGCGGAAGGGGTGTGCGAGTGAGTCCATGTTGCTGTGACCGCAGGCATCGCGATTCGATCCGTTTGGCTGCGTATGGTCTGTACCGGCACCGGGTCGTGTATGCTCTGCGCCGAGTGCAGACGGGAATGCGCGCATGAACTTCCTCCACACCCTCGGCCACGCCGCCCGCAACCTGGCCCCCATCGTGATCGTGGTGGCGGTGTTCCAGATGTTCGTGCTGCAGTCCGTGCCCGAGGGCGTGCTGTCCATGGCCATCGGTCTGGTGATCGTGGTCTTCGGCGTGGCGCTGTTCCTGCAGGGGCTGGAGATGGGGGTCTTCCCCATCGGCAAGAACCTCTCCAACGCGCTGGCGCGGCGCGGCTCGCTGATCCTGCTGATGGCCTTCGGTTTTACCCTGGGTTTTGCCACGGTGATCGCGGAGCCGGCGCTGATCGCCGTGGCGGAACAGGCCGAGGTGATCTCCGAGGGGCACATCCAGGGCTTCATCCTGCGCCTGATCGTGGCGCTGTCGGTGGGGGCGGTGGTGGCGCTGGGCATCCTGCGCACGGTGCTGGGCCATCCGCTGCACTGGTACATCCTCACCGGCTACGTGCTGGTGGTGCTGGTCACCTTCTTCGCGCCCGAGGAGATCGTGGGCCTGGCCTACGACTCCGGCGGCGTCACCACCAACATCGTGACCGTGCCGCTGGTGGCCGCGCTGGGGCTGGGGCTGGCCGCGTCGCTGGCCGGGCGCAACCCGCTGCGCGACGGCTTCGGCCTGGTGGCGCTGGCCGTGATGGTGCCGATGATCACGGTGCAGCTCTACGGCATCGTGGTGTTCGCCGGGGCCGACATCGACGGCCCGGCACCCGGCGCCGGCGACGGAGCGGCCATGGATACCGACACGGATCTGCCCGGGGCGGGCGAGGAACGCCACTTCCTCAGCGCCATGGGCATGGACCTGCTGCTGATGCTGCGCGACGTCGCGCCCATCATCGGCGTGATCGTGGTGTTCCAGTATTTCGTGCTGCGCAAGCACATTCCGTATCTGACGCGGGTCATCTTCGGCTTCGCCCTGGTGGTGTTCGGCCTGTATGCCTTCGTGGTCGGGCTCAAGCTGGGCCTGTTCCCGATCGGCGAGAGCATGGCGGAGCAGCTGATCGCCAACGACCGGTTCGTGTGGGTGTACCTGTTCGCGTTTGCGATCGGCTTTGCGACCACGATGGCGGAACCCGCGCTGATCGCCATCGGCCAGAAGGCGGAGGAAGCGGCCAAGGGCTCGCTGAAGGGCAGCGCCATCCGCATCCTGGTGGCGCTGGGGGTGGCCGTGGGCATCACCATCGGGGTGCACCGCATCCTCAGCGGGGACTCCATCCACCTGTACATCATGGCCGGGTATGTCCTGGTCATCGTGCTGACCATCCTCGCGCCCAAGGACATCGTGGCGCTGGCATTCGACCTGGGCGGGGTGACCACTTCGGAGGTCACCGTGCCGCTGGTCACCGCGCTGGGGATCGGCCTGGCCACGCATCTGGAGGGGCGCAACGTGCTGATCGACGGCTTCGGTCTGATCGCCTTCGCGTCCATCTTCCCCATCGTGACCGTGATGCTCTATGCCATCGTGGTCGATCTTTATGAACGCTTGATCCGCAAGGACAGGAGGGACACGGCATGAGATTCTCGGCCCTGGTGGCGGTGCTGCCCGACGAACTGGAACAGAAGGCCGTGGATGCGGCGCGCGAGGCCGGTGCCGCCGGCGTGACCATCATGGACGCGCGCGGCATCGGCGCGGAGGCGCGCAAAACCTTCCTCGGCATGACCTACGAGGGCAGCCAGTCGGTGCTGCTGTGGATTCTGGAGAAGCGTCTCGCGCTGACGGTGCTGAAGTCGCTGTTCCGCGAGCTGGGGCTGGACGAAGACCCGCGCGGGGTGGCCTTCATCACCGACATCTCGCATCTGGCGGGCATCGACCGGCGGCAGATCGACCGCTTCGAGGAACAGGTCAAGGACGAAATCTGACCCCAACTCCGACCGGAGGGAGACTTCATGCTGGTTCGCGACATCCTGACCGAGAAAGTCATCACCGTGGCTCCGCTGGCCCCGCTGCGCGAGGCCATGCAGCTGATGCGCGACAACAACGTGCGCTCGCTGGTGGTAGACAAGCAGCACCCGCACGATGCTTACGGCATCATCACCTACACCACCATCCTCAAGACCATCGTGGCCGAAGAGGGCGACATCGACCTGGCCAACGTGTACGACGTGGCCACCAAGCCGGTGATCACCGTGCCCGCGGAGATGGACGTCAAATACGTGGCGCGGATGATGGTCAACATGGACGTGCGTCGCCTGGTGGTGCTGGAAGGCAACCAGCTGGAGGGGATCGTCACCACCAGCGACATCGTGGGTTCCATCCTCGGCATGCTGGACGAGGTCTGACCCCGGTGACGTCCCTCGACCTCCAGGATCTCCCGGACATCCCGCAGGGACTGGCGCGGCTGGAGCTGCTCGACGCCGCGATCGAGGACACCGCGCACAGCGTGCTGATCACCGACGCGGATCTCGATGACGGTCCGCATATCGTCTACGTGAACCGCGGCTTCGAGCAGATGACCGGCTATTATCGGGACGAGGTCCTCGGCCTGACCCCGCGCATCCTGCAGGGGCCGAAGACCTCCCGCGCGGTGCTGGACGACCTGCGGGCGACGCTGGAACGCGGCGAGGGCTTCGATGCCGAGACCATCAACTACCGCAAGGATGGCGAGCCCTACAGCGTACACTGGCACATCTCGCCGGTGCGCGCCCGGGGCGAGCACGAAAGCATCACGCATTTCGTCTCGGTGCAGCGCGACGTGACCGAGGACCGGCGCCGCGAGGAGCAGCTGCGGCTGCTGTCCGCCGCGCTGGAGGCCTCCGGGGACCCGGTGCTGATCACCGATCCCGAGGGCGTGATCGTGTTCGCCAACACGGCCTTCATCGAACTCAGCGGGTTCGACGCCGAGCGCGTGATCGGCGCCACCCCGGCGCTGTTCAAGTCCGAGGAGCACGACGACGAGTTCTTTACCACGATGTGGGAACGGCTGCGCCGGGGCGAGGCCTTCCGCGGCGAGTTCGTGAACCGGCGACCGGACGGCGAGAAGGTTCACCTGGAGCAGACCATCACACCGGTGCGCGACGACTGCGGCGAGATCACGCATTTCGTGGCCTTCGGCAAGGATGTGACCGAGCGCGTGCACATGGAGGGCGAGATCCGGCGTCTGGCCGAGACCGACTGGCTGACGGGGCTGGCCAACCGTCTGACCCTGGGCAATCGCCTGGAGGCCGAGATGGACCGCTGCGAGCGCTATCAGCGGCCGATGGCCGTGATCATGTTCGACATCGACCACTTCAAGGCGGTGAACGACGAACACGGACACGAGGCCGGTGATGTGGTGCTCAAGGCGGTGGCCCGCACGGTGGATGCCCAGCTGCGTGAACAGGATCTGCTGGGGCGCTGGGGCGGGGAGGAGTTTCTGATCGTGCTGCCGGAGACGGACGGCGAGGGGGCCGCCGTGGCGGCGGAGAAACTGCGTCGTTCGATCGCGCAGCTGGATCTGCCGGATGCACCGGCGGTGACCGCGAGCTTCGGGGTGACCGAGCGGCAGCCGGACGACACGCCGCGCGCGATCACGCGGCGGGTCGATCAGGCGATGTATCAGGCCAAGGAGGGCGGACGCGACCGCGTCGTCCTCCTGTAATGGGCCCTTCTAACGGCCCCGAGCCCCGGTGACCCGGGGCGCGAGGCGGGATCTCACGCCTTGCGGCGCAGGACCCAGATCTCCAGCAGCGCCCATTCCTCGCCCGGATAGTTTTCCTGCTCCAGGTCGGACATGCGGCGGTGACGGCTGGCGGTGCTGCCCACGAACTCGAAGCGGTCCAGCAGCATGCGCTTGGTCTCGTCGGCCTTTTCCAGCGCGAAGGGGTTGAGGAAGTTCACCAGCAGGTAACCTTCGCCCTCGCCACGGCGGAACGCATCCAGCAGCGACGCGATGGCCGGCGGATCCAGGTACACCAGCGACGCGGTGGACAGCAGGATGTCCGCCTCTTCCAGCGACTTCTCGATCGCGTCGCGGGTCTCCGGGGCCGGATTGTTCAGGTCGGCCGCGTGGGTCTCGTCGAACAGGCCGGCACGCTGACCGTAGGCCAGGGCGTTCTCGGAGATGTCGATGCCGGTGGTGTGCATCGGCAGGCGGCGCGGCTTGCTGATGGTGTTGCAGACCGTCTCCGAGGCCCAGTTCTCGCGGATCTCGTCCACGGTCATGTTGTGCACCGCCGCCATCGTGGTGTTGCCGAAGCAGCAGGCCAGGTCGACGTAGTTGAGGGTGCGGCCGCTGGCGGCCTGCTGCTCGGCCCACGGCAGGATGAGCCGGTCGAAGGTCTGGCGGTTGAAGTCGTCGGAGATGTAGTCCAGCGCATCGATGATGCGCTCCTTGAACGGCACCGGCGTCTCGGCGACGTAGATGTCGTCAAAATGCTGTTTCTTCTCCTCGGTCTTCACTTCGGACTGGCTCATCGGGGCAAACCCTCATCATTGGAAAGCCCAACAGTCTCCGGCCAAGCCACCCGACCGTCAAGCAAATGGGCCCCGATCCGCCCCGTGCCCGATCGGTAGGAGACCGGCCCCCCGGCCGATCCCACGTCCGGCCGATCTCCTGCGCCCGATCGGCCAGAGGCTGGCCTCCCACGGCCCCCGCCGCGTAGGAGGCCGGCCCTCCGGCCGATTCCACGTCCGAGCAATGTCCTGCGCCCGATCGGCCAGAGGCTGGCCTCCTACGGCCCCCGGTCGTGTAGG
>NZ_KB900031.1:0-55383 GCF_000378545.1 Thioalkalivibrio sp. ALE23 | reverse complement strand
CCACGTCCGAGCAATGTCCTGCGCCCGATCGGCCAGAGGCTGGCCTCCCACGGCCCCCGGTCGTGTAGGAGGCCGGCCCTCCGGCCGATCCCACGTCCGGGCTGTCTCCTGCGCCCGATCGGCCAGAGGCTGGCCTCCCACGGCCCCCGGTCGTGTAGAAGGCCGGCCCCCCGGCCGATCCCACGTCCGGGCGACTTCCTCCGGCGTGGTTGACCCCGCCCCCCGTCCGCCCTAAAGTCCGATATAGTGCGACAAATTGTCGCAATCATCCACGCTTGTCATCGCGTCGAAGGGCGCAGGAGATGCCACCCATGGCCCGAAGCGTTCGTCTGGACGACACCCTGGTCCGTGATGCACAGGTCTATGCGGAGGCCAATCACCGCAGCCTGCCCAAGCAGATCGAGCACTGGGTGCAGATCGGCCGCACGGCCGAAGACAACCCGGATCTGCCCTATGAATTTATCAGGGACGCACTGACCGCAACCGCCGAGATCGACGCAGGACGGGTCGAGCCGTATGTCCGCCGAAAGAAGGATTGAGATACGGCAGACGCCGACCTTCCGCAAGGCGTTCAAGCGTTTGAGCGAAAAGCAGAAGGACCGGGTGGACGACGAGATCGACCGCCTTGTCGAGAATCCGGAACTGGGGACGCGGAAGCGGGGCGATCTCGCACATCTGTGGGTGCATAAATTTCGGCTGGAGGGGCAGGAGATCCTGCTGGGTTACGCATGGGACGAGGGACAGCTCGTCCTCACGCTGATGAATCTGGCCCCGCACGAGAATTTCTATCAGGCCGCCCGCAAACGCAGGGACGCGGACCTCAAGTTCCTGCACGAACCGGACCCGGGCACATGAACCTGGACTGTTTCAAGGCGTACGACATCCGCGGGCGGGTCCCGTACGAGCTCAACGAGCGGGTGGCGTACAGCATCGCGCGGGCGGTGGCCGAGGAACTGGGGCCGCAGATGGCCATCGTGGGGCGGGACGTGCGCCTCACCAGCCCGGCGCTGGCGGCGGCGGTTATCGACGGGCTCTCCGCCGGCGGCTGCAACGTGGCCGATATCGGCCTGTGCGGCACCGAGGAGGTGTACTTCGCCACCGCCTACTACCGCGCCGGGGCGGGGATCATGGTCACCGCCAGCCACAACCCCATGGACTACAACGGGCTCAAGATCGTGCGCGAGGGCGCGCGGCCGGTGAGCGCCGACAGTGGCCTGGAGGCCATACGCTGGCGGGCGGAGCAGGGCGGGTTTACCCCACGGGTGCGCGGGCGCGCCGGGCGGCTGTACCACCGCGAGGCGTACATCCGCCACCTGCTGAGCCTGGTCGACCCCGAGGTGATGCCGCCGCTCAACCTGCTGGTGAACCCCGGCAACGGCGGGGCCGGCCCGGTGCTGGACGAACTGGATGCCCACCTGCCGGTGGAGATGATCCGCGAGAACGCCGAACCCGACGGCAACTTTCCCAACGGCATCCCCAACCCCATGCTGGAGGAGAACCGCCGTTACACCAGCGACGCGGTGCTCTCCTTCGGCGGCGACCTCGGCCTGGCCTGGGACGGCGACTTCGACCGCTGCTTCTTCTTCGACTCGCACGGCGAGTTCGTCGAGGGGTACTACATGGTCGGCCTGCTGGCTGAGGCCAGCCTGCGCGCGCAGCCGGGGGGCGGGCAGGGGACTCGGGTGGTGCACGACCCGCGCCTGACCTGGAACACCATCGAAATGGTCGAGGCCGCCGGCGGCGTACCGGTGCAGAGCAAGGCCGGCCACGCCTTCATGAAGGAGACCATGCGCCGCGAGAACGCCGTGTACGGCGGCGAGATGAGTGCCCATCACTTCTTCCGCGATTTCTACTACTGCGACTCCGGCATGCTGCCCTGGCTGCGCGTAGTCGAGCTGATGGGGCGGCGCGAGCAGTCCCTGCGCGAGATGGTGCGCGAACGCATGGAGCGCTTCCCCTGCAGCGGCGAGATCAACTTCCGTGTGGACAACATGATGGACGTCATCCACCGCGTGATGGTCGCCACCGATGCCCGGTCCGGCCACATCGACCGCACCGACGGCATCAGCGTCGAATTCCCCGAATGGCGCTACAACCTGCGCGGCTCCAACACCGAACCCCTGCTGCGCCTCAACGTCGAGACCCGCGGCGACCGCCACCTCCTGCGCCGCCAGGTCGAACACATCTCTGCCATCATCGAAGCCGGGGAATAACCCCTGATGCCCGATCGGCCAGGGGGCTGGCCTCCCACGGGTGCCCCGACCGGGTCGGCGGGCCCCGGCGGATCGGCGGGCACGGCCCGTAGGAGGCCGGCCCTCCGGCCGATCTGCCCCTCCGGCCGATTTGCCCCGGTGGGTTGTCTGGCCCCGATCGGCCAGGGGGCTGGCCTCCTACGAGGCGGGGGAACGGTAGGAGGCCGGCCCTCCGGCCGATTTTGCGTTCGGGCAACCCCCGACGCCGGGTAGGTCAACGCCCGATCGGCATTCAATCAGGCCGCAGCCGAGTCCGCGCCATTTCGGGTGACCGACGGCAATCGAGCACGGCAAGAATCTGAACCCGCTCCGGCTCCGGCATTCGATAATACACGGCATACGGGAACCGACGAGCCAGCAGCCGGTAGAAGCCGAACCGGGTCTCATGGATGCCGGCGTAAAGGGCGAGGGAGTCGATTTCGCTGGCCAGGCTTTCGAGAAAATAGAAACCGACCCCGGGACAAAGCTTTTCGTAGAAATGAAAGCCGTCAGTCAGATCGCGTTCGGCTTCCGAGAGGAGCTCAATCTTCATTCAGGGCGATTGAGCAAGCGTTCCCGCGCACTGCTCCAGGGGGTGAATTGCGAGCGCCCCTGTTCTATCTGCGCTGCCCGGTCGTCCAGGACCTCACCGTGCCACTCCGGAGCAGGAACCTGCTCGGGAGTCCGGCTCAGGTCCTCCCACAGGGCTTCCATGGTTCGCAGTTTCTCGGCGACCGACATTTTTTCGATGGTTGGGTCCATAGCCTGGTACCAGAATGTCAAGGGATTATGGCCAGCATATCATCGAGCATGGGATCGGCCAGAGGGCTGGCCTCCTACGGGGCGGGGGAACGGCAGGAGGCCGGCCCTCCGGCCGATTTCGCGTTCGGACATCCCCCCTGCGCCGGATCGGTCAACGCCCCGAGCGGCCAGGGGGCTGGCCTCCCACGGGTGCCCCGGCCGGGTCGGCGGGCCCGGCGGATCGGCGGGCACGGCCCGTAGGAGGCCGGCCCTCCGGCCGATTTCGGGCTCGCCTCCTGCAGGGCGCGGTTACAGCCATATCGCGTCCCAGTGCGGATAATCGCCCAGATTGCGGACCAGCCCGGCACGCAGCGGATTGGCTGCGATATAACGGGCGATCGGCAACAGCTCCTCCTCCCGCCGCAATGCTCGGTCATGGAACCCCGGCTGCCATACCGCATGCCCCAGACGCCTGGACGTGACGGCCTTGATGGATCGAACCACCGTGGATAACGATTCCACCTCGCCCAGCGACATCAACCAGTGCAGATGGTCGGGCATCACCACGAAAGCGAGGGTCTCCGCGTGGTTCTCCCTGTCCGCGTAACGCAGCGTACCAATCAGGGCGCGGGCGGCCCACAGATCTCGAAAAACCGGCTTGCGGTCACGCGTGACCGTGGTCACCAGATAGATACGGCCGGGTTCGGAATACCGGCCCCGGCGAAGGGCCTCGGCATGAGGGCGGCCATCCATGGCGCGTTTCTCCAGCTTGTGTTCCCTGAGCCAGAAAGCCTATCGCGCTCCCGGATGCCCGCCAACCCCCGACCCGGCAGGAGCCCATCCCCCTGGCCGATCCGGCGTTCGGGCATCCAGCGCGGCCCCATCGGCCGGAGGGCCGGCCTCCTACAGGGCGGGATCAGGTCGTAGGAGGCCAGCCCCCTGGCCGATCTGCCCGGTGCGTCTTCTGGCCCCGATCGGCCAGAGGGCTGGCCTCCTACGGGTCCGGGGTGGGGTGGTGTTCCTTCAACCATTCCTTCAGGGCCGCGTCCATGCGCGTCTGCCAGCCCTTTCCGGTTGCGCGGAACGCGTCCACCACCTCCGGTGACAGGCGGATCGTGATTCGTTCCTTGGTCACTTCGGACCGTGGGCGACCGACCGGACGAAGTTTCGCGAACTCCTGTTCATCGGACTCATGGGTATCCGGATCCGCAGCGATGCCCTCGTTGACCCGGGTTTCCTCGTCGGCATCGTTCAGCGCGACCCGGCGGCCGTCACGTAGCGTTATAAATTTGGGCATAGCGAAGGATCTCCCGGTTGTTGGCCTTGCGCAGGCTGATAATGCGGCGAGCGGATCCCCGGTCCGTGAAGACGACGCAGTACAGCCGTTTTTCCCGGAGGGCGTACCCCGTGATCCGGCATTCGCCGTAATCGGCCCTGCGGTCCTCCATCGCCAGCAGCGTGTCGCAGTCGAGATGCGCGGCGTCGGCCAGGGAGACACCGTGTTTGGCCAGGTTCGCGGCGTCCTTGTCCGCATCAAATTCGATCTCCATTTGAATATTGTATGTACAAAAAACATGTGCCGCCAGCGCCACCCGGCGCCGGAGACAGCCCGGACGCACAATCGGCCGGAGGGCCGGCCTCCTACCGGTGGTAGGGTTCGGCCTGTGGGAGGCCAGCCCCCTGGCCGATCGGGCGCCGGAGACACCCCGGACGCCGAATCGGCCGGAGGGCCGGCCTCCTACCGGTGGCAGGGTTCGGCCTGTGGGAGGCCAGCCCCCTGGCCGATCGGGCGCGGGATGTCGGGGCCTGCGGTTGGCCGTGGTTCGTTGCGCCTTGCTGTGCCATATTGGAGCTGCATGTGGCAGAGGATGAGAGCTGTGGCACAAAACGAAAACGAGGTGCAGGTAGGCGCACAAGGCAGGGTGGTGATCCCGGCGGCACTGCGCAATACCCTGAAACTGCGCCCGGGCGACCGCCTGGTCGCGCGTCTGGTCGGGGAGAGCCTGGTGCTGGAACGGCGTGAGATCGTCGAGCAACGGCTCCGTGATCGATTCAGGCACATCCCGCGGGACGTCAGTCTTGCGGACGAACTCATTGACGATCGGCGGCGCGAAGCCGGGCATGAACATGGTGAACCATGACCACCGTGCTGGATGCTTCCGCCCTGCTGGCCTTTTTGCATGACGAGCCGGGCGGAGACAGCGTGGCGCGTGTCCTCGACGGCGGCTGCGTGTCCACCGTGAACTGGTCCGAGGTTCTCCAGAAAGCCCTGCAGCGCGGGGTCGACGTCCGGGGCATGCAGCAGGAGTTCATGGATGTCGGGCTGGTGTTCGAGCCATTCACGGCGCAACAGGCCGAGCTGGCCGCACAGCTGTGGGAATCCTCCCGCCGACATGGCCTGTCAATGGCCGACCGTGCCTGCCTCGCGCTGGCCAGAGACAAGGCCCTCCCGGTCCTGACCGCTGATCGGGCCTGGAACCAGCTCGACCTGGACATCGAGGTTTGCTCGTTGCGTTAACCCCGCCAGCCGCTCGTATCCGGGGCCTGGCCGACGGGGCAAGACTGGCACCGGGCAGATCGGCCGGAGGGCCGGCCTCCCACAGGGAAGGGAGGGGTAGGAGGCCAGCCCCCTGGCCGATTCGGCCCTGGAGACAGCCCGGACGCACAATCGGCCGGAGGGCCGGCCTCCCACAGGGAAGGGAGGGGTAGGAGGCCAGCCCCCTGGCCGATCCGGCGCCGATCCGGCCCCGATACGCCGGTCGGAGGCCCGCACTGGGGTATGATGCCGACATGGACGATACCGTGATCCAGCCCGTGATCCTCGCCGGCGGTTCCGGGACGCGCCTGTGGCCGCTCTCGCGCGAGGCGCATCCCAAGCAGTTCCTGGCCCTGCCGCATGCCGATGGCCCGACGCTCCTGCAACAGACACTCGCGCGGGTGGCCAGCGCTTACCCCGGTTCGACCACCCCCCGCGGGAGGCCGGCCCTCCGGCTGACCAGCTCCGGCGCCCGATCGGCCGGAGGGCCGGCCTCCTACCGGGCAGGGTTTGGTTGTAGGAGGCCAGCCCCCTGGCCGATGCCCCCGGAACCTGCTGCGGAGCCAGATCCGGGGCCAGCCCCACACCCCGCCCCACGCTTCGCCCCCGCCCGGATCATCGTCGGCGCCGAACACCGCTTCCTCGCCGCCGAACAGCTCCGCAGCGCCGGATACACCGACCTGCCGCCGCTGGTGCTGGAACCCGAGGGCCGCAACACCGCCCCCGCCATCGCCCTGGCCGCGGCCTGCGAAGAGGCCGCAGGCCGCGACCCGCTGCTGCTGATCCTGCCCGCCGATCACCACATCGCCCGCACCCGCGACTTCCACGCGGCCGTGGCCCGCGCCACCCCGCTGGCCGAAGAAGGCTACCTCGTCACTTTCGGCGTCACCCCCGAGCGCCCCGAGACCGGCTACGGCTACATCCGCCGCGGCGAGTCACTGGGTGATGCGGGCGCCCGCGTGGCCCGCTTTACCGAAAAGCCCGACGCCGCCACCGCCCGGCAATACCTGGAAGAGGGCGGCTACCTGTGGAACGCCGGCATCTTCCTGTTCCGCGCCTCGCGCGTACTGGCCGAACTGGAACGCCACGCCCCCGACATCCCGCGCGCCGCGCGCGCCGCCATCGCCGATGCCCGGCACGACCTCGACTTCCTCCGCCCCGACCCCGACGCCTTCCGCCAGGCCCCCGCGCGCTCCATCGACTACGCCGTGATGGAAGCCACCGAGGCCGCCGCCGTCACCCCGCTGGACGCCGGGTGGACCGACATCGGCTCCTGGGAGGTACTGGCCGCCCTGCAGGAACCGGACGCCCACGGCAACCACACCCGCGGCGACACCGTACTGGAAGACTGCACCCGCAGCCTGGTGGAAGGCCACGACACCCTGGTCGCCGCCCTCGGCCTGCAGGAGACCGCCGTGATCGCCACCCCGGACGCCGTATTCGCCGCACCCCGCGACAGGCTCCCCCAACTGCGCGCCCTGGTCGAACGCCTGCGCGAACAGTCCCGCCCCGAGGTGCACCAGTACCCCACCGTGCACCGCCCCTGGGGCCATTACCGCAGCATGGAGGCCGGCGAGCGCTACCAGGTCAAGCACCTGCACGTGCGCCCCGGCGCGCGGCTCTCCCTGCAGCGCCACCGCCACCGCGCCGAACACTGGATCGTGGTCGCCGGCACCGCCCGCGTCACGCGCGGAAAAACCGTTTATGATGTACGGGAAGACCAGTCGACCTACATCCCCCTGCACGAGATCCATTGCCTGGAGAACCCGGGCGAGGGACCGCTGGAGGTGATCGAGGTGCAGACCGGGGATTATCTTGGCGAGGACGACATCGAGCGAATGGATCGTTCGCACCGATAACGAGAAGCCACAAAACAACGTCTTTGAGACGTAGCTGTGCTTATCTCCGATCTGTTCGCATAGGAAATATTTTCCCTTCAGCGTCATCGCCTCGTCAACAGAGATTCGTCCGCTCCCAATTTATATGAAAAAATTATTCTCAACCCCAAACGGTTTCACCAAAGAAGCCCTCTTTCTGTCTATCAAGGCGGCGCGCCTCCTCTACCGGTCTTCTCCAAGAGGGCTCCGTTTGATTATTGACAAATGGCCGCTGGCTCAGCGTATAAGCAAGGTCGTTCCCGCTCGCAGAGGCTATCCAAGATACTACCTTCCAGAGGGCGCGTCAGAGACAAAATTCTTGTCTGAAATTTCCGATTATGGGGTTAGTTATGTGCTGATGCGATGGAGTGACCATCTAGAACATGGCCTCGGCGACTCAGAAGACCTGGATATCTTGGTGTCGGAGCGCGATTTCGACTTTGTGGCTTCTTATCTTCGGCGCAGGCCCGGGGGGCGCGCGGTAGATCTATATTCGGCGCGAGGGGAGAAATCAGATTATAATGGGCTGCCATATTATCCTGCCTTTCTAGCTGAGGAGGTCCTTGCTTCTAGTATCACTAACCCGCAGGGTATAAGAGTCCCCAATCAGTCGCATTCCCTTATATTGTTGATCTACCACTGCCTTTTTCATAAGGGTGCTCGATCCGGCATCCCGGGCTTTATGTTTCCGACGCCCAGTCCTGAGCACGCGTATTTTGAAGAGCTGGAAGACTTGGTTTCGCGGCAGCATCTGGAGATCCCCGTTGAGGCTGCTTATTTGAAAGAGTATCTCGAGTCTAGTCAAGCTCTTCCTCCCCCCGACCTGTTCCGTAAACTGTACTTATTAGAGCGTTCTGTCGCGGATTTTGATAATGAGGGAATTATTGCAAGAAAATTCGGGGAACCCGAGGAAATATTGGTTGTGGTGAGGGAGTTGGCGTATAGCTCCGGATTTTTATCAAAAATAAAGGATTCGTTCGACCGCGTGGGTTTGATTTTGGAAGGCGAGTGGGAGCTTTCCAGTGAAGAGGCAGCGTTCTTGTCTGATCATATGAGAGGCGGTAACTGGGGCCCCGGCCCTTTCCCTGTGTCGGGGGGGGCACCCTGTTTATGCGCTAGTTTATTACGATGAGTGTGCGAAACCGAGTCGTGTGGATCCTTTTATTAATGCCAAGCTAGGTGTAGCTAAAAAGAAGTGTCGGAGAGCTGTAAGGAAAGCAGTTCCTGCATCAGAGTCGTTTAACCCTATTCATTCTTGTGATGATGGTTTTGAGTCCAGATGGTTTTTGGATGTCTTGAAAGGAATGGGGTAATGGGTTTAAAAAAAATATGCCCTATTTTGTCCGTAAAAGTCGCGTTGGTGCGATTGGTCGGAATCTATCCGAGTCCGGCATCGTTAGGGCGTAGGCTGGAGGTTGGCTTGAAACAGCGCTCATTGTGTGCGGCACGTAGGGTTAGTATGCGTGAGATTGAGGCGGGGGTTCCGAACAATGGGCTTTATGAGCTTAATGTTACGGCTTCGAGTTTGCGAGTGGTTCCGCCTTTATGTGAGCCATTAATCCCTGGTGGCCGGCTTTATGAAGCTGTGAAGGAGATTGGTGGGTCGTTCGATAGGGGAAAGGCGGCGCTGGGGCGGTATTATGACGAAACGTCGCCAATCTCGTTGGTCGATGTTTTGCCAGAGCTGGAAGGTTTCGTAACGCCAGAGATAGCGAGGTTGGATCCGTTGTCGGCTTGTTTGCCGTGGGAAGGCGTGCCGGGAGGGTACGTGCGTTGGAGGCGGCAAGTATTTGAGCAAGATGACGCGCGAAAAATAATTGGCGGATGCGGGCTGGGGTCGGAGCATGGTAGCAAATATTTCGGCCCGGTATCGTCAGAAAAGCTCAACCTGGAGGCTAGTCGGTATGCGTTTCTGTATGAGAAGCTTAGTAAAACAAGGAAGGACTCGGTTGAGGTGTCGGGCTTTGTACTGGTGTCCTCGAATGAGGTAGTCGGTGTTGTTCACTCGGGACACCATCGAGCAGTGGTAGCGAGCGTTTTGGGGTTGCCTGTGAGATTTCGCTTTTGGGGTTGGAATATAGTCAGAAGCAGTGGTGTAGGTGAGTGGCCTCAAGTAAGGCGAGGGATGGTGGGCGGCGCTGCGGCGCTTAAGTTGTTCGGCCGGGTCTTAAACGGGTGAATGTGTTATGCGTTGGGCGAAGTCGATGAATGAAGCGGCGCGAGTGTACCATGTATCCCTTCCGGTTGAGCGGCTCCAATCAAGGTGAGTGGTGAGCGCGCGTTCGATCGCGTTGGCGACTTCGCCCGGGGAGTCGGGCGGGTATGTCGAGACGACGCCATGGGGAGTGGGTGTTGAAGCAAACGGCCCGGTACGGGCGGCGACGACAGGTAAGTGGCAAGCCAGCATCTCGTGAAGCTTTTGAGGGTAGCAATAGCTTCCGAATTGGCCGGGGATGTTGCAGATGACCCCGACGTCCAGAGCGTTCAGAACCAGTGGCACCTGTTCGAGGGGTATTTGCCCGAGGTCGTAAACCGGGAGATTGGTGGGTGGTTGCCAGGAAGCATCACGGGGGCCGGCGACCAGCAGGCCTGTGTTTCCGAGTCTGGAGCCAAGGATGGCGGCGGCACGACTCAGGATGTCGATTCCGCGGTCGGAGGTCAGTGATCCCGCCGTTCCGAACAGACGCAGGTCAGTCGGGAGGCCCAGTTGTGCCCGGACCTGGTTCCGGTCGAGGGGGCGGAATCGGTGGCCGTCCGCGGCATTGGGCAAATGCAGGGTTCGATGGGCACCGTGTTGCGATGCATATTGGGCGAGGTCCTGTGACGCGCACGTTACCGCGTGGGCGTTACGGATTGCCGAGTGGAGCATACGGCGGAGCCCGGGAAACCGGGTGAGACCGAAGGCTTCATAGTTATCTTTCAGGTCAATGATGGAAGGGATGCCGTGCCGGCGGGCCGCGCGTTCGCCGACGACCGTAATCAGCGCATCCGACCCGGTCCAGATGAGATCCGGTTCAAAGGTCCGGATCGTCCTGCGGATTGCTCGAAGATAGCGGTCGAAGCGCAGCAAGGGACCGGAGCGGATTGGCAGGACTTCCCAGCTAACTGCCGGGTCGGAGGGCGGGCCGTCGTTCCCCGGAGCGGGGCGGTAGTCTGCGACCAGGCCGCGGACGTCGTGGCCCAAGCATGCGAGCTCTTCGGGGATCGCAAAGCATCGGCCATGGAGATGGGTTAGCGCGTCCAGACCCATGTGATGGCGTTTGGTGAGGACGAGGATTTTCATACGAGGTTCGTGTAGAGGGCTGGAAGCGCCGGGCGGTCGAGTGCCGGTCGTAATTTTTCAGTGCGTGGCTCCTGCTCTGACTGGCCAGGTTCCGTGATCGCTCGGGAGTATTCCTTAGGGAGTGCAGAGACTATCTGCACGTCCGTCGTTCGGAGCAGATGGCGTATGACCGCAGAACCGATAAAGCCGGCGCCTCCCGTGACGAGGATGGTGCCGGGACGTTGGGTGTGGACCGGGTTCATGTCAGGCGCTCCCGGAGGTCATTCACGATAATGGCTGCGGGCTGGCTGGCGGGCAGTTCGCTTCGGGAGGTTTGCCCCTCCCCGTGAACAGCCCGCCGGATGGTCTCGGAGATGCGTTCAGGGTCGAAGCGGCTCAGTATGACGTTGCTCCCGAGGCCTTCCTGGCGTTCGGTGGCCATTCGCATCAGAAGTGTCGGGATACCAAGGTACGAAAGCTCCTCCTGATTGCTGCCTCCGTCGCTGACGACCAGTCGGGCCTGGCTGATGAGCTGCATGAAAGGGATGTAGGTCATCCGCGGACGCAGTTCGATCGCTGGGTTCTGTTCAAGCGCATCGAGTTCGCCGAGTTCAATCAGACGTTTGCGAGTGGTGGGATGGAGCACAAGTATGACTCGGACAAGCTCGGCCAACTGTCGGATCGCGCCAAGGATGATGTCCATCCGTACTCCTGAATACAGGTTCTCGAATCGGTGAACCGAGACTACCGCATAGGGCTGGTTCACTCTGGCTTCGGGGCTCGGTGGCGCGGCCGTGGCAGCGCGTAGCGCATCGAGGATGGTGTTGGCTCCGGTGTCCACCACTGCCTGGCGATTCGGGTTGAGATTTCCGCAGGCCCACTCGCCGGGACAGTAGGCGATGTGGGCGAAACGCGTGACGATCAGGCGGGTGAGTTCCTCCGGAAAGGGGTGCCGCCAGTCGTACGAGCGCAGGCCGGCCTCCACGTGGGCCACTCTGGCGCGGACGAGCCAGCCGACGCTGGCGGCCAGCAACGTGGTAAAGGTATCCCCATGGGCCAGGACGATGGTGTTCCGGCGGGGGCGTGGTGCCCAGTTGTTGCGCCGGCGCCAGAGGGTCCATGCCGTACGGATCATCCATTTGGCGGCCTGGGCCATGCCCTTGATCTCCGGCCCTTCATACAGCCGTTCACGCGAAGTGTGGATGCCGAATTCATCCAGCAGCTCGTCGATGGTCTCGCGGTGCTGACCGGTGAGCAGCAGGCGAAAGGGCAGGCCTTGACGCTCCAGCTCTGCGAGCAGGGGCGCCATTTTGATGGTCTGCGCACGGGTGCCGAGGATCGCCACCAGGCGCGGGCTTTCCGTGGGTTGCTCGGGCATGGGTTCCTTTCCCTGTGGGCCTTTCGGCCGGCCGGTTCCTGGCGGGTCAATCGTGTGATTAGCGTACCATGGCAAAGGGCATACAGGCGGATGATCAAGAGCCGGGAGGCAGCATCGCTTGAGCGGCGGGAGTGAACAGCAGCGGCAAGCATCGGATGGAGGCTGGCGAGGTCACGGCCTGGCGGGCCGGTTGCTGCGTGGCGGAGCCGGGAGTCTGGCGGCACAGATAGCCGAGGTCCTGCTGGGTCTGGTGCTGCTGGTGCTTCTTGCGCGCGGGCTTGGGGCCGAAGGGCTGGGTGTGTATGCCTTTGTTCTGGCCTTGATGACGCTGCTTTCCGTGCCCACTCGTATGGGGCTGCCGCCACTGATTATTCGCGAGACGGCAAGGGGCCAGGCGTCGGGTGAATGGGCGCCTGTCCGGGGAATGTGGCGTTGGGGTCACGCTGTCGCGCTGGTCCTCTCGTTGGTGGTGGCGCTTGCCGTGGGCGGGATGTTGCTGCTCTGCGAGGTCGAGGATGGGGCGTTACGTAACACGTTGCTTTGGGGCGTGTTGCTGGTACCACTTCTCGCTCTCCTGGAGATCCTTTCAGCGGCCCTGCGCGGGCTGCGGCATGTGCTGGCGGGGGTCCTGCCCGGGCAGGTGATTCGGCCGGGGCTGGCGGTGGTGTTCATCGGACTGTTGCTATGGGTGCCTGCCGTGTCGCTCACGGCGGATCTGGCGATGGCGATGATGGTCCTGGCCGCCGTCCTGGCCTTTGCGCTGGGGACGTTGTGGCTTTATCGCGTCCGGCCGTTAGAAATGACGCGGGCTGCGCCCGAGTATGATGCAAGGGCCTGGTTCGCGGCCGCCTGGCCCATGGCGCTCACCCAGGGGTTTCAACAGATCAATCGTTACGCGGACGTGATCCTGCTGGGGATCCTGGCGGCTTCGGTGGATGTGGGGGTGTATCGCACGGCGGCGCAGGGGGCCTTGATGGTGGCTCTTGGGCTTAAGGCCCTGAACATGGTGGTCGCCCCGTACATTACCCGGCTGTATAACCAGGGGGAGTTCGGCAAGCTGCAGAAGATGGCTCGGCGTACTGCACAGGCCGCGCTGGCTTTTGCGTTGCCGTCGGTGCTGGTGTTCGCGCTGATCGGCGAGTGGCTGCTGGTGACAATCTTCGGAGCGGAATTCGGGGCCGCCTGGTTGCCGTTACTGATTCTGGGGCTGGGGCAGGTAGTCAATGCCGGGTTTGGTTCCACCGGCTTGTTGCTGAACATGACGGGCCACGAACGCGACGTCACTCGAGTGGTGGCGGTGGCGGCGGGGTTGAACGTGGTGCTGAACCTGGCGCTGATCCCGCTATTCGGTGTGGCGGGTGCGGCGGCGGCCACCAGCGTGAGTCTGGTGGTGTGGAACGTGTGGCTGTGGTTCGTGGTTCGGCAGCGGCTTGGGATTCGCTGTTCGGCGTTTTAGTCGCCTTCCGAGTGCGCATCCTTGTACATCAGCTGGGTGATCTGCTCGGACACCAGGCCGATCAGGAAGATGGTGACGCCGGCGGTGAGCATGAAGATGGTGGCCAGCGACAGCCGCCCCTGGGTGAGAAAGGTGAACGCGTAGTACCCCACGCCCAGCAAGCCGTGCAGGAACGCCACGGGCACGAACAGCTTGAGTGGCGAATAGAGCGTGCCGATCTTGAAGATGATCAGCAGGAAGCGGATGCCGTCCTGAATGGGGCGGATATGGCTCTGGCCAATGCGTTTGGCGGCGTGGATGGGCACGTAGCACACCGGGTAGCCGGCGCGGAAGAACGCCATGGTGATGGTGGTCGGGTAGGAAAAGCCGTTGGGCAGCAGGTGCAGGAACTCGCGGAACAGCCGCGCGCGTACTGCCCGAAAGCCGGAGGTTAGATCCTCGATCCGCTGCCCGGTCATGAAGCTGGCCAGCCGGTTGTAGAAGCGGTTGGCCAGGCCGCGGCCCACGTTGGCCTGCGAACCGCGCTGGCGCGCGCCCACTGCCATGTCGTAGCCGTTGTCCAGGCGTTCCAGCAGGCGCGGGATATCCGCCGGGTCGTGCTGGCCGTCGGCGTCCATGAACACCAGGATCTCGCCATGCGCCGAACGCGCCCCGCGCTTGATCGCGGCGCCGTTGCCCATGCTGTAGGGCTGGGTGACCACCCGGGCGCCGGCCTCGCGGGCCACCTGTTCCGTCTCGTCGGAGGAGCCGTCGTTCACCACCAGGATCTCGGCCTCGGGGAACTGCCCGGCCAGCGCGGAGACGACGGGACCGATGGCGGCGTCCTCGTTTTTGGCGGGGAGGATGATGCTCAGCTGCGGATCCATGCGCTTCACTCCATGTTGGCCTGCCCGGTCCTCGGGGCCGGGATCGGGTAATCCGGTGCGAGCAGGTCCTCGAGGATGGCCCCTCGCAGGTGCTCGCGCTCGCGCTCATAATACCCGGTTCGTTCGGTGTAGCGGGCGCGGATGCCGTCGATGTGCGTGCCTCGGGCGCGGGTGTCCAGCGGCGTGGTCTCCAGGAACACCAGGGCGTCTTCCAGATGGCCGGCGCTGGCGATGCGCGCGGTCACGGCCAGGACCCGCCCGGGCCGGGGTTCTTCGCCCAGGGAGCGCCGGTAGGCGGCCACCGCGGGTTCGATCTCGCCCTGGTCCAGGTGCACATGGCCGCGCCACAGTTCCAGGGTGGAGCCCAGGCCGGGGCGGTTGCGGGCCCGGTCGTCGGCCTCCAGCCGGTCGATGATGGCGAGCACGTCTTCGGGCTGGTCCAGTCCCGGGCAGCCTCCGCCGTGCAGGTGTTCCAGCAGGGTGTTCACCTGCGAGCGCTGCACCGAGCGTACCGCGCTCATGGAGGCGAGGGCGTCCAGCGTGCCTTCCAGTGGCTCATGCGGGTCGCGGCCGCGTTCGCAGGCGATGCCCACGGCACGGATGCGCCAGGGAATGCCCTCGGGGTTCAGTTCGATGGCTCGACGGATCAGCCGTTCTTCTTCCTCATAGTGCCCGGTCTCGCGCCAGAATCCGGCCAGGTAGTGCTGGGCACGGGCCGAGTCCTCGCGGGCCTCGGCCCAGCCGCGGGCCTGCTGGAAGGGGCTGCCCCACAGGTCCGCACGCAGCGCGGTCACCAGGGCCAGTGCGGCGATGACCAGCAGGGGCACCAGCGTACGGGTGAGCGCATCCGGGCGTTTCCAGCGCAGCCAGGCCAGCGCCAGCGGCAGGCCGAGCAGGGCGGCGGCCAGGTGGTTGCGGTGCTCGAAGTACAGCTCCAGTTGGATGAAGCTCGACTCCAGCAGATGCGCGGCCAGAAAGAACAGGATGGCCGCCGCCAGCGCCGGGAAGCGCAGTCGCCACACGATGGCCAGCGCGGCCAGGGTTATCCAGGCCGCCCAGGCCAGTGCCGTGGTCCAGGGGCTGAACAGGCCGGTGGAGACCGTAATATGGTCCTGAAACACCCCGCCCGTGACCGGTCGGGGCAGGGCCAGGTGGCCCACGTAATCCCACAGGATGCGGCCCTGGGTGAGCAGGCGCTCCAGCGCGGTAAAGCCGCGCGTGCCCGGGTCGTCGCTCAGCAGGGCCCCGGCGCGGGTGGCCAGATAGGCCAGCAGCAGCGCGACGGGCACGCCCAGCACGATCCGCCGCCACCAGACAAACCCGCGGGTCGGCTGCAGGCCGTGCCGCCGCGCATGGGCGGCGAGGATGGTCCCTTCCAGCACCAGCGCCAGCAGCGGCAGCAGGGCCCCGTTTTCCTTGGAGAGCACGGCCAGCAGGCCGCACCCGCCGATGCCGCCGGCCATACCGAGTACCGTGGCCGGGCGGACCTCGGGCGGGTGCGCCAGCCGCGTGCGCACGTACAGCCACAGCCCGGCCAGCACGAACAGTGTGGCGAGCTGCGCCATGCGCTGCACCACGTACAGCGTGGTGGAGACCCACAGCGGGTGCAGCAGCCACAGCGCCGTGGCCAGCAGGGCCACCAGCGCGGCGGTGCGGGCGTCTGCCTCCAGTGCCCGTGCCAGCCGGTGCAGCAAGCCGAACAGCACCACGCCGATGGCCAGATGGATGAGCACGTTGGTGTGCTTGAACGGCTCGGGATCCGCCGGCCAGTTGCGCGCATCGATCAGGAACGAGGCCATGGCCACCGGCCGTCCGGTGGGGCCGGCAAAGCCCGAGAGCACGTACAGCCAGAATGCCTGCAGGTTGTCGATGGTGCCGTAGAAACCGAGCAGGGCCAGGTTGGTCAGATCATCGAAGATGAAATCGCCGGACAGGCCCGGGCGGTAGACCAGCCAGGCGAGGGCCAGCAGAAGGAGCAGGGCCAGCCTTGCGCGCCATGCCGTATGAGATCGAACGGAGTTCAGCCGCGTCATGGCATGACCTCCCCATGGGGCCGGAGCTCGCCCGGTTCGATCTCGCCCGGCTCGATCGGGTCCGGCTCCTGTCGGCGTTCATCGAGCTGGGCCTGCAGGGCGCGTCGGGTGCTGCCGTGCCGGTCGTGCCGGTCGGCCTCTGCCGCACGCATCAGGCTCTGTTCTGCCTGGTGCAGCATTCCACTGACGATCTGAAAACGCGCCAGCCGCAGCCAGGTCACCTCGTTGTCGGGGCGGTGGGCGGTTTCCTCTAGCAGGAGTTCGTACCCGCGCTCCCGCTCCCCCGCGACGTTGATCAGGAAGTCGGCCAGCGCAGGGCGCAGGCGGCTCCGGTCGGGATGGAGTTCATAGGCCGTTTCCAGCACCCGCTGCAGCCGCTGCGGGTCCAGATCGATGGTGCCGTCGGCCTGGGCGCGCGCCAGCGACATCAGCGCACCCACGTCCTGCGTGGTCAGCGGCCCGCGGCGGATGTATTCCTCCATGGCGGTCCACCATACAGGGTCCACGTTCAGTCCGGCGTGTCGCGCATGTTCGAAGATCAGCCCCTGATAGGGCGTAAGGGTGGCGCCGGGCAGGCGGGCGGCGCGCTGCATCTGTTCAATGGCCAGTCCGTATACCGGCTGGCCCGGTTCGGCGCCTGCCTGAATCAGGATGAGGCCCAGATGGTAGCTGGCCCGTGGGGAGTCTTCCTGCCGGGTTCCTTCGAAGTACGCGAGCTGAATCGGATCGCTCCATTCGCTGGCCCGCAGAAAGGTGAGAAACCCGTAGAGAAGGATCAGGCCGATCACGGCCGCCTTGCGCGCGAACGCAAGCGAGTCGCCCGGGCGGCCCGAGAGGAGCACCCCGAACACCGCCATGATCAGGCCGGCCGAGGCCATGTGATTGCGGTGCTCGTACACCAGCTCCAGGCCGATGATGGTGGACACCAGCAGGTGCGGGATGAAGAAGAACAGCACGCCGAAGGTGATGAGCGGGTGACGGCGCCACAGCGCGAAGGCCCCCGCGACCAGCCCGAGCAGGCCCAGCGCTGCCGGCAGGCTGGTCCAGGGATCGTTCCAGCCGCGCGCGAGCGGGAAGGCATCGTGGTACAGGGTGAGCGCACCGGGTGCGGGCGCGACGATGTTGCGCATGTAGAACCACATCGCGTGGGCCTGGGTCCACAGGCGTTCCCACAGGTCGAACGGGCGGTTGGGGAGCTCGGGGTTCACCGGCAGTACAGTGGCCAGGCCGGCCACGCCGGGCAGCACCAGCACCAGGCCGAACAGCCAGTAAATCCCGCGCCGGGTCGCCGTCCCGGCCGCGCCAAAGCCGAACAGCAGCCATTCGGCCAGCAGCGCGAACACCGGCAGCATGACCCCGCTTTCCTTGCTGAGCACGGCCAGGGCCGTGCCGAGGCCCAGCCCGCCCAGGACCAGCGCCCAGCCGCTGCGCAGACGCCCGCGTTCGATCCGCAGGCGCCCGAGGATGTAGGCAATGAGGCCGGCCAGCATGAACAGCGTGGCCAGCGCCTCCATGCGCTGGACCACGTACAGCACGCCGGTCAGGTTGATGGGGGCCAGCGCCCAGGCGGCGGCTACGGCCAGGGCGAACATCGGCAACGGGATGACCAGACTCAGGCCATGCCCGCGCCGTTCGGTCAGGCGGTGCTCGAGCCGGCGCGCGACCAGCAGCGCCAGGGCAAACACGAGCAGCGTGTTGATCAGGTGGATCACCACGTTGGTGATCTTCATCGGGAACGGGTCCAGCCCGAAAAAATAGCGTTCCAGGGCGAAGCTGCCCATGGCGATGGGCCGGTTCAGGCGGCCGGAATCCGCGGAAAACGCCGCGGCGCGCAGCTCGGACCACGACAGGTGATCCATCTCCAGTGCGGTGTTGTCGACGATATTGGGCATGTCGTCGAAGACATAACCCCCGGTACTGCCGGGCGCGTAGACCAGTGCAACAGCCGCCAGCAGGGCGACCAGAAGAATGGTGCTCAGCGTGGTTCCGGATAGGGTGCGGGAGGGTCCGTTCACCGTGGCCTCGTGGCGGATGTCTGGAACTGCGGGGAGGGGGTGGAAAAAGAACACCCCGCCGGAGCGGGGTGTTCGGTGCCGGTATCAGCCGATGATCGGCTGGTCGATCCTCGCAGGATCAGTTGCGGCAGTCGGCCGGCAGGTACTGGGTATCCGTGTCGAGGATGTTGCCACCCTGACAGCGCCAGTCCAAGCTGCCTGCCGCAGAAGTGACGGCCGAGAAAAGCAGCTCGGCATCCTCGATTGCAGCATTGGCTTGGTTGCCGAAAGTGACTGTAATGAGGCCATCTTCGCTGGACGCGTTTTCGGTATCGTCCGTGCCGGCGCTGACGCTCACTACGTACTGGCCGCGAATTTCGTTGGAAGCCGCGAGGCCGTAGGACGCGTTATTGTCGGCGAACCTGCCGCGCTGGTTGTAGAATTCAGCCACGGCAGTGCGGGCGCCGGAGGCCAGCGACATGCCTTCCGAGACCTGGGCCCGGACGGTGTAGTCCTGGTAGGCCGGCAGGGCGATGGCCGCCAGGATACCGATGATCGCGACCACGATCATGAGTTCGATGAGGGTGAAACCCTTCTGGACTTGCTTGCGCATGGTGTTGCTCCTTGCTTTTGGGAGTTGGTCAGGGTCCTGCTAAACCCTGCCTGAAAGTATGCAATCGTAATGCCAGGTATTGCAATACGCCGGGCAGGGAAATTTGGGCCCGCTTATTCGCCGCGGCATCCCGAGGGCAGCAGGCGGGTAGGGACGTCGCCCTGGCCCACGCACTGCCAGGTCAGCCCGGAGCTGGCGGTGGAAGCCGAGAACACCATGTAGCCGCCGGCCACGCGAGTATTGGCGTCGTTCCCGATCAGGGCCCGGATGGTGCCGTTATCATGCACCTCGATGGATTCGGTGTAACTCCCCGCATATCCTTGAGGGTCTTCCAGCCCGGCCGATTCGTTGGAGGCGGGGAAACGGCCCCGTTCGTTATAGAACTCTTCCACGGCATTCCGCGCCGGACCCACCAGCGAAACGCTTTCCGCGAGCTGTGCCCGCACCTGGTAATCCGCGTAGGCAAACAGCGCGAGGCTCGCGAGGATGCCGATGATCGCGACCACGATCATGAGTTCGATCAGGGTGAAGCCCTTCTGGATGAGTTGTCGCATGGTGCTGCTCCTTTGTTTTTTGTGCGGGCAATCACATTTCGTGCCAACCATAAATACCCGGAGGTGACGGCGGTTGTCAGTCTCGGGTGACGAAATTGGTCACCCTGAGTGACAACCTTGGTCAGTTTGCGGGTATTCCCGAGTGTGCCCATCGGGATTGTCGCCCCGGCTCGTAATCGCTCTTGTATGCCCCCGCTGCCCGGCCAATAATCCTTCCTCCCCCACGCAGGAGCGCATCCCCTGCGCGTGCTGGTGTCCCCGGCGCAATCCACCGTCGACACGAGCAGCGCAGTCCCCTGCGCGTGGGGGTGCTGGACATGCCCGATCGGCCAGAGGGCTGGCCTCCTACGGGCCCGGCACCCTGTGGGAGGCCAGCCCTCTGGCCGATCGGGGTCTGGATGCGCCCCATCGCGCAGGGGTCTGCTCGCAGGCGAACAGCCGGAGCCCGGGGCGCACGCACGTCCGGTTCGCGGCCGAGGCCGCTCCTACGCGGCCCCCGCCACACCGGTCTGTGGGAGCCTGCTCGCAGGCGAAACGCCAAGGTTGTATACAAAGAACAATGATTAAATTCCGGGAAACACGCTACGTCGCTCGCCTCGCCATGCTCGCCGCCCTCGCGCTCTCCGGCGTTTTCCCCGGCGCTGCGGCCGCCGACATCACCGTCCACGCGGTGTTCGACGGCCGGGCGGTCCTGTCGGTGGACGGCGAGCGGGCCGTGGTGGCCGAGGGCGAGAGCGGTCCCGGCGGGGTTCGGGTGCTGCAGGCGGGCGGCGGGCGTGTGCAGGTGGAGTTCGCGGGGGAGACCCGCTGGCTGGAGCGCGGGGCGGGGGAACCCGCTTCCACAGGGGCTGGCGATGCGGATTCGGCCGATGGTGAAGCCGCGGGCCGTGAGAGAGAGGCCGCCGGCCCCGGGATCACCGTGTACCCCGATTCTCGCGGGGTGCACAGCCTGACCGTGGGCGTGAACGGCCGGGCCATCACCATGGAGGTGGACCGCGAGGCCGAATCGGTGATGCTGCGCGAGCGCGACGCCGAACGCGCCGGGGTGGACGCCGACGCCGGCAATACCGTGCACCTGCGTACCGAGCGCGGCCGCGTGAACGCCCGCCGCGTCACGCTGGATGAAGTGCGGGTGGGCGGCATCCGCCGCAGTGGCGTGAGCGCGGTGATCGTGCCGGACGATCACATCCACCGGGCGCGCCTGGGGCGGACCTTTCTCGACCGGGTGGAGGTGGAGCCCAGCGGTGACGCGCTGATTCTGCGGTAGGGGGTGCCCCGGTTCGCCTGCGAGCAGGCTCCCACAGGCGGGTGGCGGGTGCGTAGGAGCGGCCTCGGCCGCGAACGGACGGGCGTTTGCCTCGGGCTCAACCTGTTCGCCTGCAAGCAGGCTCCCACAGGCGGGTGGCGGGTGCGTAGGAGCGGCCTCGGCCGCGAACCGGACGTGCGTGCGCCCCGGGCTCAACCTGTTCGCCTGCGAGCAGGCTCCTGCAGGCGGGTGGGGAGGCTGTTCGCGTGCGGGCACACTCCCACGATGGGCGATGTGTGCTTGCCGGTCCACGGGGGGTATGATCCAATACGCCCCGTTCGTTCAGGGGGTGAACGGCGCCGGCCGTGCGTCGCCGTGCGGATGCATCCGCGTGTTCGCGGGTCGCCCCTCCCGGTGCCGACGTGCCGAAAGCCCCTCGAAGGCGGTGAATTGCAGCGAGACGAGATCCAGTACCGCATTCTGAAGATCCTTCAGGACCATCCCGAGCTGAGCCAGCGCGAACTGGCGGAACGGCTGGGGGTGTCGGTGGGAAGTGCGCATTATTCCCTGAGGGCGCTCATCGACAAGGGCTGGGTCAAGGCGGGCAACTTTGCCCGCAGTGAGAACAAGACCCGCTATCTGTACAAGCTCACCCCTCATGGCGTGGCGGAAAAGGCCCGGCTGGCCCGTGCGTTCCTCAAGCGCAAGCGCGAGGAGCATGCCGCCATTCAGGCGGAGATCGCGGCGCTGGAGGAAGAGCTGAGGCAGAGCCGGGAGGAGGGGTGATCGGCCGGGGGCGGGGCGGGTAGCGCCGTAGGAGCGCAGCCCCCTGCGCGATTGGGGTGTGTCCCGGGCCCGATCGGCCGGAGGGCCGGCCTCCCACGGGGTGCCGGGTGGTTGTAGGAGCGCAGCCCTCTGCGCGATGGGGCGTGTCCCGGGCCCGATCGGCCAGGGGGGCTGGCCTCCTACGGGGGCGGGAAATCAAGAAGACCAGGAAGGATGACGGAATGAAGATTGCGGTGGCCGGAACCGGTTATGTGGGGCTGTCGAATGCCGTGCTGCTGGCGCAGCACCACGAGGTGGTGGCGCTGGACGTGGTGCCGGAGAAGGTCGAGAAGATCAACCGGGGCGAATCGCCGATCATCGATGCCGAGATCGAGGAGTTCCTGGGCAACGGCTCCCTGAACCTGACCGCGACCCTGGATCCGCAGCAGGCGTACCAGGGCGCGGAGTTCATCATCATCGCCACGCCCACCGACTACGACCCGCAGACCAACTACTTCAACACCCGCTCGGTCGAATCCGTCATCCGCGACGTGCTGGCCATCAACCCGCATGCCACGATGGTCATCAAGTCCACCGTGCCCGTGGGCTACACGCGCGAGATCAAGGCGCAGATGGAGACCGACAACGTCGTGTTCTCGCCCGAGTTTCTGCGCGAGGGCCGGGCGCTGTACGACAACCTGCACCCGTCGCGGATCATCGTCGGTGAACAGTCCGATCGCGCCGAAACCTTTGCCAATCTGCTGGCCGAAGGCGCCGTGGACGACGACATCCCCATGCTGTTCACCAACTCCACCGAGGCCGAGGCGATCAAGCTGTTCGCCAACACCTACCTGGCCATGCGCGTCGCCTATTTCAACGAGCTGGACACCTACGCCGAGACCCACGGCCTGGATACCCGGCAGATCATCGACGGCGTGTGCCTGGACCCGCGCATTGGCAGCCACTACAACAACCCGTCGTTCGGCTACGGCGGCTACTGCCTGCCGAAGGACACCAAGCAGCTGCTGGCCAACTACGACGAGGTGCCCAACAACATCGTCAAGGCGATCGTCGACGCCAACCGCACGCGCAAGGACTTCGTGGCCGATGCCGTGATCGCCCGCAACCCGAAGGTGGTCGGCATCTACCGCCTGGTGATGAAGAGCGGGTCCGACAACTTCCGCGCCTCCGCCATCCAGGGCGTGATGAAGCGCATCAAGGCCAAGGGCATCGAGGTGATCGTCTACGAGCCGGAGCTCCCGGATGACGAGTTTTACCGCTCCCGCGTCATCCGCGACCTCGAACAGTTCAAGCGCGAGGCCGACGTGATCGTCGCCAACCGCATCACCGACGACATCCGCGACCAGACCCACAAGATCTACACCCGCGACCTCTTCAACAGCGACTGACCGAGCCGGCCCCGTAGGAGGCCAGCCCCCTGGCCGATCGGGCCCGTTCGGAACCCCAATCGGCCGGAGGGCCGGCCTCCTACGGGGTGTCGGGTTGCCGTAGGAGCGCAGCCTCTGCGCGATGCGGCATAACCAGGCGCTGATTGGCAGCGTGCCGCTGCTTGCGGGCGCGGTGTGGTTCCGCGCGGGGGAGCCGGAACAGCCGGAGTAGCCCCGGCCCGGAACCCGAGACGCGCGGGGGTGGAATCGGTACCATTCGCGGATTCGATGACCCCATTAATGGCCAACGGGAAACAACGCTGTCATGGATCTGATTGCCCCCTATGGCGGGACGCTTTGCGACCGCTACGTTGACGAATCCACCGCGCGCGAGCTCAAGGAGCAGGCGCAGGAGATGCCGAGCTGGGATCTGACCGAGCGTCAGATCTGCGATGTGGAGCTGCTGCTGAACGGCGGGTTCTCGCCGCTGACGGGCTTCATGCGGCAGGCCGACTACGACGGCGTGCTGGACAACATGCGCCTGGCGGACGGCCAGCTCTGGCCGATGCCCATCACCCTGGACGTCAGCGAGGCGTTCGCCGAGCAGGCGGCGCCGGGCACGCGCATCGCGCTGCGCGATGCCGAGGGCGTGCTGATCGCCGTGATGGACGTGGAGGACCGCTGGACGCCGGACAAGGCGCGCGAGGCGCAGCAGGTGTTCTCCACCACCGACGTCGCGCATCCGGCGGTCAACTACCTGATGAACCGTGCCGGGGCAGTGTACCTGGGCGGCACGCTGCACGGGGTCGAGTCCCCGGTGCATTACGACTTCCGCAACTATCGTTACAGCCCGGCGGAGCTGCGCGAGTACTTCCGCAAGCTGGGCTGGAACCGCGTGGTCGCGTTCCAGACGCGCAATCCCATGCACCGTGCGCATGTGGAGCTCACGCGCATGGCCGCGCGCCAGACCGAGGCCAACCTGCTGATCCACCCGGTGGTGGGCATGACCCGGCCCGGCGACGTCGACCACTACGTGCGCGTGCGCTGCTACGAGCACGTGCTGCGCCAGGCACCGGAGCAGACCACCCAGCTCAGCCTGCTGCCGCTGGCGATGCGCATGGGCGGCCCGCGCGAGGCGCTGTGGCACGCCATCATCCGCCGCAACTATGGCTGCACCCACTTCATTGTGGGGCGCGACCACGCCGGCCCCGGCCCGGGCTCCGACGGCGAGGACTTCTACGGCCCGTACGATGCCCAGGAACTGATCCAGAAACACGCCGACGAGATCGGCATCGAGATGGTGCCGTTCCAGGCCATGAGCTTCGTCGAGGACCGCGCCGAGTACGTGCCGGCCGACGAGGTGCGCGAGGACGAGGAGGTGCTCAACCTCTCCGGCACCGAGTTCCGCCGCCGCCTGCGCGAGGGGCTGGACATCCCCGAGTGGTTCTCCTACCCGGAGGTGGTGGCCGAGCTGCGCCGCAGCTTCCCGCCGCGCCATCAGCAGGGCTTTACCGTGTTCTTCACCGGGCTTTCGGGCTCGGGCAAGTCGACCATCGCCAACGCGCTGCGGGTCAAGCTGATGGAGCTGGGCGGGCGTGCGGTGACGCTGCTGGACGGCGACATCGTGCGCAAGGAGCTTTCCAGCGAGCTGGGCTTCTCGCGCGAGCACCGCGACATGAACGTGCAGCGCATCGGCTTTGTGGCCAGCGAGATCACCAGGAACGGCGGCGTGGCCATCTGCGCGCCCATCGCCCCGTACACCGACATGCGCCGGCGCGTGCGCGAGCGCGTGGAGGACGCGGGCGGGTTCCTGGAGATCCACGTGGCCACGCCGCTGGAAACCTGCGAGAAGCGTGACCGCAAGGGTCTGTACGCCAAGGCGCGCGCCGGCCTGATCAAGGAATTCACCGGCATCGACGACCCGTACGAAGAGCCGGAGCACCCGGAGCTGCGGATCGACACCCGCGAGATGACCCCGGACGAGGCGGCCCACCGGATCCTCCTCAAGCTGGAAGGCATGGGGTTCATCCGCAACCCGTAACCCGTAGGAGGCCAGCCCCCTGGCCGATCGGGCCTGGCCAACCCACCGGGGGTGAATCGGCCGGAGGGCCGGCCTCCTACGGGCCGGGGCCGCCGGGATACCCCGTAGGAGGCCAGCCCCCTGGCCGATCGGGCCTGGCCAACCCACCGGGGGTGAATCGGCCGGAGGGCCGGCCTCCTACGGGCCGGGATACCCCGTAGGAGGCCAGCCCCCTGGCCGATCAGGCCTGGCCAATCCACGGGGGTGAATCGGCCGGAGGGCCGGCCTCCTACCGGCCGGGATACCCCGTGGGAGGCCAGCCCCCTGGCCGATCGGGCCTGGCCAACCCACCGGGGGTGAATCGGCCGGAGGGCCGGCCTCCTACCGGCCGGGATACCTCGTAGGAGGCCAGCCCCCTGGCCGATCGGGGCCCGGCGCCCCCACCGGGGCGCACGATAACCGAACAACAGGCGAACAAGGACACGTCATGAAGATTCTGATTACTGGAACAGCCGGGTTCATCGGCAACGCCCTGGCCCTGCGCCTGCTCGAACGCGGCGACGAGGTCATCGGCGTCGACAACCTGAACGACTACTACGACGTCTCGCTCAAGAAGGCGCGCCTGGCCCGCATCCAGGACCACGAGCGCTTCACCGAGGAGCGCGTGGACATCGCCGACCGCGAGGCGATGCAGCGGGTGTTCCGCGAGCACCGGCCGCAGCGCGTGGTCAACCTGGCCGCCCAGGCCGGCGTGCGCTACTCGCTGGAGAACCCGGCTGCCTACATCGACACCAATCTGGTCGGCTTCGGCAACATCCTGGAGGGCTGCCGCCACAACGGCGTGGAGCACCTGGTCTACGCCAGCTCCAGCTCGGTGTACGGCGCCAACGAAGAGATGCCGTTCTCCGTCCACCACAACGTCGACCACCCGCTCAGCCTCTACGCCGCGAGCAAGAAGGCCAACGAGCTGATGGCGCACACCTACAGCCACCTGTACCAGCTACCCACCACCGGCCTGCGGTTCTTTACCGTCTATGGCCCGTGGGGCCGGCCCGACATGGCGCTGTTCATGTTCACGCGCAAAATCCTCGCCGGCGAGCCGATCGACGTCTTCAACTACGGCAACCACCGGCGCGACTTCACCTACATCGACGACATCGTCGAAGGCGTGATCCGCACCCTGGACCGCCCGGCCCAGCCCAACCCCGAGTGGAGCGGCGCGCAGCCCGACTCCGCCACCAGCGCCGCCCCCTACCGGCTGTACAACATCGGCGCACACCGCCCGGTCGAGCTGATGCACTACATCGAAGTGCTGGAAGACAACCTCGGCAAGAAGGCCGAAAAGAACCTCCTGCCCCTGCAGCCCGGCGACGTCCCCGACACCTACGCCGACGTCGAAGACCTGCGCGCCGACACCGGCTACGAACCCACCACCAGCGTGGAAGAAGGCGTGGCCAGCTTCGTCGCCTGGTACCGCGACTACTACCAGGTCTGACCCGCCGCCGTTCGCGGATGGGGGCATCACCGTAGGAGCGGCCTCGGCCGCGAAGCCCCTGCTACAATCGGCCTCATGCGCCTGAGTCCGCAACATATACGAGCGATCCGCGACGTCGTGCGCCACGAATGCGGGCCCGACGCGCGCGTTCGCCTGTTTGGATCGCGGCTGGACGATACCCGACGTGGCGGGGACGTGGACGTGCTCGTCGAACTCGAACAGCCGGTCGAGCGTCCCGCGGTGCTTGCCGCGCGTCTCTCGGCCTGGCTCAGCCGCCGGCTGGACGGGCGCTCGGTCGATGTCGTCCTGTCTGCCCCGAATCTGCCCCGCAGCGCCGTTCACCGCATGGCCGAACAGCAGGGACAGCTTCTGTGAACATCGACCCCGAACAGCTCGAGCGTCTCCGGTTTCTCGGTCGCGTGGTTCAGCGCGAACGCCAGCATCTGGAGACGACCGATCAACGCGTCTTCAGCGAGCCTTTCACCCCGGCCCGCGCGGGTGCACTGGCCGACAACGTCGACGAAGCCGAGCGTGTCGAAGCCTTCGTGAGCCGCTTCGGACGTTTGCAGGATACGCTGGGCGACAAGCTGCTGCCCGTGTACCTCGAGGCGCTCGGCGAACGCCTTGGCGCGGCGATCGACAACCTCGACCGGGCGGAAAAACTCGGGCTGATCCCTTCCAGTGATGAGTGGCTCGCGATGCGCAAGCTGCGCAATCAAATGGTGCACGAATACATCGAGGCCCCCACCACCCTGGCGGATGCGCTCCAGGCGGGCCACGAATTCGTGCCGACCCTGAGTGCCGTGGTGGACAACATCCTGGCCGACATGCGCGCCCGCGGCTGGGCGGCCGCGTAGGAGCGGCCTCGGCCGCGAACCGGCCTGTTCGCGTGCAAGCACGCTCCCACAGGCGGGTAGGAGCACCGTAGGAGCGGCCTCGGCCGCGAACGGACGGGCATTCGTCCCGGGTTCAACGCTGTTCGCTTGCAAGCAAGCTCCTACAGGCGGGGTGGGGCCGCGTAGGAGCGGCCTCGGCCGCGAACTCCCACGGGCGCGCCCGCGAACCATCCCGCGGTGCTACCCTTGAAACAACGAATCCGAACCAACCTGGAGCAGGCTCATGCCACGGAAGGCGAGAGCACACCGACTGCGCCTCGGGCGCGTGAGTGAAACCGGACGGCCGTATCTCATCACGGCCGTGTGCGCTGAACGGCGCCAGTGGTTTGGCGATCTCGCAGCGGGCCGATGTTTCGTGCACGCACTCCAGGAAGCCGAAGGTGACGCCCGCACTCTTTGTTTCGTGGTCATGCCCGACCATATCCACTGGTTGATGGAGCTGCAGGCCGGAACGGTTTCCCGGGCAGTCCAGAAGGTCAAGGCCGGCACCTCTCGGCGCATCGGGCGGCTATACGATCAGCCGTGTTCGGTCTGGCAGCGCGGTTTCCACGACCGCGCCGTCCGCCGCGACGAAGACCTCGCCGCCATCGCCCGTTACGTCGTCGCCAATCCACTGCGCGCGGGCCTCGTGCGCAACCTCCGCTACTATCCCCTGTGGGATGCCATATGGATCTGACCGCATGCCCATTCGCACGTAGGAGCGGCCTCGGCCGCGAACGGACGGGCATTCGCCCCGGGCTCAACGCTGTTCGCTTGCAAGCAAGCTCCTACAGGCGGGTGGGGCCGCGTAGGAGCGGCCTCGGCCGCGAACGGTGCCTCTTCCTCACCATTTGCGAGTTGCGTACGCTAGTCCGCGACTGGATCCGGAAAACACGCCGAAAGGCTGCGAGACGCCCATGCTCAAGCAACTCGACCTGCGAAACGTGACGGCCTTCGGCGATGCCCATCTGGAGTTCGCCCCCGGCCTGAATGTGATTGTGGGGGAGAACGCCACGGGCAAAACTCATCTGCTCAAACTCGCGTATTCCATCCAGTCGGTGCTTGCGGAAGGCGGTCGGGGTCGGGAAGAAGAGCGGGAACCCACCAAGGCCATCCTCCAGCCGCGGTTGGCGGACAAGCTTGTCGGGGTGTTCAAACCGGACAGCCTGGGCCGGCTGGCCCGGCGTCAGCAGGGACAAAGTCGGGGTTATGTCAGTGCTCGTTTCGAAGACAAGCGCTGGAATATCGACTTCGATTTCCACACCCAGAGCAAGAGCGAGGTAACTGTCACGCGCCTGCCGGACGCCTGGCTGGACAAGCCACCGGTCTACCTGCCCACGCGCGAACTGCTGACCATCTATCCGGGCTTCGTCTCGGTCTACGAGAACCATTACCTGGAGTTCGAAGAGACCTGGCGGGATACCTGTGTGTTGCTGGGCGCTCCGACACTGAAGGGTGCGCGCGAGGAGCGGGCGCGCGAATTGCTGAAGCCGCTTGAAGAGTTGATGGGCGGGCGTGTGGTCCTGGAAAACGGGCGTTTTTATCTGCGACAGCCGGGCCGGGGCAACCTGGAGATGGGGCTGGTCGCCGAAGGATGGCGCAAGATCGCGACACTCGTCCAGCTCATCGTGACCGGATCACTTCTGGAGCAGGGTTACCTCTATTGGGATGAGCCGGAGAGCAACCTGAATCCGCGCCTGATCCGCGCGGTGGCCGAGGCCATTCTCAGCGTGGCGGAGCAGGGCATCCAGGTGGTGCTCGCAACCCACAGCCTTTTCCTGTTGCGGGAGATCGATATCGCCGCCGAGCGACGGGGCAAAGGGGCCGCGCGGCAGCGGTATTTCGCCCTTTCGCAGGGAGAAGCGGGAGTCGAGGTGAGCCAGGCGGATACCCTCGAGGAGATCCACCCGCTCGCTTTGCTGGATGCGGAGCTTGAGCAGGCCGACGATTACCTGGAGCTGGAGTGAAGTCGTGACAGGAAGCCGCTTCACCGAAGGTGGTCTCACCTTTCACTTTGACGCCGGTGTGGAGGCAGGGCAGTACGACGGCTGGCGGTTCTTCACCGGCGGTTTTCAGAACACGTGCGGCGGCGCGAAAGCAGTCGACTTTGTGGCCCGGTGGGACCAAACCACCTACCTCATCGAGGTCAAGGACTACCGTCAGCACCCGCGGACCAAGCCGAGCGAGTTGCCGGACGAGGTGGCCGCCAAGGTACGGGACAGCCTGGCGGGGCTTGTGGCCGCCGGAGCCGGCGGGAACAGCGCATACGGCACGATTGAACCCGAAGAACGCCGACTGGCGCATCTCTGGGTGAGTGCGAAGCGGCTCCGGATCGTGCTGCACCTGGAACAGCCGACCCATGGGCGCAAGGGGCACCGAAGACTGAACCCGTCCAACCTCAAACTGGGTCTTAAACAGCGGTTACGCTTCATCGACGCCCAGCCTCGTGTGGAGCGCATGGACACAACCCATGCGGAACATCCATGGCAGGTGACCAGCCCGTGAACCATACCGGCTTCGTTGCCCTCTTCCGGGCTCAGCCTGTTCGCTTGCAAGCAAGCTCCCACAGGGCCTCCCGGGCGTGGGGTTCCCCGTGGACCAGGCGGATGTCCTGCGGGCCGGTGCGGATGCCGCGCACGAAGCGCAGGAGGTCGGCCTGGTCCGCATGGGCGGAATAGCCGCTGATGCTGTCCACACCCGCGCGGATGGCGTAGCCCTCGCCGTCCAGCTCCACGTGGCCGCCGCGGCCGGCGGCCTGGATGGCGCGGCCCGGCGTGCCCTCCGCCTGGTAGCCGACGAACAGCACATGATGGCGTTCGTCCTCCAGCATCGCCTTGAGGTAGTTCACCACCCGGCCGCCGGCGGCCATCCCGCTGGCGGCGATCACCACCGCCGGGCGGCCGGAGCGGGCCAGGTAGTCCACCGTCTGCAGGTGGGTGTCGTGGTCATCCACCGTGTAGAGGTTCTCGAAATCCAGCGGATGGCGCCCGGCACGCAGGCGCTGGTGCGCCTCGGCATCCCAGAACGGCTTCAGCTCGCGGTAGACCTCTGTAAAGCGCGCGGCCAGCGGCGAGTCCAGCACCACCTCCATGTCGCGCCAGCGCCGGTTGCCGCGATGGATCAGCCCCTCCAGCTCATACAGCAGCTCCTGCGTGCGGCCGATGCTGAAGGCAGGCACGATCACCGTGCCGCCGTTGGCATGGGCATGCTCCACCGCCGCCCGCAGCCGCGCCGCGCGCTCGCGGCGGTCGCCGTGGAGGCGGTCGCCGTAGGTGCTCTCCAGCACCAGCGTATCCGCCCGGCGGGGCGGCTTCGGCGCCGGCAGCAGCGGCGCCCCGGGCGCGCCCAGATCGCCGGAGAAGACCACCCGGCGCGAACGGCGCTCCCCCGGCTCGCGGAAATCGAACTCCACATAGGCCGAACCGAGGATATGGCCCGCACGTTGCAGCCGCACCCGCGGGGCGAGGGCGGCATCCTCCGCCGGCAGCGCATGCCAGGCGTTGTAATCCAGCGCCACCAGCCGCTCGTCGATGGTCTCCAGCACCGGCTCGATCAGCTGCCGGTCGCGGGTGAAGCCGACCCGCAGCGCATCCTCCAGCATCAGCGGCAGCAGCCGGGCCGACGGCTTCGAACAGATGATCGGCCCGTCAAAACCCGCCGCCAGCAGATACGGCAGCCGCCCGATGTGGTCGATATGCACATGCGTGACCACCAGCGCCCGGATATCCTCCACCGGAAACTCGATCGCATGGCGCTCCAGCGTATCGCCCGGCCCATGGTCGCGCCCCTGGAACAGCCCGCAATCCACCAGAAACGAATCCCGCGCCGACAGCCGCAGCCGATGGCAACTGCCCGTCACGCCCTCGGCGCCCCCGTGATGCACGATCTCCATATCGTCTTCCCTGACCGTAAGCCAACCCCGACCATACATCGGACCATGCCCAAAGCGCACTTGATTCGCCCCATTTTTCGTGGCCCAATCCGCATCTCGTTCAAGGGCTGAACGAGCCCCGTAGGAGGCCAGCCCCCTGGCCGATTGTCCTGGCCGATCTGGTTCGCCGGTGGGGCAATCGGCCAGGGCAATCGGCCAGGGGGCTGGCCTCCTACGGGCAAATCAACCGACAACCACCCAACCGGCCACCCCATGCTCAGCACCTACCGCAAAGCCCTGGCCCTGCTCAGCCGCAAGGAAAAACGCCGCGGCGGACTTCGGGCTCAGCCTGTTTCCCGCTTCTCCACCCCAAGATAGGGGTGACACTGCATATGGTGTCAGATGTCTGCTAACGTAAAGGATGTACTGCAGCAGCTCCAGGGTGCGGGCGGTTCCCTGCGATGCGATGAATTGCGACGGTTGCTCGAAACCCTGGGCTTCGAGGTCCGCGACGGGAAGAAAGCAGGCCACAAGGTGGTCACCCATGCCGGGCTGCCGAGTTTCTACTCGACCTCCTACACATGCGGACACGGGAAAAACCCTGAAATCAAGCCAGCTTATGTCCGGAACATCCGCAGGATGCTCGAGGAGCGGGAGCCGGAATTGAGCCAATGGCTGAAGGGAGAGACGTCATGAACGCACAGGACTACGGGATCACGATACGCCGGGTCATCGAGGAGGGAGAAGCCTGCTTCGAGGCCCGGGTACGAGAGCTGCCGGACGTTGTCGAATACGCCGAAAGCCACGAAGAGGCCTACGAGCTCGCGATCGATACCATCGAGACCACCGAGGCAGCGCTGAAGGAAAGCGGACGCGCGCTGCCGCAGCCTTTGCCGCCTGCGGATGACTTCAGTGGGCGCATTACACTGCGCGTGCCCAGAACACTGCACCGCGCACTGGTCTCCCTGGCCGAAGACGAAGGCGTAAGCCTCAACCAGCAGATCGTCGCCGTATTGAGCTACTACGTCGGAGTGCAGACGCCCACCCGTACGGTTTTCGCCGAGTGGCATGCAGAACCCGCCATTGCCCGGCCCGGCGGCAAGGCTGGAACGGCTCGCCCGCAAATCATCCATGACATCGGCGCGAGCGACTCCAGCAAAGCCGATAAGTGGATGGCGCCAGCTGTATGACGGATTCCCCGATCCAAGCAGCCATCGATTGCCTGCGAATCCACGGGGTAAGCGTGCGCCAGTCCAGTGCCTGGCTGGCGGAAGATCATGACCCGCGGTTTTCACCCGTCGAGGCATACCAGCCGCAGTTCAAGCACCATGTGGACCGCAGCTATCTCATGGAAGTCCGCGAAGCAGAGACATCGTATTACGTCTTCCGGGTGTTCATCGGGCTGGGCCTGCGCTTGTTGCCAGCTTCTCCCGCCCGGGAAGGCGAAGACCGGGAGAAACACGAAGCCGGTGAGGCAGAAAGCGATGGTGTGCTGGCGCAGATCGAGGCGACATTTGTTGCCGACTACGACACCGATACCGACCCGGGTCCGGAAGCGCTCGAAGCCTTTGCACAGAGGAATGCCAGCTACCACGTATGGCCATACTGGCGTGAATTTGTAAGCAATCAATGCGCCCGCATGGAGTTGCCGCGGGTCGTCATCCCGACGGTTCAGTTTGCTGTTCCGGCAGATACCCAATAACCCCGCATCCCGAACCCAACACCCGACCCTGAGGCTGCCCAGTTACCCCATGTTCAGCACCTACCGCAAAGCACTGGCCCCTTCCGGTTCGCCTGCGAGCAGGCTCCCACAGACCGCGCATGGCAGCGTAGGAGCGGCCTCGGCCGCGAATTTGATTCGCCCCACGATTCGTGGCCCAATCCGCAGTTCGTTCAAGCGGTGAACAACCCCGCGTAGGAGGCCGGCCCTCCGGCCGATCCCCCGGTGGGGCATCGGGCACCGACCGGCCATGCCAGATCGGCCAGAGGGCTGGCCTCCTACGAGAAAATCAACCAGAAACCACCCAACCGGCCACCCCATGCTCAGCACCTACCGCAAAGCCCTGGCCCTGCTCAGCCGCAAGGAAAAACGCGGCGGCGGCCTCGTGCTCGGCATGGTCATCGTCATGGCCGTGCTGGAAACCGCCGGCGTCGCCTCGGTCATGCCGTTTCTGAGCGTGCTGGGCAACCCCGAAGTGGTGCAGACCAACCCGGTGCTCAACACCGTCTACGAGGGCCTCGGCTTCACCTCGGTGGATGCCTTCATCCTCGCGCTGGGCGCGGCGGCCTTCGGGCTCATCCTGTTCTCTGCCTTCTTCCGCTCGCTCACGCACTACGCGATGAATCGCTTCATCGAGATGCGCCGCCACAGCATCGGCAAGCGGCTGCTGGAGACCGCTGAGGACAGCCACATGGAGCCGCGCCCAGCGGTAGCCAGGCTGCTGGTCATCCTGGGCCGACCGCCTGGTTCAGTCGGCGACAGCGAATGCCCGGCTGGGGGGCACGTTAGAAAGTGATGTCCACTCTCGGGGCCATAGCCGCGCCGTATCGGCGGCTTCAGAAGTACCTCAACAACTCCTTCTGGATCATGGGGGAGAAGGTGCTGGGGATGGGGCTGGCCTTTGTCGCCACCGTCTTCGTTGCCCGCTACCTGGGGCCGGAGGACTTCGGTTCGCTGGCCTATGCGCTTTCTCTTGCCGCTCTGTTCGCTGCGGCGGGTCATATGGGGCTATCCGGCCTGGTCGTTCGCGAGATCGTCAAGAACGATGCGGATCGCGGCGAAACGCTGGGGACGGTGGCCTTCCTCAAACTCCTGGGTATGGGCGCTGGCTATGTAGTGCTGCTGATCTACGCAGCCACCTATGAAGGGCTGGGCAGCACCGAGTTCTACCTGATTGCCTTCGCGGGGGCCGCGCTGCTGTTCCGTCCCATGGACGTGATCGACTTCTGGTTCCAGGCGTTTGTGCAGGCTCGGTACACCGCCATCGCGCGGATCTCCTCGCATCTTGCCACCACCGCATTCAAGCTGGCACTGGTGTTTGCGGGCTCGAGCCTGGTCTATTTCGCCACTGCCCAAATTCTGCAGGCCGCGCTGGCTGCCCTGTTGCTGCTTGTGTTTTTCTGGTTCAAGGCAGAGCTTCGCGTTGCGCATTGGCGTTTCAGCTGGGTCCGCGCAAAAGAGCTTCTCAGCCAGGGGTGGCTGATCTACCTTGGCACGATTTTCGCGGTTATCTACCTGAAAGTGGACCAGGTCATGCTCCGCTGGCTGGCCGACACACAGGAAGTCGGCCAATATGCCGTTGCAGCGCAGATTTCCGAAGCCTGGTATTTCGTTCCCACAGCGATCGTCGCCTCTTTCTTTCCGAAGCTCATCAAGCTGCGAGAGGAAAACGAGGCGTTGTTCAAGTACCGCCTGCAGCAGCTTTTCGATGCGCTGCTCCTGATGGGGCTGGCCGTAGCAGTGCTGATGACGATCGCCGCCCCCTGGATCATCAGCCTCTTCTTCGGGGCCGAATATGCCGCCAGCGCATCGATCCTGGTGATCCATATCTGGGCGGCGATATTCATCTTCATGCGCGCTGCCTTCTCGAAATGGATCCTCATCGAGAATGTGCTGGTATTCTCGTTGATTACGCAGGGCCTGGGTGCGCTGGCCAACGTATTGCTGAACCTGGCTCTGATTCCCGCGCATGGCGGCATCGGTGCGGCATACGCAACCCTGCTGTCCTATGCAACAGCTTCTTTCCTGGCCCTTTTCTTCTACCGACGGACCCGCCCGGTGTTCTGGCAAATGGCGTGGGCTTTGCTTTCGCCCATCCGCTACCCGGTGCGCCTGGCCCGCATGCGATAGACAACGACCCATGATCTCCACACTCCGTAAAGCTCTTCCGGCCCCGGCCAAGCGCACGGTGCGCCGCGCGCTCGATGCGATGGCCGTGGCCAGTCCTCGAATCTTTTCCGCAAACCGCTGGCTGGCCAACCTTTATTATTTCCTGTTCAGCCGACGCTTCGACCGTGAGCACCTTGCGGTGCTGAAGGGGCGCGCGGCCTACCACAGGGCGCTGCGCAGCATGGACGACACCTCGCCACTGCTGCGGCGGAATGTGCATCGGCTGGAGAAGGGGCTGATCATGCAGCCCCGGAGAAACGTGTTCGCCGAGGCCTTCATCCTGGAGACCGTGCGCTGCTACAACCGTGCGAAGGCCCGGCCGGGCTACTCGGAGGGCGAGCTTCGCTGGGCCACGGATGTTCTGGACGAATATTTCAGCGTGGTGGAGGACACGCCGCCCATACGCAAAGCCCGGACGGAATATGCAGGGGAGGGAGCGGAACGCGACCGTGCGAACGACGCTGAACCCCGCACATTCAAGCCCTATCCGCTGTCCACCTGCCCCGAGACCGACGTTTCGTTCGACCAGCTCGCCACGCTGTTCCTCCGTCGTCGCTCGGTGCGGTGGTACAAGCAGCAGCCGGTTCCCTCGGACCTGATCCAGCAGGCGATCAACGCGGCCGCCCTGGCGCCATCGGCGTGCAATCGCCAGCCGTATCGGTTCATCGTTGCGGACGATCCCGATCGGGCCACCGAAATTGCCGAATGCGCCGGGGGTACCACCGGCTTTGCTCAGCAGCTACCGGCCATCATCGTGGTGGTGGGCGATCTCTCCGCATATCCCAAGGAGCGCGATCGGCACCTGATCTATATCGATGCCTCGCTGGCCTCCATGCAGCTCATGCTCGCGGCCGAAACACTGGGGCTTTCCACCTGCCCGATCAACTGGCCCGACGTGGACTGGTCGGAGCGCAAGCTGCAGGGGATCCTCGGTCTGCCGGAATACGAGCGGGTCGTGATGCTGATCTCCATCGGCTATGGAGACCCCGCGAGCGGCATCCCTTATTCGCAGAAAAAGCAGAATTCACTGATTACGCAGGAGTGTGCGCCGGAATGATTATCGAGATCCGAAAGGCCGGGTTCGTCAACAAGGGCGCGGAACTGATGCTCTATGCCATCTTGGAACGGCTTCGTGCCGCCTATCCGGATGCGATCTTTACGATGGCGCCGACGCGCGCAGGTGCGCCGCGACCATTTCGGAAGGTGGTGGACGCGGGTATGTATCCAAAGGCATCCGCCTATTATAAGGGGGTCGAGTGGGGCCTCATCGCGGGTTTGGCACCCCGGAGGCTGCGGGAGATGTATGGGGTTATTCTGGATCGCGATGTGGACGTAGTGATCGATGCAGCCGGCTTCTTGTATACGGACCAGTGGGGGGCTCGGAGCTCACGTGAGTTAGCGCAGGCCTCGAAGCGCTGGCGCAAGCAGGGTACGAAAGTGGTTCTCATGCCCCAGGCGTTTGGCCCGTTTACTAGCAAAGGGATTCGTGCGGCGATCCGCCACGTGGTGGATAATGCGGACTTAGTTATGCCGCGAGATGACACATCGTACAAGTTTCTGACCGACGTTACAGGTGAGAGCCTGAATATCCAGAAGTATCCCGACTTCACGAATCTCATCGAGGGTATTGTGCCCGACTATTTCGACCCGGCTCAGCATGGCGTTTGCCTTGTGCCGAATTACCGTATGGTCGATAAAACAGATGACGTACAGGGTGCGGCCTATCTGCCATTTTTGGTGCGTTGCGCTCAGCGTCTGGTGGAACACGGTGCACAGCCCTTTGTTCTGGTGCATGAAGGGGCCAATGATCTGTGGCTCGCAGAACAGATCTCCAAGGCGAGTGGCGGCATACCTATCCTCACGGAAGACGACCCGCTCAAGATCAAGGGCATTCTCGGTGCCAGTCAAGCTACGGTGGGAAGCCGCTTCCACGGATTGGTAAGCGCGCTGAGTCAGGGGGTCCCCTCGCTGGCTACTGGCTGGAGCCATAAATACGCTGAACTATTCACTGACTACGGCTTCCCGGAAGGGCTGATTTCGGTCGAGGACCCAGAGGATCAAGTAGCGAAGAAGATCGACCGTCTGGTTGATCCCAAAGAGAAGGAAGCGATCCGTGCCCAGCTGCTCGAGAACTCCAATAGGCTCAAGGCATTATCGGAGTCGATGTGGGACAGAGTCATCAGCGTGCTTAATTAATAACCCTGAGTCCTACTGAATAAGTGCAGGTAGCGTCCCATCACGGTCAAGATGCGGGTTGAATGCCGAACCCGAGGCCCGCTCCAACCGCATGGCGATAGAGCATCGAGGTTTGTGTTGGCGGGGTGATCCAGGTCGACCGTTTGTGACCGTTAACGATGGGCCTGTCTTGGGCCATTTGGTTTGGGCAGAGGCCCGTGTGCTTGCAGTGCTGATCGGGCGGTAGAGCAACCGGCCCCACTTAAGCCAGCTCGAGCCTCGCTTCCACACCCTAGACGCGATGTTTAGTCAGAGAGTGATGGGGTCTAACAAGCGTGACCCAAACCAACGGGTCTCCGGGAAACCCGGGGCGGTTCACTGGCGTGCACAGTCGAGACGCGTCGCCGGTCTGGAAAGCGCAACCTCTCGCCCCGCTGAGAATGGCGGGTCTTGAGACACGGCGACGACGGCGTCCGGAGTCAAGCATAAGCCGTTGAGGTAGGAAGCCCGTAGGAGAATGTTCCGAATGTTTAGAAATCAGTACCTTGTCTGCCGCTCGAGTCAGGCAGCAATAGAAAGCGCAGATTTTAGTTGGAGCGGCTATGGGGTATTTCTCGGTCAAGAGACGGAATGCGCTACCTCCTGCGATTGTTCAGTATTGATAATTGGGGTGGCTGTAGATTATTCCAATACAGACGCTGGTTTGGAAGATATTGCAAATGGGTTGGCGGGATTTAATTCTGTTGCTGATGTTATCGCGAGGACCGATCGGTTGACAGGTCGGTACGTTATATTTTTTTCTGTCCAGCGTGTGCTTTACGCGATAAGCGATGCCTGTTCGCTAAAGCGTGTGCTATTTGGTGAGTTTGATGGCAATGCCATCATAACCTCGTCCGAAATGTTTTATTATCACCTCTTTGGAGATGAGCCGGTTCTGGAAGAAGAAGTGTCGGGGCTATTGGGGTGTGATGACTATCTGAAGAAGGAAAGGCCATGGTTTGGTTTGCGAGCATACGATGGCCGCTTCAGTGTTCTTCTTCCGAATACGTTCCTGGATCTGGATCGGTTTGAGGTCCTCCGGCAGCCCCCGCCAGCGATTGAAATGAGCAAAAAGCAGGTGGTGGAGCAATTCCGTGCGATTGTGTCCGGCGCAATCCAGAGCTTGGCGCTGAAAAGGCCCCTGATGTTGGCGGTTACCGCGGGCGTTGACAGCAGGATCCTGCTTGCCTTGAGTCTGAAGTATAAGGAGAGAATCCGCTACTATGTGTTTAATCGGGCCGAGTGGGGCTCGGGGGAAGCAGTAGATGTCGTGGTTCCAAGGCAGATATTTGAGGATCTGGGTATTCCTTTTGATGTCATTGCGCCGGCGGAGGCGGACGCTTGTTGTCTTGAGAGGCTGGAAAGTGATGTGTCGTTTCCCCGGGTTCTTCCCAAGACGCGTAACATCTGCTACCACTTTCACAACTCGGATTCTAAAGTGGTTAACCTGAATGGTAACGCCGCGGGGGTGTTTCGAGCGTTCTATGGTCATCAGCTAACCAACAAGGTGCTTCCCGTTGATTCATTGGCGTATTTGTCGGGTACCCAGGGTTGTGATCTGTTGAAGCGGAATATCGGTGATTGGCATGGGGAGGCGGTCCAGTATTCTCGCGATAGTGGTATTGATCTGGCGAGCCTTTTCTATTGGGAGCAGAGAATGCCACACTGGGGTTCTGAGTACCCGTTAGAGCAAGACATCGCGATTGAAGAGGTTTCTCCGTATAACAATCGGTATTTGCTATTTATGATGATGAGTTTGCCCCCCGCGTGGAGAGTCGGGGCCCGGCCCAAGTACTTCAAGGCCGTGCTGGACGGATCAGATTTAGATTTGTCGGGATACCCCGTCAATCGTACGTTTGGTGCGGGGTTGGGGCTGGGTGAGCGTTTTAGAAGCGTGATTTGGCGTTATTTACTGGCTCGGGTGGTGTATTTGAGAGCGCGCCGCTTTGTGGGCGGGGTCAAGCGAGTGTTGAAACGGCTGCGTAATTATGGCGGCGGTTACAGGCACGAATGGTAACGTCGGGGAAATGGGGTTTTTCAATCGTCCGTGGCGGGGAGCACTCCGCGATCGCCGGGGATTCAACTCGCGGCAAGAGTGACGTGGAGGACGGTATGTGGCGGTTAGTGAGAGTATGGAGCTTGTTGCGTCGCGGAAGCATTCAGTGAAAAAAGGAATATTGGTTGATGGATTTTCAGGATGTGCGGATAGCGGTTATCGGGCTGGGTTATGTCGGCTTGCCGTTGGCGGTGGCGTTCGGGGCAAGCCGGCCCGTGGTCGGGTTCGACGTGAACGCAGAGCGGGTTGCGGCGCTGCGGGCGGGGCATGACAACACCTTGGAGGTTCCGGATGACGAGCTCAGCGGCGCGAAACACCTGAGGGTGACAGACGACGTTGCCGAACTTACTGATTGCAACGTGTTCATCGTTACGGTGCCTACGCCCATTGATGTCAACCGGCGCCCGGACTTGGGACCGTTACTCGCAGCAAGTGAGACTGTCGGCCGTGCACTTTCGCCCGGCGATGTGGTGATCTACGAGTCTACGGTGTATCCGGGTGCCACGGAAGAGGACTGTATCCCGGTTGTTGAGCGGGTCTCTGGGCTCGCGTACAACCAGGATTTCTTCGCCGGGTACAGTCCGGAGCGAGTAAACCCGGGGGATCGGGAGCACCGCGTGACCACTATCCGAAAGGTGACCTCTGGCTCTACGCCCGATGCGGCTGGTTTTGTTGACGCACTGTACCGCGAGGTGATCACCGCAGGTACTCATCGGGCCAGCAGCATCCGGGTCGCGGAGGCGGCCAAGGTGATTGAAAATACACAGCGGGACGTCAACATTGCACTAATAAATGAGTTGGCGATCTTGTTCAATCGTCTGGGAATCGACACGGAGGAGGTACTGGAAGCGGCGGGTTCCAAGTGGAACTTCCTGCCTTTTCGGCCGGGGTTGGTGGGCGGTCACTGTATCGGCGTAGATCCGTACTATCTGACGCATAAGGCGCAGGAACTTGGTCATCACCCCGAGATCATTCTGGCCGGGCGGCGGCTGAACGATGGCATGGGCGCCTACGTGGCCGGCGAGTTGTTAAAGGCGATGATGCGCAAGGGCACACGCGTGCAGGGCGGGCGTGTGTTGGTACTAGGGCTCACATTCAAAGAAAACACCCCGGATCTGCGTAACAGCCGGGCTGTGGATGTGGTGCGCGAACTCGACAGCTACGGATTGACGGTGGATCCCTACGACCCCTGGGTGAGTGTGCGGGAGGCCGAACGGGAGCTAAACATCACGCCGGTAGTGCATCCCGAGCCGGGCGCCTACGACGCGATCGTGCTTGCTGTAGCCCACCGTGATTTCGCCGAACTGGGAGCGGAAGGGATCCGTGTGTTCGGCCGTGCTCCGCACGTGCTGTACGATCTCAAGTACCTGCTGCCCCGGGGCGAGGCCGACATCAGGCTCTAGATGATCCTGCAGGTGTCCGCTGTTCCCCTGCCGCTGGTGGTCGAGCCACGCCCGGCGACCGAGCCGGGGTTTGTTTCGTGGCCGAGTGGATTGTCAACGGCCGTGGGTCGGGGGAGCTCTAGTGGTCAGAGCGCCGGTACACGAGTCCCTTGGTATCGTACGTGGTCGGCGCGGGTTCTACCTAGAGTCGGACCGGTTAAACCTCTGAAATGCAATGCACCTCGAGAGCTATGGAACCTTTATATTCACTGATTATCCCGCATTTCAATGATCCGTCTCGGCTGGAACGGTTGCTGCGGACGGTCCCGGTGGAGCGCGCTGACATTGACGTGATCGTGGTGGACGACTGTAGCCCGGAGCAGGAGCCTCTGGACGCGGTCCGGACGCGCTGGCCGCGGGTCCGCTGGCTGTCGACTCGTACGAATGCAGGGGCCGGTGCGGCTCGCAACGTGGGGTTGCGTGCCGCTGTCGGCCGCTGGTTAGTGTTCGCGGATTCGGACGACGAATTTCTGCCAGACGCATTCGAGGTCTTCGACCGGGTGCTTAAAACGGACGACGAGTTGGTGTATTTCCTGGCCGACGCGGTGCAGGAAGTGGACGGATCACACTCGAATCGCGCGGACCGGATGAACGCGCTTTGCATGGGCTACCTTGAGCGGCCTTCGAACGCAACACTGGAGCGACTAAGACTCGGGCACGTCAACCCCGTAGCAAAGGTCTACTCCCGTCAGTTCGTGGAGCGTCTCGGAGTTGCGTACGAGGAAACCTGGGTGAGCAACGATGTCGCCTTTAACGTGACGTCGGCTTTACAGGCAAGCAGTGTGCGTGTGGCTCCCGAGCGGGTCTATCGGGTGTTTCGCCGTGGGGGCGGCCTCACAACGGCGGAGGACCCCGACACGCTATTGGAAAGAACGCGAGTGCTGGCACGGCTTAATGCCGAACTCGCCTCACTCGGGGTGGCGGCACGAATGCATGCGGGCGGTTACCTTTATCGCGCGTTCTTGCAAGGGCCACGAACGTTTTTTCGGGTGTTTCGGGAAGTCGCTTCAAGCGGCCTGCTTTGGCCGACGCTGCGGCGTTTGACCTTGACTGAGGTCACTTGCTTTGTCCGACGGTTCGCGCAGGACCGGCGGGAGCGCGCGCGTTTGTAGTCATGCTATATCCGTGAGATGGCCCCGTGGTGCATCCTTATGCGGTGGGCCGGACTAGTAATTGTCTGGCGAGACTGTAGTGGACTTGACAAGTCGCCCGTGCAGGTATGCCGGGGGAGCCCTGGCTCCTCGTGTCCGCCACCCGGATCAATCGGGCAGTGCACGAAACTCTGGGTGTGATGCCTTGCGGGGTTGGAGGTCCCACTGTGTGAGTAGGCGTGGGTCCGCATCCATGTTGGGTTAAAGTCGCATTCTCGCTTGCCCAAAATGGCGGTGTGTATCGCTCGCTACGCGCCAGTGTGTCAGCAAACGGTGGGGCCTAAAGATTGTTGAAACGCAATGCTGGGCACCTCGGCATTGGGGCCGTTCCATTAGGGAGACGCTGATTTAATTCGCTGCCGCTCCCGCCCGGTACGCAGCTCTGGGATAATGGCAGCCGGTTTCCGGCCCGAGGTAAGGATCGATGTCGCAGCGCAGTTTTTCCGATCTCGAGTACTCCGCCAAGCGCAAGCAGACGCGGCGCGACCGGTTTCTGGGGGAGATTGATGCGATCACGCCCTGGGCGGCACTGGTGGAGGCGATCGAGCCGCACTACCCGAAGGGGAAGCGCGGCCGCCCGCCGATCGGTCTGGAGCGGATGCTGCGGATGTACGTGGCGCAGCAGTGCTTCAACCTGTCGGATGAAGGGATCGAGGACGCGGTGTACGACAGCCAGGCGATCCGGCGCTTTGTCGGGATTGACCTGAGCCGCGAAGACGCCCCGGATGCCACCACTCTGCTGCAGTTCCGTCGGTTGCTGGAGCGCCACGACCTGACCCGGGTGATCTTCGACCGGATCAACGCCCATCTGCAGCAGCGGGGCCTGCTGCTGCGCGAGGGCACGGTGGTGGATGCCACCCTGATTGCGGCCCCGCCATCGACCAAGAACCAGGAGAAGGCGCGGGACCCGGAGATGCATCAGACCAGGAAGGGTAACCAGTGGTACTTCGGGATGAAGGCGCATGTCGGAGCGGATGTGGTCACGGGTCTGGTGCACACCGTGAAGGGGACAGCCGCGAACGTCTCGGACGTGTCGCAGGTGCCGGAGCTGCTCCACGGCGAGGAACAGAGCCTGCATGGCGACGCCGGGTATGTCGGTGCGGAGAAGCGCCTGAACACGCATCGCCCCGAGACCCATATCGCGCGCAAGCGCGGCACCGTGCGCGCGATGCCGGAAGGCCCGGCTCGCGAACAGGTGCGCGCCGATGAACGGCAGAAGGCCCAGTTGCGTTCGATCGTCGAGCATCCGTTCCATGTGGTGAAGAACCTCTTCGGGTACCGCAAGGTGCGCTACCGGGGTCTCAGGAAGAACACCGCGCAGCTGCACAGCCTGTTCGCCCTCGCGAACCTGTACCGCGCGCGACGATGGGGACTCCTGCCGCAGGGGTAGTGTGTCCGCAGGACCGGAAATCACCCCTGTAACCGCCAAAAACGGCGGTTACAGGGGGTACAGCAGGCCGCCCTGGCCCAAATGCCCTTCCAGAAACGGGTTGGCGGGATATGGAGTCGGGTGGAGGGCCATTGATCAGCGTTTCCTTAGGGCCGGACCTAGAAGTCCGATCCTTCGTGTTCAACACGTGCCTTCCGGGGCGTTTGTGACGAGAAAAAGCATCTGAAGGGGCCTCCACGCTTTCGCGATCGCGAGCTCCGTGATCGCCTTGACCTTCGCGGTCTTTTAGCTCCTTCAGTATTTGTGCCGGTCCTCGGTGTTGATGGTGCCAGCAGCTTCGAACGACCGCCTTGTTCGTGCGTGTGGGCGGTGTGATAACCGCTGCTGTGTTAACGGCAAAAACGGCCCTGTAGGCCGTTAGAATGGTGAGATATGGCGCCATATATTCTGGTTTTCGCGTGGGTGCTCTTGGTAAGTGTCGCTGCACGATCGGGTTGCGGCCAGGTTGCTTTGGCCCATAAAGTGCCGTCCTTGCTTGGTGCGCCGGTGCTTGCTGTGATCGCTGGTGCTCCCTTGATTGCTTTGCATGCGTTTCGGCGTGACGTTGGTACTGATTATGCGTCATATGTGGAGATCTATGAACGGTTCATTGATGGCGCGTCTGTTTGGTGGTATGAACCGCTTTATTCAATAGTAAACATCCTGGCAACACCGGCGGGATCGGCTGGCGTGGTTGTCGTGTTCGCGATCGCGGCGGTGCTGAGTAGCGTGCCAGTCTTGGTCAGGGTTTTTCAGTTGAGCCCGGCGCCGTGGCTTAGTGTGGTGGCGCTGTTCGCGATCGGCTATCCGTTCATGCAGACGAATGCGGTTCGCTCAGTTATCGCCGTGTCCATCGTCTTCTTTGTGTTGCCAATGGTATGGCGGAAGAAGCCGTGGCATTGGCTTGCGGGTGGCGTCTTGGCGGCGGGGTTTCACTATACCGCTCTGTTTGTCCTACCATTCTACTGGCTTCTGCGTTGGAATATGCATGTGGTTTGGGCGGCGGGCTTGCTCGGGGCGGCAGTCGTTCTGTCGACTCAAAAGCAGGTGGCTCTTTTATTTTTGGAGATTGCGCCGGCGCTGTTGCCGTCGGCATACGCAAATTACCCTGGGCAGGTGGCTGCTAGGCTTGGGGATTTCGGCCTCAGTCCGGGGAGCGCTTGGTATATGGCGTCAGCGCTAATGGTGTTATTCGTCTGGCAGCGCGTGGCCCGGCTTGGTGAAGCGGAGACGGTTGTAAGGAATGCGTTTTTCTTCGGGCTTTTGGTGTTAGTCGCAACTTCTCAGTTTTGGGTTGTGGGGCGGATTGGGTGGTTTTTTTATATAGCTGGGGTTCTGTTTTGGCCGATCGTGGTGTGCCGGCTCGTTAATGCCGGCCGTGGGCTAGTAGCGTTGGGTGTAGCGGCGGTGCACCTTGTGCTGCTGGCATATTTTTATGTTATCGGTGCGCATGACGCTGTACCGTATCAGTCGATCTGGAACTGAGTGAGCGCCGAATAAGCCGGTTCCATATTTAGAGAAGCCGAGCGCCTCGCAGGGGATTGCCGGCGGACCCAGGAACAACGGGAGGACGTTGAAATCGTCGGTGGGAGGGGCGTCAGGCGGATGCGACAGCCGATGCAGGGTTTCAGCCGTGGTGCTGAGTGGCTCTGCAGGGCCATGGAGGACGTGCAAGGTGGCCGTGAGTTTGCCGGATTAGGAGTAGCGAGGATGTTCGGGGCGGTTGGCAGATGTTGGGTCTGCGTATTGTATGGGAGTACGCACGAGACTGGTCGGGGAAGTCGTTATGTCGAAGCGTTGTGAGATTATGTTTGTTTCGTCGGCCGGGGGGCACTTGGCGCAGTTGTTGCGGCTTCAAGAAGGGTTCGACGGAGCGAAGGGCGTGGTCGTTACGGAGCGCACACCGGCCAGCGCAGGCCTTGGTGAGGAACTCCAGTCGTTGGTGCTGTTTTTGCCGCATGGTGGGCGGGAAGCGCCGGTTTCGTTTGTTTGGAAGTTCAGCTGGAATGTTATAATCAGTGCGGTTCGGCTACTTTGGTTGAGGCCCGCCGTGGTGATTTCGACCGGTGCGCATACGGCCGTTCCGACGTGTATGATTGGGAAGCTTTTCGGTGCGAAGGTGATCTATATAGAAAGTTTTGCGCGGATTCGGTCTCCGTCGCTTACTGGAAGGATATTGTATCCCATAGTCGATAGGTTTTATGTTCAATGGCCGGAGCTGAAACAGGTTTACAAGCGCGCTAGGTACGAGGGGAAGCTATATTGATTACGGTTTTGACGGGAACGCAGGATATGCCATTCGGTCGATTGATGGGTGGGATTGCGGAGGGTTGGGAGCGGTTGGAGAAATACAAGCCGATGATTGTCCAGGCGGGGAGCACGAAGGTCGGGGAGGTGCCCAACTGGGTTAGGGTGATTGACTTTTGCGGAAGGCAGGAGGTTGAAGGGCTTTTGAGGGAGTCGAAGTTCTGTATTACGCACGGAGGGACGGGGTCTATTGTCGGCGCGATTAAGGCGGGGTGTAAAGTCGCGGTTATGCCCCGGTTGAAGGCCTATGGCGAACATAATGATGACCATCAGGTCGAGATCGCCGAGTTGTTCGAGGAGACTGGGTTGGTGGTGTATTGGCGTGAGTCGATGAGTGTTGGAGACGTGCTAGGACGTTTGGAGGAATTCGAGCCAGTGGAGTATTTGTCGGAGTTTGGAAAGTTGCGGGAGAGTATAGCGGCGGATGTCGCGGAGTTTTTGGGTAAACCGGGCGGATGGGGTTAGGTGGGGCCGGGTTATTGGGCTGCGGGGGTCGGTTGTGGTGGTCAAGTAATTTCGGACACCGCGTTGGGTGGATTGACTGCCGTTGATTGCTCGTAGCCGCTGGGAGGCAGATAGCCCAGGGTCGAGTGGATGCGGACGGAGTTATAGAACCGAACGATGGAGTCGGCAATATCCCGTCGCGCTTCGCTATGGTTCGCGTAACGGTGTTGCCAGACGCGTTCCGTCTTGAGGCTCAGGAAGAAGCGCTCGACCACCGCGTTGTCCCAGCAGTTGCCGCGGCGACTCATGCTCGCCTGGATCTCGTTTTTGGCCAGGAGATGCTGACAGGCGGCGCTGGTGTATTGGCACCCCTGGTCGGAGTGCAGCAGCAGTCCTGGCGCCGGCTGGCGTTGCTCCAGCGCCATGCGCAGGGCCTCGCAGGTCAGGCTCGCCGGCATTTGCCGGTCGAGGGCCCAGCCGATGACCTTGCGCGAGTACAGGTCGAGGATGACCGCCAGGTAGCTCCAGCCGGTGGCGGTTGGGATATAGGTGATGTCGGACGCCCACGCCTGGTTCGGTCCGGCCGGGGTGAACTCGCGGTTGAGATGGTTTTCGGCGACCGGGGCCCGGTCGTCGCGTTGCGTGGTATTCACGAAGCGCCGCCGCCAGACGGGCCGCAGGCCGCGCTCGCGCATCAGCGTGCGCACCCGGTGCCGACCCACGGCGGTGCCATCCGCCTGCAGGGCCTTCGCCAGGCGCCGGCTGCCGTAGGTACGTCCGGAGGCCGCGAACACGCGCTCCAGGTGAACGCCGGCGGCGCAAGGCGAACCCGGGCGTGCGGCCCGCGCCCGGGCCGCGTAATAGCCGGAACGGCTCACGCCCAGCAGCTGACAAAGACGATGGACAGAGCCTTCTTCGCGCAGTCGCGTGATGCAGCGATGCATCACTTCAGTTCCCGGGCGAAGAAGGCCGAGGCCTTTTTTAACAGATCCTTATCCTCCTTCAACCGCCGATTCTCTTCCTCGAGCTGCCGGATTCGCTGCTGTTCCGCCGTCAGCGGTTGCCCTTCGCCCGGCTTTCCCGCGCGTTCCGCCTTGAGTTGATCCACCCAGCGGCGGACGGCCGTCTCGCCAAGATCCTGATCCTGGCAGACGGCCGGCACCGTCAGACCGTCATCGACCACCATGCGGGCGATGCGCTCCTTGTATTCGCCTGAAAAGCTCCGGCGTTTGCGTGCCATGGCTGTTCTCCTCGTAACAGGGGGTTATCGTCCCACCTAACGAGGTGTCCACGGAAATTAGACCAGCTCAGGTTCTTTGGAAAAGTCGTATCAGAGTCAGAGCACGCGGCCAATCACAGGTGGCGGTTCGGCGGGGGCAAAAAAAGGGGGCGGCTCTGGGGTAGCGTCGAGCGCGTGCGCTGGCATGAGGAAGGGTGGCATTCTATGGAAGGGATGACGAAGTGAGGGGCGGAGGCGTGAAGGCGGCGGTAGGTGCGTCGAAGAGGCAGACTGCTGAGAGGTTGGGGTTAAGGTGGCAGGTTTGGGCATTGGAATGAAGGGGGTCCTGATCACTGGAGCGACTGGCTTCGTGGGCGGCGCCGTGGTTGAACGGCTGGCGGAGGACGGCCGTCGGGTACCGGTCGCGGGGTGTCGGCGCAGTGGCTCGGTGCCGGCGGGTGCGGAGCTGGCGGTAACGCCGTCGCTTGGCCCGGAAGCGGAGTGGAGCGGCGCGCTGCGGGGCGTGGAGGCCGTGGTGCATGCGGCGGCCCGCGTGCATGTGATGGACGAGGACGCGGCCGATCCGCTGGCGGAGTATCGACGCGCCAATGTGGAGGGCACGCTCGCGCTGGCGCGGCAGGCGGCGCAGGCGGGTGCGCGGCGGTTTGTGTTCGTCAGCTCCATCAAGGTGAATGGGGAGCAGACTTCGCTCGGCAGTGTGTTTTCCGCGGCGGATGCGCCGGCGCCGGAGGACCCTTACGGTGTCTCCAAGGCGGAGGCGGAGGCGGCGCTGTTTGCGCTGGGGCGGGAGACGGGGATGGAGATCGTGGCGGTGCGGCCGCCGCTGGTGTACGGCCCGGGCGCCGGTGGCAACTTTGCGCGCATGGCGCGCTGGGTAGGCAAGGGCGTGCCGCTGCCGCTGGGCGCGGTGACGCGGAACCGGCGCTCGCTGGTGGGCCTGGATAACCTGGTGGATCTGCTGGTGACCTGCCTGGAGCATCCGGCGGCGGCGAACCGGGTGTTCCTGGCCGGGGACGGGGAGGACCTTTCCACCACCGATCTGCTGCGCCGGGTGGCGGCGGCGATGGATCGGCGCGCGCGGCTGCTGCCGGTGCCGCCGGTGCTGTTGCGTGCCGCGGCGGGCGCGGTGGGGCGCGGCGAGATGGCGCGGCGGCTGCTGGATTCGCTGCAGGTGGATATTTCGCACACGCGCGAGACACTCGGCTGGGAGCCGCCGGTGAGTGTGGACGAGGGCCTGCGGCGGGCGGTGGCGCCGTTGCGGCGTTAAGAGAGGGTGGTGTGATTCGATTTCTGGATATGGTGTTGTCGGCGGTGGGGCTGGTGGTGACGCTGCCGGTGATGCTGGTGCTTCTGTTGCTGGGCTGGCGGGATACGGGCTCGCCACTGTTCCGGCAGCAGCGGGTGGGACGGTATCGGGAGCCGTTTACGCTGGTGAAGTTTCGCACCATGCGGCCGGATACGGCCTCGGTGGCGACGCATCTGGCCGAGGCCTCGGCGGTGACGCGGTTCGGGCACTTCCTGCGTCGGACTAAGCTGGATGAGCTGCCGCAGTTGTGGAATGTGCTCAAGGGCGATATGAGCCTGGTGGGGCCACGGCCGGGTTTGCCCAACCAGACCGAGCTGACGGAGGAGCGTGATCGGCGGGGCGTGTTCGCGGCGCGGCCGGGGATTACCGGGCTGGCGCAGGTCAACGGGATCGACATGTCGGACCCGGCCCGGCTGGCCGCCGTGGATGCGCAGATGCTCGAGTCGCTCACGCTGCGCGACTATTTCCGTTTTATCGTTCTGACGGCGACGGGTAAGGGCTCCGGGGATCGCATTCGGGGCTGAGGTCCCTGCCCGCTGGCGGGTTGCGGCCGAGGCCGCTCCTGGAGGAGGTGGCGGTCGGTGTAGGCGGGCAGCCTTCTGCCCGATCCGGTCCGGTGCCTGGTTCGGGCCGATCGGCCAGGGGGCTGGCCTCCTACGGTGGGGTGTGCTGGGTGAAGAGGTCGGGGCGGTAGTCGAGGGCCTGGTGGCGGGCTTTGGCGGAGGGATGAAAGGCGTCGGGCGGTACGTCGCGCGGGCGGTCGCCGAGGTGCAGCAGGCGCAGGGTGCGGCCGGCCCAGGTGTTCCAGGGTTCGTGGATGGGGCCGGCGGGGTCGGGGGCGATGGCGGGTTCGTGGGGTTTTTTGACGATCAGGCCGGCTTCGGCGGCTTCTTCGAGCATCCATTGCAGGGCGATCTCGGCGAGCTGGCGCTGTTCGTAGCCGCCGCCGACGTCGGCGTGGGCGCCGGGGAACCAGAGCTGTTTGAGGGTTTGCCCGGATTCCACGCGGGTGTCATCCCACAACAGGGCCTCGAACTTGGGGCGGCGTTCGTCGATGGCCAGGGCGTGGCGGGCGTGGGTGACTTCGGGGCTGAGGCGGGTGTCGAAGAAGCGGCGGTTGCGGTAGAGATACCCGAGTGACCCGACGGTGTCCCAGGCGCCGATGAAGTGCACCGGGCAGGGGCGGGTGTGCTGCTTGCGAAAGCTCGCGGCGTCGTCCTGGTTGTCGCGCCCGGTGTACAGGCGCGAGGCCTCGGCGATGAGATCTTCCCGCCCGGGATGCAGCAGCCCGCATTTGCGCAGCATGCCGGACAGCGCGCGCACCGCATACGCGCCACGCGAGAAGCCGAACAGGTACACCCGATCCCCTTCCCGCACCTGCTGCATCAGAAAGCGGTAGCCGTTCTCGATGTTGGCGGTGAGGCCGTGGCCGAACAGCTTGCCCAGGGTGGTGCCGATGATGTTCTCGCGCCGCATGCCGAACGGGGAGAAGGTGCCCACGCCGGGCTCGTAGGCCGAGACCTGACGGGCGGTGGTGGGGATGCGCCGGATCAGGTGCACCACGTTGGTGTTGACCTCGCCCTTCTGGTTGGCGGTGCCGTCGCAGCAGAAGACGATGTTCCGTTCCATGGAATGCCTCACGTGTTTTGTTTCATTGAAGGGGATTGTAGGTCAGGGTGGGTAGCGCTGGGGGCTGGGGCGGGGCATTCGGGATCGTTCGCCTGCGAGCAGGCTCCTGCGGGGGGAGGGGGTTCTGTGGGAGCGGGCTTGCCCGCGAAGGTCTTGCGTGGGGCCTCGCTCAGATGCCCGTAAACAGGAAGTCGCAGGCGGCCATGATGGTGTTTCGTTCGCCGTCGAGGGAGAGGACTTCTTCGCCTAACGTGGTCCGGGAGACCCCGGCAAGTTCGGCGGTGGACAATACCACCGGGTGACCTTCGATGGTGAAGGCGGGGTTGAGGATGTGGGCGGGGCGGCCAAATGCCTCCGCGTGTATCAACGGGGCGACGACCACGGTACTCAGCTCCGAGAGCAGGTCGTTCTGGAGTACCAGCAGGTACGGTGCCCAGGATGCGGTATCGGCGGATGGATTGCGGTGGACCGAGAACTGGGCCATCAGAAGCGGCGAGCGCGGTCACCGAAGCTGCCACGCTCGGCAACACGCTGGTTGTATTCGACCAGGGCCTGGCGGTTCTCGGCGATCCAGGCATCGCGGCGTGCTTCTCGCACGCCCTGAGCCAGCGCTTGCTCGAAAAGGGCCGAGAGGTTGATGCCCAGTTCCCGCGCTTGCGCCAGGAGATCGGAGTTGACGGTGAGGTTGGTGGCCTTGCGCGGGGCGTCGGCCTTGTACGGCGTGAGGTGCATGGCGACTCCCGGTCACTTCATGTCATGACGTGATGCGCATACTGTATGCGCACTCTCCGTGTTGGTCAATCGCGCCCGCTTTGAGCGTTGGTGGTGGAGAAGGGGGTTTCGGATGTAGCGGTTATCCGACGCCGCGTGCGTGAGTTATGGTCAAGTCTGGTGTATGAGCAGTTGCTGGTTCAGGCGGCGCTCCGGTCGGTGATGGAGGATGCCTCGTCGTTGGTCGGTTCAATCTGTTCGACGCCGTCGATGAACGTCACCCAGCGCTGCAGGAGGCCGGCCCTCCGGCCGATGGGGTGTTGGGGTAGGCTGTGGCAGTGTGCGTGCAGGTGAGCGCAGCAGTCAGGTGCGGGCCCCGTGTGGTTCGCCTGGAAGCACGCTCGCTGCGGGGCAAGGGATGGACTGGGGGCGATATGAAGGATCTTGAGGATGCGCGCATTGCCGTAATTGGCCTTGGCTACGTGGGCCTGCCGCTGGCGGCGGAGTTCGGGCGGGTGCTGCCTGTGCTGGGGTTCGATATCGACGCGCAGCGCGTGCAGGAGCTGAACCGGGGGGTTGATCGCACGCGGGAAGTGGAGCCGGAGGAGCTGGCGGCGGCCGCGCAACTGGAGATGACGGCGGACCCCGCGGCGCTGGCGGGCTGCAATGTATTCATCGTGACGGTGCCCACGCCGATCGATGCGCACCGGCGGCCGGATCTGGGCCCGCTGCTGGCGGCCAGCCGTACGGTGGGGCGGGCGCTGAATGATGGCGACGTAGTGATCTTCGAGTCCACGGTGTATCCCGGAGCGACGGAGGAAGACTGCGCGCCGGTGCTGGCGGCGGAGTCCGGTCTGACGGTGAACGAAGGGTTCTTCCTGGGCTACAGCCCGGAGCGGGTGAACCCGGGGGACAAGGCGCATCGAATTCCCGACATCGTGAAGGTGACTTCGGGCTCCACGCCGGAGGTGGCGCGGTTTGTGGACGAGCTGTACGCGCGCATCGTCCGCGCGGGCACGCACCCCGCGCCGAGCATCCGCGTGGCCGAGGCGGCCAAGGTGATCGAGAACACCCAGCGGGACGTGAACATTGCGCTGGTGAACGAGCTGTCACTGCTGTTCGACCGGCTGGGGCTGGATACCGAGGCGGTGCTGGCGGCGGCGGGCACCAAGTGGAACTTCCTGCCGTTCCGGCCCGGGCTGGTGGGCGGGCACTGCATCGGGGTGGACCCGTACTACCTGACGCACAAGGCCCAGGCGGTGGGCCACCATCCGGAGATGATCCTGGCCGGCCGGCGCGTGAACGACGGCATGGGCGGGCATATTGCCGACCGCCTGGTGAAGGCGATGATCCGCAAGGGCTTCCCGGTGGTGGGCTCGCGCATCCTGGTGATGGGGCTGGCGTTCAAGGAGAACTGCCCGGATGTTCGCAACACCCGGGTGGTAGACATCATCGCGGACCTGCAGGGCTACAACGCGCAGGTGGACGTGTGGGACCCGTGGGTGGATACTGCCGAGGCGCGTGAGGAATACGCCCTGGACCTGCTGGAGGCCGAGCCGGAGGCCGCCGCGTACGATGCGATGGTGCTGGCCGTGCCCCACCGCGAGTTCGTGGCGTTGGGCGGCGAGGGCGTGCGCCGCCTGGGGCGCGAGAATGCCGTGGTGTTCGACGTGAAGTCGGCTTTGCCGGCGGAGGCGGCCGACCTCCGCCTGTAGGAGCGGCCTTGGCCGCGAACGGCGGGGTGGGCCAACCCGCCGCCGCATTCGCGGGCAAGCCCGCTCCTACGGGGTGCCGGGGTTTTGTGGGAGCGGGCTCGCCCGCGAATGACGGGCGGAGGGAATCTGACATGAGCCAAACCACCGCAAGCAAGCAGCGAGTTTGTCCGGCCTGTGGTGAGGGTCGGCTTGAGCCTCGGGAGGCGACTCAGCAGGTGGGCCGCGCTGAAGCGCGGCTTTGACGTATTGGGGGCAGCCGTGGGGCTGGCTTCCTGCAGGGAACCCGTGGTTTTGTGAAGCTGGCATATGTGGACATATGTCAGCTTTTGGCCTACCGTTTCACGAGGATCGTTTTTCTGAGGGGCTTTGTATGCGAACCGTATCCATCTTCCGAAATGGCAGGAATCAGGCCGTGCGGCTGCCTCGGGACCTTGAGTTCCAGGGGGTCACGGAGCTGGAGATCATCAAGCACGGTGATTCGATCACGCTGCGCCCGGCGCGTCCCGACTGGCTCTCTTTCGCCGAGGTCGGCAAGGCCGATGCCGATTTCCTGCGGGAGCGGCCGGAGGTTGTCGAGGACGAGGGGCGCTTCACGCTGTGAGGGAGTACATGCTCGACACCTGCATCTGTTCGTTCATCATCCGTGAACGGCCCCTGGAGGTGTTGAAGCGGCTTGAAAGTGAGGTGGAGCAGGGCCACCGGATCGTGATCTCCGCGGTGACCTATGCCGAGATGCGGTATGGCCAGATCGGTAAGAAGGCTTCGCCTCGTCTGGGAGAAATCATTACGGCATTCGTTCAGCGCCTGGACGGGATCCTGCCGTGGGATGCCGCTGCGATCGACAGGGCCATTGAGGTTCGCAGCCGATTGGCTGCGGCGGGTATGCCCATCGGTGGCAATGACGCCGCCATTGCGGCTCACGCCATGGCGACCGATTGCATACTGGTCACCAACAATACTCGCGAGTTCTGCCGTATCGAAGGCCTCCGCTACGAAGACTGGGTGCACTGAAGCCCCGGAAGGGGGCATCCCCTTAAGGAAACACTGATCGCTGTACACGCTCGCGTTGTTACCCGAGGTTTTCCGAGGCCGCTCTGTGTGTCGTCGCAGACGGGCTCGCGGAAGCCGGGCGACCTCCCGGGCCATGAATTTGTGCGTGCTGTTGTGGTGAGCCAAGATAGACGCAGGTATCGGCGGGGCTAGACACGGAGGCGGTGCAGGTGGAAATGAAAAAGCGAGATGCCCGTAGGGTGTGGCTTGCGGCCGGTTCGGTGATGGAAGTGTGGCCGGCGCATGACTACTCGGACTTTATGCCTTCCGGTTCGTTGCAGCAACGAGTTGCCGGTCATTGGGGCAACGTTGGTGAACGGTTGCGTGAAGGGATCAATCGCGCGCAGACCGACCAGGGAATGGAGAAGAAAGATGAGCGAAAGGCCACCGGAGGGCCTGCCTGACAACGGGGCGGATACGCCCGATAGCCAGGGCGGCACATTGGAGGAACTGGTGGACCGGCTGGAGGCCGGTGCCCTGTCGTTGGACGAGCAGCGTCGGCTTGCGGGATTTCTTGCCGCCGAATCTCCGGAGCTGGTGATGGCGGCGACGCGCCACGAGTCGTACAGCGGGCCGTTGCCGCACCCCGATCTTCTGAATCGTTTCGACGATGTCACACGCCGCGCAATCGTGCAGATGGCCGTGGATGAGCAGGCGCATGCCCATCGGATGCGGGAACGCGGTCTGGAAGGCGCCATTGCAAAGGACCGTCGGGGACAGCGCTACGGTCTGGTGATTGCGGTGGCGGGTTTGGCGGCGGCGGTTGCGATTGCGCCTTTCAGTGCCGTTGCGGCCGGCATCATCGGTACCCTCGACCTGTTCGGGATGGTGGCACTGTTCGTGGCCCCGCGAATCCTGGAACGAATGCGCTCGAATGATGCACCTTCGGCTGAATAGGCCGGGCCTGGCGTGTAAAGACACCCATGGGACGGAGAAAACACCCCAACAAGGATGTGGAAGCCGCGCTGGCTTATGCCGAGGCTCGTGGGTGGCGGGTCAATCAGGCGCGCGGGCATGCCTGGGCACATATGTATGGTCCGTGTGGTAGACGGCTGTACCGGTGCTGTCGGGGATGAGGAACCATCATGAGTCATTACGAATTTACGCTGAAATTCGCCATTCCATCCGATTGGGATCGTTCCTGGCTGGAAGCCCGGCTGTTCGAGGGTGGGTGCGATGATGCACTGATGGGAACGGGCCAGCAGGGGCGTCTGGCGCTTTCTTTTTCGCGCGAGGCGGCGTCGGCGAGCGACGCGGTGACGAGTGCGATCCGCGATGTGCGTAACGCCGTACCGGCAGCGGTGCTCGTGGAAGTGACGCCGGATTTCGTGGGGGTGTCCGACGTGGCCGACCTGTTCGGCTTTTCCCGGCAGAACATGCGCAAGCTGGTGCAGACCCACCGGGACAGTTTCCCGTTGCCTTTGCACGAGGGCCGGTCGGCGCTCTGGCATCTGGCGGATGTGCTGGAGTGGTTCGCCCGGGAAGCCCCGGGTAGTCGGGCCCGGTGCGGTTCGCGGCCGAGGCCGCTCCTGCAGGGTGGCGGTCGGTGTAGGAGGCCAGCCCTCTGGCCGATGGGGCTGTGCGGTTCGCGGCCGAGGC